>DASVVO010000034.1:0-15195 GCA_036386515.1 Pyrinomonadaceae bacterium
GCCGGTTCGGGCACGGGTTCGGCAGTTCCGGCCGAGCCGATGAAGAAGCTCTCCGGCCCGCCGTCGGCTCTCGAAACGCTGGCGATGAGGCCGAGGCGAAGGTTCGGGTTCGCGTTGATGGCGGCCTGTAAGCGTGCCGCCGCCGTCGCATCGAGGCCAAACGTGTAGTCGGAAGTGCCTTGCCCGTTGCCCACCATCTCGAAATTCTGACCCGGAGCCACCAGCGAGGCGCGGAAAACTTCCGTTCCCTGTTGGTTGAAGGCCGTCAAAATCAGAGAATTGAGCGTCACGTCGTCTTTGTTGGCAGAGTTCGGCTCGATGATGTCGAAATAGATGCGGATGTCGCTGGCCTGCGTCGCGCCGATCTCGGTGAGACTGACGGTCTGCGTGTTGCTGCCGCGCGTCCAGTCGCCGGTGCGCACGTCCGTGTTGGCCGAGGTGGTCGAGCGGCCGACCGCGCCGGAGGCCGTCGTGTGATTTTGAATCGACAGGACGTGAGGCGCGCGCGCGTCGCCGCAACCGCGTCCCACCCCGCACGGGTGTTGCAGGTCGGTGCCTAACAGCACCAGACCATCTGCATATGCGCTGTTCGCGCTAAAACCGATCAACAGCATCGCCGCCGCGCTGAGAGTGAATTTGGTTAAGAATTTGGGCATCGTGTCGTTTTCTCCTTGATGTTCTTGTCTGGAAGGAAATGGTTAAAGCGGCGTAAGTTTCAGCATTTTTTTTGCGCCCCGCGCATCGTGCGCCGGGCACGGCCGGTTCAAGCTCATCTCGTGCCCCGCAAATTCCCCCCTCGCGGTTATCCGCGCGTGTTTGGCATCGCCCTCTCAGGTGTAATATCCTCAGTTACGGAAACCCATTTTTCTCCCGCACATCTTGTCCCGAATAAACGGAGTTGAGCCAATGAAGAGAGCCGTCGCTTTGGTGCTGTCCCTATCGTTTTTGCTGTCGCTGCCGGCGACCATCGTCCGCGCCGACGAAGGCATGTGGACTTTCGACAACCCGCCGCTGAAACAGTGGAAGGAGCGTTACAACTTCGAGCCGACCAAAGAATGGCTCGACCACGTGCGCCTCGCCTCCGCGCGTTTGCAGGACGGCGGGAGCGGTTCGTTCGTCTCAGCGAACGGTCTCGTGATGACCAATCAACACGTCGCCGGAGGCCAACTCGCCAAGCTCTCGACCAAGGAGCGCGATCTCGTCAAAGACGGTTTCTACGCGCGCACGAACGCCGAGGAGTTGAAGTGTCCAGACCTTGAGATCAACGTGCTCGTCTCTTACGAAGACGTGACGGCGCGCGTGCAGGGCGCGGTCAAGGCAACCGCTTCGGACAAGGAGGCCAACGAGCAGCGCAGAGCCGCGATGGCCGCCATCGAGAAAGAATCGACCGACCAGACCAAACTCAAGAGCGACGTGGTGACGCTCTACAGCGGCGGCGAATACTGGGTGTACCGCTACAAGAAATACACGGACGTGCGCCTCGTCTTCGCCCCCGAGGAGCAGATCGCTTTCTTCGGCGGCGACTACGACAACTTCACCTACCCGCGCTACAACCTCGACGTGACGTTTCTGCGCGTCTACGAAAACAATCAGCCCGCGCGCACCGAGCACTTCTTCAAGTGGTCGGCCAAAGGCCCGGCGGACGGCGAGTTCGTCGTCCTCTCCGGCAACCCCGGCTCGACCAACCGGCTCCTGACCAACGCCCAGCTTCAATATCAACGCGACCTCGGCAACCCTTTGCAGATGCAGGTCTGGTCGTCGCGCCGCACCGCGCTCAATCGCTACGCGGCAACGGGAGCGGAGCAGGCGCGCCGCGCCCGTGCAACTCAACGCTCGCTCGAAAATTCGATCAAGCGTTTGGAGAGTCAACAGGCCGGACTCCTGAACGCGCGCCTCTATGGAAAGAAAGAGGCGGAGGAGAAAGAATTGCGCGCGCGCATCGCGGCCAAGCCCGAATGGCAGCAGGCTTACGGCACGGCCTGGGAACAGGTGGGGACGGCCTATGCCGCGCTCCCGAAATATGCGAAGCGCATCGCCTTCAGTTCGATCGCCACGCCCTCGCGTCTCGGCTCGCTCGCCTCGACCCTCGTGCGCTATGCCGAAGAGATACGCAAGCCGAACGCCACGCGCTACGACGAGTTTCGTGATGCGCGCCTCGAAGCCCTCAAAGTGAATCTCTTCTCGGCCGCGCCCATCTATCCCGATCTGGAAGAGGCCGCGCTCGCCGCGTGGCTCGAAGAGGCGCAGAAGACGCTCGGCAACGACGACCCCTTCATCCGCGCCGCGCTCGCGGGCGCGACGCCCGCCGAGGTCGCCCGGCAAGTCGTGAACGGGACTAAACTGACGGACGTGGCCGTGCGCAAAGCTCTCTTCGAGGGCGGCGCGGACGCCATCACCAAGTCCGACGATCCCATGATCGCGCTCGCGCGCCGCATCGAACCCGTCTACCGCGAACTGCGCGCATGGAACGAAGAGAACATTCAGAGCGTTGACGCGAGCGCGGGGCAGCGCATCGCCAAAGCGCGTTTCGCCGTCTACGGCAAGACCGTCTCGCCCGACGCCACCTTCACCCTGCGCCTCTCCTACGGGCGCGCGCTCGGCTACAACGAAGACACAACGCTCGTGCCCTTCAAGACGACCTTCTACGGACTCTACGACCGCGCCGAAAGTTTCGCGGAGAAACCGCCCTACGATCTGCCCGCCCGCTACCGCGAAGGACGCGCCAAACTCGATCTCTCGACGCCCTTCAACTTCGTCTACACGGCCGACACCATCGGCGGCAACTCCGGCTCGCCCGTCATCAACCGCAACGCCGAAGTGGTCGGGCTGAATTTCGACAGCAACATCCAGAAACTCCCGAACCGCTACGTCTATGTGGATGAGGAAGAGGGCGGCCGCGCCGTCGCCGTCCACAGCATGGCGATCATCGAGGCGTTGAGAAAACTCTACGGCGCGGAGAAACTGGCCGAAGAGATCACGGGCGGGCGTTAAGGTGAGAGTTGAATTTGGAAGGGTGTTTCTTGTTTCAGCCGATAACTTAACATTAAACTGTCCGCGTGCATTTTGAATGGAATGAACAGAAGAACGCGGCCAACATCCGCAAGCACGGATTTGACTTTGAGGACGCATGGGAGATTTTTGAAGCTCCCATGCTTATCGCACTCGATACGAGAGAAGACTACGGGGAGGAGCGTTGGATCGGGATTGGTTTATTGAGAGAGCGCATCGTCGTCCTCGTGTTCTCAGAGCGAAAGGACAATACGATTCGTATTATCTCTCTGCGAAAGGCACTAAAACATGAGCGCATCAAATTTGAAGAAGCCGTCAGAGACCAACTGGACGCGAGTTGACGAGATGACCGATGAAGAGATCGACACCTCGGACATTCCACCACTGGACGAAGCCTTTTTCGGTGACGCTAAATTGCGTGTGCCCGACAAAGTTTCCGTCACGATTAACGTTGATACAGACGTGTTGGAGTGGTTTCGGGCGCAGGGAGCAGAGTTTCAGCAACGTATTAACGCTGCTCTTCGCATTTACGCTGACGCGCACAAAGAGCCTCGTCCCTAGTCGCTCACAATTCTCAAACGGGACGCTCATCAAGCGTCGTTCCCATCAACCTTTAGTGAAAGCGGCGGATGACATCAACGTGTCATCCGCCGCTCGGTTTTTATCGCGCCAGTTGGAGGCTTCCGATGATCTGTTGGAAGGCGGGCTGGTAGGATTCAAACTCGTCTTCGGGAGCCATCGTGATGAGATAGAAGAGTCGGCCGTCGGCGGTGGCGGTCGTGTAGATGATGTCAACTTCGGTGACGCCGGTGACGACGGACGGCCCCGCGAGCATCGTGGCGTAGCCTTCGCGGCCGCCGATCTGGATGCGCTGCGGCTGGCGGAGGACGCGGAAGTCGGCGTTGATGTCGAGTTGCTGCCGGACGTAAGTTTCGTTGGCGCGCGCCAGATCGCTCGAAGCGGGCGCGACCGCGCCGATGAAGATGCCGTGTGTGACGACGAGCGCGTCGCCGTGTTTGCCGTAAGCGCCTTTCGGGGCGAAGATCATCTGGGCGTCGCCGTCGTCGCCGGCGGAGAGCGCGTCCCAGTTGGCGGGGTATTGGAAGGCGAAAGAGTTGTCGCCCGCGCGATAGGGTTGGAAGGAAGGGGCGGGCGCGGCGGGACGAGCCACGCCGGAAGTGTTCGTGGTCGGGTCGCGCGGCCCAGTGCGTTGGGGTTCGGCGGTCGAGGCGAGCGAACCGGCGGCGCGGCGTCCTTCGAGACGCGCCTTGACCTGATTGAAAGCCTGCGTGTCGCGCACCGGCTTGTCGCTCACGCGCAGAGACGGCAGCGCGTTCGTGATCGCGGCGACGCGGTTGCCGGGGTCTGGATGGTCGCTCAAAAATTCGGGCGTGCGCTGTCCGCCCTGCTGCTGGAGCGTCTTGAAGAAGTTTGCCATGTCGCGCGGGTCGTAGCCGCTCTCGGCCATGATGCGCGCGCCTTCGAGGTCGGCCTGCCGCTCGGCGGTGCGGCCGAAGCGCAGGAAAAGCATGTTCGCGCCCGCGCCGCCGATGGAGTTGAGAACCTGGCCGAGATCGGAATCGTCGCCCGTGATCGCGCCGATGACGCCCAGGCCCTTCTGCGCGATGTAGGCTTTCGAGGCCTGGTTCGTCCCGTGGCGCAGCGCGACGTGCGTGATCTCGTGCGCGATGACGCCGGCGAGTTCACCCTCGTTTTTCGCCGCCGCGATGGCGCCCGCGTTGATAAAGATGTAGCCGCCCGGCAGCGCGAAGGCGTTCAACTCTTTCGTCGCCACGACGTTGAACTGGTAGGGAAACTTGTGGCCGGAGGCGCGCGCCGCGAGGTTCGCGCCGATTTGGCGGACGTAAGTTACGATCGGCTCGTCGTTCAGGAGCGGCATCTGTTGCGTGATCTCAAGGGCTGAACGTTTGCCGAGTTCGATGTCCTGTTCGGGACTG
Source organism: Pyrinomonadaceae bacterium (assembly GCA_036386515.1). Taxonomy (GTDB): domain Bacteria; phylum Acidobacteriota; class Blastocatellia; order Pyrinomonadales; family Pyrinomonadaceae; genus JAIVJZ01. The sequence goes on from DASVVO010000034.1 coordinate 4,968, forward strand.
AAGAGGTTGAAGCCGGGTTCGAAATGCGGCGCGGGCTTGCCGCCCTGCGCGCCGCCGCCGCGACCCGAAAACAAGTTGCCGCACCCCAACTGACCCAACCCGAACATCGCGGCCAACACGAAGGCCAAACTCTTTCGCCCGCGCTTCAACATCTTCGTCATTCCTCCCGGTTGCGTGCGCCGCGCCCCGCAACAGACGCCGCGCGCGCGTCTTCCCCCGCACGCGTTCCCCGACTCGCAATAGTCTCTCGCATTTTTTTAGCTGCCCGTCATCTTAGACCAACTTCGCGCCAGGCCGCCAACACGCGCCCGCCGCGAAAGATGTTTGACAGACTCACGCCCATTCACGAAGATACGCAAGCGAGAGACGCTCCACCTCGCCGTTCCATTCCCCCAGACCGTAGGCCAACGCGCTTGCCGCCCGTCGCACGCGGGTTGATTAGCATCCGCTGTGCGGGCGCGGCGAAGCCGCCGGGAGTCTCCCACTTATGTCAACTCAAACGCTTGCCGCCATCGAATGGCTCGAACGGCGCATCGCAGACGACCCCGGCATCAACGCCGAACTCTTCGCACGTCTCACCGCCGAACAGCGCACGCTCGGCTTGCTCCACGGCGACCGCGCCGTCTGTCCCTTCCTGCGCCCGCTCGTCATCGCGCGCGCTCAATACGACGCGGTCGCACGCGCGGCGCAGGTGTTGGCGGGCGCGTTCGAGCGTTTGATCACGGCCGCGCTCGCCGACGAAACGCTGCTCGCCGAACTCGACCCCACCCCGCTTGAAGCGACGATGGCGCGCATCGACCCCGGCTACCGCTACGCCTGCGTCACGAGTCGGCTCGATGCCTATCTGGACGGCGACGATTTCCAGTTTCTCGAATACAACGCGGAGAACCCCGCCGGGATCGCCGATCAATCTCAACTCGAACGAGTTCTCTTCACGCTCCCGCACATGCGCGAATTTCTGGCTCGCTACCGCCACTGGCTGCCGCGCCCTCATGCGCGCCTGCTCACCACGCTCCTCGAAGTCTATCGTGAATGTGGCGGCGCGTTTGAACGCCCGCAGATCGCGATTGTGGACTGGGCAGGCGTCGCCACCGAGAGTGAGTTTCGCATCCTGCAAGACTACTTCCAGGCGCAAGGCTACCCGACCGTGATCGCCGACCCGCGCGCCCTCACCTTCGACGGCCTTCATTTGTGCGCCGGGAATTTTCGCATCGACATTCTCTACAAGCGCGTCGTGATTCACGAATTTTTGGAGCGGTTCGACGAGACGCACCCGCTCTCGCGCGCCTACGCCGAAGGCAAGGTCTGCATGGTGAACCCGTTTCGCTCCAAGCTCGCACACAAGAAACTCGGCTTCGCCGTGCTCAGTTCTCCGGCCTACGCGCATCTCTTCACGCCCGCCGAACTCGAAGCGATCCGGCGTCATATTCCCTGGACGCGCCGCGTGCGCCGGGGCGTCGTCGCGTTCGACGGCGGCGAAGACGATCTCGTCGAGATACTACGACGCGAGCGCGAGCGTCTGGTGTTGAAGCCGAACGACGATTACGGCGGGTCGGGCGTGGTGATCGGTTGGGAGACGGGCGCGGCCGATTGGGAGCGCGCCATCGCGCACGCGCTCGCGGCCTCTTACGTCGTGCAGGAGCGCGCGCCCGTGCGGAAGGTGCGGATGCAGGGTTTCTCGGAAGCGGGTCTGTCGCGCGAAGAGATGTTCGTGGATTTCAATCCGTACCTCTTTCGCGGTGAGACGGAAGGCGCGCTCATTAGGCTCTCCGCGTCCTCGCTGTGCAACGTCTCGTCCGGCGGCGGCGAAACCGCGCTCGTCGTGCTGGAAAACTAACGGCGCATCGCGTCAATCGTTGAGCACATATAGACGGCTCTCGATGTCGTCGCCCATGATCCTGCGGTAGGCGCGCGCGAGCCGTTCTTTGCGCGCCGGGTCTGTCTCCCGGCTGTATGCTCACACGAGTTGATCGAACCCGCCGCCCTGGAACTGACTCACATAACTCAGCCTGCGCTCGGCGGCCTCGGCACGCGCTTCGTCGCCGCTGACCACTTCCGGCAGCGAACGCTTGATCATGCGGTTGACGCGCCCGTGCATGTACGCGGACGCGCCGAACGGGACGAGCAAGCCCGGCACGAGGGTGAGATAGAGAGCGGCGCGCGACATCCGCGCGCCTGCGGCTCCGAGCGCGCGCCGCGCATTACGCCAGTAGATCACGGCCGTGACGAAGGGCGTGAAGCCGAGGATGCCGATGCCGTAAATCAGCCCGATGACGCTCAACGGTAAAAGAAGGATGCCGATGACCGCCGCGAAGAGTGCGCCCGCGAGCATCGCCCCGCCGAGGACGCCGCACCATTCACCGGCTCGTTTGCCCGCCGCCAGCCACCCGCACAGCGCGCAAACCTCGATGGCGATCAGCCCGTAGGCGAAAAGCTGGTAGTCGCCGAGCAGCGGCTTACCGATGATGCCGTTGCGAAAGACAACCGGGTCGAAGACGAGACAGAGAATCGGCAGGATCATGCCGATGGTCACGTCGAAGATGACTTGCGAGAGCGTCGGCTCCGGTTGAAACTGCCGCCACAGGAATCCACGCCGTTTCTCCGGCGGCGAAAGCGGATTGAGCGGCGCGCGCTCCGGCTCCACCCGCTTCATAAGTTCATCGTTCATCAAAGCGCACCTCACATCTCAACGCGCCCGACTGAGACGGGCGATCAATCGCGGACAGACGCTCAACGCGTTTTCGTTGCCCCGGCATCCCGCGCCCGTCTGCGCTGTTTTGTTTTCCCCCGGTCGCGCGACGCGCCGCGCGCTGCGTTCGACGCGCCCGCCGCGTCCGCGCTTTTAATTGCGCCGTTCATGGGCAACGACGCGGCGTTAGCGTTAGCGGTCGTCGTGGCATTGGTGGTCGTCGTCGTGGCGTTAGCGGTGGTCGTCGCGACGTTAGCGGTGGTCGTTGCGGCGTTGATGGTCGCGGCGTCAGTGATCGGCGCGGCGTTATTAGTCGCCGTCGTGCCCGCGCTCGTCGTCGCAGTCGTCTGCGGGGCGGGCGCGGTCGTTGAGGTGATGATCGGCATACTATTGACGGGCGGCGGGCAGGTCGCCTCGCTCAAACTTTCAGGGTGCGCCGCCACCGCGCGCCATGCCCGCGAACGCGCGAGACTCCAGGCGCGCCAATCCTCGCCGGGCGCGCGCCCCGACCAGCAGCGGGAGAGAGCGCGCGCCGCGTAGCAACGCTCGTCGCGGCCGAGCGCGGGCAGCGCGGAGACGAGCGCGGGCACGGCGTCGGCACTCAGCGAGGCGGCATACGCCGCATCGAATGAACGCCCCGCCCGCGCGTGCGCGGCGTTGGCGCGCACGATGTAAGCGTCAGGGTTGATGAAGTGCAGGAGCGCGGCGGTAACGAAAGCGGCGACGAGCGCGCCGCAGGCGAACCGCCGCCGCGCGTTCTGCACGAGCACCGTCCACGCGAACCACACGAAGACGAGGCCGAGCCACAGCATAAACGCGGTCGTGTAGAGACGCAGTTCCGTCAGCCCGTACTCGCTCTGGTAGAGCCGCATGCGCGCCACCGCCGAAGCCATGATGACGAACAGCAGCCCGACCTGCGCCCCGGCCAGCGTGCGAAAGATGCGCCCGGCCGCCGCGCTGTTTTTTCTGAGCAGCGCGTGCGCGCCGAGCAGCAGCGGCAACACCAGCCCCGCCACCCAGGTCAACTCGAAGAAGCCGCGCCGCGCATACTCCGAGTAGGTCAACTCCGTGATCGACATGACGCGCTCCGCGCCGCCGAAGAAGTAGCGAAACTGCACGATGACGAAACATGCGAACAGGACGTTCAGCGACCCGAGCACGACGCCCACTTCGACCGCGCCGAGTGAAAATTCTCGCGCCGCCGCCGTCGGAGCCGACACCTCCAACGTCGCGCTGCCCGCCGGCAACGACGCGTCACCCGTCGGTAACGTCGCGCCGCCCGCCTCCACGCGCGCCGTTCCGACGCCCTCCGGCTTCTCGCCAATGCCGCCGTGCGCCTTTTCTCCCTCGACGCCGCTCCCGCCGTCCGCCCTCGCGCCGCCTTCGCTCACGACGCTCTCCGGCGGCTGCCTGTGCTCGTTCGAGTCGCCCGCGCCCGTCGCCGCTGCGCCGGGTCGTTCCCTGTCGTCAGCCGTGATCGAAGTGTAGGCGGCGGGCGCAGAGGCGGCGGGCGCAGAGGCGGCGGCCGCGCCCGTCGTCTCTTCGGCCAACATCATGCCGCGCAGGAAGCCGCCCGTCATCCACGCGAACATGAGCATCAGGAAGAAGTGAGAGAAGAGCACGCCGGTGTCGAGTTGGAACGTCTGCCGCATGATGCCCTCGAACACGGCGTCGGCCGCCATCAACAGCGCGCCGAAGATAAACAAGAGCGGCACGGCGATAACCAGCCCGCGCGCCGCCGCCCACGCATGACGCATCACGCCGTCGCGCGGCATCGTCGCCCACTTCACGTCGCTCATGATGAGCGGGAGACTCCCGAACAACGCGTCGAGTGCCGCGTGTACGAGACCCAGAGCGTAATCGGCCAGGCCGCCCAGCCGGATCGCCCGCCCCCGCGCGCGCCACGCGAGCAACGCGAAGGCGACGAACAACGCCAGCCCGTCGAGCCACTTCAGCGTCGCCGAATCGCGCCACGCGAACGCCGCCGCGAAGAAGCCGATGGGCGCGAGCAACCACCCGCCGTCCGCGCGCCAACTCGCGCGCGTCCCGGAGCGCGCGTGCAAAGCCCACATCGCCGCCACGAGCGCGCCCGTCCACAGGAAGACGTTCAAGCCCCACGGCGTCTGTCTGAGCAACGCGTTGCCGAGCACGCCCAACAACAACGCCGCTTCCAGAATGTTCAATCCCAACTTCGTCCGGTTGCTCATACGCCCTCCAACTTCCGTTTACCACTGCCGCCCTTACACGTTCATTCCCCGCGCCGGTTCCCGCAGCAAACGCGCCGCCGCTCTCATTTCCGCGCGCCGTCGCTCTCAAACTTCTCCTCATCGCCGCGCCGCCCCCGCGCCGTCGTCACACCGCCACGGCGGCAATTGGCACGCGGCCGAAGCGGCGTTCGCGTCCGTGAAACTCGGCGACCGCCGACGCGAGATCGTCCGCCGTGAAGTCAGGCCACATCCGCCGCGTGAAATAGAGTTCGGCATACGCGCTCTCCCATAACAAAAAATCGCTCACGCGCTGTTCGCCGCCCGTGCGAATCAACAAGTCCACGTCGCGCGCGGGCGCGTCGTCGTTCAACGCGCGACCGAGCAACGACGCAAACTCCTCACGCGTCACCATGCTGGTTGATCTCCGTTCGGAGTTCAAAACTTTCGCCGCGCGCAAAATCGCCTCGCGCGATGAATAATCAACCGCGAGTCGCAGCCGGAGCGCGCGCCCGCCGGCAGTGTGCGCTTCCGCTTGCTCGATGGCCGCGCGGAGCCGCGGCGTCAAGCGGTCGCGCCGCCCGACGACGCTGAGGCGCACGCCCCGCTCCCGTAGTTCCTCCGTCTTCGCGTTCAGGTAGCGGTGCAGGAGTCGCATCAGGAGCGACACCTCGCGCGGCGGCCGTCCCCAGTTGTCGGCGGAAAACGCGTAGAGCGTGAGAGTTCCGATGCCGCAGGCGGGCGCGGCCTCAACCACGCGGCCGACCGTCTCCGCGCCCGCCCGGTGCCCTGACGTGCGCGCCAGCCCACGCGCCCGCGCCCAACGCCCGTTGCCGTCCATGATGATGGCAACGTGCAAGCCCTCTTCGGCCGACATGTGCAAAGCCCTTTGTTTCATAAAGCCTCCGTGCAAAAAAATTTAGGTTCCTAGCGTTCCCGCGCCATGCGGATGATTGATTCCATGTGATCGAGGTAGCGCGTGAGCGCGAGCCGCCCGGCGTCCGTCAGGCTAAACACGGTCTTCGGCGTGCGCCCCTCGAAAGACTTCTCGCAGGTGATGTAGGCGGCGTCTTCGAGTTTGCGCGCGTGGACGCTCAGGTTGCCGTCGGTCGTCTTCAAAATCTCTTTGAGTTCGTTGAACGTGAGCGACGCGTTGCCCGCCAGCGCGCTGACGATGCCGAGCCGCAGGCGTTCGTGGATCAAACGATCCAACTCGGCCGCGCTCGTCGCGGGCTGCTCGTCGCCGCGTTCGGCGGTTGCGTGCTCGACCGCGCGCAGTTCGCCGCGCGCGGCCGTCGCCGCCGCCGCGGTGCGTCCTTTTCTCTGTGTGCTTCCTTTAGCCACCGTGCCTCCTTGCGATGAGAACGCCGTAGATGAGGTGCAAGCCCCCGAAGCCCGCCGCGAGAAAGGCGTTGCCCCAACCGGCCGGGCTGAACAGCGCGACGGCGCCGAGGAGCATGAACGACAGCCCCATCACGGGCACGATCTTCACCGAGAACGCGCCGCCCGTCACGACGCCCGCGCCGTAGAGCAACAACCACGTCGCCGGGAGCACGCTCACGAGTCCCGCGCGAAACAGCGCGACCGTCAAGAGCGCGCCGACGAAGGCGGGCGGGGCGAAGTTGAGCGCGAGTTTGCGCCCCGGTTTCGACAAGAGCGGCGTCTGCGCCGCGCGCGCCTTGCGCTGCATCGTCCAACCGGAGATGACGAGCGAGACGACGGCCTCGACGAACCACACGAGCAGCCAGGCGCGCGCCTGCGTCTGCCGCGCCGCGAGCGCGGCCGCCCCGAGCGCGCTCGCGCCGATGGCGCACTGCCCCCAGCCGGAGACGGCGGTGAACGAGGCCGCGCTCTCCATCGTCTCGCGGATGAAGCGCAGATTATCCATCGCCCGCTCGTGCAGGGCGGGCGGTTCCGGCGCTTCGACCGGACGCAGGCGCGTGAGCTTAACGACAGTCATCAAGGCGCACGATACGCCGTTCCGCTCGTTTCGTCAAGTACTTTATAATGCAAAGCCAAAAGCCGCAAATTGACGATGAAGGTTTAAAGTCGGGAGGCCGATTGAAAGAAGTTCGGCCGCCGGGTCGGCCGTCGCGGAGTGCGCCTGTTTCGCACTCCGTCCCCAAGTTTGTTAGCATGTCGAGCGTTCAACATCCAGTTAAGGAGACCAGAGAAGTGTTGCAGGACGAGAAACTCCCCGACGGAATCAGCTTCGTCGCCGAAGGCGAAGGCATCCGCGAGTACCGGCTCGCCAACAACTTGAAGGCGTTGCTCGTGGAGAACCGCGTCGCGCCCGTGGCGACCGTGTGCGTGCTCTACAAGGTCGGGTCGCGCAACGAGGCCGTCGGCTACACCGGCTCCACGCACCTGCTCGAACACATGATGTTCAAGGGCACGCCCACCTTCAACAAAGACCGCAACACGCAGATCGCCGCCACGCTCCAGAAGATCGGCGCGGACTTCAACGCGACGACCTGGTACGACCGCACCAACTATTTCGAGACCGTGCCGAGCGACCAGGTCGAACTCGCCATCCGCCTCGAAGCCGACCGCATGCGCAACTCGTTCATCGCCGACGCCGACCGCCAGAGCGAGATGACCGTCGTGCGCAACGAACTCGAACGCGGGCAAAACGAGCCTTCGATGGTGCTCGACGAAGCCGTCTACGCCACGGCCTTCCGCGAGCACCCTTATCACCACCCGACCATCGGCTGGCGCGCCGACGTGGAGAACGTGCCCACCGCGCGGCTCAAAGCCTTCTACGACACTTTCTATCACCCGAACAATGCGACCGTGATCATCGTCGGCGACTTCGAGCGCGCCGCGATGCTCGGCTTGCTCAACGAAAACTTCGGCGCGCTCTCCGCCGCGGAGGCGGTCATCCCAGAAGTCTATACGGACGAGCCGCCGCAGCAGGGCGAACGCCGCCTCACCATCAAGCGCGCGGGCGAACTCGCGCTCGTGCAAATCGCCTTTCATACGCCCGCCGTGCTCGGCCAGTCGAACGTGCTCTCGAATGAGGAACTCGCCGCGCGCGCCGCCAACCCGCCCGCCGAAAACGACATCTACCCGCTCGTCGTGCTCTCGGCCTTGTTGTCGAACGGCGTCACGAGCCGGCTTTATCAAGCCCTCGTCGAGACGGAACTCGCCGTCGCCGTCACGTCGAACTGCGATCAATTTCGCGACCCCGGCCTCTTCAACGTCTACGCCACGGTCAGCCCCGGCATCGCGTCGTCGGAAGTCGAAGCGGCGATTCTCGCGGAGTTGGAGCGCGTCGGCGCGGAGGATGTGCCCGCCGCGGAGGTGGAGAAGGCGAAGCAGCAGATCATCGCGCAGGTCGCCTACAACCGCGACGGCACTTCCGACATCGCCTCGCAGATGTCCGAGGCCGAGGCCGTGGCCGACTGGCGTTTCTACAAAGACTATGCCGCCAACATCGAGCGCGTCGCCGGAGCGGACGTGCAGCGCGTCGCGCGAACTTACTTCACCGAAGACAACCGCACCGTCGGCTACTTCATCCCGAAGGCGACCGCCGCCGCCGCAGACGATGCGGACACAGACGACGCGGAGACGGACGACGCGGATGCAAACGGCGCGGGTGCAAACGGCGCGTGAGCCTGGCCTCGCTCAAGGTCGGCGCGCAAAAAACTTTGCGCCTTTAGTTTTTCTTCTTTGCGTCTCCGGCGCAGACTGTTTTTCCGGCCGGTGGCGCGGAGGTAAAGCGTCGGGCGCGAAAATTCGAGCGGCCGCCGGTGATTCCGGGTTTTTCTTCAAGTTTGATTGCAGGATAGGAGTGAAATGAGATGGTGAAACGGGACGGCAGGGCGTCTGATGAGGCGGTGGGCGGCAGCGCGACGCCGCAGGAGTTGGGGCAGCAATCGCTCGCGGGGCACGGTGAGAAATCGTCTGATGCCGCGGTCGCAAACATGCCCGACGGCGGCGCGGTGCGCTCGAACTTCGCCGCGCGCGTCGCCCGCACCGAACTGCCCACGGGCGCGTCGCTGCTCGTTCTCGAAAATCGCGCCACCCCGACCATCGCTTTGCGCGGCAGTTTGCGCGCCGGTTCGTATTTCGAGCCGCCCGACAAGCCCGGCCTCGCGCGGCTTACCGCCGACATGCTCGAACGCGGCACGCTCCGGCGCACCAAGTTTCAACTCGCGGGCGACCTCGAAGCCGTCGGCGCGCAAATAGAGTTTTCGGCCGACCCCTTCGCCGTCGAGATCGCCGGGCGCGCCCTCGCCAAAGATTTGTCGCTCCTGCTCGACACGCTCGCCGAACAACTGCGCGAGCCGGCCTTCCCCGCCGACGAACTCGAAAAGCTCAAACAGCAGGCCATCGCCGCCGTCCAGGAGCAACAGGCCAACACGCGCGTGCGAGCCTACGAAAAGTTTTCCCAACTCACCTACGACCCGTCGAACCCGTTCTACGTCCACGGCGGCGAGCAACTGATCAAGAGCTTCAACTCAATCACCGTGGAAGACGTGCGCGGCTTCTATGAAGAACGCTACGGCGGGCGTTCGCTCGTCCTCTCCGTCGTCGGCGACGTGCGGACGGCGGAGGTGCAAAAGCTGTTCGCGGAAGCGTTCGGCGAGTTCGGCGGGCCGCGGCAGGGCGTCGAGATCAACGTGGACGACCCCGCGCCGCACTCCGGCACGCGGCGCGAGATCGTCATGCTCAAAGAGAAGGCCAACGTGGACGTGCTGCTCGGAGCGGCCGCGCCCCTGCGCCGCGAGGCGCACGACTACTACGCGGCCACTCTCGCCAACGGCGCGCTCGGCGAATCCACGCTCTCCTCGCGGCTCGGCCTCCAGGTGCGCGACCGCGAAGGATTGACCTACGGCATCGGCTCGCGTTTCCGCGCGCCCTCGCTCGCCGCCGGCCCCTGGTATATCGCCGTCTCCGTCAATCCCGGCAACGTGGAGAAGGCCATCGGCTCCGCGCTCAACGTCCTGCGCGACTACGTGACGAACGGCATGACGGCCGACGAACTGGCGGACGAAAAATCATCCGCCATCGGCTCGTTCAAAGTCTCGCTCTCGACCAACGCGGGACTCGCCGAGGCGCTCTGGAACGCGGAGTTCTTCCAACTGGGCACGAGCTACCTCGACCGCTTCCCCGACCTCATCCAGGCCGTCACGCTCGAAGAAGCCAACGCCGCCATTCGCAAATACTTCCGCCCGGATCATCTCACCGTCATCATCGCGGGCGACTACGCAGCCGCGCCCGCCGGCGCAAATGCGTTGACTTAAACGAGCGAGAAAAACGAACGAGCGAGAAAAACGTTGCGGCCGGGAGGACGAACTGAAAGACACCTTGCTTTCAGTTCGTCCTCCCA
>DASVVO010000035.1:0-46578 GCA_036386515.1 Pyrinomonadaceae bacterium
AGCGTGGCGAACTGCTTTGTCAACTTATTGGCCGGGCTGGTCGCTTACACCTGGCGCGAGAAGAAACCGTCGTTGAACATTCGTGTCAAAGAACAGTTGCATCTGGTTTTCTAGTTCGCTTACGTCGAACTCACGTTACATACAATGCGACGCCGCATCCTATCAGCACGACGCGCCTCACGTGATACATGTTGTGGTCGCGGAGACGATGCAGGCGGCTCTGGAAAGTGAACCGCAGGTGGCTCTCACGTTGAACCTCACCCCCAACTTCGCCGGGGTGGGATTTTCCTTCCGGAAAGAATAACTATCGACGCCTGTCTCTGTGATCCCACCAAGGAGTTTCCAACCCTTCCCCACGAGACAGAAGCCGCGAATTCTTCCGCGGGCGGCGACCGGAACAGCGTCAGGATTAATCTCGGCCGTGTGCTTGAGTTGGCTGCGGGGAATTGCCGTAACTTGTCGGCAGCAGGTAACCCCGATGAGCATGGCGCGGCATCCCTTACCCCGAAGCTCCTCAAGGTCTCGGAGGATGTCAACGGAGAGTGCTACTTAATGCTCCTGACCGCCATTACCATCTTCGACTCTATCGCGCTGGCCGATAACGAGTCCGGCTTGACCTGCCCTAAAGTTTTATATGACGCGGGCAGGATGCGCGGTGGACAGGTGATAGAGTTTGAATATCATCCAGGCGAGAAGCCGGGATTCAAATACAGGTCAACATAATTTTTTGCACCGCTATTCCACCCGGCTCCGGTGACTACCGGGAACGACCTGCACACCGCCGACCCGACGTAGCTCGTGCCCCCAAGATCAGACATCGTGGAGATGTGTGTTCAGTCATTCTCTCCTCCGCCAAGCCCCTCTACGTTTACATGTCGAGACGGTTCTTCCTAGACCATCGAGTCAGGAGCGTAAGCACCGGCGGCGACCGTCTATTTGCGCCTGAATTGTTTGCGTGAGGTGCGTTCAGAGTCCTTCGTTTCGCCTCCACTCGCGCACGACATCCGGGATGGCGCGTTTTTTACCGTCAACTTCGTAATTGAGAAGGCGCATCTCATCGGTCGTGATCAAGCCGGCCAGGCGTTGCAGCGCGGCGGCGAGCGCGGAGGGGCGTTCGAGCGCATCGCGGCGCGTGAGAAAGACGGCTTCGTAGGGCGGGAAGTAGTGGCGGTCGTCTTCCAGTTGGACGAGGTCGAGCGCGGCGATGAGTCCGTCGGTTGAGTTGCCCGCGATGATGTCCACTTCGCGCGCGGCGAGGGCGCGATAGGTGAGCGATAAATCCATCTCACGCGGGCGGGCGGCAAATTGCAGTTGATATGCGCGCGTGAACCCCTGGTAGCCGTCGGCGCGCGACATGAAATCCTGACCGAAGCCAGCGCGCCAGCCGGGCGCGTGCGAGGCGGCGTCCGAGATGGTGCGTAAATTTAGGGAGCGCGCGTCCGAGCCGCGGACGAGGATGGCGAAGTCGTTGCTGAAGCCGAGCGGCGCGCTCACGTCAACTTTGAACCGTCCGGCGTAGTCGCGTTTCACCGTCTCATAGACGGCGCGCGCATCCGAGAGGGGCTGATGTTTGAGGATAGCCGTGAACGACGTGCCGGTGTATTCGGGGTAGGCGTCTATCTGCGCGCCGAGGAGCGCGTCATGGCACAGGTTGCCGCCGAGTTCATAGCGGCGTTCGACCGTCGCCCCGCGCGCTTCGAGTTCCTGCGCCAGCATCTCCGCGAGGATGATGCTCTCGGTGAAATCCTTCGAGCCGACGCGGATGGGCGCGTGCGTCCGCCCGTCCGCGCCCGGCGTCGGCTGCGTGGCTGCGCCGCGCCACACCACGAGCGCAGCCGCCGCGAGCAGCAGCGCGGTCGCGACGAACCCGACTCGCCGCCAGGCGCGCCCTCTCTCGTCAGATGTTGTTTCGCCACGTCGTTTGACGTTCGCATCCAGGCGTGATTCGAGGAGTCCTAAGAGCCAGTCTGCGAGGAGCGCGAGCAAGGCCGCCGGAAGCGCGCCCGCGAGCACGAGCGTGTTGTCGTTTTGCCTGAGGCCGCGGAAGATGTACGCGCCGAGTCCGCCCGCGCCGATAGCCGCCGCGATGGTCGCCACCCCGACCGACACCACCGTGGCGACGCGCACGCCCGCCAGGATCACGTTCAACGCCAGCGGCAATTCCACCTGCCACAATATCTGCCGCTCGCGCATTCCCATTGCGACCGCCGCCTCGCGGACGTTTTTGTCCACGCCTTCAAGCCCCGTCACGGTGTTGCGAATCAGGGGCAGCAAAGCGTAGAGCACGAGCGCGATGATGGCCGTGCGCGCGCCGATGCCGCCGAACAGTGGGAGCGGAATGAGAAGACCAAAGAGCGCGAGACTCGGCACCGTTTGCAAGACGCCCGCCACGCCGAGCGTCGCGCGCTTCCACGCCGCACGGCGCGCGACCAGAATGCCGAGCGGGATGCCGATGATGATGGCGACCGCGATCGAGACGAGCACGAGAAAGAGGTGTTCGCCCGTGGCCGTCAACACCTCGCGCCAGTTGCCCTTGATGAACTCGAAGAGATTCATGAGATACGCTCTAACGAATTTCAGCCGACCTGCTTCGCCGCCGGGGGCGGAGCATTGTCGTCAAGCCGCAACGTCTCAAGGTAGGCTCGCGCGAGCGGCTCCGCTGTCCGCATAAACTCTTCCGGCGTGGCGAGCAGGACGATGCGCCCTTCCCGCATGAGCGCGATGCGCGTGGCGAGTCGGAGCGCCTCGCGCACGTCGTGTGTGACGAAGATGACGGTCTTCTCCAAACGCGCGCGCAACTGCGCGAACTCGTTTTGGAGCGCGGCGCGCGTCAGCGGGTCGAGCGCGCCGAAAGGTTCGTCCATGAGCAACAGGTGCGGGTCGGCGGCGAGCGCGCGCGCCACTCCCACACGCTGTCTCTGCCCGCCCGACAACTCGCGCGGGAAACGCGCCCCGAAAGTTTGCGGGTCGAGGCCGACGAGCGCGAGCATTTCCCGCACGCGCTCGCGCACACGCGCCCGCGTCCACCCTTCCAGCGTGGGCACGAGCGCGATGTTGCGCTCCACGTTGAAGTGCGGGAACAATCCGGCCTCTTGAATCACGTAGCCCATCGAACGCCGCAAGGCGATCGCATCCCACGCGCTCGTCGGCTTGCCCTCGACGAGCACACGCCCGGCGGTCGGCAAGAGCATCCGGTTGACGAGCCTGAGCGTGGTCGTCTTCCCGCAGCCGGACTCGCCGAGGAGCACGAGCGTCTCGCCGCGAAAAATTTCCAGGTTGAGATCGGAGATGATGGGACGCGCTGCGCCCGGCAGCCCGTAGCTGACGTTATCGAATTGGACGAATGGCGGAGCAGTGCTCATCTTCGGCGAAGCGAATATTCAGGCGGCGCGCGCACACATGGCTGTTTGCGGAAGACTCTTTATCAAGCGTTCGTCGGTTGTCACTTATCAAGCGTTCGCCGGTTGTCAGCCCGTCGGGAACGCGGTTGCAGTCCGCGCGTTCGCTCCGGCTCGCGGCACGCGGCTATTCGACTCTCACGCCTTTCCAAAAGGCGACACGCCCCTTGATCTCGGCCGCGGCCTCTTTCACCTCCGGGTAATACCACGCGGCGTCTTTGTTTACCTTCCCGCCCGCTACCACGTCGTAATAACTCGCCTCCCCCTTCCACGGGCAGGTCGTGTGCGTATCGCTCGGACGTAAGAATTCGCCGCGAATCGAATCCGGCGGAAAGTAGTGGTTCCCTTCAACCACGACCGTGTCGTCACTCTCAGCCAGCACTTCGTCATTCCAGATCGCGCGCATCTATCCACCTCCGTATTTTAGGGTTTCCCTTCGCCCGCTTTGTTTGCAGACGCCGTCAACGTCTCGAAAAGTGTTTGGTCAAGCGGTAGTGTTACTGAAAGACCCTCAACTCTTACAAGAGTATCGAGGCACGTGCATATTCATCAACTCAATCGCGGCCAAAATATTTTTTGCCACCCTACACTTTTCTCTTTCCTTCTCCAAATTATAGCGGCTGTCTCCGACTATCTCCGAGCATAAGAGCATATTGACGTGTGGTGAGGATCAATGTAGAGTTTGGGGCTATGAATACGCCAAACGACCTGATCACGCTTAGAGAAGCGCGTTACCTCCTCGGCGTCAGCGACAACAAAGTAACTTCCCTCGTTAAAGCCGGACTACTCAAGACTTATACTGATCTGCTGGACAGGCGGAAGAAGCTCGTGAGCCGGGCAGAGGTTGAGGAGCTTAAGGTTCCGCGCGCGGAGGCAGCATGAAAACAATCGTACTGGCAAATGCTAAAGGCGGTACGGGTAAAACAACATGTGCCGTCAATCTCTCAGCCTGTCTCGCGCTGCATCACGGGAAACGAGTTCTCGGCATAGACCTCGACCCTCAAGGTAACTTCGGCATCAGCTATGGAGTAGACCCGCGGCAGTTGACGCACACGGCCTACCACATGCTGACCGCCGAATCGCCCGACGTGCGCGAATATATCAAGGAGATCAAGTCGAACCTCCACCTGATACCGAATGCCATCTCCCCAGACCTCGAAAACCGCCTGGAAGCCTCGCACAATCGCGATTCCCTGCTCCGGCTCCGCTTGCGGCAGATCAAGAATCAATACGACTACGTGATTATTGACACGCCCCCGGCGATGCGGACGGCCACCATGAACGCCATTGTCGCCGCCGACGAGGTGATCGTGGTCGTCGATTGTGGCTTCTACGCGCTCTACGGCTTGACCGACCTGATGCGCCAGATCGCACGCGTGAGCGACGCCTATGAGAAAGATCAGATCGTGATTCGCGGGCTGCTCAACATGTTCAATCGTGGGCAGAATCTTGACCGTGATGTCAAAAAGGAAGTCTCCGATTTCTTCGGCGGGTTGATGATTCAGGCCATCATCCACAAGAACGTGAAACTTGCGGAGGCAGCGTCGGCCAGCCAATCCATTATCGAGTTCGACTCCAGCGCGCCGGGTGCGCTCGACTTTATCAGACTGAGCAAGGAGTTACTTGCCGAATATGAGCCACAAGAAGAAAAGCGGTCTGCAACGCGGTCTAAGTGAGATCGTACAGAAACAGACTGCTCCTAAACAGGATGCCTCGGAACTCAGTCGCGGACTGATCGGCAAGTTCACGGAACCCAAAACAACCCAGAGTACCCAGAGTACCCAGAGTACCCATGGTACCCAGAGTACCCTGAGTACCCACCCTGCGCCGATGCGCGATTTCCAGAAAGTCGCTAACTCCATCACGCGCGAGGCTGTGCCCGCCGGAGTCTTTAAGGGCAAGTGCAAACAGATATATGATTTTCTCTATTCAAGGACTCGCGGCGCAATCGTGCCCTCACGCTCCGTCACCCTGACCCGGCAAGCCATCATGGATGGTTCGCACGTCGGCTCGACTAAGACCTTGTTTCTCAATCTCCGGCATCTGCGCGGAGCCGGGCTTATCACCTGGACAGAGTGCGAAGGGACGCACGGCGGAAACGATTACACCGTCTTTTTACCTGAAGAAGCCCTGGGTACCCAGGGTACTCAGGGTACTCTGGGTACCCTGAGTGACCCTAGTCACTTTCTACCCAGGGTACCCATGGTAGAAAGTACTCAGGGTACCCAGGGTTTATCTACTGAGTTATCAACATTTACGCATGATCCTAATACTCTTATTAAAGACAAAGAAAGAATTGATGATGAGGCTGCGCAGTTGGGGGAGCTTTTCCGCAGACTCGAAAGGGATGTAATCGGCAAAAACTCCGCATCTCTCCAACACTGGCAAGACCTGCGCGAACTATTAGTAACGGAATTGAAGATCGCAGCGGCGCGCACCACGATCTCGAACGTGCCCGCATTCCTGACCGAGCATCTGCGGCGCAGATTATGGAAAGTGGATAAGAAGCAGGCGTCTGAGATTGCCGCGGCCGGGCAGGCAAATCAGGCGCAGGCAAACAATGACAAAGAGAAGCATAAGTGCCCCGACTGTGCTGGGACGGGATTCTGGTATCCGGAGGGTTTGGACAAAGGTGTCACTCGATGCATGCACCTCAATCTGCCAACTGTCCCGACGATAAAAGAGACCGACTGAGACGGGCGTGGATTACACTCTGATTCAAAGAGCTATTTCGCCTTGCATGTGTCCTGATGTCCTTTGAAGTTACACTTCGTAAATTTGTTTCACAAATAGTTTCACACACACCAACTACTACTATTCATCAATTAGATGACGTTATCTACGCCAGCCCAGCACATTTCGCATAACACATCTTTTATGAATATAACGACAATCCGTGATATGCTTCCGATCCTCTAAAACATTGCCGGAAGGCGCAGGAAACCGTCGAGCGCGGTCAGAAAAAGAGGGGCGGATAACGCATGATGGCCTCATCGGGAGCCGCCGACGGTGAACATCGGAATCAAGGAGAGCTAGATGAGCAACACACCGGTATCCCCGGAGATTCTTAAGTCTCAGACAGAGCCAGCGCAGCCTCCTGTGGCCGTGCGCGGCTTCGACCTGGTGATAGCGCGCCCGTTCATTTACAAGTCTGTGAGCGAGGAGACGCGCTCGGCCTATCACCGCGTCATCCGCGAGTTCTTTCACTTCGTCGGGAACATCCATCCGAGCCAGGTGTCACCGACGCTCGTCATTGCTTACCGCGACCACCTGCGAATCAACAAGCGACGCAAGCCGAACACCGTCGCGACGAAACTCGCCATCATCCGCTCGTTCTTCGAGTATCTCAGAGCCGGCGGAGTCATCACCCTCAACCCGGCTTCGACGAAATTGGTCACGCCGCCGGAGCTACCGACCAACCCGCAGGGCAGGGCATTGACGGCGAAGGAGGTCAGGTATCTACTCTCCGGCCCCGATCGCAGCAAGGTGGAGGGCGCGCGCGACCACGCCATCATGCTGGTCATGCTCCGGCTGTCTCTACGTCTGGCAGAGGTGAGCCACTTACGCGTCTCGTCGGTTAAGTGGAGTCATGGTCGCTGGACTTTGCGTTGCAAGATCAAGGGTGGCAAAGAAGAGGTGTGGCCGCTGCCGAAGGATGTCAAAGAGGCGATAGACGAGTATCTCAAACTCGACCGCGACAGAAGAGGGACGCTCCACAGCGGCGGAGACGAGGCATTCCTCTTCCAGCCGATAGTCAACTACCGGACGCTTGAGTTTGCCCGTCCCTTATCCACGCGGATGGTGCAGAAGATCGTCGGGCGTTGGGCGGAGTTCACCGGCATCGGGCACGTCACGCCGCACGACTTGCGCCGCACGGTAGTGACGAAGTTGTTGAATGCCGGCTACTCGTATCGAGAGGTGCAGATGGTGACGAAGCACAAAGACCCGAAGACTGTCATGCGCTACGACCACGCGCGGGAGAACCTGGACACCAACCCCGTCAACACTCTTAGCTGGGAGGAAGACTGACCATTTTACTCATACCTGACCGTCCTTCAGCCCGCTGACATACCGGAACCCCTCCCCTCCGCGCTCCCTTCGGCACTCCTCGCCCCGGTGAGATTGCCCATACCACCTTCCTTCCAAACTGCTATGTCAGGGAAAGCCCCCTAGTAGCATTGTTTCAACTATTCGCACATCCGAATTGAACATCTCGCGCTTGTGGCGGAGATTGTGGCCGCGCGAGACTCTGCTCGGTGCTCTTGCGGGCTTCGTGTGACGCCGTTTATCTCCCGTTGCGACGGCCACGGGCAAGATTAGCGGGCGAATCCGACAAAAATTAAATGGCCGCTGTGTAAATAATCATTTGTGGTTTAACAAAATTTATTGTATAAAAACATTCGTTAACATCCCCCATGTTGATAAACCGATAACATACACGAACGCGTGGAACGGATGGCGTCTAACGATGCCCTCGACTTGTGAGGCGCAGTTGCGCTGTCTGTTCTGAATTTGGCGATGAGTGCATTTTGTTCGTCAGACGGGTCTGCTCCCACCCGATGCCGGAGACTTTGCCTCCGATAACTGCCCATCAAATTTCTCACTCCATATTTTTCGCGGGAAGGGTAGCGTCCATCCCGTAAGTTTCGAGACGCAATCATAAGGAATTTCATTTTATGAAGGGCTTGCGACCGACCATTTTGCTGACTGCTTTGCTATTCACGCTCGTCTGTTTCGGGTTTCGTCCGGGCGTTCCGGTCAGGGCGGAGTACGGGCAGCCTCAGCCTGCGAGGAAGAAAGAGTCGGCCGACCTCCGTCAAAAAGTTAAAGCCGGAGCGTTGGCCGAGCGAGTTAGTGTCATCATCGAACCGGCCGCCGGGTGGACGGACGATCTCGACGGCGCACTGAGACTGAACGGCGCGAGCGATGTCCAACGATTCCGGCAGTTCAATTTCCGCGTCGCCACACTTCCGGCCGCCGCCGCCGCCGCACTCGCCGCCCGTCCCGACGTTGCCTACGTCTCGATGAACCGACGGATCGGGCGTCTCGGCCACGTCTCGCTGACGACCGGGGCTGACGCCGTGCGTACCACGTCGGGCACGACGACTTCAGGATTGGACGGCACCGGCGTCGGCATCGCCGTGCTCGACTCGGGCATCGACACCGGGCACAAGTCATTTCTCGACAAGTCAAACGGGCTGCGCGTCGTCCACAGTCAGGACTTCACGGGCGAGGGACGCACCGACGACCCCTACGGGCACGGCACACACGTCGCCGCGATGGCCGCCGGGAACGGGCGCGTCTCAAACGCGCAGTACATCGGCATCGCCCCGAACGCCGCGATCGTGAATTTGCGTGTCCTGAACTCGCAGGGCGTCGGCAGCGTTTCGGGCTTGCTGCATGCGCTCGATTGGGTGCTCTTGAACCACGCGGCCTACAAAATCCGCGTCGTCAACCTGAGCCTGGGCGCACCGGCCATAGACTCCTACCGTTTCGACCCCGTCTGTAAGGCCGCGCGGCGGCTGGTTGACGCAGGCGTCGTGGTGGTTGCCGCCGCGGGCAACAACGGCAAAGACGCCGAGGGTCGCAAGATTTACGGGCGCATCCACTCGCCCGGCAACGAGCCTGCGGCGATCACGGTCGGCGCGGCCAATACCCTCGGCACGGACGCGCGCGCGGACGACGGCGTCACCACCTACAGTTCGCGCGGCCCGACCCGGAGCTACTGGACGGATGACGCGGGCGTTCGCCACTACGACAACCTCGTCAAGCCTGATCTCGTCGCGCCGGGCAACAAGATCATCGACGCGCAGGCATTGAACAACTTGATCGTCGCGCAGAATCCGCAACTCGACGCGGGCGTGAGTCCGGTTGACAACCGCCGGATGATGTACCTGAACGGCACCTCGATGGCGACTCCCGCCGTCGCGGGCGCGGCCGCGCTCATGTTGCAGTCGAACCCGAAGTTGACTCCGAACATGGTCAGGGTCATCCTGATGTACACGTCGCAGCCGCTCGCGGGCTTCAACATGTTCGAGCAGGGCGCAGGCCAACTCAACATCGAGGGCGCGATCAGGCTCGCGCGCCTTGTCCGCACAGACCTGACATCCGCGACGCCGCTCGGCGACCCGCTGCTGCAAACCCCCGCCGCGCCCACGCCGCAAACGACCATCGCGGGGCACACCTTCCCGTGGGCGCGAGGCATCATCGCGGGACACACCTATGCGACGGGCGTCGAACTCATCACGAAGTATCAGAAGGTCTATTGGCTCGGTCTGCTGCTCGGCGACGGAGTCATCACGGGCGACGGAGTGATCACCGGCGACGCGACGCTCCTGACCGGCGGAGTCATTACCGGCGACCAAATCCTGACGAGCAACGGCGTGATCACCGGCGACGGCATCTTCTTCCTCGATGTCAACCTGCTCACCGGCGGCGGCACGCGGCTGGCGGAGGGAGTCATCACCAGCGACGGAGTGATCACGGGCGACGGAGTGATCACGGGCGACGGAGTGATCACCGGCGATCTCACTTTAGAGGCGCAGTCGGCGACCGTGAACGGCGATGACACCACAGGGATGCCGGCGGAGGCCGACTGCGGCGTGGATTATCTGGACTACTAGTTGGTTCGCTTTCAACCTGCTCTCCCAAGCTGATTGAAGAGTGCCCGACATGGGCAGGTAAGGAACGCGATGCTGTCTTCTCTCGAAATACCACAACTCAACGCGGCGTGCGACGATGAAGCCCTGATGCAGGACGTTCCGCGCGCGCACCCACTCGGCGACGGGCACGAGCGCGAGACGCTCGACTTTCTCTCGGCGCGCCCGCTCCACACCGTCTACATGTCGGGCTTCATCCGCGACAACGGGCTTCAGAGTCCGCACAACCGCGGCACGTTCTACGGCTGTCGTGACGCGCGCGGGCGGCTCGTCGGCATCGCCCTCGTCGGCCACGTCACGCAGGTCGAGGCGCGCAACGACGCCGCGCTCCGCGCGCTCGCACGCGTCGCGCAAAACTGTTCGTCGGCTCACGTGATCATGGGCGAGCAGGAGCGGATTCGGGCGTTCTGGCGTCACTATGCCGTGGCCGGGCAGCCCTTCCGGCTCGCCTGTAGCGAGTTGCTGTTTGTGCAGACATCGCCCGTGGAGGCGGGCGACGCGTCGGCCGGTCTGCTGCGGCGCGCGACCGCCGCAGACCTTCCGCTCGTCATTCCGGCGCAGGCCGGGATGGCCGTCGAGGAGTGCGGGGTCAACCCGCTCGAAGTTGATCCGCACGGCTTCCGCGCGCGCTGCGCGAGGCGTATCGAGCGCGGGCGCGTCTGGGTGTCGGTCGGCGCGTGCGGCCACCTCGACTTCAAAGCCGACGTGATGGCCGAAACTCCCGAAGCCGTCTATCTCGAAGGCGTCTATGTTCGCCCCGGCGCGCGCGGCCTGGGGTTGGGGCGACGCTGCATGCTGCAACTCGGGCGCGAACTGCTCGCGCGCGCACGCGCCGTCTGCCTGCTCGTCAACGAGTGCAACGTTAGAGCACAGTCCTTTTACCTCAAGACCGGATTCGGCATCCACGGTCTCTACGAAACCATCTACCTGCACAAGACCGACGCCTGAGAGGCGGCGCGCGTTCCCGGCCGCGCGCTAGAAGGGGCGATCATGAACAGACAAGTATATGTTGCCCGCTACATGTGGGCGGTGGTCGCGGCCGGTGCGGTCGTCATCGCACTTGCCGTCTCGGGGCTGCCCGCCGCGCGGATCGGTTGGCCGTCTCTGCTGCTGGCGTTGGCGGCCATCGCGATCAGTTCGAGCTTCGTCGTCCGCATTCCGAGCGTGACGGGCGGCATCACCGTCGGCGACACCTTCATCTTCCTCGCGTTGCTGCTCTACGGCGGCAGCCCGGCCGTCATCCTCGCCGCGGCCGACGGCGTCTGCTCGTCGCTGCGCGTCAGCCGGAAGCCGCGCACCATCCTCTTCAACACGGCGGTCATGGCCTGCTCGACCTTCTTGACGGCCGGTGTGCTGCGGCTGATCTTCGGCCGAGTAGAAACGCTGACGGCCGAAGGCTACTCCGCCAATTTCCTGGCCGCCGTCTGCCTCATGGCGATGACGCAGTACGTCGCAAACTCGGGGCTGATCGCGCTCGAAAAGTCTTTCAAGATCGGCCGACAATTCGGAGCGACGTGGAAGGAGTTTTATCTCTGGTCATCCGTAACCTACATCGCCGGAGCTTCGGCCGCGGGGTTCATCGCCTGCCTCGCAGGCTCGTTCAGCCTCTCCGCCATCGCTCTGGCGACCCCGGTCGCCTGGATCGTCTACCTGACCTATCGCACCTATCTGAAGAACGTCGAGGCGGCGGCCGAGCACACCCGGCAGGCCGAGCGTCACGTCGAGGAACTGAATCACTACATCGAGGAACTGAAACGAGCGGAGGAGGAGCGCGACGGCCTGCTGCTGCGCGAGCGCGAGGCGCGCGCCGTGGCGGAGGCCGCGTGCCGCCTGAAAGACGACTTCCTCGCCACCGTCTCGCACGAACTGCGTACCCCACTGACCTCGATCCTCGGCTGGTCGAACCTGCTGCGCTCCGGCTCGCTCGACGAGCAGAGCGTCGGCAAAGCCTTCGACGTGATCGAACGCAACGCGCAGAACCAGAAGCGGCTGATCGACGATCTGCTCGATGTCTCGCGCATCATCGGCGGGAAACTGCTGCTCGACGTGCGCGAGATCGAACTGGCGCGGATCATCGAAGACGCGGTCGAGGTCGTGCGCCCGGCGGCGGCGGCCAAGGGCATCCGTCTGGGGTCGTCGTTCGACCCGCAAGTCTGGACTGTCTCGGGCGACGCGGGGCGGCTGCGGCAGGTGGTGTGGAATCTGCTCTCGAACGCCGTCAAGTTCACGCCGGAAGGCGGGAGCGTCGAGGTGCGTCTTGAGCGCGACGGCTCTTGCGCGCGCGTCGCGGTCAGCGACACGGGGAAGGGCATCGCCCCGGACTTCCTCCCGCACGTGTTCGAACGCTTCCGGCAGGCTGACGCTAAAACGACACGCGCCTTCGACGGTCTCGGGCTGGGACTCGCCATCGTGCGCCATCTGGTCGAAGCCCACGGAGGGACGGTGAGCGCGGAGAGCGGCGGCGAGGGGCTGGGCACGACCTTCTCGATTTATCTGCCGCTGCTGGCCGTTCGCGCGGGCGATTCCGAGCGCGCCGACGCCCTCGCGCTCCGGCCTGCGGCTCACGCCTCCGAATCGCTGCGCGGCGTGCGTGTGCTCGCCGTTGACGACAACTCCGATACGAGAGAGTTGGTCGAAGCGGTGCTCACACGCTGCGGGGCTGAAGTGAGGTCGGCCGCGTCGGCCGCCGAGGCGTTGACCGTGCTGCGCGAATGGACGCCGGACGTGATGTTGAGCGACATCGGGATGCCGCACGAAGACGGCTACGAGTTGATTCGCCGCGTGCGCGCTCTCGACACCGCGCAGGGCGGGTGCGTCCCCGCCGCCGCCCTGACGGCCTACGCCCGCGACGAGGATAGAGGGCTGACACTGGCCGCAGGCTTTCAGATGCACCTGGTGAAACCCGTCAATCCCGCCGAACTGATCGCCGCCGTGGCGTGCCTCGCGCGGCAGTCAGCCTGCGCCGACCGCTGACCCGACACGGGCTGCGCTCAACGCGACATCCGATCGCCCTGCGCCGTTGCCTTACAAGGTCGCGGGTCTAAAACAGCCGCGCGTTGACAGGCCGTGCATCGACGAAGAAGGCGTGTAGCCCCCGACGGGCGAGACTTGCCGCGTATCAGGTAAGATGTCGCCGATGCCGACGCCTCAAATCACATACATCGCTCTCCTCGTCGTGCAGGCGCTTCACCTGCTGCACCACCGGCTCACCAAACGCCATATAAGTTTCGCCGAAGTTGTCTCGGCCGTTGCCCTTTGCGTCCCGCCGTGGACGCCGCTCCCGGCCTGGCTGCTGATGGGCGCACACCTCTTGCTGATCATCGTGCAGGTCGTGGGCAGCCTGTGGATCAAGAAGCTGTCGCCGAACTGGACGCGCTGACGCGACAAGTTAGAGGATTAGGATCAGGCGTCTCTCTCTATCCCCGTCGTCCATTGTCCGTCCGACGGCGCAAGAAACTTCACAAAACAATAGACCTGAGATACTGTGTTGGGCGAAAGCGCGAGCGCGGAGACGCGGGATAATGGGGGCAGGATGTTCGTTGCTCTGAGCCAGTTCACCATCGCCAACGACATGACCGAAGCGGTGAAGGATGCTTTTATCAAGCGTCCCCACCTCGTCGAAGACGCCCCCGGCTTTTTACGTCTGGAGGTGATTAGCCCTTTAGACAACAAGGACGAGATTTGGCTGCTGACCTACTGGCGCGATGAAGACAGCTTCAAGTTGTGGCATCATAGCCACCTGTATCACGATTCCCACAAAGGTATTCCGAGAGGCTTAAAACTCGTCCCTCAAAGCGTCCGGCTGCGGTTTTTTGAGCATATCTCCTCATGAGCGTGTAAAGGTATGGTGTCGGAACTGAGCGAAGCCATTGGTCGGATTCTCGATACGGAGCGCGCCCGGCTGGCCGAGGCCGTCACTTCGCGCCAGTACGAAGCGCAGCCTGAACTGGCGGCCAGGTACGGCGAGGCGGGACGCGCCAAGTGCTTGCAGGACGCAAACTATCATCTCTCTTATTTGGCCGACGCCGTCGCCGCATCCAGTCAAGCTCTCTTCTCCGACTACATCGGGTGGGCGAAAGTGATGCTCCAGGCGCGCGGCATCCCGGCGGCGGATTTGTCCCGTAACCTACAGATCATGAGCGAGGTGGTTCGGGAGCGGTTGCCCGCGGAGGTGGCGCTGGTGGTTCAGGAGTATTTCGAGGTGGCATTAAACAGGCTGCCCGCTTTGCCGTCCGACCTGCCGCCGTTATTCGAAGACGCCGCGCCGCACGGCGAGTTGGCACAGAAGTTTCTGCGCCTCCTGCTGAATGGGGAGCGGCATCTGGCGAGTCGCCTGATCCTGGAAGCGGTCGATTCCGGCGTGCAGGTGCGAGACGTTTACCTGCACGTTTTCCAGTCTTCGCAGCGAGAGATCGGGCGGCTGTGGCAGTTGAACCGCGTGAGCGTGGCGCAAGAGCACTTCTGCACGGCCGCCACGCAACTCATCATGGCGCAGCTTTACCCGCTCATCTTCCGCACGGAAAAGAACGGCCGGAGGATCGTGGCGACCAGCATCAGCGGAGAACTTCACGAGATCGGCGTCCGCATCATCACCGACTTCTTCGAGATGGAGGGATGGGACACCTATTACCTCGGGGCTAACTGCCCCACCAACGCCATCCTGCAAGCCCTCACGGATCGCAACGCCGACGTGCTCGCGGTTTCGGCGACCATGACTTTTCACGTCCGTGCGGTCGAAAATTTAATCGCCGCCGTTCGCGCGGCGGAAGATTTTAAGGCCGTCAAGATTCTGGTCGGCGGCTATCCGTTCAATGTCGAGCCGGAGTTATGGAAGCGGGTCGGCGCGGACGCCTACGCGACGGACGCAGCAGATGCGGTCGCCATGGCTTCCAGTTTATGAACCTCTCGCGGGAACGTTAATGACGAGTAGACCAGAACAGCTTGCCGCGCTTGCCTTACTGTGCGACCCGGACGGCGTCGTGCGGCAGGTTCTTCATGATGGGCTGGACGCCGGGCACGTCTCAGCGGGAGAGCCGTTTGAATCCGCATTGGACTTTGAGAGCCGGGAGAAGGGGCGCGCGTTCCTCCAGGTCGTGCGAGAAAATGGGGCGGCTTTTGACTGGGAGTTGAATCTCGGCGTCGGCGAGCGGGTCAGGTCGATCCGCTTCGGCGGGAGCGCGACTGCCGACGGCATCTTCATTGCCGGTTCCGCTACTCGCTCAGGCGTCATCAAGATTTACGAGCAATTCGTCCACGTCGTAGGGAGCGCACCCGCGGAGAGCGCGGCGAAGGGACGGCCGCTCGCCGCACCGTCGCAACAGTTCGACGGAGACACCGAGCTGTATAACGAACTCGCGCGCCTCAACAACGAACTCGTCACAGCCCAACGCGAAGTAGTCAAACGCAACATCGAACTGGAAAGGCTCAACGAGGTTAAGAACCAGTTTATCGGAGTCGCCGCCCACGATTTACGGAATCCCCTCCAGGTCATAGAGGGTTACAGCCAGTTGTTACTCGATCAGCACTTCGGGGAACTCACCGCCGCGCAACACAAGTTCATCTCCGTCATCAGAAAACACAGCGACTTCATGTTGAATCTGATCACAGACCTTCTCTATATCTCAAAAATCGAGGCCGGTAAGCTACAACTCGAATTAAAGGAAACGGACTTAGCCGCCCTGCTGGAAAGAAACGTGGAGTTGAACCGTTTGATGGCCGGACAAAAGCAGATCGACATCCGCTTCACACGCCGGGAAGATTTACCCGCGCTGGTTATCGACGCGCCCAAGATCGAACAAGTTTTGAATAACCTCATCAGTAACGGCATTAAGTTTTCCCACCCCGGCACCACCGTCGAGGTACAGGCCGTCAGGAGAGACAGGGAAGTCGTCGTCAGCGTCCAGGACGAAGGCCAGGGCATTCCGGCGAATGAAATCGACCGGCTGTTTATTCCCTTTGAAAATCTCAGCGTCAAGACCACGGGAGGCGAGCAAAGTACCGGACTCGGCCTGGCAATCGTGAAAAGAATTGTAGAGGGGCACGGGGGCAAAATTTGGGTGCGGAGTGAAAGGGGAGTCGGATCGAATTTCAGTTTCTCATTGCCCTTCGGCGAGCCTGTCTGAAACAGGGGCGTCGTCGCACCGAAGTGCCCAAACCGTGCGAGAGCCGGTCGGCAGGCGCGCCCCATCTTGTTCAGGAAGATTCATCTCCTACAGGCGCTCGAAGAACTTTCCCGCCTCATATTAATCTGTGCCACATAACTCTTGCGACTAATCTCAGATGACAAACGCCTTTTCTTTAAACCCAGACTTACGCTCGATCGCTCTGCGCGCGATGACCAACTCGGGTCTCGCCACGGATTTCCCGGACGAAGTTCTCCGGGAAGCACGGTCTCTGTCACGGGCGGGAGGCGAAAAAAATATCGACGGCTCGGTCAGAGACATGCGGGACGCGCTGTGGTCTTCCATTGATAACCCCGAATCGCGCGATCTCGACCAGGTCGAGTATGTCGAGCGGCTGCCGGAGGGTCGCTTGCGGCTGCTGATCGGAATTGCCGATGTCGATAGTTTCGTCCCGAAAGGCGGCGTCATCGACCGCCACGCTTTCGTCAATACCGTTTCGGTCTACACCCCGGCCGTCATCTTCCCCATGTTGCCCGAACAGCTTTCTACGGATCAAACTTCACTGTTGGAAGGCGCGGACAGGCTCGTCGTGGTGATCGATTTGATCATCGACGGCGGAGGCGTAGTGTCGTCGAAAGATGTCTATCGAGCCGTCGTGCGTAACCACGCAAAACTCACTTATGGAGAGGTGGGCGAATGGCTGGAGGGTCGCTCGTCCGTGCCCGACGCCGTCGCAAAGATAGCCGGGCTTGAAGCTCAGATACGGCTCCAGTCGGAGGCAACCGAGCGTCTCCACGCGCTGCGCAAAGAAAACGGCGCGCTCGAACTTGAGACCGTCCAAGCCGCGCCCGTCCTCTCCGCGGGCGAAGTCGTCGGCCTCGATATTAAACGCCACAACCGCGCGCAAAGTATCATCGAGAGTTTCATGATCGCGGCCAACACCTCGATGGCCGAGTTTCTGCAAGAGCGGGGCGTGCCCTCGCTGCGCAGGGTCGTTCGTGCTCCCGAACAATGGCCTCAGATAGTCAAGCTGGCCGCTTCCTTCGGCGTTACTCTCCAGCCGACGCCCGATTCGCGCTCTCTCTCGGATTTCCTGACACAGAGGAAAGCGGCCGACCCGCAACGTTATGCGGAACTCTCACTCTCTGTTTTGAAAATGCTGGGCGGCGGCGACTACAGGGTGGAGATGCCGGGGCTTGAACAGCAGGGACACTTCGGCTTGGCCGTTCATGATTACACTCACTCGACCGCGCCGAACCGTCGCTACCCGGATTTAATAACGCAACGATGCTTAAAAGCGGCCATCGCAGGCGCAGCCCCCTCGTACACCGGAGAGGAGCTTGAAGAGATCGCCGATAGGTGTAACCGGATGGAGAGCGCGGCGAGAAAGGTGGAGCGCATGACGGAGAAATCGGCCGTGGCTGTGCTCATGGGTAATCGCCGGGGCGAAATATTCGATGGGATCGTGACCGGCGTGAAAGAGCGTGGGACGTTCGTGCGGCTCATCGCTCCGCCCGCCGAAGGGCGAATCGTCAAGGGTGAAGAAGGCTTGTCGGTGGGAGAGAAGGTACAGGTTAGATTACTCTCCACGGAGCCGGAGCGCGGGTTTATAGATTTCGCCAAGGTAATATATCAATCTTAATTGAACTCACTGGCGGAGGAAGACGAGATGTTAAAAGTCGGGGAGATGACCGTCGAGGAAATGCACGGGCTATTGCTCAGAGCGCAATACGGCCACCTGGGATGCACCCGTGACGGACACCCATACGTCGTGCCGATGCACTACGCTTTTGACGGTCGAGACATCTACTTTTTCACGACCGAAGGGACGAAGACGGAATTCATCGCCGCCAACCATGAAGTCTGTTTTCAAGTTGAAGAGGTCGCCGATTCGTCGAACTGGCAAAGCGTGATGGCGATTGGCGAGGCGCGTAAGGTCACCAGGCCGGACGAAGCGGAGCACGCCATGCAAGTGATCACCGAACGCAACGAGACGCTGACGCCCGCCCTCAACAAAACGGACATCAAGGCATGGCACCGCCCGAGTCATACCGCCATTTACCGCGTCCGGCCAAACGCTATTTACGGACGTAAGACTTGCTGAAACGAGCTACGAATATAATCTCTCAACTCGCTGGCTTCTCACCGGCCGCGACACTGATCGCTCCCCCTCGGAGGCGGCGGACGCAGCGCGCGGCCTGCTTCGACCGAGACGCATTTCGCAACCATATTCGAATGATTCATTAACCTTCGCGCTCCGGGGCTATGCTATATTTGCCGCCTGAAGTTACTAATCCGCGAGCGGTTGAAGGTAGGCGGAATTCATCGTTTCGAGAGGTAAATCGTGCGTGCCGGGCGGGACAACTGGCTGAAAAAAATTCTGCGGGCGACGAGTCTTCAGGGCATCGCCGTCGGCGTCGCGCTCGGCGCGGCCATCGGTATCGGCGGCTACACCTTCATCTACGCCAAAGGCTATTCATACCTCACCAACGACCCCGGCGCGTGCGCCAACTGTCACATCATGCAGGAGCAGTACGACGGTTGGGTCAAGTCGTCGCACCGCGCCGTCGCCGTCTGTAACGACTGCCACACGCCGCCCGGCCTCGTCGGCAAATACATGACCAAAGCATCGAACGGCTTCTGGCACTCGTTCTACTTCACGACGGGCGGCTACCCCGACCCGATCCGGATCACGCGGCGCAATCACAACGTCACGGAGCAAGCGTGCCGCAAGTGCCACTCGGAGATCGTCGAGGCCATCGAGGGAACGCACGGCGGCGGTAGTAGTGGCGGCGACGAGGCGCGCGATTTATCGTGCGTGCGTTGCCACAGCACGGTCGGGCACCTGCGCTAGTCGTCTGCGCCGGTCGAGCGAATTTGACATCAGACTGACGAAGGATCGAACGTTATGGCTGAGAGAGAAAAAGAGACGGACGCACCGGAAGCAAAGCCCGCGCGCCGCGGACGCTCCTTCAAACTCATCGCGCTGGCGGCCGTCGTCGCCGCGCTGGC
Organism: Pyrinomonadaceae bacterium; assembly: GCA_036386515.1. Lineage (GTDB taxonomy): Bacteria > Acidobacteriota > Blastocatellia > Pyrinomonadales > Pyrinomonadaceae > JAIVJZ01. Next base: position 19,192 of record DASVVO010000035.1, read on the forward strand.
GGCCGTCGGGGGCGTCGCGCTCCTCGTCAACATCATGGAGCACAAGCAGGAGGCGCGGAGTCCCTTCTTCCGCGTCGTCGAGTTGACGGATGAGACGGAAGACCCGGCGGTCTGGGGTAAGAATTTTCCGCTGCAATACGACGGCTACCTGAAAACAGTGGATCAGGTGCGCACGCGCTACGGCGGCAGCGAGGCCATGCCGCGCACGCCGACCGAGGCCGACCCGCGCTCCGTCGTCGCGCAGTCGCGGCTCGAAGAAGACCCGCGCTTGAAGACAATGTGGGCGGGCTACGCCTTCTCCACCGACTTCCGCGAAGAACGCGGCCACGCCTACATGCTCTCCGACCAGACTTTCACCGAACGCCAGCGCGTCGCGCAGCAACCCGGCACGTGCATCCACTGCCACGGCTCGGTCTACGTCCCTTATAAAAAACTCGGTGGCGGCGACCTCATCAAGGGCTTCGAGCAGATGAATCAAATGAAGTTCGGCGAGGCGCGCAAACTCATCACGCACCCGGTCGCCTGCATCGACTGCCACGACTCGCAGACGATGCAACTCAGGGTCACGCGCCCCGGCTTCATGGAAGGCATGCGCGCCCTCAAAGCCTCGCAGGGAATCGAGAACTACGACGTGAACAAGCAGGCGACCCGGCAGGAGATGCGCTCGTTCGTCTGCGGCCAGTGCCACGTCGAGTATTATTTCAAGGGGACGGAGAAGCGTTTGGTCTACCCGTGGGCGAAGGGCTTGAACATAGACAACATCATGGCCTATTACGACGAGGTGGGGCACAAGGATTGGGATCACGCGGAGACGGGCGCGCCTGTGCTGAAAGCGCAGCACCCGGAGTTCGAGATGTACAATCAGGGCGTCCACGCGCGTTCGGGCGTGGCCTGCGCCGATTGCCACATGCCCTACCAGCGCGAGGGCGCGATGAAGATCAGCGACCACCACGTCCGCTCGCCGCTCCTGAACATCAACCGCGCCTGCCAGACCTGTCACAAGTGGCCGGAGGAAGAGTTGCGCGCGCGCGTTCAGACGAATCAGGATCGCACGTTCCGCATGCGCAACCTGGCGATGGACGCGCTCGTCCAACTCATCGGCGACATCAAGGCGGCGCGCGCGGCGGGGCGACGGGACGAAGAACTCAAGCAGGCGCGCGACTTCCAACGCAAGGCGCAGTTCTACCTCGACTTCATCGAGGCCGAAAACTCGATGGGCTTTCACGCGCCGCAGGAAGCCGTGCGTATCCTCGGCGAATCGATCAACTTCTCGCGCCTCGGTCAGGTCTCTTTGCGCGGCGCCGTCGCGCCCGCGCACACAACGGCAACCACGGCAGCCGCCTTCAAGCGGACTTCCTTGTCACGATGATTTTCGACTCCGGCGATTCTCCAGACCAAGAGTTCTTCGCCCATATCGCTACCCCTCGCCGGCGGTGGGGAGGAACGTGCCGAACGTCCAGAGGTGCCCCTCAACGTCTCGGACGTGGTATTCGCGCGAACCAAAGTCCGTATCGCCTGGCGGGCTGACAATCTGCGCGCCCGCCAGGCGCGCCCGTTCATAATGCGCGTCGAGTTCCTCCACATACACGTAGAGGGCTTGGGTGGCGGCCATGAGCGCGCGCGGGCTGAGGATGCCGTCGTCGGGTCGGACGGAACCCAGCATGACGACGTTCGTGCCGAGCTTCAGTTGCGCGTGTCGCACGCTCATCCCCGACTCCGGAACCGAGAACAACTCGACGAAGCCGAACATCGCGCAGAGAGATTGAATGGCGGCGCGCGCATCGTTGTAACGAAGAATGGGAAAGATTGTCTGCATCACACTCCTTAACCGGCTCATGCCCCGCATCTCCCGCCGCCCCGCGCGGTTGAGTTAGCTGAGAGGCTGCGTGTCGGCCGCCGGTCGCAGGTACGCTTTGCGATACCTCTCGTGTGAAAGCCTTCATTCCGCCGCCGGCACGCGCCATTGAGATTACCTCTCAAGGCTCGCGATCACTAACAACTCCCGGACGTTTGCCCGACTACTGAAATTATGTGGCGGACGGCCGTCGATCATAAACCCGTTGCTTCGACGCGATGGCTCTCCGGCGCGTGGCGGCCGGTGGTATGCGAGCTACGGCGGAACTACCGCCGGGTCGTCGCTCATAGGTCAAAAACAGCACACCTCAAATTCCGCTCAATTCCTCAGTTAATCCAGACGACGGGCGTGTGGGTAGGTCGTGGGCGACACACCTGCCCGCGCTTGTAACCATAAATTGCGGCCTGTGTGCGTTGGCATGTCTTTTGCAGCCGATAGGTTCTGTACGCCGATTTCCCAACGCTCTGAACTCTTCTAAAGTCGGAAGTACAACCGCAACTCAATTAACAGAAACGGCAGGAGACGTGCGGGGCGACCTCCACGTGGTCGCGCACGGGCGCACTCCGGCCGCCGCCTTCACGACGTGAATCGCCTCTCACCACATACCGGGTCTCGACCATTCCGAGCCTGACCAACGTCCGCGCGCGCGTGATGTGGTCGGGGAGAGTGTGGAGACGTATGGAAAGTCGCCTGCGTCTCCGGCGTGTGTTGACACGTCTTCAGGTTCTATGTGTTCGATGTGGCCGCCGCGCGTCGTTCGTGGCCGCATCGGCGAATCCCGCCTATCCTTCCGGTTCAACCCGCCGGTTATAGCAGAGAGGTTCAGAAGCAACATGAAAGCTCAACGCGTTTCCTTCCTCCGCGCACTTATTCTCGCGCTGGCGTTCATCATTTCCATGCAACCCCTTGTCGCCCACGCGCAGATCACCGAGGCGACGCTTAAGGGGAAGGTCTTCGACGCCAACGGCAACGTCGTCGTCACCTCGGCCATCACGGCCGAGAACGAGGAGACGGGACAGGTGCGCACCGCCGCGGCCGACAGCGACGGCTCTTTCACCCTCGCCAGCCTGCCGCCCGGCAGTTACCGGATCACGGTGCGCATGGCGGGCTTCAAGACCTACGAGCAACGCGCGCTTCGTCTGAGCGTCGGGCAGACCACCGAGTTGATCGCGCGGCTGGCAACCGGGGAGATCAGCGAGACGGTGGAGGTGGCCTCCGGCGCGGCGGCGATCATCCAGACCGACGGGCGCGCCGCCGATGTCATCACCGAACGGCAGATTACGGAACTCCCGCTCGCGCAGCGCGACGTGTTCCTGCTGCCGAAGCTGAGCGCGGGCGCAACCGCCATCCCCGGCGCGGCCAACTCCACCAAGCTCACCAACTCGCCCGTCGTCACCGTCAACGGCAACCGCTACCGCGGCAACAACTACGTGCTCGACGGCGCGATGAACACCAACCCGAACAACACGGGCGAACCGGCCATCGTGCCCAGCGTCGAGTCGGTCGAGGAGGCGCAGGTGCAGACCTCGAACTTCTCGGCCGAGTTCGGGCGCGGCAACGGCACGGTCGTCAATCTCCGCACGCGCTCCGGCACGAACAGCGTGCGCGGCCGCCTCTGGACTTACCACCGCAACGCCGCCCTGAACGCGCGCAACTTCTTCGCCGCCGAGCGCGCGCCGCAGGTCTACAACCAGTTCGGCGCGACCATCGGCGCGCCCATCCGGCGCGACAAGACCTTCTTCTTCGGACTCTACGAGGGCACGCGCCACGCCGTCGCCCGTGCCGTCTCGCTCCAGGTCGAGACGCCCGAGCTGCGCAACTATGTCCTAAGCACGCGCCCCAACAGCATCGCCGCGCGGCTCATGAACGACTTCCCCGCGCCCGCGCCGCTGCCCGGCTCCGGCTCGAACCGCTACGCCAACCAGAGCAACCTCACGATCGACGGCCTGACGATCCCGGCCAGCGGCAGCGCGAGCGTCAACCTCGGCGACTACATCCGTTTCGACCAATACCTCGCGCGCGTCGATCACTCGTTCAACAACGACCGCGACAAGCTGACGGCGCGCTGGATCGGCGAGCGTCAACGCGACCAGGGCGGCACGAGTTCCTCCACGGCCACGCTCGGGCGCGCCGTGCGCGGCAGCCGCGGCGCGTTCGACGGCGTCTTCGGCAACCTCAACCTCGGCCACACGCGCGTGCTCGGCAACTCGGTCAACGACCTGCGCTTCGCCTACCAGTTCATCAACACCACGCGCGGCAACCCCGACGCCCTCATCCCAGACATCACCATCACCGGCATCACCGCGCCCTTCGGCGACGTGTTCGACTCGGCCACGCGACTGCGTACCTACGAACTGCGCGACACCTTCTCGCTCGTGCGCGGCGCGCACACGCTCCGCTTCGGCGGCGAAGCGCGGCGCATCCATAAAGGTCTCTCCATCGGCCCCCCTACGGCCGGCGCGTTCTCTTTCAACTCGCTGCGCTCCTTCATCGACGACCGCCCGTTTCGACAGACGTTGACGGTCGATCCGGCGACCGGCGAGGCTTCCGGTTTCGCGCGCTACTTCACGCTCCACGAGTTCGGCCTCTTCGTGCAGGACGATTGGAAACTCGGCAAGCGTCTCAACGTCAACCTCGGCCTGCGCTATGATTATTTCGGCGACCCGCGCGAGGGCGAGGGACGCCTCTCCTCCGTCATCCCCGGCGAAGGCTCAAGTTTCGAGGAGCGTCTGAGGAACGCCTCGGTCGGGCACGTCGAACGCCTCTACCACCCGTCGCTTTTGAACTTCGCGCCGCGCGTCGGTCTCGCCTTCGATCCGACGGGCACGGGCGCCACGGTCTTCCGCGCCGGTTTCAGCATCTCGTTCCAGCCGCACCACGGCCAGTCCATCGGCGGCGCGCGCGCCCTGCCGCCGGACGCCGTGCAGGTCGTCAGCCAGCCCGCCAACGGCATCGGCACGCGCATCCTCTACGGCATTCCCGTGCCGTTCAACACGGAGTTCGCGCGCGGCCTCAACCCGCAAGGCGGCATCAACCCCCTGCCCGGCGAAACGGCGCGCATCCGCCCCACCGGCTTCGTCGTCAACCCGACGATTAAAACTCAGTACAGCGAGAGCTTCTTCCTCAGCGCGCAGCGGCGGCTTGGCGGGTGGGTCGCGGAGACAGGCTACACCGGCACCATCGGCGTCAACCTCGAACGCATCGACGACGTGAACCGCTTTCGCGGCGACCTCCTCGACGGGCGCGAAGACCGCATCAACCCGAACTTCGGCACGCTCCTCTTCGTCACCAACGGCGTCTCTTCGAGCTACCACGGGATGACGCTGGAACTGCGCCGCAACTTCGCCAGGGGTCTGCTCCTCCAGACCAACTACCGCTTCTCGAAATGGCTCGACACGTCGAGCGACACTTCGACCGGCCAGTTTCAGGATAACTCCGAGCCGGGCAAGGGCGCGCAGAACGTCTCCGACCTGCGCGCCGAACGCGCCCGCTCGCTCTTCGACATCCCGCACCGTTTCTCCACCGCATTCGTCTGGTCGCCCCGTGTCCGCTTCCTTGAGCGCGGGCGCATCGGGAATCTGCTCGCCTCCGGCTGGCAGTTGTCGGCCATCATCACGGCGCAGTCGGGACGGCCTTTCTCCGTCTGGAACGGCGCGCCGTCGAGCGCGGGCGGCGACTACAACCGCGACGGCGGCGGCGGCGCGGTCGGCGGCGGCTTCTACGACCGCCCGAACGCGCCCGCGCCCGGCACCATCAACACCGCCTTCAGCCGCGCCGACTTTCTCAACGGGCTGTTCCCGGCCTCCGCTTTCACCATCCCCACGCCCGGCACCGACGGCACCCTCGGTCGCAACACCTTCCGCGGGCCGCGCTACACGACCTTCGACTTCGCCTTCGCGCGCGATGTCCCATTCACGGAGAACGTCAAACTGCAACTGCGGCTCGACGTTTACAACGCCTTCAACCACGTCAACCTGTTTCTCCCCAACGCCGATCTCTCGCTGCCGAACTTCGGCAAATCGACGCAGGCCTTCGAGCCGCGCAACGTGCAAATGGGCGTCCGTTTCCTTTTCTGAGAGGCGGCCGCGCTCAGTCCTGCGTGGCTCGGGCGCGGCTTCGCCCGGCGCACACGTAGAACGTCCTTACGAATCAGAGGTGATAACCGATATGAAACTTCAAGTGCGAAACCATCGCCGCGCCCTGTCAGCATCCGCCCTCGTCCTTCTCGCCGCCGTCCTCGCCGCCGTCCCCGGCACGCCCCGCGCGTCGTCGAAAGGCACGGAGACGGGCGCGCGCCCCACCCGCCTCGCCTTAGCGTCGGACGCCGCGCGACTGAAGGCCATCGAGTTCGCCGACCCGCTCGGCGGCGCGCACGCGCCGAACTACATCCGCTTGCTCGCCGAGCACACCGAGGCCGCCCCGCACTTCGCACACCTGACGCGCACCGTTCTCTACGGCGGCGCGCTCCCGCCCGAGACGAAAATGGCGATGGGTCAACGCGTCGCGCGCGTGCTCGGCACGCCTTACGCGCTCGCCCACGCCGAACGCTGGTTGCGCGCGAGCGAGCGCGGCCGCGCCATGCTCACCGGCCTGCGCGGCAAACAGGCGTCGGGTCTCACGCCCGCGGAACAACTCGCCGTCGATTACGCCGACAAACTCACGCGCGACGCCAACGGCATCACCGACGCCGACTTCGCGCGCGTCCGCGCGCACTACAACGATTCGCAGATCGTCGAACTGACCATGACGACGTGCTTCTTCAACTACTTCGCACGCCTGTGCGAAGCGTCGAGTCTCCCGGTCGAGGCGTGGACAACCGAAGCAGTGCCGACCGCCGTGCCCGCCTTCCACGCGCCCAGAGCGCGCATCGGCCTCATCTCCGACGAGGAGATGGCGGCGACCGCCACCCTCACGGCCGCCGCACGCGAGCCGCAGCGCGCCAACGCCGGTCTCGGCCTCGGCATCGCCAACTCGCAACGCGCCATGCTGCGCGCGCCCGCGCTCGCGGCCGCTTGGCGCGCCTACGGCGCGGCCGTGCGCGAGCGCGCCACCATCGACCGCGCGCTGCAACTCCACGTCAGCTTCGCCGTCTCCATGGCGAACGGCTGTCGCTACTGTACGCTGCATCAGGTGCTCGGCCTGCGTCGTCTCGGCGTTGACCCGGCGAAGCTCGTGCGGATGCGTAAAGACGACTCCGCGCTCTCGCCGCGCGAGTTGGCGGCGGTCAGCTTCGCGCGCCTGCTGACGACCAGCCCGGCGGCAGTGACCGACGCGAATTTCGACAAGCTGCGCGCCGAGTTCGGCGACCGGGGCGCGCTCGAAGTCGTCCTCCAGACCTGCGCCTTCAACTTCATGAACCGCTTCACCGACACGCTCGGCCTCCCGTCCGAAGACGAGGCCGTCCGCACTTACCGCGAAGTCTACGGCGACGCTCATCCTTGATGGCGAAGCCTCTTGACGGGCGGCTTCCGTCGTCTGCTCAAGGAACCGTTGCGGTCGGGGCTTGCCTGCCGCAACACGGCGGACGGATTCTCACTCAAGGCCCAGTTCTTGCCACGAAACCGTGGAATTGCCCCGTAAAATCCAAGAAGCCGTTTGAAAAGTAAATCTGTGCTTGTCCCGGAGGGACGATTGATAATAGCCCGGCCATTTATGGCCGGGATGGTGAACGTGCCTTTTACATAGAGTCCCGGAGGGACGATTGAATAGTGATAAACATTCAATCCGTCCCTCCGGGACTCCATACTTTATCCTGCTGCCTGATCCCCGGCGATAAATCGTCGGGCTACTATCAATCGTCCCTCACGGGACTCGTTCAAACAGCTTCTTAGAGTTGAGCGGGCGGGCGCAACGGTTCGCTCGATCAGCAAATATTTTAATGAGGTGGGAGGTAAAGCATGTATAATGCCGCGCAAATTCCGGCGGCAAGACTCAGATTCCAGAGGAAGTAACATGTCAAAAAGATTCCTGGTTCTGTCAATCGCTTTTGCGTTTCTGTACTTCGGGGCTGTCTCGACGGCGCAGGCCGACCCTTTCGTCATCGACACGGTCGGCGGGGGCGCGCTGGCGTCTGGCGGGGTGACGAACGGCCCCGGCTCCCCTAACCCCGCTACCGTCGGGCAAACGATCACCGTCGCGGCCGGGGCGACGAGACTTGACAGTTTCAGCTTCTACCTCAGACAGACCTCCGGCGCGCCGGTCACGTTTCAGGCGTATGTGTATGCTTGGGATGGAACTAAAGCGACGGGCGTGCAGCTCTACCAGAGCGCGATCATGACGACCACCGGAACCGGTTCCGGCTACCAGTTCCTGACCTTCGATACCGGGGGGATCATGTTAGCCCCCGCCTCGCAGTATGTCGTGTTCCTGAATAGCTCTTACCCCTACGCCGGTTTTGATACGGCGAGCAGTATGCCGTTGCAGGGAGACACCTACGCGGGAGGCAACCTGGTGTTTCTCAACAACAGCACCAACTTCTCACAACTCTTCAACACGCCCTGGGGCAACTTCAACGGCACGCCCTTTCAGGGGAGCGATCTTGCCTTCCGCGCACAATTCTCGGCGGCGGAGCCTGTCCCTGAGCCTGCGACTTTGCTCCTGCTCGGCACCGGCCTGAGCGGGGCGTTCGCGGCTGCCCGCAGGCGAAAGAGACGCGCGCTACACAAATAAGCGCGCTGTCTCCTGACGACTCCTCAGTTAATTCGTCGAGATGAATATCTCGCTTCGCCCTTATTCCATCAATTATTAAGCTGAAGGCTTTCGCTCTCAGGATTCGGCACGGCTTTCTCCTCGGCTCGCCTTGACCTGTCTCGGCTTCGGCTTTTCAGGAAAACTCTTCGCCTAACCGCGACAGCCCTTCGGACATCGCTTTCTCCTCCGCCCGCTCCAGCAAGGCCACGATCTCTTTATGGTTCTTCGACACGGCCGCCTGCCTCGCCGTCCACCCATTGCGCGCGCGCAGGAACACGTCAGCACCGTGCCCGAGCAACAGTTTGACGAGCAGGAAGTGACCGTTGAAGGCGGCGAACATCAACGCCGTGTCGCCGTCGGCGTCGCGTTCGTTCACCCGCGAGCCTTCCTGGAGCAACGCCACGGCCATCTCCAAGTCTCCCTCGAACGCCGCGCGCATCAGGAGCGTGCGGCCTTCAATCGCCGGGTTGAACCTCGAATCTTTCCTGGCTTTCATGGCAGCTTCTCAGTTGGCTCCGCGTTTATGCCTCGGCTTGTGCCCGTCCCTCACGACCTGCCCGTACTTTCGCACCGTCCCCGGTATGGCGAACCCACGGAACGCCAGGTTGCAGTTGTGACAATGCATGTCGTAGTAGCCGACCGCGCGCAGCAGCACGCTCGTCGGCCGGTAGCCTTTGCTGACTCTCGAACTGCCGCACTTGGGGCAACGGGGCCTGAACACGATTCAATTCACCACATCGAGTAGATGTTCGTATCTGTTATGAAGGCGGCACGCCTTAACGGGCGCGCCGTAACTTACCGGCTCACCTGATTGCCGTCAGCGTCGAGCCGCACAACCTCGCCGAGGTTCAACTCGCGTATCCCCGCTTCGATCTTGCTCAAATCACCGATGACGATCCAGACGATTTCGCCGGGGCGGACGAACTTCTTGGCCGCCGCATCGAGTTGGGCTTCGTTGAGCGAGCGCAGCCGGGTCGAGTAGTTCGCCCAGTAGTCGGCGGGCAGGTTGAGATTGAGTTGAGTGATCGCCGCTGCCTCCAAGGCCGAGATGGTCTCAAATCTTCCGGCCAGGCGTGAAGTCATGTTCCGCATGATGCTGTTGAATTCTTCGCCGCCGACCGGGCGCGCGCCCGCGACGTTGCCGATCTCTTTAGTCACCTCGACGATGGACTCTTTGGTCTTGTCGGTCTGGACGGGCGCGACGACCACGAACGTGCGCTGCCCGCGAACCGAGGTCACCTGCCCGCTCGCGCCGTAGCTCCAATGCTTCTCCAGACGCAGATTGCGATTCAGGCGCGAGGTCGCCATGCCCCCGAAGTTCTGCATCACGGGTTCGAGCGCGAGGTCTTCCGGCTGCCCGCTGGCTTCCGAAATGTGCGCGGCCACAATCGTTGATTGCGGGGCGTTCGGCTTATCGATCAGGTAGACTTTTCTGCCCGCCGTTCGGGCGACCGTGCCGAGGTTCTTGCGCGGCGCAACGCCGCCTTTCCAACTACCGAGAGTTCCTTCGAGCGCGGGCAGGATTTTGTCGAGCGTCGTGTCGCCGGTGACGATGACGGTCGCGCTGCCCGGTTGGAACCAGTCGGCGTGCCATTTGATCAGGTCTTCGCGCGAGACGGGTTCGATGGTTTTCTCGGAACCGGACGCGGGCTTGCCGTAAGCGTGATTCGCGCCGTAGACGATGCCGGGCAGGATGCGCTGCGCGAGCGCGTTCGGGTTCGCCTTCTCCTGACCGATCTGCGCGACGCGCCGCTGTTTTTGAATCGCAAACTTATCGGCGGGAAACGACGGGTTCAAAATGACATCGGCCAGGACGGCGAGCGACGGGCGCAGGTTCTCGGCCGTCGCCTGCAAGCGCACAAACGACATGTCGAGCGAACTCGCGGTGGAGAGACTTGCGCCGAGTAAATCCAGTTCCTTTTCGATCTGGAAGGCGTCGCGCGTCTTCGTCCCTTCGTCGAGCAGGTCGAGCGCGAGGGTCGCCAGTCCGGCTTTTTCGGCCGCGTCCGAAGACGAGCCGGCGTCGAGGGCGAGAGCGACGTTGACGATGGGCGTCGCGTGGCGTTCGAGCAGGACGACGCTCAAGCCGTTTTTGAGGCGCGCGCGCTGCGCGGCGGGGAATTTCACATCGGGCGCGGCGCCGAGCGGGGGCAGGATTTTGCGGTCAACGTCCGACTGCGCCGTCGCCAGTTTGGGGAACGGCTTGACCGTCATCGTGTAGTGGTTGGCGCGCAGCCAGCGGGTCGCCGCCGTCTTCACCTCGGCGGGCGTGGCGTTCGCCATCATTTCCAGACGCCGCAGGTAAAAATCGGGCGAGCCGCCGTAGGTCATGCTCTCGGCGAGAATGTCGGAGCGGCCGCCGAAGCCGCCGAGCCGTTCCGCCCCGCGCAGAAAATTGGCGAGGTTGACGTTCTTCGCGCGCCGCAACTCCTCCTCGCTCGCGCCCTGGTCGAGCATCTCGTTGAGCACGGCGTCCAGGTCGCGCTCAACGTCGGCCGCGTCCGCTCCCGGTTTCACCGACGCGATGATGAGAAAGATGCTGCCGAGTTCGCTCTCGGAGACGGCGGCGCGCACGTCGGTCGCGGTTTTCTTGTCGTAGACCAGACGCCGCGCGAGACGTGAGTCTTTGGCATTCGCCAGCACGTCGGCGAACAAGCTCAGGTGTTGCGCCTCGGCATCTTTCCACGCGGGCGCATGATAGGCGCGGTAGATTCTGGCCTGTGGCGCGCGATCCTGCATCTCGTCGCGGATGTTGCGGTCGAGCGTGGGAATCCACTTCTCGGTGCGGCGCAAGGCGGGGCCGGGCGCGATGCCGCCGAAATACTTGTTGACGAGTTGGAGAGCGCGTTCGGGTGTGATGTCGCCCGCGAGCGAGATCACGGCGTTATTGGGGCCGTAATAAGTTCTGTACCATTCTTTCACGTCTTCGAGCGTCGCCGCCTTCAAGTCTTCCATCGAACCGATGGTTGACCACGAATAAGGATGCGAGTAGGGATACATCTTCTGGCTGATTTCGTCGAAGACTCGCCCGTAGGGCTGATTCTCGCCCTGCCGCTTTTCGTTCTGCACCACGCCGCGCTCGCGTTCGAGCATCTCCTTCGAGATGTAATTCGCCAGGAAGCCCATGCGGTCGGCTTCCAGATAGAGCGTGCGTTCGAGGGCGGACACGGGCACGTCTTCGAAAAAGTTGGTGCGGTCGCTGTTGGTCGTGCCGTTGCGATTGTTCGCGCCGAGATCATCCATCGCTTCGCGGAAACCGTGCGGGTAATTTTCCGAGCCGTTGAAGAAGAAGTGCTCGAACAGGTGCGCGAAGCCGGTGCGCCCGCGCTGCTCGTTGCGCGACCCGACGTGATACCACAGATTCACGCCGACGATCGGCACGCTGTGATCTTCGTGTACGAGCAGCGTGAGTCCGTTGTCGAGGACGAACTTCTGATGCCGGATGGCGTAGCGGTTGGGGTCGAACCGGGAGGCATTCGCGGGCGCGCCCGGCTGCTGCTGCGCAAGCACACCGACGGGCGCAACTTGAAAGATGCTTGATAATAAAAGAGCGAGGGCTAAAAGCGGATGACGTTTCATGAAATTCTCCTGATTGCATGTCCCCACATGACGTTGATTTTCATACTTTCGACGCCGGTGTAAATCCGGCGTTCGCAGGCGTCGCCTCCGGGCATGAGACGCTTCATCATAAGCTACTTTTTTCGAGTCGCCTCATTCGATTCAGCCTGGCCGGTCGAAGCGCGGCCGAAGCTATGCCAGGTGGCGTTAGTAAACTCTCCCCGCGCGATTCAATCGCACTTAGTTATACTTACGCCGGTCAGCCCGAAACATAGCTGTGCGTCACGTTGCGCGGCGCAGGTCGAGCGTGCTCGTCAGCCACGCCGACACGTCTCTCAAGCTCTCTAAGACGACCTCATGCCCCATGGGATATTCACGGTAGGTCAGTTCTACCGGAAGAGTTTGTAGATTCTTCTGAATAGCGCGGCCTTCCTCGACCGGCAGCACGGGGTCGTACAGGCCGTGGGTGACGAGCACCGGCATGCCCCTGAGCGACTTCTGATCCGGCTCGTGACCGAGCGCGAGCGAAGGGAAACGCCCGCTCATCGCAACCACGCCCGCGATCTTCTCCGGCCGGGTGAGCGCGAGGGCGAGGCTCATCATCGCCCCCTGACTGAAGCCCGCCACATAGACGCATTTATCGTCAGCCCCGTGGGTTTCGACGATCTCGTCTATAAAGCCGGGCAGTAGTTCGAGGCTTCTCTTTGCCTGCTCCAGATCAACCGTCATTCCCTGTGGGGTGAATTCGATGTTGAACCAGCCGTAAGCGCCCGCGCCCAACACGACCGGAGCGCGCACGCTGACTATGAGAAACCGCTCGTCCAGGTAAGGCGCGAGGCCGAACAGGTCGTGCTCGTTGCTGCCGACGCCGTGGAGCAGCAGCAGGAGCGGCGGGGACGATTGCGCCCTCCGGCCGGGCTGGCGAACCAGATGCGTTAACGAGTGTTGGTTGGTACTCACGCGCCTCGTAAATCCTTTCTCGCCGGGTCGCACTTGAGTTGCGGCTTCCTCAACCCGGCTTCTGTCTCATGTCTCAGCAGGATTATCCTGCTCTCATAATATCAGAGTCGCGCTCGCTGATTATCATAGCCCCGTGACGCGCTCCGCGCCGATCAGTTGAGCTAATTGCCGGACGGCCTTTTCCAAACCTCGCCGCCTCGCGAGCGTTACGCGAATCCCCGGCTCCCAGTAGACCTGGCGAATGTGGAGAGCGTCATCACTCCTATCGAATTTCGGGTCGAGCCTGCCCACCAGGCGATCTCCTTCCAAGATGGGTAACACGTAGTAGCCGTACTGCCGCTGCGCGCCCGGCACGAAGGCCTCGAAGCGGTAATCGAAATTGAAGAGCCTGCGGGCGCGCGCACGGTCTCGCAGCACCGGGTCGAAGGGACTGAGCAGGCGCGTACACGCGGGCGGCGCGGGGAGGCCGCCCAATCTGCGTTCCCAATCGGCCAGGGCAAAGCCGGCTCTCCCTTTCGCGCCGTCGCTCGATTCCACCATGACAGGGGTAACCACTCCCGCGCGCGCCTGCGCCTCGCACCACGCCTTCGCCTGAGCAATCCCGATGGTCTGCCAGAACTCTGCGATCTCTTTCGGCGTGGCGACGACCAAACGCTCCAGGGCGGTGCGGCAAGCCCATTCGACGTGCTCGCGTTCGGTCGGCTGCGGCGCGCGGCTGCACTCGGGCAAAACCCGTTCGGTGAGGTCGTACACTTTCTGAAATTTCTCACGGCGGGCGACCATCAACTCGCCCGTAGACCACAGGTACTCCAACGCCGCCTTCTGCGGCTTCCATCCCCACCACGACGTGGAGGCAACTCGTCCCTGATGCTCGAAGTCCACGGAGCGAAGCGCGCCCTCGTGAACGATGCGCTCGCGTACCTGAGCTATGACCTTGTCCGGTTCATCGCCCATGCGCTCCAGCCACCATGATTTCCGCCAGATGCGCTCTCGCTCCCGTGCGAAGCGCGGTTTCCAGTGGGCAAACCACTTCGTCGGGATGGCCGAAGCGTCGTGCGTCCAATGCTCGAAGAGGCTCCGTTCCTGCTCCAGCAACCGTGAGAGAAGCTCCGGCCGGTAAGCTGTGAGGCGGCTGGCGAGCGTGAGGTGCTGCGCCCGCTCGACGACGTTGATCGAATCGAGTTGGACGAATCCCATCTGCTCGACGAGTTTTTGCAGCGCGGCCGGCGTTACCCGGCGGTCAGGATTTGCGAGCAATCCCTGAGCGTCCATCAGGAGCAGACGCGCCGCCTCCGCTATGACAACGGGTAGAGTCATATCCAAACTTCGTGCGCTTGACAGTTTACCGATAGAGCTTCCAGACACTTCGCCTGACGCCCGGCATCGCTCGCGGCGCACTCAATGCGTCGAGCACGCGAGTCGGGCGGAATGTAGGTTGCGCTGATCGCGGCCGGGCGCCTGACGCGGTCGGGCGCGGCTGCGCTCCGGCAACGAGGCAGGGTACACCAGATGTTTGTCCGCGACCACGCACCGAACGCTATTGTTCTCCCGGCAAAGGCGCGGGGGAAGCTGGCCGACGGCGGGCTGAAGGCGTTAGACGCTGTTGCGGGCGAGGGGCGACGGAAGGAGCTTTGTCAGGAGAGGTCGCTGGGTTAGAGTGAGCAGCTTCCAGGATCAGGAGCGACGGAACGGCGAGAGCGCGCAGAGCGGAAAAAAGACGCCCGCCGCAAGAGCTAGGCGGTATCGCATTGGTTTCCCCGAAAGGGGTTTTTTAAGTGCAGGCTCGGACGGGAAATGCGCGGTTGAGCGGAAGCGAGACGAAATCCGAACCGCGTCAACGCGTAGAGTTGCCAATGCTGCCAGGAGACGGAATTCGTCCTGGGCGAGCGCGTGCGTTATGCGGCGACTCCGATAAGGCTCATCCGGCGGGGCGTTTCGTGTAGTTCAAATTTTCTTGAGATGAAAGGGCGTTTCCATGTTTCTTAAGCCGAGCCGGGGATTCATCGTCAATCTCCTCCTTCTTTTTCTGGCCTCGTCGGTGGCCGCGCAGCAACCCTGCTTCACGTCCGAAGAACGCGCGCTCGCCGAGCGAAAGGCCAAGGTCTGGCAGGAGCCTGATCCGGACTACGACGCCGTGCTCGGCTACAATCCGAAAAACGGCGCGCGTCCCGGCGCACCCGCGGTAGATGCGGCGGGACTCGTCCTGCCCTTGAAGTGCGTCGCGGACAAGAAGCCGAAGAAGGGTTCGGGCACCACCCCCAAATTTCACTGTTCCGTCCCCGGCATCGTGGATGAGGACGGCGACGCCATCCGCTATAAAGTGAAACCGCACTTTAAGGGGCAGGCGAGGGAGAAGCGGAACGGGGAGGTTTACGGCGAATTCCTCTCGTCGCGCTTCTCCAAGGCGCTCGGTTTTTTCGCGGACGACGAATGGGTCGCCGATGTCACCTGCCCGGACTGCGAGAAGAGTTTGACCAGCGGTTTTCAGGGCGCGCGCTTCACCCCTTTTCAACCGGCCGCAGGGATCGAACTTCCGCTCGGCAAGGGCATCGATCTCGATTGCAACGACGAGGATTCGGGTTCGATCTCCGGTTCGCTATCGAAGTTGCTGGAAGGCGGCGCGCCGCGTGCGGAGATAGACGCCTACAAGCTGTGGCTCGCCTTCATCGACCACGGCGATACCAAGGTGGACAACCAGAAGTTCTCCTGTCTCAAGTGGACGAAGAACGCCGACAACACTTTGACCTGCGAGCCGGGGCAGGCGGTCTTCTACGTCAGCGACATGGGTTCGACGTGGGGTTACTCCGGTTCCAGCGAGAAGAAAGCGACGCTCAAGGGATGGAGCGGCAAAGACCCGATTCGTGTGAGCGGCGGCCGCTGCACCACGACGGCCAAAAGCGTCGGCGAGGCGAGCATCGGCGAGGCGGGTCGCAAACTGCTCGCGGATGGTCTCCAGCGTCTGCTCGACAGAGAGAAAAGCGACGGCCTGATCACCAGGATTTTCCGCGCCTCGCGTAACCACGAGCGCGACCAGCCCGTCGAACTGTGGACGGCCGAGTTCGAGCGTAAGGCCAGGATGATCATCAACGCGAGTTGTTCGAGTGAAGGGCGATAAGCTCGCTGCGGATGCCGCATCAGTGGGACGTTTGCAGAAAATGTTTGAGTCGCGCCGCCTGCGAAGTGATTCATCTACCCCGATAGCTTGGGTGGCGGGGAACTTTTCACCACCCGCATGCTGCCCGCGCCGCCGCCGTCAAAAATTTTTTCGTCTCCGGTGATAGCTTTCGGCCGCCGCGGACGCATTAACGGGTGAGGTCAAACGCCCGGCGCGTACTTGCGGACAGAGTTCACACCGCCCGGCCAGGTTTTTCCACCCACGGTTAGAACGGAGACCGGATAAATGATCAGCTTTGTAAACAAAACGATTCGCAGACTCACCCCGCTTGTCGCGCTGCTGGCGATGTACGTGACGCTCTCGCCCGCCGACGCCCTGCTATCGGCCGCGCCGCTGCCGCAAGACCCGATAGAGGATTCCACCCAAATTCACGCCGGTATCTTCCGCGCCAACCCCGCCGATTCCTCTCTGGTGATGGGGCTGGAGTGGAATGCTTTCCTCAAGGAGTGGCAGTCGCTTGAGGGCAAAGGCTTCCGCATGGTTGACCTGGAGACTTACACGGAAGGGTCGAAGCGTCTCTACGCGGGCGTGTTCCGACCCGGCACCGACGCGAAAGGCGCGATCGTCGGCCAGGAGTGGGCGCCCTTCTATGCGGAGTGGCAGAACCTTGAGAAGAAAAACCTGCGCATGATCGACTTCGAGACTTACACGTCGGGCGGAAAACGCCTCTACGCCGGAATCTTCCGCGCGGGCGCCTACGACGTTGACGCTTACATCGGTAAGCCCTGGAACGACTTCCACGCGAAGTGGCAGGAATTTGAAGGCAAGAACCTCCGCATGGTGGACATCGAGATTTACGAGGCGGGCGGCCAGACCCTCTACGCGGGCATCTTCCACGCCGGGAGAGACGCCAAGGGCGCGCTCGTCGGGCTTGAATGGAGTGAGTTCGACAAACAGGCCGCCGACTTGAAAAAATCGAACCTGCGCATGATCGACTTCGAGACTTACGTTTCGGGCGGGAAACGCCTCTATGCCGGAATCTTCCGCGCCGGTACGGACGGGCACGCCCTGTGGGTCGGCGTTGACGAGGAGAACTTCAGCTCCCAGTCGCACAATTACGGAAAGAGTAGTCTCAGGTTGTCGGACTTGGAAGTTTACTCCTCTCCCTGGGAGGCGAGCTGTCTCAATCAGGTGATGCCGGAGACGGGCAACCCGTACACGAGAAACATCAAGAGCACGCCCCTCCACTGCGAGGGGCAGCCCGGCACGTGCGGCACGCCCGGCGCGAACGCCACCGTGCTCTACAGCGCGCCCTGGTATTTTGACGGCAAGCAACGCTACGTGCGTCTCTCGGCCATCGCCCCCGTGGACAAATTTCTCACGCTCCCCTTCAACGACGCCGCTGTCAAATACAGCGGACTGTGGCGTTACAGCAGCAACACTTACCACCACGCGGGCGACTACAGCCAGGGCGAGACGACGTTTCAACTCCGCGCCTCGGCTCCCGGCAAGTTGATCCACATCGGTTGGGATAGTTGGGGCGGCGGGACGGTGATCGTCAGCCACAACGTCGCCGGCGGGACGGACAACTACCGCACCATCTTCCGCCACGTCCGCAACGGCGCGGACAACGACTGCGATGCGGCCTGGAACATATCCGTGCCGTCCCTCAAGGGCGACGATCTCACAGACTACAAGGCGTACCTGGAAATGTCGGGCTGCACGCAGAAGAAGGCCGACCGCAAGTTGCAGGAGAAGTTCTGGGGGAAGAACTCGGAGGCCATCGACATGAGCCTGCTCGGCAAGAACGTGACGCGCGGACAGGCGCTCGCCTGGACGGGCAACACGGGGCCGGGCGGCAAGAAGGGCACGGGCGCGGGCGCCAACACCCACCTCCACATCTTCTGGGCGCGCCGCGACCCGACGGACATGAAGTGGTATCTCTTCGACCCCTACGGCATCTACGCCGGCCCCGCCTGCTACCCCGGCATTACCGACGCGGTGACGGGCACCCACGCGCGCTACGGAAACGCGTGGAAGGACAGCAAGCCGCAATTCCCGCAGTTGTAACACGGCGACTTATTGCGTGATGCGGATCGCCGATTAAAAGGGCGCGCCGCTTCTCTCGACGCTAGTGCTGCGAAAATCCTACGGGCGCGGCGGCAACTCTTGCCGCCGCGCCCATTTTCTCGCCGCGCGTGTCACGTCTTCGCCGCCCGCCCGAACCGCTCACACCGACTATTGCCCTATACAAACTCCTCGCCGCCGCGTCCGGCGCGCGCCACGCCTTTTCTCCCGGCCACGGCTCCAAGATAGTCACTTTCACTCTCATCTCGCCGGAGCGGCAACCGCCGCCGACCGAAACCCCCGACATAAAATCAAATCGCATGGGAGGTAGAGCGTGTGTGCGCCGTGGGAACACGGTTGAGGCGAAATGTTGCCGCGCGTCTGGTATCTTAGGGAAGAACTTTTTCCCAAGAGAGCAGTGATGAATAGAGCGATACTGAAACTCGTGATGAGCCTGGCGCTGCTGATCATCCCTGGCGCGCTGATCGCGCAGTCATTAGTCAGAGAGTCAGCCGTCCCCGTTTTGAATGGCTCCACATTCGCACAACCTCAACAATCCCGTGATAGCCGCATCGTCTCCGGCGTCATTCTCTCGGAGCAAAACGAACTTGTGGCCGGGGTTACCGTCCTCGCACGCGCGGCCTCCGGCGAGCAGCAAAGGACGACGAGCGACGCCGAAGGCAACTTTCGCCTATCTGTCCCCGCCGGGACGTTGACGCTCAATTTCTTTGGCCGGGGCATCGCGCTCGTCTCACAAACGATCGCGGCGGGCGAGGCGACGGAAGACCTGAAAATCAGGGTCTCGTTCGTCGTGCCGCCCGTGCATGAATCGGTGGTCATCATGTCCTCGACCGTCGATCCGGGCATCGAGCGGCGCAACGACACGGTCTACCGCGACGGCCTGTTTCTGCGCGACGATCAAATCTTCCATACGCTGGACGCCGGTATCAACGCCGGTCAGCACGAAGGCGGCGGCAAGTCCGTGGAGATTCGACGCTTCGGTTTCAACACGGATCACGGCGGCGTGGGCGGCGGGTTGAAGGTCTTGGTTGACGACGTGCAGCAGAATTTCGGCACGCAGGGACACGGGCAAGGGTACCTCGGCCAACTCAAGAGCCTCACGCCCGAACTCGTCGCCGGGGTGGACGTTCTGAACGGCCCCTTCAGCGCAGAGTACGGCGACTTCTCCGGCCTCGGGGTCGTCCACGTGCGCACGAGAGAGTCGCTCGCGGACGAGTTTGCGGTGCGGCTGCAAGGCGGATCGTTCGACACCTTTCGCGGCTTCTTCGCTTACAGCCCGAAATTCGAGCGAGCGGTCGGGTTTCTCGCCTACGAGGCGTCGCGCACCGACGGGGCTTTCAACCGTCCCTTGCGCTACCGGCGCGACAACCTGACCGGCAATTACACGCGCACGCTCGATGCCCGGTCGGCGCTCGGCTTTAAGTTCAACTTCGGACGCAACGACTTTTTTTCGTCGGGGCAGATTCCGCTCGACGAAGTGGCGGCCGGACGCCTCGACCGCTTCGGCTTCATCGACCCAGATAACGGCGGGCGCGTGCGCTCAGGCACGTTTGGCGTCTATTACCGCCGCGAACTCGGCGGCGGGAGCCTCTTTAAAGTTGACGGCTACGCGACCCGCTCGCTTTTCGACCTGTGGTCGAATTTCACCTTCTTTCTCGCCGACCCCGAGTTCGGCGACGAGATTCAACAACACGACT
The DNA here is from genome assembly GCA_036386515.1 of Pyrinomonadaceae bacterium. GTDB lineage: Bacteria > Acidobacteriota > Blastocatellia > Pyrinomonadales > Pyrinomonadaceae > JAIVJZ01. The sequence continues at coordinate 39,155 of DASVVO010000035.1, forward strand.
CACGCTTGCAGCAGGGCGCGAACGCGCAGTATCTACGTCCCTCCGTGTTCCCCGGCGGGCGTGGGCTGCTGACGCTGGGGGGCAATGTCCAATCCTTCCAAACCAACGTCGGCCTCTACCCGTCCATCAGGCGCAACCCGAACCGCGCTGGATTGACGCGCGCAAATCCGGCGGGCTGCCCGTTCAACGACAACCCAGGCCAACCGGGGGTGCCAGACAAATTCAACAGCCCCTGCTTTCTTCTCACCAGCGCGGACGCGCGCGTGACCAACACGGCCGGGTACATACAGCAAACGCTCGATCTCCTCGGCGGCCACCTGCGCTTAGAGGGCGGCCTGCGCTACGACCATTTCCGTTTCAGCGTCTCCGACCGGATCAGGCCAGTCTTCTCCGGCAGGCAAAGCGAGGGGCGCATCCAGCCGAAGGCCAGCGTCGCCTACGCGCCCTCGCACTCCTTCCCGGCGACCTTCCACTTCAACTACGGGCGCGGCATCAGTAGTCAGGACGCACGCGGCGTCGTGCAACGTCCCGACAGCCCGAAGGTGGCGACCACCGACTTCTATCAAATCGGCACGTCGCACAACTACCGGCGATTCTCCCTGACCACGAATTTGTTCCTGATCGACACCTCGAATCAACAGGTCTACATTCCAGACGACGGCACGATCGAATTCGCGGGCGCGAGCCGTTCCTCCGGCTTCGAGATCAAGCACTCGGTAGCGGTCACCGGCTATCTCTCTTTCAACGGCGGCATCACGCAGGTGGCGAACGCCTTCTTCCGCGGCACACGACCGCGCGAGTACGTTGACGCTGCGCCGCACACGGTGGCGAACGCCGGTTTGACGCTCTCGAACTATCGCGGCTTCTCCGGTTCGCTCCGTTACCGGCACACCGGAAACTATCGTCTCGACCCGCTCGACGCGCGCATCCGCGCGGCAGGCTTGGACGTGGTTGACCTCTACGTGAGCAAGCGTTTGCGCCGCTTCGTCGATCTCAATTTCGCGGTCGATAATATTTTCAACAAACGCTACTACGAGACGCAGAATTTCTTCGAGTCGCGCTTGCGCCCCGGCGACGCTCCCGCCGAGCGCATCCATGCGACGCCCGGTTATTCATCCGGCGCGACGGTTGGGGTGACCTTTCGCTTCGGAGAAAAGTAGCGACGGCGGTGGTCGTCTCATATTGTTGAGACAGACCCCGGCACGGACGATTGATATTTAACTTTAAATTCTTCACCAACGATGCACGGCGCACCTTGTGAGGGGTAGTTCACAGTATGAGCAGACTATTTTCAGTTTTGCGGCTGCGGGAAGTCGAATTTAAGAATCGCGTGTTCGTCTCGCCGATGTGCCAGTATTCGAGCACGGACGGGATGCCGAACGATTGGCACTTCGTCCACCTGGGAAGTCGTGCGGTCGGCGGCGCGGGTCTGGTGATGGCCGAAGCGACCGCCGTCTCGCCCGAAGGTCGCATCTCTCCGGGCGACACAGGCATCTGGTCGGACGCGCACGCCGAAGCGTGGAAGCGCATCACCGCTTTCATCAAGGGTCAGGGTGCTGTGCCCGGCATCCAACTCGCGCACGCCGGGCGCAAAGCCTCTACCGACGTGCCGTGGCGGGGCGGCGGTTTCCTGCGCGAGGCGGAGGGCGGCTGGCAGACCATGGCTCCGAGTCCCATCCCTTTCAGGGAAGGAGAGACGCCGCCGCGCGAGATGTTTGCGGGCGAGTGCGAAGAAGTTATTGCGCAGTTCACGGAGGCCGCCCGGCGCAGCTTCGCCGCCGGTTTCGAGGTGGTCGAGATTCACATGGCGCATGGTTACCTGCTCCACGAATTTCTCTCGCCGCTCTCAAACCACAGGAGCGATGAATACGGCGGCGGGTTGGAAGCGCGCGCCCGGTTTCCCTTGCAAGTGGCGCGCGCGGTGCGCGAGGCGTTCCCGTCTCACCTGCCCGTCTTCGCGCGCATCTCCGCGACCGATTGGGTGGAAGGCGGCTGGGACTTGCCGCAGTCGATTCAGTTAGCACGCCGGCTGAAGGATGCGGGCGTTGACCTCATCGACTGTTCGAGCGGCGGCGCGGTGCCCGGAGCCAGAATCCCCGTGTCGCCGGGATACCAGATGCCCTTCGCCGCGAGCATCCGCGCGGAGGCGGGGGTCGCCACCGGCGGAGTCGGCCTCATCACCGAACCGGAGCAGGCGGAACGAATCATCGCTTCCGGTGAAGCCGACGCGGTCTTCCTCGCCCGCGCGATGCTGCGAGACCCTTACTGGGCGATTCATGCGGCCAAGACCTTGGGCGTGAACACCACTCACCCGCCGCAGTATGGGCGGGCGATGGATTAACGGAGGCCGGGTTGCGAAAAATATTTTAGCCGCGACGGGCAGAGTATGAAGTGATTCATCTACCTCAACCTATACGGGCGATGATGTCGTTAATGGACTCCGCCGCGGCGAGGTCTGCCCTTTTCCACGATGCCGCGAGAGAGCACGGCTGCCGAACGCGATGGCGAGCGCGATGGCGATCAGAATCGTCGCGGCCGCGAACGTGATCCTCATGCCGGCAGCGACGGCCTCGGGGCGCGCCGTCGTGATGTTCGTCGTCCCCGATGCGAGCGCGAACACCGCCCCCATCACCGATGCGCCGGTGATCAGGCCAAGATTACGCGAGAGGTTGAGCATGCCTGAAATGACGCCACGCAGGTGCGGGCGAACGTCCGTCATGACGACGGTGTTGTTGGCCGCCTGGAACAGCGCATAACCGGCGGTGATGACAAGGATCGGGACGATGTAACCGGCGACGCCGAACCTCTCAGGCATCAGGGAGAGAATGAAGGCACCGGCCGCTATTCCGCCGAGTCCGACGATGCTCATCCGCCCGGCGTCGAAACGGTCTACCAGGCGACCGGCCGGCACGCCCGTCAGCGCGGCGACCAGCGGCCCGACCGACAACACGAGTCCGACAACGGCCGCTTGAAGTCCGAGCGCACGCGAGAGATAGAACGGCGCGACTACCAGCGTCGCCATCATCACTGTCGAGACGAGCGTGTTCAGCGCGAGGCTCGCGCTCAACGCCGGATCGCGGAACATCGCCAGACGGATCAATGGCGTCGCGGCTTTCGCTTCGACGAGGACGAAGAATCCCGCTCCGCAGACGGCGGCCAGCAGCAGAACCACGTTGAGCAGACCGAAGCGGCCGCGCCCGATTGTCATGGCGAGCGCATAAGCCGCGAGCGTCAGAGCGAGCAGCAGCGTGCCCACATGGTCGAAGCCCGCCCGTCGCTCCGTCTTAATTTCACGACGAGCGACGGGCAGGTAGCGATACGCAAGCAGACCGTTCAGGAGACCCAGCGGCACGTTGACGAGGAAGATCGTCCGCCAGCCGAGTCCGGCGATCAAAACGCCGCCGAGCGAGGGGCCGAGAGTAGTGCCGATGGCGGACATCGTTCCGAGCAAACCCATGGCGCTGCCGGTCTTCGCCCGCGGAATTGTCTCACTGACTAAAGCCACCGTGAGCGCCATCATGATGGCCGCACCGACTCCCTGCGCCGCGCGGGCGACGATCAGCAGCGCGAGCGTCGGCGCGAGGCCGCACAGGAGCGAGGCCACGGTGAACAGACCGATCCCCATCAGTAGCAGCCGCCGGTGGCCTATGATGTCGCCGAGCCGCCCGACACTGACGATCAAGGTCGTGATGGCGAGCAGATAAGCGAGGACGATCCACTGAACTGCTTGAAATGAAGCGTTGAAGCTCGACGCCAGCGTCGGCAATCCGGCATTGGCGATGCTGGTGGCGAGCGAGGGCATCAACATGGAGAGAGAGAGACTGGCAAGCATCCAGCGCATCGAAGGGGCGCGTTCCGCACTTTCTTCCGCCGCCTCGTCTCGTCGTGCAATGATTGGCTTCAAAATAACCTCCGCTTTTTCGGCAACTCTCAAACCGGAACCATCCGAACCATACCTTCTTCTGTAGTATGGCGGAAGACGCACCACTTGCACTTTATTAGTGCGCCTGACGCCGCATCACAAACAAACTGTGCTAAAAACAATTCATGTCCACCCCTGATTTCAACTTGCTCGTCACTCTCGATGCGGTGCTGGCGGAGGGGAGCGTGGCGCGCGCCGCACGGCGTTTGCGGCTGAGTCCGTCGGCGATGAGCCGCGCGCTGGCGCGCTTGCGTGAGACGACGGGCGATCCCCTGTTGGTCAGGGCGGGACGCGGCCTCGTTCCAACTCCGCGCGCGCTCGAACTCCGCGACAAGGTCTCTCAACTCGTGCAGGACGTTGAAGCGGTGCTACGCCCTGCCGAGACGCCCGACCTCAAACAACTGGTGCGAACGTTCACGCTGCGAACCAGCGAGGGGTTTGTAGAGAACTTCGCCCCCGACCTCATCGCCCGCGTCGGCGAGGAGGCTCCCGGCGTGCGGCTCTGCTTCGTGCAGAAACCAAACAAAGAGAGCGCGTCTCTGCGCGACGGGACTGTCGATCTGGAGACCGGCGTGGTGGGGAGTTCGATGGGTGCGGAAGTGCGCGCGCAGGCGTTGTTCCGAGATGGCCTGATCGGCGTCGTGCGAATGGGGCACACGTTGTGTGAGGGCGAGATCACTCCCGCCCTTTATGCTGCGGCCAGGCACATCAACGTCTCGCGGCGGGGTCTCGAACGGGGAGCGATTGATGAAGCCCTGGAAACGCTCGGGCTGGAACGTGAGATCGTCGTGATCGTCGGCGGCTTTTCGACCGCGCTGTCGATAGCCCGCGCTTCCGATTTAATCGCCAGCGTGCCCGAACGACACACCGGACGCTTGCGCGCCGGAATGCATAGTTTCCCGCTTCCGTTCGCCACGCCGGAGATCACGATTTCATTGCTCTGGCACCCGCGGCTGGATGCCGACCCGGCGCATCGCTGGCTGCGCGGCCTCGTTCTGGAGACCTGCCGGGGCGACCGCTGAAGGGGTCAGTCTTGGGTGGAGCGTGGCAACGGATATGTCGGCCGCGATGAGTTGAGCTTCCCGCCGATGTTAACGCGCGTCGTCACCGCGCCGGGATAGACTGGAAGAGGTTCAACACGCTGCGGGCAATCTTGGACTCCGGCGCGAGCAGGTTGTCCGCGCCCGTCACGGTCGCGCGCGTCTCGGTGTTGAAGGCGAGCAGGCTCGCCGTGCGCGTCGCCGGGCAGAGACTCAGGTATGCCTTGAAGCCGTTCTGGTCGCCGTTGTGCCCGACGTAGCGGCGCGCGCCGATGTCGTCCACGAAGAAGGAGATTCCGACCGCCGTCTCGGCGCGCATCCACCCTTGCGTGAAATCGCCCGCGGCCACCAACTGCGGCTGCCACATCTCTTCAAGCGTCGAACGCTTCAGCACGCCGTCGTAGACCTCCTGTTTCGACGGGTCTCCCATGAGAAAGTTGACGTACCTGACCATGTCGGGGAGCGGAGCGTTCAGGCCGCCGTTCGCAACCGTCACCGCCGTGTCGGCGTCGAAGCGCGCCTCCTTCCTCGTCCCGCCGCGCACGTAGTAGCTGTGCGAACGGTGTTTGCGGAGGTGATAGGGCGTGGCGTCGAAGTAGCTGCGGTACATCTCCAGCGGCTTGAAGATGTTCTTGTCGATGTAGACCTCGTAGTCGTCGTGCGTGAGCAACTCGATGATGCGCCCCAGGTAAATCACGCCGGGGTTCGAGTAGCCGAAGCGGCTGCCGGGTTTGAACAGCACCTCGGTGTACGGCATCATCGCCGCGAGCTGACTCCAGCCCGGCGGCTCGAACGGCTGCCATTCCTTCGCGTCGTCTCGCCAAACCCACGTCGGGTTGCGAAAGCCGGAACTGTGGGTCAGCAGATGACGGATGGTGATCTCGGACATGTCGCCGAAAGGGTTATGCGCGGCTTTCAGTTCGGGTATGTACTTGACGACGGGGTCGTCGAGTTTAAGCAGCCCGCGATCGCGCAGTTGCATGATGGCGATGCCGGTGAGGGTCTTGGTGATCGAAGCCCAGTGGTAGATCGTCGCCTCGTCCACGGGCACGCCGCGCCCGGCGTCCGAGAGGCCGTAGAACTCGCGTGCGGCGACCCGGTTGTCCCGGATGAGATAGAAGCTCGACCCGACGAATCCCTGCCTTCGTAGCTCGCTCAGGTAGTTGGTTTTGAACTCCCAGTACGCCCGCGCGAAGTCGCCGCCCGCACCGGGAGATGACTGGCCGAAGGCGTGCGTCGGGGCGAGTAGGGCGATGGCGACGACTGCGAAGACCAGCCGACGAAGTGGCTTAACTTCCATTAGACTTTCACCTCAAGGTCTGTCCCCCGCGATAGCAGAGACGCACGAGACGGCTCAAGCGCGACGCCGCCGCACAGGAATGTTCGTAACGCAAACAGCCGCGGCGACAACTGGAGGCTGTTTTTACTATTCAACTCACGACGATTATACCGATGCGGCAGACGCCGCCAAGAAGTTTATGACCCGCCACGTTATCTCGAACGTCGTCGGCTTAGACGACTTCCCGTTCCCGCGCCCGCACCGCGGCGACGTGCGCATGGTTGGCGTCGTCTACTCGGGCGCGCGCTTCGATGGCGTCCTGAGCGGGCGAGTCCGCCGCGACGGCGCGAACGCCACGCAGAGGATCGCGGAGTTGATCGCCGGGTCGAAGTTCGCGCCGCAACTGCAACTCGTCATGTTGCAGGGGATCGCGCTCGCCGGGTTCAACGTCGTAGACATTCACGGTTTGCACGCCGGGCTTGGCATCCCGGTGCTGGTGGTCGCCAGGCGTGCGCCGCGCCTGGGGCTGATCAGGGAAGCACTGCTCGGGAGCGTGCCGGGAGGGAAGCGCAAGTGGGCGCTCATCGAGCGAGCGGGCGCGATGGAGCCGGCCGGCGGGGTGTTCATACAACGGGCGGGACTTAGCTTAGACGCGACCGACGACGTGATCCGACGCTTCTCCCTGTACGGGAATCTTCCTGAGCCGCTACGCGTCGCGCACCTCATCGCGGGCGGCATAGGTTCGGGCGAGAGCAGGGGACGCGCCTAACCGCGCAACTATCTCAACCATCCCTGCCGGACACCTGATTATCGAGAACGAGCATGTGGAGGCGTGCTTTGATTTCGATCTAGCACATGGCCTCCGTTGGGAATCTTGAGGTCAAGTTTAGATTAGAGACGACAAACTCTTTGGGTTTACACCCTCCTAGTTTTGCATCCATTACCCCAATAGCCAGAAAACAGCGTCCGATAACGTCTCCACCATCATTCTAAATTGCTTTCCCCAAGAAGTACCATCCGACTCAATATAACGGGCAGCATTAGTTAATCCGAATCATGAGTTGGAATCAGGCCGACACGACGCCAGCGTGAACCAGGTTGTAATGCAGCACCTTGAGCTTAATGGTATTCCACAGCCCATTCCATGAACGACTGAAGACGCGGTCAATGAAGCGCTGCCACC
>DASVVO010000036.1:0-27241 GCA_036386515.1 Pyrinomonadaceae bacterium
GTCGCGTTGACTGTCCGGCATGTCGGCTACCAGAGACGGCGGATCAAGATTGAGCCGGAGAAGTCTAGCACAATTGCGGATTTCGGATTGCGGAATGCGGATTGAAAGACAGTCGTTTTCTTAAATCCGCAATCCGAAATCCGCATTCCGCAATCAAACATTTATGTTAGACTCCGCGACGCTATTTCCAGTCCTGCTAATTCCAGCGAACACGCGCTTCTTAACCGGAAAACTCGATGAGCTACACTAATCTGTTTCGCAAAAAGAGCGTCGTACAGATCAAGCGCGACGCCGAACTCGGCTATAGCGACGCGCACGGCGAACTCGCCAAGGACGCCGAACCGCACCTGCGCAAAACTCTCGGCGTACTTGATCTCACGTCGCTCGGCATCGCCGCCATCATCGGCGCGGGCATCTTCGCCATGATCGGCAACGCCGCTTTCAACGGCGGCCCCGCCGTCATCTTCCTCTTCATGTTCACGGCGATGGCCTGCGGTTTCTCCGCGCTCTGTTACGCGGAGTTCGCCTCGAAGATTCCGGTGGCCGGTTCGGCCTACACCTACGCCTACGCCTCTTTCGGCGAACTCGTTGCGTGGATCATCGGCTGGGATTTGCTGATGGAGTATGCCATCGGCAACATCGCCGTCGCCATCTCCTGGAGCGATTATTTCACGGGGCTGCTCTCCGGCTACGGCATCAACGTGCCCGCCTACCTGACGATGGATTACCTGTCGGCCTCGCGCGGCTACGACACCATCAACGGCCTCATCGCGCAGGGCAGCAACCTGCAAGCAGTCAATGCCATGCCCGACGTGACGAAGGGCATGCGAGAGGCTTATGCGGCGTGGACGACCGCGCCGCGCGTGGGCGGCATACCCGTCATCTGCGACCTGCCCGCGCTCGGCATCGTCTTCGCCATCACCGCCATTGTCTACGTCGGCATCCGCGAATCGAAGCGCGTGGGGAACGTGATGGTGGCGTTGAAACTCGCCGTCATCTTCCTCGTCATCGTGCTCGGCTCGTTCTACGTCAACCCGGCGAACTGGTCGCCGTTCGCGCCGAACGGGGCTTCGGGCGTCTTGAAGGGCGTGGCGGCGGTCTTCTTCGCCTTCATCGGCTTCGACGCGCTCTCCACCACCGCCGAGGAGTGCAAGAACCCGACGCGCGACCTGCCGCGCGCGATGATCTATTCGCTCGTCATCTGCACCAGCCTCTATATCGTGATCACGCTCGTCCTGACCGGCATGGTCAGCTACACGCAGTTGCAGGTGGGCGATCCGCTGGCCTTCGTGTTCGGCCCGGAAGGCGCGAATCTGCCGTGGATGTCGGGCATCGTGGCGGTCAGCGCGGTCGTGGCAATTGCGACCGTGCTGTTAGTCTTCCAACTCGGACAGCCGCGCATCTGGATGGCGATGTCGCGCGACGGACTCCTGCCGCCCATCTTCTCAAGCATCCACCCGCGCTTCAAGACGCCCTGGTTCTCCACGATCATCACCGGCCTCGTCGTCGCCATCCCGTCGCTCTTTATGAACCTGACGGAAGTGACCGACCTGTCGAGCATCGGGACGCTCTTTGCCTTCTGTCTCGTCTGCGGCGGCGTGCTGCTCGGCGCGCACACGCGCGGTCTGGAACGCGTCGAGAACGAGCGCACCTTCGTGCCTTACATCAACTCGCAGTACATCGTGCCCGCGATCTTCCTGATCGCGTGGGGAGCCTTGCTCTACTTCAACGCCGACGGCGTGCGCGCGTTCTTCAGTTTCACCGACGCCGGAGACCCGTCGCTCGGCGCGTGGGAAGTGTTCCGCCACAAGATTCCGCTCTATGCTTACATCATTCTCTCGTTCATCATGGTCTATTTCTGTTTCCGGCGGCGGCTCTCGCTGATCCCGGTCTTGGGTCTGATGAGTTGCGCCTATTTGATGACCGAACTCGGCATCACCAACTGGATGCGCTTCGGCCTCTGGCTCCTCGTCGGGCTTGTCCTCTATTTCCTGTACGGCTACGGCCACAGCAAACTCAGCCACCCCGCCCAAACGGGCGCGGCCGAGTAACACAGCCCGCCCCGGCGGGCGACCCTCTCAAACACGATGAAGATTCTCGTACTCGGCGCGGGGCGCATGGGACTCGGCGCGGCCTACGACCTCGCGCACAATTCACCCGACGTACAAGCCGTCACCGTCGCCGACCTCGACGCCGAGCGCGCCCGCGCCGTCGCGGCCGCCGTGGGCGGCGCGAAGCTCACGCCCGTCGCGGTTGATGTCAACGACCACGCGCGGACGGTCGCGCTCATGCGCGGGCACGATGCCGTCATCAGTTGCGTCACCTACTTTCACAACCTCCAACTCGCGCGCGCGGCCATCGAGGCGCGCGCCAACTTCTGCGACCTCGGCGGCAACAACGCCGTCGTCGCCTCCGAACTCGCGCTCGACGCGGAGGCGCGCGCCGCTCATATCAACATCATTCCCGACTGCGGCCTCGCGCCCGGCATGGTCTCCGTGCTCGCGGCGCACGGCGCGGCGCGCTTCGACGAACTCGAAGCCATCCACATCCGCGTCGGCGGCCTGCCGCAACAGCCCCGCCCGCCGCTCAATTACCAGATCGTCTTTTCGGTCGAAGGTTTGCTCAACGAGTACGTGGAGCGAGCGCGCGTGATTCGTGGCGGGCAGATCGTCGAGGTCGAGTCGCTGACGGAGCTTGAGGCTCTGTCGTTCCCCGCGCCGTTCGAGCGCATGGAAGCCTTCCAAACTTCCGGCGGCACGTCCACGCTGCCCGACACCTTTCACGGCCGCCTACAGGAACTCGACTACAAAACCATCCGCTACCCCGGCCATTGCGAACAGTTCAAACTACTCGCCGACCTCGGACTCGCGGCCGGTGAAGAGATCGACCTCGACGGCACGCGCGTGCGCCCGCGCCGCCTGCTCGCCGAGATGCTCACGCGCCGCCTGCCCGCCGACGAACCCGACGTGACGCTCATTCGTCTCGCCTTCCGCGGGCGCGCCGGAGGCCGCGACATGCGCCTGCGCTACGACATCATCGACCGCTTCGACGAGCGCACGGGCTTGAGCGCGATGATGCGCACGACCGCCTTTCCCGCCTCCATCATCGCGCAGATGATGGCGCGCGGCGAGACGACCGAAAGAGGCGCGCGCCCGCAGGAAATCGTCGTCCCGCCCGACAAATTCGTCGCCGCGCTCGCCGCCCGAAACATTAAAATCGACGAGCAAGTTAGTTAAAAGCGGTCGGCGGTAAAATCGGCGGCAGGGTCTTGCCGTGTCCCCCGAAACGATTCTTCTCCATCCGCGCCAATCTCGATCTTGACCGGGCGGCTGCTCCACATCCGCGCGCCGCGCCGTCCTGAGGACAGCGCGTTACATCGCGGCGCGCAGCCGCCCGCGCTCGCCGTCGCCTAGGTCGCCGTCTTCTCGCTTCTCTTGCGGCAGGTTTCGCAGGGGCGGCCGTTGTTAGCGTGGAACTGAGGTTCGTTCTATAATCCCGCCCGTTCTCGGAAGGCCGCAACGTTTGACGCCTTCCCTCCTTCCATCTCTATCTTTCATACCGGAGATTCGCCGATGAGCCTGACGTTGATCGCGCTCGGATTCATGCTCCTGCTCGTTGCCGCCTACCGCTTTTACGGCAACTGGATTGCGCGCCAATTCGTGTTGGACGATGCTCGCCGCACGCCCGCCCACACCGTCAACGACGGCGTGGACTTCATCCCCACCCGCCCCTTCTATCTCTTCGCCCAGCACTTCTCGGCCATCGCCGCCGCCGGCCCCATCGCCGGGCCGATCCTGGCGTGTCAGGCGTTCGGCTGGCTGCCGTGCCTGCTCTGGATCGGCCTCGGCGTCGTCTTCATCGGCGCGGTACACGACTTCACGAGCCTCGCCGCCAGTGTGCGCCACGGTGCAGGCTCCGTCGCCGAGATCACGCGCGAACACCTGGGCAACCGCGCGGGCGCGGCCATGATGGGCTTCATGTGGATCGCGCTCGTCTACGTGATCGTCGCTTTCGCGGACATCACGGCGGGCACTTTCAAGAGCGGCACGGAGGAACTACGGCAAAGCGGCGCGGTCGGCTTCAACGCGGGCGGCGCGGTCGCGGCGGCGAGCGTCATGTACCTGCTGCTCTCGCTTTTGCTCGGCCTCGTCGAGCGTTATCTGAAGCCGCCGCTCTGGCTCGTCACGGTCATCTTCGTGCCCGCCACCTTCGCGCTCTCGTGGCTCGGCACGAAAGTCTCGACCACGCTCCTGCTCGACCATAAAACGTGGGGCGTGCTGATTCTCCTTTACTGCTGCGTCGCCTCGGTCGTGCCCGTCTGGGCTTTGCTCCAACCGCGCGGCTATCTCGGCGGGTTCATCCTCTACAGCGCGCTTGCGCTCGGCGTGGTGGGCGTGTTCTTCGGCGGCCTGTCCGGTCGCTATCAAATTCTGCAACCGGCGTTCAAATCGTGGGACGTGGGCGGCTTGACGGGCACGCTCTTTCCCTTCCTCTTCGTGACGATTGCGTGCGGCGCGTGCTCCGGCTTCCACGGCCTCGTCTGTTCGGGCACGACCTCCAAACAGGTTGATCGCGAATCCGACATCAAGCCGGTCGGCTACGGCGCGATGCTGGCCGAAGGGTTCGTCGCGCTCATCGCGCTCGTCACGGTGATGATCGCCGCGCCCCTCGACCTCAAAGGCAAAGCGCCGGGGACGATCTACGGCAACGGCATCGGCCAATTCATGACGCTCATCATCGGCGCGGACAACCTCCGGTTCGCCGTCACCTTCGGCGCGATGGCCTTCTCCACCTTCGTCTTCGACACGCTCGACGTGTGTACGCGCCTCGGCCGCTACATCGTGCAGGAACTCTTCGGCTGGCGCGGCCACTTCGGCGCGCTCGCGGGCACGCTGCTCACCGTCGCGCTCCCCTTCTACTTCATCATCTACGCCCGCGAAGGCATGTGGACGGAATTCTGGACGCTCTTCGGCGCGTCGAACCAACTGCTCGCCGCGCTCACCCTGCTCGCCATCACCGTCTGGCTCTATCAAGCCCGCCGCCGCATCGCCTTCACGCTCTACCCCATGCTGTTCGTCCTCACCATCACGCTCTGGGCGCTGCTTAAACTCGCCTACGGAAATTTGCGCGCCTCCAACGGCTTCGACATCAAACTCGTCAACGCCATCGCCTCCGCCGCCCTCGTCATCCTAGCCACGTACCTTGTCATCACCGCCCTCTTCAAACTACGCGGCGAGCGCAGGAGTTCGCTCGTGCCGGAGAATGCTTGAAGGATAAACTTTTATCTTCTACTTCTTCGCTCGCTTGCTGCTTTGTGGTTGTGAATGGGACAGGCGTTCGACGTGTTCGCCCGCGGTGCGACTGATAGCCTCGCCGACGAGCGAGACGGCTTCAACGGCGGACAGGAAGACTTGGGGTTTGAAAAGCGGGTCGGAAGACGCGCCGACGGCAGCTTGCCTGAGCAGGTAGAAAAGCCACTGGCACAGGAAGATGGATTGTTGAGCGGAGATTTCTTCAAGTCTGGCGGGCGTGAGGCTGTCGGCAGTAAGTCCAATTTCATACTCGACGGTACAAACTAACGGAATTATGGTGCTCATCTCCCCTCCTTAATCAATCACATCGCATTGCTTATAGCAGAATTATATAATACATTTGCAGAGAACGCTAATCATGGCGGCGGGCAGATAATCTCTACTCTTCTGTTAATGAAAAAGTGAGACGACCTGTAACGAAGGCGCGGGCTGCCATGCGTAGAACCTGTGAAAGGGAAACGTCTTGTTGCCGTGCTTTTTCCAGAGCTTCATCGCGCAGGGAACGCGGCATCTCAACGATCACCTTTACTTTATCATCCGGCTTACCCTTCATTACTCGCGGGCGTCCGGCTGTTAAATGTTTTCTGCTCACCGGGCAATTATATAACAACATTATCAGGGCAAATGACAGAAGGCCGCCGCGCGGTAAAACTGTCTTCCGCTTCCGCCCTTCACCTTATCTACTTTCGCCGTTCTCGTGTAGACAGTTCGGGCAAAAATCGGCCATAATGGCCGACTTCCAGCGCGATTAGCTGACGTGTAGTGGGAAACCGTCAAGGACGGAACATTTCCTTTGGCGTCTTCTCTTGCTCGCGCGCCGGAATTTTCCGAACACTTTTTTACACAAACAGGAGATCGTCTAGACGTGGAATCACTACTGCTCTCTGCCACCGGTGTGCTGCTGCTCGCCCTCGCCTATTTTTCACTCAAGTTTTTAAACACACACGCATCGGGCGTCGGCCGCGTCGCGGGTGTTTGCGCCGTCGTCGTCGCGTTGGCGTCGGGCGCGTGGGCGCAGTCGCACGCCGCGCCGCCGGAGTCGCGCGGGAGCGGCGCGTCCGCACAGGCCGTCGCGCCGCAGCACCATTCGGGCGGCGAGGCCAACCTCGTCCTGCCCGACCTCTCGCGCGTCGAATTCCTGGGCGGCATTGACGGCCACACGCTCCTGCTGCTCGGCCTCATCGTCTGCGCGCTCGGCCTGCTGTTCGGCCTGGTCATCTACAAGCAGTTGAAGAATCTGCCCGTCCACGGCTCGATGCGGGAGATTTCCGAACTCATCTACGCGACCTGTAAAACTTATCTCGTCACGCAGGGCAAGTTCATCATGATCCTGGAGGCGTTCATCGCCGTCATCATCGTCCTGTACTTCGGCTTCCTGTCGCCGCCGCCCGCCGACGCGACGACCAGCGCGGGCGTGCGCGTCGTCGTCATCCTGCTGTTCAGTCTGATCGGCATCGCGGGGTCTTACGGCGTCGCGTGGTTCGGCATCCGCGTCAACACCTTCGCCAACTCGCGCACGGCCTTCGCCTCTCTCGGCGGCAAGCCCTACCCGATCTACGCGATTCCTTTGCGCGCGGGCATGAGCATCGGCATGATGCTCATCTCGGTCGAACTGCTGATCATGCTCTGCATCCTCTTGTTCATCCCGCGCGATTACGCCGGCCCCTGCTTCATCGGCTTCGCCATCGGCGAATCTCTCGGCGCGGCCGCGCTCCGCATCGCGGGCGGCATCTTCACCAAGATCGCCGACATCGGCGCGGACTTGATGAAGATCGCTTTCAAGATCAAGGAAGACGACGCGCGCAACCCCGGCGTGATCGCCGACTGCACGGGCGATAACGCGGGCGACTCGGTCGGCCCCTCGGCCGACGGCTTCGAGACCTACGGCGTGACGGGCGTCGCGCTCATCACCTTCATCCTGCTCGCCGTGCCCGACCCGACCGTGCAGGTGCAACTGCTGGTCTGGATTTTCGTCATGCGCGTGATGATGATCGTTGCCAGCGCGCTCTCTTACTTCGTCAACGAAGCGATCGCCAAGTCGCGCTACGGCACGGCCGACCGGATGAACTTCGAGGCTCCGCTCACCTCGCTCGTCTGGATCACGTCCGTCATCTCGGTCGTGCTCACCTACATCGTCTCCTACCTGATCGTGCCCGTTCTCGGCCCCGCGGCCGACGACACGCTCTGGTGGAAACTGGCGACCATCATCTCCTGCGGCACGCTCGCCGGCGCGGTCATCCCCGAACTCGTCAAGGTCTTCACCTCGACCGAATCCGGCCACGTCAAGGAAGTGGTCACGTCGTCGCGCGAGGGCGGCGCGTCCCTGAACATTCTGTCCGGCCTCGTGGCGGGCAACTTCTCCGGCTACTGGCTCGGCATCAGCATCGTCGCTTTGATGTCCATCGCCTACTATTTCAGCCTGATGGGTCTCGGCGCGCTGATGGTCGCGCCCGCCGTCTTCGCCTTCGGCCTCGTCGCCTTCGGCTTCCTCGGCATGGGGCCTGTCACCATCGCCGTCGATTCCTACGGCCCCGTCACCGATAACGCACAGTCGGTCTACGAACTCTCGCTCATCGAGACGGAGCCGAACATCGAGGCCGAACTCAAACGCGACTTCGGCGTCAACGTGAACTTCGAGCGCGCCAAGCACCTCCTGGAAGAGAACGACGGCGCGGGCAACACCTTCAAGGCGACGGCGAAGCCGGTTTTGATCGGCACGGCCGTCGTCGGCGCGACGACGATGATCTTCTCGATCATCATCGCGCTCACGGCCGGGTTGACGCAGAACGTCCAGAACCTCTCGCTGCTGCACGCCCCGTTCGTGCTCGGCCTGATCACGGGCGGCGCGATCATCTACTGGTTCACGGGCGCATCCATCCAAGCGGTGACGACGGGCGCGTATCGCGCGGTCGAGTTCATCAAGGCCAACATCAAGCTCGAAGGCGTGACGAAAGCCTCGGCCGAAGACAGCAAGAAGGTGGTGGAAATCTGCACGAAGTACGCGCAGAAGGGGATGTTCAATATCTTCCTCACCGTCTTCTTCTCGACGCTCGCCTTCGCCTTCGTCGAGCCGTTCTTCTTCATCGGCTATCTCATGTCCATCGCCGTCTTCGGTCTCTATCAGGCCATCTTCATGGCGAACGCGGGCGGCGCGTGGGATAACGCCAAGAAGATCGTCGAAGTCGAACTGAAGGCCAAGGGCACGCCGCTGCACGACGCGGCGGTGGTCGGCGACACGGTCGGCGACCCGTTCAAAGATACCTCGTCGGTCGCCTTGAACCCGGTCATCAAGTTCACGACGCTGTTCGGTTTGCTGGCGGTGGAGTTGGCCGTCTCGCTCGCCGATAGGAACGGGCGGCTCGGCGAAAACGGCGCGATGGTCACGCACGTCCTCGCCGCCGTCTTCTTCGTCATCTCGATGTTCTTCGTCTGGCGTTCCTTCTACGGCATGCGCATCGTCGCCGAACTGCCCGAAGCCGTGGGCAAGATGGGCACGGATCGGGAAGGCATCGCGGCCGGGGATTAGCCTGCCCGCGCGTGTAGTTTAAAGCGGTCGCGGCGGCGGCGGCGGTTTGGCTCAACTTCCCATGCCCGCCGCGATGCTCTTTTCAGCCGCCGTTTGTTCACGCAAACGGCGGCTGAACTTCTTTTGCGCGAGGGGTGGAGAGACGGCACGGAGGCGCGGCCGTCGGCGCGGGCGGCGATTCGTGCCAGGACGCGGCCGGGCAAACTCTTTCGCGTCTTGATCAAATTGCTCTCGACCATTACCCTTGTGCTCGCGCCGTCGTTAATTTAGGTTTCAGGTTTCAAGTTTCAAGTTAAAGATAAAAACTTGCGACGCGAAATCCGAGACTTGAAACTCATCACTCGAAACCTGAAACTCATTAACCGAAACTCGAAACCATGAATACTTACGCAAAAGCAGAGACCTTGACGGGCGCGTGGCTCGCGCCCGCGCACTGGGTGAAATCAATCACGCTCGTCGTGGCCTTCAGTCTGTTCATCGCGCTCTCGGCGCAGGTGGTCGTGCCGCTGCCCTTCACGCCCGTGCCCATCACGTTGCAGACGTTTGCCGTGTTGTTGACGGGCGCGCTGTTGGGTTCGCGTCTGGGCGCGGCGGCGTTGCTGCTCTATCTCGTCGAAGGCGCGTCGGGGCTGCCGTTCTTTCGCGGCGGCAACGGCGGCGCGCTCTATCTCGCCTTCAGCCCGACGGCCGGTTATCTCCTGGCCTACCCGGTGGCCGCGTTCGTCACGGGCTGGCTGGCGGAGCGCGGTTGGGACAGGAAGTTTCTGACGGCGGCGGCGGCGATCGGCATCGGCTCGATCATCGTCCTGTTCGGCGGGTGGCTCGGACTCCTGCGCTTCTATGCGGCTGGACAGGCCTTCGCGCTCGGCGTCGCGCCGTTCGTCGTCGGCGACATCGTGAAGATCGCGCTCGCGGCCGCCGTCCTGCCGTCCGGCTGGGCGTTGCTGAGAAAAAAGGGATGAGGGCGGGAGGGTGAATCGGGAACGCTGCTCAATCGCTTGAGCGCGGCCGGTTCATCCCCAACTCTCACCCACGCGCTTCATTCCGGCGCACGCATGAAACAAGCCAGCAAAAAAGCTCCGACGAAACCGAAGGCCGCCGACCCCTGTCGAGAGGCGGAGCGGATCGCCGCGCTGCTTGAGTGCGGCATCCTCGACACCGCCCCCGAAGAATCTTTCGACGACATCGCGCGCCTCGCCGCCTACATCTGCGGCGCGCCCATCGCGCTCGTCAGTCTGGTGGATAAGTCGCGCCTGTGGTTCAAAGCGAAAATCGGGTTCGACGCCAGCGAGGTGCCGCGCGAGTCCACCTTCTGTAGCCAGGCCATCCTCAAGCCCGAACCCTACATCGTCGAAGACGCCGCGACGGACAAGCGTTACGCCAAAAACCCTTACGTCGTCTCCGCGCCGCACGTCCGCTTTTACGCGGCCGTGCCGCTCGTCACCTCCGACGGCCACGCGCTCGGCGTGCTCTGCGTGATCGACCACGTGCCGCGCACCCTCACCGGCGAACAACAGGAAGCGTTGCACGTGCTCGCGCGCCAGACCATGACGCAACTCCAACTGCGCCGCAATTCAAACACTCTGGCCGAGCTGAATCAAAAACTCGACCGCGAGATCGCCGTCCGCACGCGCGCCGAGCGCGAGCGCGAGGCATTACTGGCGAGCGAGCAGGAGGTGCGCGCCGCGGCCGAGGCCAACGAGCAGCGCTACCGTTTCCTCGCCGAGTCGATCCCGCAGCAGGTGTGGACGGCGCAGCCCGACGGCTCGCTCGATTACGTCAACCAGCGCACCATCGAATATTTCTCGCGCCCCGACGACGAGATCGTCGGCCACAGTTGGCAGCAGGTGATCCACCCGGACGACCTCCCGCCCTGTCTCGAACGCTGGCGCAACTCGCTGGCGACGGGCGAAGTTTACGAGGTGGAGTTCCGGCTGCGGCGCGGCTCGGACGGTGATTATCGCTGGCACCTCGGGCGCGCGCTGCCGATGCGCGATGCGTCGGGGAGCATCATCCGCTGGTTCGGCACGAACACGGACATCGACGATCAGAAACGCCTCCATCGTCTCGCCGAAGAGGCCAACCGCGCCAAAGACACTTTCCTCGCCACCGTCTCGCACGAACTACGCACGCCGCTCACCTCGATGATGGGTTGGGCGGAACTGCTCAAACTCGGCATGCTCGACGAGAAAGGGCAGCGGCACGCGCTCGACGTGATCGAAGCCAGCGCGCGCGCGCAGGCGCAACTCATCGGCGACCTCCTCGACATCTCGCGCATCATCTCCGGCAAACTTCGGCTCGACGTGCAGCCCCTCGAACTCGCGCCCGTGATCACGGCGGCGATGGACGTGGTGCATCCGGCAGCGGAAGCGAAGTCCATCCGGCTCGTCGCGCACATCGGCCGGAGCGTCGGCATGGTTTCCGGCGACCCCGACCGCATACAGCAAGTGGTCTGGAATCTCCTGTCGAACGCCGTCAAGTTCACGCCCACGGGCGGGCGCGTTGAAATCTCGCTCAAACGCACGGGCACGCAGGCCGAGATCGTCGTCCGCGACGACGGCGCGGGGATCGATCTCGATTTTCTGCCGCACGTCTTCGAGCACTTCCGCCAGGCCGACAGCACCAGCACGCGCAAGCACGGCGGCCTCGGTCTCGGCCTTGCCATCGTCCGCCGCCTCGTCGAACTGCATGGCGGCACGGTCGCGGCCGAAAGCGAAGGCGAAGGACGCGGCGCAACCTTCCGCATCCGCCTCCCGCTCCTGCGCCGCCCGTCCCGGAAAAACGGAACGGCCGCCAAAGGCTCGCGCCGGAAAAGCGCGGGCGGCAAACTTCCGGCCGCGCCCGCTCAAACTTAAAATTTTTCGTTTCTCGTCGCCCCAGGAAAGACGCCTATGGAGATCATCAAAGTGCGTTCGCGCGAGCGCGAGCAGTTGGTGGAGTTCACGGATGAGGTGCGGCGCAGGCTCACGGCGTCGGGCGCGCGCGAGGGCGTCTGCGTGCTCTACACGCAACACACCACCGCCGGGCTGACCATCAACGAGAACGCCGACCCGGACGTGCCCCGAGACATGCTCCACGCCTTACGCACCCTCATCCCCCAACACGGCATGGGCTTCCGCCATGATGAGGAAAACTCCGACGCGCACCTCAAGACCACGCTCGTCGGCACAAGCATCACCGTCCCCTTCCACGAAGGCGAGTTGCTCCTTGGACGCTGGCAGGGAATTTTCCTATGCGAGTTCGACGGCGCGCGCGAGCGGCAAGTGATCATGATGATCAGGTAAGAAAGGTTTCAGGTTTCAAGTTTCAAGTTAAAGAACCGGAGAACTTTTCAGTCTTGAAACTTGAAACCTGAAACTTGAAACTCGATCCCCTCTACCACGCGCGCGACCAGCGCGGCCCCGTGTGTTCGTCGTCGCGCAGGCGCGCGTCCACGCCCGCGCGCAGTTCCAGAAGACGGCCGAACAGCCAGAGCAAATCTGAGAGGCGGTTGAGGTAGGCGACCGTTTGCGGCGCGGCTTCCTCGCCCGACTCGACGAGGCGCACCACCGCGCGCTCGGCGCGGCGACAGACGGTGCGCGCCACGTCGTAGGCCGCCGCCGCCGCGTGCTCCCCCGGCAGAGACCAATCGGACAAAATACCCTCCATCCCCTCGATGCGATTGACCTCTGCCGTCAACGCCTCGACCATCGCCTCCGTCACATACGGCGGCTCTTTCCGCGCGCCCAAAGGATTCGCCACCCCGCCGCTCACCGCGAACAACTCGCGCTGAATCTCCTTCGTCAACGCGCCCACCTCGGCGTCCGCGCAGATGGAACGCGCGAAGCCCAGCAGCGAGGTCAACTCGTCGATCGTCCCGTAAGCCTCCACCCGCAGGTCGGCCTTTGAAACGCGCTCGCCGCCGATAAGACCCGTCTGTCCTTTGTCGCCCGCCTTCGTCGCTATGCTCATAAGCCTCCAAAGCTGTCCGTCGTCCGTCGTCCGTGGTCAGTTGTCAGTTGTTCAAATCCGTCTTTAGTAACTCGTGTGATAACCACATGCAACTGACAACCGACTACTGACCACGGACAAATTTTCACATTGCCGCTAAACGTTGCTGCCGTCTGAGCAGCCACAGGAAGACGGGGCCGCCCGTGAGCGCCGTGATCGCGCCGACGGGCAGTTCGCCGACGCCCAAGACCGTGCGCGCCGCCGCGTCGGCCAGCATGAGGAAGGCCGCGCCGAGCAGAAACGAGCACGGCAGAATCACGCGCACGTCTTCGCCGAACAGCAGGCGCACCGCATGCGGCACGATCAACCCGACGAAGCCAATCGTTCCGCCGACCGCCACCGTCACGCCGACGATCAGGGAACTCGCCGCATAGACCAAACGCTCGCTCCGCCGCACGTTGACGCCGAGGCTCGCCGCCGTCTCCTCGTCGAGCGCGATCAAGTGCAGGTCGCGCGCCATCAAGGCGAGCACTACCCAGCCGGGCACGAGAAACAGCAGCATGCGCCAGATGAGGTCGAAGCCGACCACGTCGAGGCTGCCGATCGTCCAGCGCAGAATTTGCAGCGCGCGCGAGTAGTCGGTGAAGTATTGAATGATGACGACGAAGGAGGCGGCCACGAAGTTTAAGACGACGCCCGCGAGCAGGAGCGCGCCCGGCATCACGACCGCGCCCGTGCGCGCCAGCCGATAGACGACGAGCATCGCCACGCCCGCGCCCGCGAACGCCGCGAGGAAGATGAACGGCACGCCCGCCACCTTCGCGCCGAACCCGAAGGCGATCGCGAGGCTCGCGCCGAGCGCGCCGCCGCCCGACACGCCGAGCGTCAGAGGCTCCGCGAGCGGGTTGCGAAACAACGCCTGCAACGACGCCCCCACCATCGCCAGCGACGCCCCCACCATCCCCGCCATCAACACGCGCGGCAGGCGCAGGCGAAAAAAGAGCAAGCGCGCCATCTCGTCGCTACGCAATTCCGCGAACGCAATCGGCGCATAGCCGACCCGCAGCGCAACCACGGTCGAGACGACGAGCACCGCCGCGAGCAACAACAGAGCGCGCGGCAAACGCTTCGCCGCCGGTTTTTGTCGTCCGGCTTTTGCGTGTCGGCTTGAAATCAAATCGTGTTCACCAACCCCGGCGCATCTCGCGCGCGTCTCTCTCTCAAACATTCATTCCGACCACACGAACGTCCGCCCGAACGCCTGCCGCGCGCGCACGTGCTCGTCCGAGTAAACTTCCGCCAGCACCTCTTCGCGCAAAACTTCGGCGGGCGTGCCCGCGGCCACCACCGCGCCGCCGCTCATGGCGAACACCTGGTCGAAGGCCGGGTCGAGCAGTTGCAGATCGTGCGTCACGATGAGCGCGGTGATGCCGCGTTCGTCGCGCAGCCTGGCGAGATGACGAATGAGTCCCGCGCGATGCTTCAAATCGAGCGCGGACGCGGGTTCATCCAACAGCAGGCATTCCGGCTCTTGCGCGAGCGCGCGGGCGAGGGCGACGAGTTGCCGCTCGCCGCCCGACAACTCGGTCACGCTGCGCGCGGCCAGGTGCGCGGCGTCAACGGCCGCGAGCGCATCGTGCGCGACGCTGATGTCGCGCTCGTTCTCGAAACGAAAGCGCGACGTGTAAGGGCTGCGCCCCATCAACACCACTTCGAGCGCGGTCAGCGGAAAGACGCTCGCCGCCGCCTGCGGCACGTAGGCGATGCGCCGCGCCCGCACGCGCGGTTCGAGCGAGCGGAACGGCTGGCCGTCGAAGCTCACTTCGCCGCGCGACGGCCGGGCGATGCCGCCGAGCAGGCGGATGAGCGATGACTTCCCGGAGCCGTTCGCGCCGATGAGGGCGGCGAGCAACCCGCGCCGCAACGCGAGCGACGCGCCGCGCACCACTTCCGGCAGCCCCGGCGCGTAAGCGAAATATAACTCGCGCGCTTCGAGCAACACGTCGGCCGGTCGTGCCTGATTCAACTGTGCAGCGTTATCCATGATGAGCCGCCCGCGCGCGCCTGCAACTTGCAGGTCGCTCCCGGTTCGCGTGTGAAACCATTACCGCCCTTGCGCGCCGAAGGCCGCCGGGTGGATCAACTCGGCGAACTTGCGCGCCGTGTCGCCGACGAACTGCGAAGGGTGCAGCATGGATTCGTCGTTCAAACGGTAGACGCGCCCCTCGCGCACGGCGCGCACGTTCGAGAGTTCGCGCCACACTTCCTGCGTGTTCTCCGCAAGCTTCCCCTCGCCGCTTTGCAGCATGTCGAGGATGATGTCCGGGTCGAGCGAGACGACGGCCTCTTTGCTGATCTGCCCGAAGCCGTTCGAGGCGGGCGGCGCGATGGATTCGCCCCCCGCGATCTCGATCAACTCGGCGAAGAAACTTCCGCGCGTCGCCGTGTACAGGCCGCGCAGCGTGCCGGGCACGCGATCCACGATGCACAGCACGCGCAGGCGCGGCAGGTCGCGCGTGCGGGCGCGCACGTCGTCGAGTTTCGCGCGCACGTCGGCGACGAGTTGGCGGGCGGCTTCCTCGCGCCCCGTGGCCGCGCCGATCTGCTCGATCCCCGAGAGCGCGTCGGCCACCGTGTAGCTCGGCACGGTGACGGTACGCACGCCGAGCGCGTCGAGTTTATCCTTGATGAGCGGCGCTTGCGAGGAAGTCATGATGATCAGATCGGGCTTGAGCGTGGCGACCTGTTCCAGGTTCGTGTTGCTCCACCCGCCGATCCTCGGCAGACGCGACACCTCCGGCGGAAACTTGTCGTAGTCCGACACGGCCACCACACGCTCAAACGCGCCGACGCCGTAGAGCACTTCGGTCGTGCTCGGGCTGAGCGAGATGATCCGCTGCGGCTGCGGCGACGGCGCGCCCGACGCCTCCCTCGCGCCCTTGCCGCTCTCAACGTAGGCCGCATCGCCGCACCCGGCGAAGGCCAGCGCGACGCACGCGACGATGAGCGCGCCGCGCCATTCAACGCCCCTCCGGTTTTTCCGCCACCTCATCTCCGCGCCCCTCCTTCTCGAATCCATACGGGCAATGCCGACACCCGTTCCGGCAACAAAATCCGCGACGCGACAGGAAGCGCGCCGTGAAGACGACGTGTGCGCCTTCCCGGTAAAAATCCTCGTCTTCGACGAGCGGCCGCCAATTCGGTTCAGCGTCCATCTTCGCTAAAAACTGAACTGCGCGCCCGCCTTGCCCGTCCGCCCCGGCGTGCGAAAGCCGTTCTCGAAATACTCGCGCCCGAAGAGATTTTCCACGTAGCCGAAGAAACGAAGGCTGCGCGATTCGGCGAGCGGCCAGGTGTAGTTTGCGCCCGCGTCGGCTTTGAGGATGCCGTCGAAGCGATAGACGACGTTTCCGAAAGTTGACGGGTTGAACACGGGCGCAAGGTAATCGCTCGACGTGGTGAGGTCGAAGTTGAACCACAGTCGGCGACCGACGCGCTGCGTGGCCGTCAGGCTGAATTGATGATCGGGAATGGCGAAGGAGCGAATCACATTGCCGACGCGCGGCGTGCGCTCGTCGGCGTTGGTGTAGGTGTAGGCGGCGCGCAGGTCGAGCGCGGGCGCGGGCGCGGCGTCCAGACTCAACTCGACGCCGCGCGCGAGTCCGCCGCGCGTGTTGACGTAGCCGCCGGAACGCCCGAACGGATCATCCAGCCCGACGAGGCCGGTGAAATCGAACGCGATCACTTCCTGCAAGCGCGTGTAAAAGTAGGTGGCGGAGGCGCGGGCGCGCGTGCCCGCGAAGGTCTGGTCGAGTCCGGCGTCGAAGGCGATGGAGCGTTCGGGGCGCAGGCGCGGGTCGCCGAAGGCGGAGAAACGCGGCGCGCTGCCGTCGAAGGGTCGCGGGTCGTAGAAGCTGCCGAAGCGTTCATAGAGCGAAGGCGAGCGGTAGCCGTTGCCGACGTGGGCGCGAAGCTTGGTGCCCTTCGTGCGGAACGAGTAGGCGATTGAGCCGTCGCCGGTGTAGGCGTTCGGGGGCGAGTCGAAGTTGAAACCGGCGAAGGGCGAGGCGGCCGTGGGCGCGAGTTGCGGGCGCGCGAGCGCGAAGCGTTGCGTGCGAAAGGCGGCGGAGAGTTGCAGGCGGTCGTCGAGCAGCCGCACCTGATCCTGTATGAAAAAGGTGTGGCTGCGTTCGGCCACGTCAACGGAATAATCGTCGGCGGGCGCAAACGAGGTGAGCGAGCGATTAAGGAAGCGTTCGCGCTCGAACTCATAACCGGCCGTGATGAGATGGGCGCGTCCCGGACGAAAGTCGGCGCGCGCGTTCAAGGTGTGGACGCGTCCGTCGAAATCGGCGCGCGTCGTGCCGAACGGCTCGAAGCCAGTGCCCGCCCCGCCGTCGTAAAACGCGCCGCGCATGGCGTTGCCTTGATAGGAGATGGTGTAGCCGAAGCTCTCGGTGGGGCGTTGCGTGTAGAGCAGCGCGCCGGAGAAGAAGCGCGTGGCGCGGGCGGCGTCCGGGTCGTTGGTCGAGGGGATGAAAGTGGCCGCGCCGTTCGTCAACTGAAAGTCGGGCGTGCCGTTTTCAAAGCGGCGCAGTTCGGCGCGCGCGAGCGGCACGGCGCGAACTACACCCGGGGGCAACGCCGCGCCGACGACGGGGCGCGCGTCCTCGTTGAGTTGGGCGAAAGAGTCTGCGGCATAGAGACGCGCGCTGAGCGTCGCGGTCGGCAGCAGCCGGAAGAGGACGCGCCCCTGCCCGCTCGTGGTGCGCGCCGCGTCGTCGCCGTCGATGCCGCGCGCGACGTTCAAGTGTGAGACGCCCGCGCTGTAGGCGACGCGGTTCGTGCCCGTGCCGCCCGCGATTTGCGCGCGGCCGCGAAAGAGTCCGAGGCCGCCGCCCTCTGCGAGCAGGCTTCCGCGCGTGCGGCCGCCGCCTTCGTCCGTGATGATGTTGACGACGCCGCCGATGGCGTTCGTGCCGTAGAGCGACGAACCCGAGCCGCGCAGCACTTCGACGCGGCTGACGTTCGTCGCGTGGAGTTCGCTCAGGTAGCCGGAGGCATCGCCCTGCGGCGAGGAGGGGTCGCGAAAGCGCAGGCCGTCAATCGTGACGGCGGTGTCTTGATTGCGCAGGCCACGCGTCTTGATGGTGAGGAGCGCGCCGGGGCCGCCGAGTTGCTGCACGCGCAGGCCGGGCACAACGCGCAGGGCTTCCGGGATCGAATGCTCGTTGCGCTCCTCCAACTCGCGCGCGCCGATCACGGTGACGGCCTTCGAGACTTCGTCCACGGGCTGCGGCGTGTCGGCCGCCGTGACGACGACCTCCGCGCGCACGCCCGCCACTTCCAAAGCGAGATCGAGCGTCGTCGTCTGCCCGCGTTCGACGCGCACTTTCTGCGCGACGGCGGGCGCGAACCCGCGCGCGTCGGCCTCGATCAAATACTCTCCGGCGATGAGACCCTCGAAGCGATACGCGCCGCCCGCGTCCGTGACGGCGGTCAGACGCCGGACTTGGGGCGCGCGCGCATGAAGCGTCACGATCGCGCCCGCGACGCCTGCCTCGCGCGCGTCAATCACGCGCCCGCCGAGCGCGGCGGCGTTTGTCGCGGCGGCGGTGGCGGCGGCGGTCTCCTGCGCGAACAAACCGGGCGCACAGCAGGCGACGAGCGCGATGACGAGTAAAAATTTACGGGCGGGTAAAAGTTTATCGGCGAGCGCGGATTTATCAGATTGTATGTTAGTCATTTCCTCTCCCATTCTCTTTTCGGAACGGCGGAGGGCGGACGCGCGGACGACGCGTGCGGTAAACGTCGAGGGGCGGACAAAGTGACGCGCGCGGGCGCGCGCCCGTGCAAAAAAAAGACGCGCCCTCGATCCTGCCGTGGCAAGATCGAGGGCGCGTCAAAATTGGCATCGGATCAAATTGGGCGGCCGCAAGCTGAGGAACACTTGAGCGGCGTGTGCCGGACTTTGATCGTCGCAACGTACTTTTGAGCCAAGCCACTCGCCCTTTCCCGAAGCGTCAGCGGTCGCCTCCGTCTCTCGATGCAGGCAAGGTTTCCTGACTCCCGGCTCAGACGCGTCGCTCGCGCGGCCTTCCCCGCCCCGCATGGGGACGAGTGACCTGAAACTCCGATGGCGTGCGACACAATCGCCGGTCTACAGTGGCGGGAACCGTGCGGGCTTTACACCCGACTTCCCTTGTCGCCCGCGCTACCACTAGCACGGGTCACACCTGCGACGGTCAACCCGGACGCGCGCGCCTGCCGAAGCCGGTTCGTGCGCCCTGGTTGAATAGCGATACAATTTATTAGCGTGACAAAGATCAAGACGCGGGACTTAAACCCGCGACTTCGCGCCGCGTGCTGCTGTTCATCTCCCAGTCTGTCAGATTATGCGCAGCGCGGAGGAACAAACCTAGCATTCGCGGCGGGCAAGGTCAAGCGGGGCACAACCGCCCCGTGCGTTTGCACCCCGGCGCAAGCCGCCAGGCCGCAGGGTTTTCACACGCCTCAACTCACACGCGGAAAAATCGCTTCGACCTGAGACGGCGGCGGCACGGGCGGCGGCGGCTGATGCGCTTGAAAAACTCTGCCGAGGGCGGTGAGACCCGTTTCGTCAAACTCGGCGAGCCGGGGCGCGAACGCGGCGGCGTCAAAAGCGGCAGGCGGCGCGGCGGCGAAGACGCGCGCCGGGACGGCATCGCGCGTGGCGGCGAAGACGCGCGGCGCGGCGGCATCGAGAGTGGTGGGCATCGACGCCGCGCGCGCGCCGGGCATCGAAGCCGGGCATGAGCCGGGCGTCGCTTCTTCGACGGCGGGGGAAGCGTCCGGCGAAAGCGCATCAGGCAATCGCTTGAGATCAAGGAGGGTCAGTTCTCTATCGCGCAAAAATTCGGGGAGCACCCAGAACCATTGAATGTAACCGGCGAACATGAGCGTTGACCAATCGAACAGGAACTCCAAGCTCCGGCAATCGTCGCATATGAACGCGAGGCTATGAAGCGCGAACAACGTGAGGCCGCCGAGCGGGAAGGAGAGCACGATCATCAACAGTTCGAGCCACAGCCTGAGCGGGCTGGCGGGGGTATAATAACCGGCCGAAGAGGCCTCCAGCAGCCGGTGCGCGACGAAGATACACACGCTCGCCGCGAGCCACGCCTTCTCGATCTTCGTCTTGCACAACAAGCGCATCGCCGCCCTCCTCGCGTCTGAAACGAACGAACGCGGCCGCCCGGCAGGCCGCTTCCGAAATCATCCGACGTAGAAGTTAGACGCGCGCGCCGGGCATTTGTTCCCGCGCCTGCGACCACGCGCGCGCGCGCCAGCGCGAACGCGTTACGGACGTTGCCACACGGAGCCGTCGGCGTATACGACGCGCACGATGACGATTGTTTCGCCGATGCGCTCGCGCTCGCGCCGCTGCAACTTGTGGACGCTCACCGTGCTCGAAGGCGGCGACGAGATGAAGACGCTGAACTCTTTTTGTTTACCGGGGGCGATCTGTTCGTCGCCGGTGAATTGATGCCTGCCGGTCTCGACCTTCGTGTCGGTGTCGAAGAAGACGTGATCCCAGTCGAGCGACTTGACGACTTTCGCCCCCGTGTTGCGGAGCGAAACTTTGTACATGAAGCCGTAGCGCGGCGGCAGCGGCGGGCGGCGGAGTTCTTCGAGGTTCGCCGCGTCCGCCCGCGCCTCGCGCGCCACCCGATCCAGGTCAACCGTGTTGCCGTCGCGCTTGGCGTCGTTGATGCGCTTCTCGTTACGCGTACGCACGCGCATCTGGTCGAAATTCTCGACGGGGCCGCTGAACGGATCGCGCTCCCAACCGATCCGCTCCTTCGACCAGCTAAATTTGACGACTTGAAGGCCGGGAGGATTCTCCGTCGGCGCGGGCACGCTCGCCTGCTGCGCGCGTGCGCCGAGGCCGGTCGCCGCGATGAAGAGGAAGGCCAAAGTCAGAGGTTTCATATCTCCCCTCTCGTCTGCCGCCGATGCGCCGGGATTCGCGCGACAGTATTCGGATCACTTGCCGCCGGGGCGGGGTGAGAAAGCCCGGCGCGGCGGCGGCAAGCCCGGTGTGAAAACAGACGGGGCTGGCAGAGGGTTAGCTCGCCAGCCCCGTCGAAGTGTGCGCCCGGCGGCGGCGCGTTAAAAGACGTAACGCAGGCCGACGATGATGCGGCGGTTGCCGCCGTTCGTGCCCCACTGGTTGAGGAAGTTCGAGTTGTTGATGCGCCCTTCGGGGACGCCGAAGTCGCGTGTGTTCGAGAGGTTGAAGAAGTCGGCGCGAATCTGGATGCGCTGGCTCTCCGTGATGCGCGTGTTTTTCAGGATGCCGAAATCCACGCGGTTGATGCCGTCGGTGCGCAGAGTGTTGCGCCCCACGTCGCCGACGCGCTGCGCCGCCGTGACGGGCGTAAAGAAGCAGGCCGCGCCCGCGGCCGTGGGCACGCCCGCGGCGTCGGGTCTGCAAGTGGTCGTGCCCGCCGCCACGCGAATCTCCTCGATGGACATCTGGCCGAGCGAGAGGTTGGTGTTCAAGTTCGGGCGCACCGAGTTGCCGACGAGGCCGGAGATACCGGCGAGCGTGCCCGCCGGATCGGTGCCTTGCAGCACGGTGAAGGGCGAACCGCTCTGGAAGGTGAAGAACGAATTGACCTGCCAGCCGCCGAGGACGTGACCGGCGAAGCCCTGCTGATCGCGGAAGAACGGCAACTCGTAGACGACGTTGCCGGTGAAGCGATGCGGGCGGTCGAAGCTCGAACGGGCGCGCTCGATGCTGCGGTTGAAGGAGTCCTGCGAGACGGCGACTTCCGCGCCCGACGGGTTGAAGATTTCCGACGCCGTATCGATGAACGAACTCCAGGTGTAGTGCGCGCCCGCGCTGAAGCTGCGGCTCAGGCGTTTCTCAAGGCTGAGTTGCAGCGAGTGATAGATCGAAGAGGCCGCATTGGCGCGCAGGCGAATGGCTCCCTGAATCTGATTGACGCGGCAGGTGTCGGCGTTGGACTCGGAGCAGGCGGCCGTGCCGATGCGACGCGGGTTGCCGTCGATGGATTGGAACAACCCCGTGCCCTTCGTGCCCACGTAGCCGATGCGCATCACGAGGTCGCGCGTCAACTCGCGCTGCGTCTCCAGACTGAACTGCTGATAGTAGGGCGAGCGGAAGTCTTCGGCGACGATGGTGCGCACCAGCCGGTTCGGGTTGAGACCCGTCGCGCCCTGAATGGTCGGGAGCGTCGTGAAGGCGTTGGCGACGCCGACGCCGCCCGCCTGCGGCGTGGTCGGCAAGTCAACGGCGGCGAGGAACGGGAACGCGCTCGCGATGTTCGAGGCGATGTTGGTGAAGGCGTAATCGTGCGTCACGGCATAGCCGCCGCGAATCACCATCTTGTCGCCGCCGGTGAGGAAGCCGAGCGCGCCTTGCTCGCTCGTGCGCGGATTCCAGTTGAAGCCGACGCGCGGCTGGAAGTTGTTGTTGTCGCGCTTGGGCACGGGCGTGAAGCGGAAGCGTTCGTCGCCGCCCGCCGCCTGCACGATGCGGTCGTTGATCTGCGCGAGGTCGGCGATGGGCTGACCGGGCGATTCGTAGCGCAGGCCGAGCGTCAGCGTGAAGTTCGGGCGCACTTTCCACTCGTCCATGCCGTAGGCAAACACGTCGTGCCAGTCGTAGTAAGTGATCTCCTGCCCGCCGGCCAGCGGTTTGTTGATGGAGGCCGAATCGGCGATGTCGTCGATGAAGCGTTGGAGCGAGCCGTAGGCCAGGCGACCGCGAATCGTCGGCACGAAGAACTGCTTGAGTTGGTTGCGGCGAATATCGACGCCGAACTTCCAGTTGTGAACGCCGCGCGAGATCGAGAGGTTGTCTTGCAGTTGATAGGTCTGGCGCGTGGCGAACTGCGGGAAGTTGACGGCGAGGCCGATGGCCGTGCGGTTGGCAGCCGCATTGAAGCCGGAGAGACCGAGCGCGCTGATTTCGATGGAGGGAATCTCGGCCGAAGCGGGGTCTGCGCCGGTGAACAGTTGACCCTGCCGCAAATACGCGCCGCGCAGTTCGTTGACGACGCGCGAAGAGAGCAGGCTGTTGAGCGAGACGTTGACGGCCTGACTACGGATCAGAGAGTTCTGGCTGAGACCCGGCGGCGTCGCCTGTCCAGACCCCGTCTGATCCTGATCCTGGAAGATGTAGCGACCAAAGAGCGAGTGCTTCTCGGAGAAGTTGTGGTCGATGCGGATGGACTGTTGCCAGTCGTTGAGCGCGCCGGAAGTAGAACCCGTCAGCGACCCTTTCGGCACGGTGTACGTCTGCCCGTTAGCGGTGAAGGTCGCGGGAGCGCAGAGCGCGGCCGCGCCGGTGCAGGCGCCGCTGCCGACGGGGAGGAATTTAAGCAGCGCGGCGACCTGCGGGCGATTGCCCGCGCCCGCTAAGAGCGCGGCGCGACCGGCCTCGTTCGGCGCGCCGTTGATGGTGAAGCCCGAACCGAGTTGGCGATCCCACCAGCGTTGGAGCGAGAAGAAGAAGAAGGTGCGGTCGCGCCCGCTGATAATGGCGGGGCCACCCTCGCCGAAGCGCGGCAGGTGGAGCGGGCCGCCGAGCGTGAAGCCCGCCTGGTTCTCGATGCGGAAGGGACGCTTCTCCGTCTCGACGATGGCGGTGGCGGGATTCGGCGGGCTGCAAAAGCCGGCCGACTTGTCGAGATTGTTGCAGGCGTTCAGCGCGTTGTCGTTGTGGAAGAGAAACGCGCTGCCGTGATACTCGTTCGTCCCGCTTTTCGTGATCGCGTTGAAGACGGCCGAACCGTTGCGCCCGTACTCGGCGGAGAACTGGTTGGTGACGAGCCGCACTTCCTGGATCAGGTCGGGGTTGTTGAGGCCGACGGTCGCGCCCGCGACGCCGAAATCGTTGTTGTCCTGCCCGTCGATCATGAAGTTGTTGGAACGCGTGCGCCCGCCGTTGGCGGAGAAGCCGATGCCGCTGGCGAACTGCGACTGGCCGGCGACCGTTTGGCTGACGCCCGGCGCGGAGAGCGCGATGTTGTAGACGCTCCGGTTGGTGGCGATGGGCAGTTCGGACAAGCGGCGGGAGTCGAAGCGCGTGCTGACTTCCGCGTTCGTCGTGTTGAGCAGCGCGGCGTTCTCCGTCACGGTGACGACCTCGCTCACGCCGCCGAGTTTCATGGTCACGTCAACGACGGCCGTCTGGTTCAGCAGGAGCGTGATGCCCGTCTGCACGTACTTCGAGAAGTTGGGCGCTTCGACCGATACCTCGTAGCGGCCGACCGGCAGGTTGGCGAAGCTGTAGCGTCCTTCGTCGTTGGTCTGGACGTTGCGCGAGATATTGGTTTCGACGTTGCGCGCCGTCACGGCGGCGTTCGGCAACGCGGCCTCTTTCTCATCCTGCACGAGACCGGAAATCGAGCCGGTGGTTTGTGCCGATGCAGACGCCGCCACGCCCGACAGCAGGACGAGCATCACCAGAAACGGTTTGATTACTCTCGACATTTCTTTACTCCTTTTAGGCAAGGTTATGGGGAAGCTGAAGGTTGAGGTGAATGGGTCGCCGTCGGAAAGCGGCGCATGGAGATCGCATGCCACCGTCGGCCGCAACAACCGTTGTCGCCGCTGAACGGTTAAACTTCGGCGAGAATCGAAGTTCAACCGGCGAGAGTTCGCGGCGCGAGTTCTTCTGTTAATCTTAACAAGCGGGCGATGTGCCCCGTGCAGGTGCGTCTAAACGCGGTCAGTTTAGGCAAGCAGTATGCCCGCGCGTGGCGGGCGAATTAACGTGCATTATCTAACCAATCGGGGCGACGCGCCGCCCGACCGATCCATATTTTTGAACATCTCTTCCAATTTTATGCAGAACGAGGCGACGCCCGCGGCGGACGCCTTCATTGACGCCGAAACGATCCGCACGGCGACAGCCGCTTGAACATGCGCCCGACGCCCTCTCAGCCGCCGATTTACGACGCCTTCGCGCCGCACTACGAACGCGTCCTGCAACCGCTCGAACGCCTCATCCTCACACGCCTGCGCGTCGCCACGCTGCGCGCCTTAACCGGCGATGACGATAAAGACGGCGGCGGCCGTGGTGGTTGCGGTCGCCTGCTCGAAATCGGCGCGGGCACCGGACTCAACTTCCCACACTATCCGCCCGGCGCGCATGGCGCGGCCACCGAACCGAGCCGCCCGATGCTCCGTCTCGCGCAAGCGAAGCCGCGCCCGGCGGGCGTCGGCCTCGTGCAAACAAGAGCGGAAGCCCTGCCCTTCGCCGACGACACCTTCGACGCGGCCTTCGCCACCCTCGTCTTCTGCTCCGTCGCCTCGCCGCCGCAGGCGTTCGCGGAACTGCGCCGCGTCGTGCGCGCGGGCGGCCGCGTCGTGCTCCTCGAACACGTCCGCCCGCCCGGCCTGCTCGCCCCCGTCTTCGACGCCCTCAACTTCTTCACCGCCCGACTTTGCGAAGACCGCTTCAACCGCCGCACCGCCGAGGAAGCGCGCCGCGCCGGGCTACGCGTCGTCAGCGTCGAACCGCACGCCCTCGGCATCATCCAACTCATCGTCTGCGAGGTGTGAAAAAGCCTCCCTCTCAACTCTCGCTCGCTTCCAAATCTTCAACCCCCCGCGCCCGACATCCTAACCTTGCGCCTCCGGCCAGAAGCCGGTTCGTGCCGGACGCGCAAAGCAGAAAAACGTAGCCGCCGTGGAAGGCGTTTTGAACTCACTTATTTCCCTCCGCGGCTTCGCAGCTTGAACTCCCTTATTTCACTTTGCGGCTTCGCATCTTTGTGGTTAATTTATTCCCACATGACGACGCACGAGATAACCGACGAGACGACCCGCGCACGCGCTTCTTCCTCCTCCTGCGCCCGGATCGGCTGCCAGGGCTGGAACTACGAAGACTGGGTGACCGGCCCCGCCGCCGACGAGACGGTCTTCTACCCGCGCGGCACGCGCCCCGCCGCGATGCTCGACCTCTACACGCGCGCCTTCGACACCGTCGAGATCGACTCAACCTTCTACGCCGTCCCCTCCGCCGCCACCGTTGACGGCTGGCACAAGCGCACGCCGCCCCGTTTCACCTTCGCCCTCAAGCTCCCCCAACAGATCACGCACGAGTTTGGCCTCCGCAAAGGCGCGAGCGAGTTGCTCGCAGAGTTCTGCGACCACGCGCGCCTCCTGCACGACAAACTCGCCGCCGTTCTCATCCAACTCCCCCCGCAGTTTGAAGCCACGCCCGAAAATTTGCGCGCCCTCGAAACCTTCCTCCCGCGCCTGCCGCGCGACCTTCCCTTCACCGTCGAGTTTCGCCACCCCGGTTGGATCACGGACGAGACGCTCACCCTGCTCGCCGCGCACCGCGTCCCCGTCGCCCTCGTCGAAGGCCAGTGGATCGCGCGCCGCAGCCTCTTTCGCACCGTCGAAGCGATGAATGCCGACTTCGCCTACATCCGCTTCATGGGCGCGCGCGACCTCACCCGCTTCGACCGCATCCAACGCCCCCAAGACTCCAACATCAAACTATGGCACGAAGCCATCACGCGTCTCTGCGCCCGCGTCCCGCGCGTCCTCGCCTACTTCAGCAACTACTACGAAGGCCACGCCCCCGTCTCCGCCAACAAACTCAAACAACTCCTCGGCCAACCCACCACTTCGCCCGCCGACCTCGAAAATCAGCCGTCGCTTTTCTAAGGCAGCCGCCCGCGCTCTCGCCCCTTCCAACAGGCGACGGCTTTCGAGATCGGGCAGTGCGGTCAGGCGTCGGCTCAATACCAGATCACATTTTTTGAAAATTCGACGAAAATTTCTTCATATAATTCGATTGACGGGCGGCCGTTCTTTACTTTAAATATTCTTCGTCAACCTTAACGATTTTGCCCGGCGAGAGGCTTACCACTCCCGTCGGCAAGACCCCGAAAAACTGATTTTGCTTCAAGGGTAAGGTGATGCGGTACTCTCAGGCTGCGACCAATGTTCAACCGGCGAGCCGTGATTGCGCTTGTTCGGGGGGCGGTGCGTCGCGCCGTGGATGGTTAGTTGCTATTTCCTGTGCGGCGGAAAAACAAGCCCCGCTCTCATCCGTCTAAAGTGAGAACGGGGCTTTGCGCTTTCTGTGTGAGAGCGGGACTTTGCGCTTTTCCCGGTCGCACGCCGGGAACACGATGGCAA
The DNA here is from genome assembly GCA_036386515.1 of Pyrinomonadaceae bacterium. Taxonomy (GTDB): domain Bacteria; phylum Acidobacteriota; class Blastocatellia; order Pyrinomonadales; family Pyrinomonadaceae; genus JAIVJZ01. The sequence goes on from DASVVO010000036.1 coordinate 26,941, forward strand.
TCGGAGCGAGTTTATGACCAGAACTACAATCGCTTACCTGCTGGCCGGAACGGGCATCGTGCTGATCGGCACGGCTCTCGGCAGAAACCTCGGGCTGACGCAGTTCGCTGCGGTCGGTGTCGGCATGGTGCCGGCATTGCTCTTCGCCTATCCGCTAATGAAGCGTCGGTATCGCGGCCAACTCAGCCTGACGGTCTGGATTCTGACGGTGGTCGGCATTGCGCTTACCGCCACCCTGCTCAACTTCATCATCGCCTGAACGCAAACCCGATCAAATGCGCCCGTCGCGGTTGTGCCCGTT
>DASVVO010000037.1:0-74092 GCA_036386515.1 Pyrinomonadaceae bacterium
TCCTTATTTCCTCCACCTCCGGTCATAGACCCAAACACTCCAGAGCGCAGTAAGTTATTCAGAGACCATATTCAAAATACAATCGTTAAAAATGGCCCTAAAAACCCTAAGAGCAATTTAGTTTTGCCAGCAGGATTTCCAGCTAACTTTAAAGAAGGGATTATTCCTAAACGTAATACCGCATGGCCTCATTATTCAGAGGATGTTGTGGTAAAAGACTTCGCACTTGTTAATGAAGCGATTGCATGGAGCGGTTGGAGTTCAAAGGCGATCTGTCAATCTTTTATTGACTCTGGATTTACATCAGTTCCCGACTCAAAAGGCCAACAAACCACATTTTTCATAACGGAAACCGGGGCAATCGAAAGTAAAAAGTCACGAACAGATTCTAAAAGTCACGTCATATCTGTCTTTAAAGAAGTTGGTACGACACAGCAGATGAGTGCGTTTCTTAAAGAAATTGGAATCAACTTTGATTACCCAAAGCCGGTTGGGCTGATTAAGTACCTCCTATCAATGATAAGAGGTGAGAACTTCACGGTTATGGATTTCTTTGCTGGTAGTGGCACGACGGGTCATGCCGTGCTCGCGCTCAATAAGGAAGATGGCGGCAATCGCCGTTTCGTGCTCGTCGAAATGGACGAAAATATCTCGCGCAACATCACAACGCAGCGTCTCAGCCGCGTCGTCAACGGCTACACTGCCGAAAAGCAGGGCGGTAAGCAAGAGCAAATACCCGCGCTCGGCGGCGGCTTCCGCTTTTGCGAACTCGGCGAGACGCTCTTTAACGCCGACGGTACGATCCGCGAGGCCGTCACCTTCGACGACCTCGCCCGCCACGTCTTTTTCGTCACAACGGGCGAACCACTGCCCGAAACCGCGAAAGCGCACACGCCCCTCATCGGCGCGACAAAAGGCGTCGGCGTCTATCTGCTCTACAATGGCATCCTCCGCGACAAGTCGCCGCAGGGCGGCAACGTCCTGACCAACGCCGTGCTCGCTGCGCTGCCGCCGCACGACGGCGCAAAAATTATCTACGGGACAAGTTGCCGCGTGAGTGCGGAACGCCTTCGGCGCGAGGGCATTACCTTTCGCCAAATTCCTTACGAGTTGAGAATCGGCTGAAATGTTCACACTCAAAGACTATCAACAGGACGCGCTCGACAGTTTGCGCGACTATTTCATCACTTACGCCGAGACCCGCAACCCGCGCACGGCCTTTTACGAAATCACGCGCCGGAATTTCGATTACGAACTGCCTTACAACACCGTGCGGGGTTTGGAGGCGATGCCTTATCTCTGCATCCGCATTCCTACCGGCGGCGGTAAAACCGTCGTCGCCTGTCATGCCGTCCGCGTCGCCGCCGAAAATCTCTTACACGCCGACCGTACTGTTGTGCTCTGGCTCGTCCCTTCCAACACGATCCGCGATCAAACGCTGAAAGCTCTCAATGACAAACAGCACCCCTATCGCCAGGCGTTGGAGACGACCATCGGCGAGGTTTCCGTGCTCGACATCACCCAAGCCCTCAACGTCTCACGCGCCACGCTCAACCACACGACAACCATCATCGTCTCATCCATTCAAACTTTCCGCGTCGGCGATACGGACTTGCGCAAAGTCTATGAGGGCGACGGCGCGTTACTGGCGCACTTCAAAGACATTCCCCAAGCCGCGCTCGAAGGATTAGAGACGCTCGAAGACGGCACGGTGAGAAAATCGCTGGCGAATTTGCTGCGGATGCGCCGCCCCCTCGTGATCGTTGACGAGGCTCACAACGCCCGCAGCCCGCTCTCTTTCGAGACTCTTGCGCGTTTCAATCCCTCTTGCATCATCGAGTTCACCGCGACGCCGGACAAGGAGAAAAATCCGAGTAACATCCTCCACACCGTTTCGGCAGCCGAATTGAATGACGCGGAGATGATTAAACTCCCGATCCGTTTGGAAGCGCGTGCCAACTGGAAGGAACTGCTTGCCGATGCCATCGCCATGCGCGCCGCCCTGGAAAAAGTCGCTCAGGCCGAACAGCGGGAGCGCGGCGAATATATCCGCCCGATCATGCTCATTCAGGCTCAACCAAGACGCGCGAATCAGGAGACGTTGACCACCACAGTTGTCGAACAATCTCTACGAGATGATTTTCATATCCCCAAGGAGCAGATTGTCATCGCCACAGGCGATGAGCGCGGACTGGACGAGATAGAAGACATTCTCGCCCCGACTTGTGCGGCGCGTTTCGTCATCACGGTACAGGCTCTTCGCGAAGGATGGGATTGTCCTTTCGCCTACGTTCTGTGCTCCGTCGCCGAAATGCACGCCGCCACCGCCGTCGAACAACTTGTGGGTCGCATCCTGCGTCTGCCGCGCGCGGCGCGGAAATCTCACCCCGAATTAAACATGGCCTACGCCTTCGCCACTTCGCCGGGTTTGCAGAACGCGCTCAAGGCGTTGGAATATGCGCTTGAGCAAAACGGTTTCGAGCGACAGGAAGTTAAAGACCTCATCACGCGCGCGCAAACGCCCCCCGGCCTCCCCTTTGAAGATGGTTCATTGTTCGCGGGCACGGCGCAAGTTCCCTTGCCGGAAACGCCCCGTACCGTACATCTCTCCGCCGAGACCACGGCAAAAGTCTCTTTCGACTCTCAAGCCAAGACTCTCACCTTCAAAGGCGTGATGAGCGAACCGGAAAGAGATGAGATCAAGACCTGTTTCACCACGCTCGAAGCTAAAGCGGCAGTTGATCTCGCCTTTCGTCAGTCGCGCGGCCTCCCCATCCGCGAGGCTCGCACGCCTTCCGAGCGCGGCGAAAGTTTCTCCGTTCCCGCGCTCTCGATCAAACAAGGCGCCTTCTTTGAGATGTTCGAGAAGACCCACTTTCTCGATGCCCCATGGAGTTTAATTGCTGCCGACGCAACGCTGTCGGAGACCGAATACCCGACCGCGCGCGAGGAGGGACAACTCGCACAGGTGACGGTCACTGAAAAAGGCCGGATCGAATCAAGATACCTTGATGAGTTGCATCGACAGATGGCGTTGCTCAACGTGGATCAAGGCTGGACTGTCGCCGAGTTGGTTCACTGGCTGGATCGAAACATTCCGCATGTAGATATTTCCGCTACCGAATCGGGTATCTTCCTCACCCGTCTCGTACTGGGCTTGATCGAGGGGCGCGCCCTCTCCGTAGATCAACTCGCGCTGGACAAATTCCGCCTCAAGGTTGCCGCGAAGCGTAAGATCGACGAACATCGCGATCAAGCTCTCGGCGCGAACTATCAAACGTTCTTATTGCCCGATGCGGCAACTCCCCTCTCAGTGACGCCCGAAATCGCATTCACTTTCGACGACCCACAACACTACGTTTACAACCGTGCTTACGACGGGGCTTATCAATTCAAGAAACACTTTTACCCACAGGTCGGCGACCTTAAATCGCAAGGCGAAGAGTTTGAATGCGCGCAGTTTTTAGATTCGCTTGAAGAGGTTAAGTATTGGGTTCGTAATACTGAACGGCGGCGCGCTTCCTTCTGGCTGCAAACCTCGACCGACAAGTTTTATCCTGACTTTGTTTGTCTGCTCAAAGACGGGCGTTACCTCATTGTGGAATACAAAGGCACATACCTCTGGACTAATGATGACTCCGTGCATAAACGCCAGATCGGCGAATTGTGGCAAGCGCGCAGTAACAAATCAGGGCTGTTTATCATGCCTAACGGCAAAGACTTTGCCGCTATTAAAACCAAAATCAACGCCGGCTGAGTATCATCCGATATTCACGTAGGGAGCATGCATTGCTCGTAATAACATCGGCATCCCTCGGATCGCTCTTGCCACACGAAAGCAACCATCTCCAACAGGCAAAGCCTCAATCTTTAATGATAAGAGTGGCCTTTGCATCGTTAAAATCCTCCTCCACATTTGAAAAACCATAACCTACAGCGTAAAAGTTCCGATTCGCAACGTAGAAGTGTGAGTTCGCATGACGAAAGTATGAATTTACAGCGTTGAAACGTGAGTTTGTGCAACGGAAGTGTGAATTTGCAGCGTGAAAGTGTCAATTTGCGGTGTGAAAGCATGAATCTGGGCGGTGAAAGTATCAATTTTCAAGGTGAAAGTGTGAATCTGCGGAGTGAAAGCGTCAATTTGCAGGATGAAAGGGTGAATTATCAGGCTTAAAGTTGATTTTTCGCTGTAGGGTGGGGCGAAAATTGTGGTTGCGGGCGAGCGTGGCGGGCGTATAATGCGCGGCGTTAAGGCGTTTGTGGCCGTCTCCAGCGAAGTTTCTTCGAGGGTGGAGTTTTACGGCCGAGATCGTTCCTCGCAAGTTGTCGTCAGGGGCAAACCTCACTCCTGCGAAGAGTAGCCCCGGCGGCATGTTCCTCAACCCTTCACCGGCAAAGGAGAAGTTTACACACCATGAAAGATTCCGACACTCGTAGGTACGAGGCGTTTTTGCGCGTGCGCGATTTCGGCGCGGCGCACGCGGCGCAATTTCCTCCAAACTCTTTCGGCGCGGAAAAACTCGCCGCACTGGATGCGGTGATCGCGGCGCTGGATCAGCACGCCAGCACGCAAGCCTCCGGCCTGAGCACCGCTCAACAAGGCGTGACGGGCAAGGCCGCCGCGCGCGACGAACTGCGGCGCGACATGGAAGCCATCAGCCGCACCGCGCGCAGCATGGCCTTCGACACGCCCGGCCTCGAAGATAAGTTTCGCCTCCCGCGCACGCCCAAAGATCAGGAATTGCTCAGCACGGCGCGCGCCTTCGCCGCCGATGCCCAACCGCTCGCCGCCGAGTTTGCGCGTCGCGGTCTGCCCGCGGACTTTCTCACAGACCTGACCTCCGACATCGAGAGCTTCGAGCAGGCCGTGAGCCGGAAAACTACGGGTCGCGCCGCGCACGTCGCCGCCACCGCCGCCATTGATGATCTGATCGAAGACGGCTTGAAACACCTGCGTCAACTCGATGCGGTCGTGCGCAACATCTTCAGCGACGACCCGGCGACGCTCGCCGCATGGACGAGCGCAAGCCACGTCGAACGCGCGCCGCGCCGGAAGCGGCCGGTCGCGGCCTCTCCGCCGTCGCCGCCCCAGCCGTAGCAGCGCGCGCGGGCGAAACCATTTATAGCTGCGTTTGCATGAGCGAAAGCGGCTCGCTCATTTATCACCACAGGCACAGAATAAGGGGGCGCAGAGAAATCCAACTCTCTCTCTCTACGCCCCCTTCCCTGTCTGTGATGACGACTATCCGTCGAAACGCTCTAACGGGCGAGGCCGCCGCCGCGCGTCTGCAAGCCCATGAGGCGCGCGGGGAAGACGCCGAAGTCCTCGACCTCCCAGGTGTTGCCGTCTCTCAGCCTGACCTTCGCGGCGGGGATGAAAGTGCCTTCGCTGTTGCCCCGGCGGCGCAGGAATATCTCGGCGTAGCCGAACCTGTAATCCTCGGAGCGCGTCCCGTAGCGCAACTCGTAGAAGTTGACGTTGCGCTCGTAGAGCACGATGATTTTCGTCCCGTTCTCCTGGGGCACGGCGATGATCGCGTTGGCGTCAACGCCGACGCCGTTCCCGACCGTGATCCGCCCCGCCTCCATCCGCGACAGCACGCGCAGCAACTCCTCCTGCCCGCCCGACTGCAAGGCCGTGTTCAACTGCTGCACCTCATCCGCCGACGTGTAGCGATTCACGATGAGCCTGAACGGAGCCGTCCGCCCGCCGAATCGCCCGCCCACGCCGACGACCGTGCCCAGTATTTGCTGCCCCTCGGCCGCACGGCTCACCCTCCGCTGTCCGAGCGCGACCGACCCCGACGGCAACAGGGTCAGCCCCAACGCCACACAGCACAACGCGCCCAACCAACCCGACAATCTTCTTCCGCTCATAACTTCCCCCCTGATGAAATTCGGATTTACCTGTCAACGGTCAATCCTAATTCCCGGAAGTGCGCAGATTGTCCCGAATATCTTCAGAAGATTTGGCGTCGCACAATTATCGCCCGGCGCGCGTGGGGGCAGCGACGCGCCCGCCGCCGCTCGATAAAGTGTGAAGGCGGAGAGCGGAACACGGAACGGTCGAACTTCGAGAGGCAGCCTCCTGAAGTTCGACCGTTCCGCGTTCATCATTTAGTTGGATGAAGGATGAGGGATGAATGAAGAAAGCACTCGCTTACATTGAGCGTCTTTCTTATTCATCCCTCATCCCTCCGCCCTCATCCCTCCGCTGTCATCCCTTCTTTCCCCAGCCGCTTCTTCGCCTTGCGCAGACGCTTGCCGGGGTCGTCGTAGGCGCGCGCGGCCTTGACCTGCACAAACTCGCCCGTCTCGATGATGTAGGCGGTGAGTTCGTAGCCGTAGACGCAGCCGGTGTCGATTCCGATGGCGCGCGCGCCGCGCCGCACGGTCGCCGACGGCCAGTGGCCGAACAGGACGGTCTGCGCGCCGTCGTAAACTTCGTACCACGGCGTGCCCTTCGGACTCGAACGCTTGCCTTCCAGCCCGCGCAGTTCCGTCAAATCTTTGGCCGACTGGTCTGCGAGCGCGATGCCGGGACGCAAGCCCGCGTGTACGATGAGGTGCGCGCCCAGGTCGAGCGTCAAGGGCAAAGAGGCGAGATAGGATTCGTAACGCTCGCGCCCGCTTTCGAGTTCGGCGCGGCAGGCGTGCTGCTGCTCGTTCAGTTTTTTCTTCTTGCCGCGCCAGTAGCGCAGGATGGCGCGGTCGTGGTTGCCGAGCACGGAGGAGAAGCGCGCGTCGGACATGAAGAGGTCGAGCACCTCTCGATTGCGTTCGCCCTTCACGATGAGATCGCCGACGGCGATGATGCGATCCTGCGCGCCCGCCTGAACCCGTTCGAGCAGCGTGAGGAGTTCGTCGTAGCAGCCGTGGATGTCGCCGATGACGATGGTGCGTGCGGTCATATTCTTCTCACCCTTAAGTTCGCGCCGGATGAATCACGCCCGGATTTTAACGCAGACGACCGGGAGAGGCGGAACGCGCGGCAAGCACAGGCGCGCGCACGGGCGGTATAAATCGCCCTTCGCTTCGTGCTAAAAGTTCCCGGTGCGGTTTCCCGAAATTGTTCGACGCTTCGACCTCGCTATGAAAACACTGCTTTTGCTCCGCCACGCGAGACCAGCGCAGGTCAGCCCCACCGGGCGCGACTTCGACCGCCCGCTCGTCGAGGAAGGCCGCGCCGACGCGCTGCTCATCGGCCAACTGCTGCGGCGCAGGCAACTCAGACCCGAAGCCGTCATCTGCTCGCCCGCCACCCGCGCCCTCCAGACCGCCGACTACGCGATCGAAGCGGCGCGCTTACGCACCCGCCTGCTGTTCTACGACCGCATCTATGAAGCGACCGCGGAGCAACTGATCGAAGTCGTCTCGGAAGCGGGAGGCGAGGCCGAGACGCTGCTCCTCGTCGGGCACAATCCCGGCCTCCAGGAACTGCTCGAACGCCTGACGGGCGAGCATGCGCCGATGCTCCCGGCCACGCTCGCACGCATCGACCTCGACATAGCCGCGTGGAGCGCGCTCTCGGACGCGACCGCCGGCCGCCTCGTCTTCGCCCTCTCGCCGCAAGCCTCGCTCCGGCATTGAACCGACTCCGCTGTGAAATAACTCTTCAGCGCGGCGCAACTAACTCTCTAAGGGGCGCGCAGCACCGCGAGCGGCTTGCGCGTGAGCGAGTCGAAGCTCGACAGCGCGCCGACCGCCGCGACGAGCAACACGGTCGCGGCCAGCCCGCCGAGGTAGAGCCACGGCGTAAAGCTCCAGGGGATTTCAAACACGAAACGCGAGAGCGCGTAAGAGAGGGCGACCGCCGCGAGCGTGCCCACCGTGCCCGCCGTCAGGCCGAGCAGCCCATACTCGGCCAGCATGATCGAGAGCAGCATCTTGCGCTTCGCGCCGAGCGTCTTCAAGACGGCCGCCTCATAGACGCGCTGCCACTTCGTCATCGCAATCGAGCCGACCAGGATGAGCACGCCGCTCAGGAGCACGAAGCCGCCGATGAACGAGACGGCCAGCGTCACGTTGTTCAAAATTCGCGTCACGGCGCGCATGATGTCCGCCACGTCGATCACGGAGATGTTCGGGTACTTGTCCAGGAGCGCGCGTTGGAAACGGCCGCGCTCCGCGTCGGTCGCGGGGCCGTTGATGGGCGCGATCAACATCTGCGGCGCGTTTTCCAGCGTGCCCGGCCGGAAGAGGACGAGAAAGCCCGTGCGCGAGTTGCGCCAGTCAACGCGGCGAATGCTCGTGACGCGCGCCGTCAAGCGGCGACCCGTGATGTCGAACGTGATCGTGCCGCCGAGGTCGAGTCCCGCCAGGCCCTGCATGCCCTCTTCGATGGACACCTCCGGCTCGCCCGAAGGCTCTGCATCCCAGAACGTCCCCGCGACGATAGTTTCGTTCGCTTCGAGTTGCGGCCGGTACGTGACGACGTACTCGCGCCCCAACATGCCGCGTTGCGGGCGGCGCGCTTTATCGTCGAGGTCGATGCTCTGGCCGTTGATCGCGGCGATGCGCATCCGCACCGTCGGGACGAGCGTGGGGCGTTCGCCCGTCGCCCGCGTGATCAACTCTTCGACGCCCTCCTTCTGATCCTTCTGCACGTCGATCAAAAACATGTTCGGCAACTGCGCGCGCGCCGCCGGGTCGAACTCGCGCACGAGATTCTGTTGCAGCGATTGCGTCGCGATGACGAGGAACGCGCCGAGGCCGACGGCCAGCACCACGACGCGCGTCTGGTTGCCCGGCCGGTACAGGCTGTTGACGGCGTGCCGCAGCGCGAACGAGCGCACGTGGCGCGCCCGCCGGACGAGGAAGATGATGAGCATCGCCGTCAGTTGCAGCGCGCCCGCCGTCAGCCCCAAGCCCGCCATGAAGAATGCGCCCACGCGGATGGAACCGGCCTGCCACGCCGCCAGCGCGACGAGTCCGCCCACGACGCCGAGCGCGATGAGAGCGCGCGCGACTCCGATGCGCCCCAGCGAGAGCGCGCCGCGCAAACGTTCGAGGCGGCTGCCTTTCGCCCCGGCCGTCGCCGCGCCGCCGGTCGCCGCCGTCGTGTCCTCGCGCAGCAGCATGTTCGGTTTGATGTGGCGCACGCGCAGGAGCGGCAGCGCGGAGAACAGCAGCGAGATGAGCAGGCCGAGCGTCAGCCCCTGCGCGATTGCGCCCGCCGTCAACTCGTAACTCATGTTGGGAGGCAGCGTCTCGCTGAAACGCCGCGCGACGAACAGCAACGCCCCGCGCGCCAGCACGACGCCGAACAGGCTGCCCGCCAACCCCAGCGCGAGCACCTGCGCCAGATACACGCCCGCGATCATACGGCTCGACGCGCCCACGCATTTGAGCACGGCGATGGCGCGCTTCTTCTGTTCGATAAAGACGCGCGTCACGTTCGACACGCCGATGCCGCCGAGCACGAGAATGACCAGGCCAGTCAGGGAGAGGTAGTTCTCCGAGCGCGTGTACTGTTCGTTCAAACCTTCCTGCGAATCCTTGTAGGAGCGCACGCTGACGAGGCTGTCTTTCAGCCCCGCGCGCAAGTCCGCGACGAGAGCGTTCAATTCGGCGGGCGACACTTTCAAGAGAACCTTGTTGCGCGCCCGGCTGCCGAAGCCGGTCAAGCCCGTCGCGGCTATCGCACCGCGCGCGATGAAGACGCGGGGGCCGATGCGAAAGCCGCCCGTTGCGCCCGGCTCCTGCGCCGTCACGCCGCGTATCTGAAACGTCGAGGCGCCGAGCTTCACCTCGTCGCCGACCTTCAAACTCAGACGCTCCAGGAGCGATGCGGCGACGACCACGCCGTTGTTCTCCAGGAGCGCGTGCGTGAAGCGTTCGCCGCTCGCCAGGGTGAACTCGCCGTAGAACGGGTAGGGCGCGTCGATGCCTTTCAACTCGACCATCAACGCGCCTTCGCGCGCCTCGTCGGCAGGCCGGAGCATCGTCGCGGCTTCGATGGTCTGCGTCTCGCCTTCGACGCCGCGCGTTTGCGCGATGCGCCTGACCGTGGCGAGCGTCGCCTCGTTGATCTCGCGCGACGAATCAACCTGCACGTCGGCGGTCAGGATGTTGCGCGCCTCGGAGACCATCGCCAGGTTGACGTTCTGAATGGTCGAACGCAGCGCGACGATCGCGCCGACGCCGATGCCGATGCACAGGAAGAAAAAGAGCAGACGCTTCCACGAAGAACGTATCTCGCGCCGCGCCATGCGCCAGATGAATCTCAACGCCGCCCCCTTCGCGGTTCCGCCGCTGTCTCTAACGCCGCGTCGCTCGCCGCACCGCTCGCTTCATTGCCCGCCGCGCCGCCGGTCACCGCGTCGCCTGCGCGCGTCTCACCCGGCGCGCCCGTCGCAGCCGCGTCGCCGTTCGCTTCGCTATCGCCGACGACGCGCCCGTCGCGGAGCGCGATGCGCCGGTCGGCGAGCGCGGCGAGTTCGTGGTCGTGCGTGATGAGGATGAGCGTCGTGCCGCGCTGGCGGTTGAGCTTCAACATGAGGTCGAAGACGTGGCGGCCGTTCAGCGAGTCGAGGTTGCCGGTCGGTTCGTCGGCCAGCAGGATCGAGGGGTCGTTCGAGAAGGCGCGCGCAATTGAGACGCGCTGCTGCTCGCCGCCCGACAACTGCGACGGGTAATGATGCGCGCGCGCCGTCAGGTCAACGTCGGCGAGCAGCGCGCGCGCCCGCGCGGGCGCGTCCCGCAGACCGGCGATCTCCATCGGCACGAGCACGTTCTCGTAGGCCGTGAGCGAAGTGATGAGATGGAAGGATTGAAAGACGATGCCGATCTTCCGGCCGCGCAATTCGGCGAGCGAGTCTTCGTCCATCGTCGTGATCGCCTGACCGTCAACGCGTATCTCGCCCGCCGTCGGCGCGTCGAGTCCGGCGATGAGTCCGAGCAGGGTTGACTTGCCGCTGCCCGAAGGGCCGACGATGGAAACGAACTGCCCGTCGGGGATGGTGAGATCGAGCGAGTGCAGGATCGTCAGCGTCTCCGCGCCGGAAGGAACTTCTTTCCTGAGTCTGTATAATTCAATCATGCGTAAATTTATTTCATCCAGCTTAACACTACTCGCCGCCTTTATGCTCTGCGCCTGCGGCAACACCCGGGGCGACGCGCCCGCTGCGCCCGCGCCGCTCGCCGCGACGCCCATCCCGGCGCAGACGCGGCCGAAGATCGTCGCCCTCGGCGACAGCCTGACGGCAGGTTACGGCCTCTCCCTTCACGAAAGTTACCCGTCGCTCTTACAAGAACAACTCAAACATGACGGTTTTGATTACGAGGTGGTCAACGCGGGAGTTTCCGGCGACACGACGGCCGGAGGCTTGCGCCGTCTCGACTGGGCGCTCGAAGGCGACGTGCGTTTCGTCATCCTCGAACTCGGCGCAAACGACATCCTGCGCGGCCTGCCCACCGCCGAGATGCGCAGGAACCTCTCACAGATCATCGAACGCGCGCGGGCGGGCGGCGCACAGGTGTTGCTTGCCGGGATGTACGCCCCCACCAACCCCGGCGACGAATACGTGCGCGCCAGCATGGAAGTCTTCCCCGCGCTCGCCGAAGAATACGACCTGCCCCTCATCCCCTTCTTCCTCGACCGCGTCGCCGGCATCGAAAACCTCAACCAGGCCGACGGCATCCACCCCAACCTCGAAGGCACGCGCATCGTCGCCGCAACCGTCTATCAACATCTCAAGCCGCTGCTTGAGAAAGATCAGAAACGTTGAATCAAGAGAGCGACTGTTTCCTCCCCCACACATCTTCGAAAGGCGCGATGCTCATGCGAAAACTTTTCTTTAACCTCCTGACGATCTCGTTGCTCATCGGCGGCCTGGACGACCTGAAAGTATCAGCGCAACGAACGGCGACCATTACCGGCGCGCTCTCTTACCCCACCGATGACGGTTTACCCCGGATGATCGTGTGTGCGGAGGCCGTCAACTCCGTCACCATCCATTGCACGGACAAGCGCATCCCCCAGCGAAGAACGGGCAAGACGACGTACAAACTGGCGGTTCCCGCCGGAACCTATCATGTCTTCGCGACGGTGGTGAACGGCGAAGATTCAGGTGAAGGGTTTCAGGGTTACAAGGCTTACTACTCGGAGTTTGTTAAATGCGGTCTCTCGGTCAATTGCCCGTCCCACGCGCCCATCAAGGTAACGCTCCACGCCGGGCAGACTCTAGCGAACATCGATCCCGGCGATTGGTACGTTGACAACTGACATTTCCACTGCGGAGTTCTCGTCGGCCTGAGCGCGAATTCATCCGTGTTCAATGAAGACAGTTCCTTTCGGTCTCCATTCATCTTTCCGCGCTCCTACTTCGTCGTTATCTTTCAATCCTGATCTCTATGTCGCGCCCCTCGGTCGCTTCGTTGCCGTGGTAGTCGGCGGCGATGATGCGTAGGGTGTAGTCGCCGGCGGGTAACTGCGAGGCGTCCCAGGCGGAGCGCGCGGCGCGGCCGTGGCGGACGAAGTTCGTGGCCTCGTAGAGGAAGCGGGTGGACTTGCTGCCGTAGACGGTGATGCCGCTCTCGTCTGCGTAGGCCACTTTGACGGCCTCCATGTCGGGCGGCATCCGGTCGAATAGGAGCGTGATGCGCGGTTGCTCGAAGCCGGGCGCGGGCGCGCCGTCAGGGCGGAGCAACTGGTAGCCGAGGCGGTAGAGGCCGAGACGGCGGCGCGCCTGGTTGCCGTCAACTTGATCGTAGGCGTCAACCACGATCCGCACCTGCCCGCCGCTGACGAGCAGGCGTCCGTCGCGCCGTTCGGTGAGCCGGGAGCCTGTGCGTGCGTCGAAGAGTTGAACGCCGTCGCGCTCGATCTTCGGCGCGACGGTGTCGGAGAAGTCGATGAGGGGGAGCGTGAGCGGATTGAGTTCGGCGTTCGGCGCGCCGAAATTCATGTGGACGTGATACATGCGATTGATCGTGCCGAGCGCGTCGCCCACGCGGAAGCGCGTGCCGCGTTTGAGGCGGACGCGCTTGAGTTTCCCTTCCGCGTCGCGCTGCGGCGTGAAGCGCGCGGCGTCGAGCAACTCGTCTCGCTCGTTGCGCCCGACGCGCAGGTGGACATAGGTCATCACGCCGACGCGCAAGCCCTCGTTGAGTTCGCCGTGTCCCCAGTTGGTCAGCGGACTCTCGATTTTTTCGTCGAGGACGGCGCGCACCGTCTGGCCGTAAGTGCCGAAGATGTCGATGCCGCTGTGCAGGTGATGGCGGCTGTCCGTCGTGTCGTAACTGCCGCGCACCTCGCCGAGCGTGGCGGCCACTTCGTGCCAACTTCTTTGCGGGTCTAGCGGCCACGGCAGCGACTCGATGCCGAGCGCGGCGGCCGACAGGCGCGGCGGCAAGTCGTCCGCGGTCGCCACCGGCGCGGAGTTGTGTGCGGAATCGCCCGCCGGTGCATTCGCGCCCGGCGTCGAATCGGCGGGCGGCGCAACATCCGGCGTGGCCGCGCCGTGCGTGGCGGCGTTGCCCGTCGCCGCCGTTGCGCCCACTTGCGCCGGGGTCAACTTGCGGACGAGATAGTTCGCGCTATCGGCAACGTACAGCGCGCCGCTTTTATCAACCGCGATGCCCGCCGGTTGATTGAAGGGCGCGGGCGGTTGGCCGTCGCCGGAGGCCGCGCCCGTTCCCGCGATGAGGTGAATCGTACGCCCGTCGGGCGCGAGTTGCCAGATGCGGTTGCGCTCGCGCTCCGCCACGTAGAGAAAATTATCGTGCGTGAGCGCGAGTCCCAACGGCTCGAACGCGCCGTCGAACTGCGAGCCGTCGGCGGGCGCGGGCGCGAGCGTCGAGACCTGCCCGTCCTTCGATAGTTTACGCAGGCGACGGTTGCCCGTGTCCGCGATGAACAATTCGCCCTCCGGCGTGGCGACGAGGGCGCACGGCGTATCGAACAGCGCGCCGCCGCTGCCTGCGCCATCCGCGTAGCCGGGCGCGCTGCCGCCCGCGATGGTGCTCACCTGCGCGTCGGCCGTCGTGATCAAGCGTATGCGGTCGTTGTAAGTGTCGGCGACATAGACGCGCTCGCCGCTCGCGTCAACGGCGACGCCGACGGGGGCGTTGAACTGCGCCGCCTGCGCCGCGCCGTCGCGCGCGCCCGGCGTGCCGTCGCCCGCAAGCGTCGTCACCGCGCCTTCGGGCGTCACTTTGCGGATGCGGTGGTTCGACGTGTCGGCGACGTAGAGATTGCCCTCCCGGTCGATGGCGAGGGCGGAGGGCGTGTTGAAAGAGGCCGCGCCGCCCGCGCCGTCCGAGAAGCCTTCCGCGCCGCCCGCGAGCGTCGTCACCGCGCCCTCCGCGCCGATCTTGCGGATACGATTACTATCGCCCGCGTCGGCGACGTAGACGTTGCCGCGCCGGTCAACCGCGACGCCGAACGGGTTGTGAAAACGCGCCTGCGTCGGCGTTTGGGCGTCGGTCGCGCCGGGCGCGCCCTCGCCCGCGTGCGTCGAGACTGTGGCGCGCCAACCGGCGACGGTCGGCACGGGGCGTTCGCGCAGGCGGTAATAGACGAAGACGGCGACGCGGGTTGAGATGACGAGGAGCGCGAGCGTGAGCAAGAGGCGTTTGGACATTCTTCGGGCGGCTCGGGTGCGGTTACGGCGGTCAGATTCGGACAGGATTCTTATGTAGTTTTCGCGCGGCGGTTGTCAACCGGAGCGGGAGAGAATGAAGGGATGAGGGCGGAGGGATGAGGGATGAATGAAGAAACTACTCAGGCGAGTTGAGTATTCTTCTCGTCCCTTTATTTCTCCGTGCCCTGTGTGTTCGCCGTGGCGCACGGCCTTGTGCCGACGCTTGGCCGCGACCCGGCGTAAATCTTCGCGGCGGGAAACTTTTCGCCGTGATTTCTCGAATCTAACGATAGACGCACAAACAAGAGTTGGTTTATCTTTCCAGTTCCATTCTGTTTTATTCAAGTTACGCCGCCGTAGGAGTCGAGTTCATGCTGAAATGCCGTTTGCCTCAAGTTTGGGCGTTAGCCCTGCTTTTCTTACTCTGTTCAAATCTCACTCAACACGTCGCGGCGCAGGAGCAACAGACGCCGACCCCGACGCCCGCGCCGACCGCGACGCCCGCGCCCTCAGCGACGCCCGAAGAACGTTTCGACCCGGCGAAGGACGCCGGCGCGCCCGCGAAGAACACCGGCGCAGCGGCGGCGACGGCGGCCAAAGACGAGAAGGACGCGGGGCGGGAGGCCAATCCCTTCGAGCGTCTCGAATGGCGCAGCATCGGCCCGGCCAACATGGGCGGGCGCACGAGTGATGTGGAGGGCGTCGCGGGCGACCCCGACCTCGTCTACGTCGGCACGGCTTCGGGCGGCATCTGGAAGACCGTGAACGGCGGGCAGACGTGGCGGCCGATCTTCGAGCGACAGGGCACGATCTCCGTCGGCGACCTCGCGCTCGAACCGAAGAACCCGGACGTGGTGTGGGTCGGCACGGGCGAGTCGAACGTGCGCAACAGCGTCTCGTTCGGCGACGGCGTCTACAAGTCAACGGACGGCGGGAAAACCTGGAAACACATGGGGCTGCGCGACAGCCGCCACATCTCGCGCATCGTCATCAACCCGCGCAACCCGGACGTGGTTTACGTCGGCGCGCTCGGCCACGCGTTCGGCGCGAACGAGGAGCGCGGCGTCTTTATGACGACCGACGGCGGGAAGACATGGACGAAGACGCTCTACATCGACGCGGAGCACGGCGTCTCCGATCTCGACATCGACCCCGCCAACCCGAACGTGCTCTACGCCGCGATGTGGCAATTCCGCCGCACGCCCTGGACGCACAAGAGCGGCAGCGAGCGCGGCGGCGTCTTCAAATCCATCGACGGCGGGCGCACCTGGAACAAGCTCACCACGGGCTTGCCGAAACTCATCGGGCGCATCGGCGTCAAAGTCGCGCCGAGCAGCCCGAACGTCGTCTACGCGATCACGGAGTCGAAGGAAGGCACGCTCTATCGTTCGGACGACGCGGGCGACACTTGGCGGCGCGTCTCGAATCAGGCATCGATCGTCTCGCGCGGTTTTTATTACACGGACATGCGCGTTGACCCGACGAACGCGGATCGCATCTACGCCATCGCCTCGACGCTGTTCGTCTCGATTGACGGCGGGCGCACGTTTCGCTCCATCACCGGGCGCACGCACATCGACTACCACGCGCTCTGGATCGACCCCGTCGATCCGCGCCGCATGTGGCAGGGGCAGGACGGCGGCGTCGCCGTCTCCTACGACCGCGGCGAAACGTGGGAGTACGTCAACAACATGCCGCTCGGCCAGTTCTATCAAATTCACGCCGACAACCGTCAGCCGTTTTACTACGTGATGGGCGGGCTTCAAGATAACGGCAGTTGGACGGGGCCGAGCCGCACGCGCGAACCCGCCGGCATACTTAACGACGACTGGCGCATGATCAGTTTCGGCGACGGCTTCTACACCCTCAACCACGCCGACGATCCTGAGCTATACCTCTCCGAATCGCAGGGCGGCGGCATCGTCCGCACCGACATGCGTAACCGCGAGCAACAGTCCATCACGCCCTACGCCGACGATCTCGGCGGCCCCGCCTCGGAGCAAAAATATCGCTTCAACTGGAACTCGCCCATCATCCTCTCGCCGCACGACAAGAACACCGTCTATCTCGGCGGCAACGTCGTCTTCAAGTCAACCGACTTCGGCAAGAGTTGGACGGCCATCAGCCCCGATCTCACCACGAACGACCGGGCGAAACAAGGCGACGCGGGCGGCCCCGTCGCGCTGGAGAACACGGGCGCGGAATATCACACGACCGTCATCAGCATTGCCGAATCCCCTTTGCGCGCCGGGCACCTCTGGGCAGGCACCGACGACGGCCAACTCCAGGCCTCGACCGACGGCGGCAAGCGTTGGACGAACCTGACCAAAAACGTCCCCGGTCTCAAGGAGAACTCGCCCGTCTCGCACGTCGAACTATCGCGCGCCGACGACCAGACGGCCTACGTCTCCTTCGACCGCCACATGCTCGACGACCTGCGCCCCTACGTCTACAAGACGATTGACGGCGGGCGCACCTTCCGCAACGTCAGCGGCAATTTGCCCCCGAACGCCTACGTCTGGGTCGTGCGCGAAGACCCGAAGAACACGAACCTGATCTACGCCGGGACGGAACTCGGCCTCTACGTTTCCTATACGGGCGGCAACACGTGGCAGCCTTTGACGCTCAAGAACCTGCCGCACGTCGCCATCCACGACATCATCGTCCACCCGCGCGACAACGACTTGATCCTCGGCACGCACGGCCGCAGCATCTTGATTTTCGACGACGCCACGCCCATCCAGCAGATGAGCGACACGGTGCGCGGCGCGGACTTGCACCTGTTCGACATACGCCCCGCCCTGCGCTACACCACGCGCTTCACGCGCTACGGCATCGGCGACAAACCCTTCACCGGCCAGAACCCGCCCTACGGCGCGCTCCTCACTTACCACCTCAAAGCGAAGCCCGACGAGAAGACGAAGGTGCGCCTCGAAATCCGCGACGCCAAAGGCCAACTCGTGCTCGAAGAGACGCGCGTGCCGAAAGAGCGGGGCTTGAATCGCTACGCGTGGAACCTGCGCTACGGCGGCGCGCAGGTGCGGCGTCCGCCGACCACCGAAGAGACGCCCTTTGGCGGAAACGCGCGCGGCCCGCAGGTGCTGCCCGGCACGTACACCGTCAAACTTTTCGTCGGCGACAAGTCGGTCGAGCGGCGCGTCGAAGTGCGTCTCGACCCGACCCTCGGTGTGCCCGCGCCGGATTTGCAGTTGACGCACGACATGAGTTTGAAGTTGCGCGACATGCAATCGACCACCAACACCATGCTGCGCGCGCTCGACAGCATCAAGAGCCAACTCCAGTTTATCGAACGCACCGTCAAGGAACGGCTCGCCGACCCGCCGAAAGATTTGACTGCGGCCATCACCGACAACTTGAAACAAGTGGACAAGACGCTCGCCACGCTCGCGCGCCCGCAAGAGGAAGGACTCGGCTATAACCCCGGCCGCGCGCAAATGATCGACGAGATCGGCGGGCTGTTCTTCACCCTCGACGCGACGAACGCCGCGCCCACGCCCGCCCAGCGCGACTATTACGCCGCGCTCCAGACACGCTTCCGCACGACGCTCGCCGAGGCCAACAAGTTCTTCACACAGTCAGTCCCGAAATTGAACGAGACGCTGCGCCGCTTCGACGCGCCGACCATTATGGTCGGCAAGCCGATCGAGATTCCCGCGCAGTAGAAAAGCCGTATCAGGCCGGAGAGGTTGAAGAAAGTATTTATCAGCCTCGGTGGTGTTAATTTCCGTGCGGTTGAGCCGTTTGAAAGTTAAAACATTCCACGTCCCGACACGGACGGTTGATAAGAGTCCCGACACGAACAGTTGATAAGAGTCCCGACAGGGACGGTTGCTAAGAGTCCCGTTAGGGACGTTTGATAATAGCCCGGTCATTTATGGCCGGGAATAAGTTGAAGAATGATGTTTGAGTCCCGTAGGGACGATTGAAACTTCCGCGTCGCCCGATTCAATCGTCCCTACGGGACTCCATGTAAAGACACGATCATTATCCCCGGCGATAAATCGCCGGGCTATTATCAACCGTCCCTGGCGGGACTGGTTCACGCGCTTCCGGGAAAGAGACTTATGCACAAATTAAGACACCGCTTCGTCGTCGCATCGCTCGCCGTCGCTTTGCTCGTCGCCGCGTCGCTCTCAGGTTCGGCTCCGAGAGTCGCCCGAGCGCAAAGCGGCGCGCTCAACGGGGAGCAGCAAGCCCTGCACGAAATCTTTCAGGAGTTAATCGAAATCAACACGGTAGACCCGCACGGCGACGTGACGCGGGCGGCGGAGGCGATGCGCGCGCGCCTCATCGCGGCCGGGTTCGCCGCCGCGGACGTGCGCGT
Source organism: Pyrinomonadaceae bacterium (assembly GCA_036386515.1). GTDB lineage: Bacteria > Acidobacteriota > Blastocatellia > Pyrinomonadales > Pyrinomonadaceae > JAIVJZ01. The sequence goes on from DASVVO010000037.1 coordinate 18,931, forward strand.
GGTCGTGCCCGCCGGGAACGCGAAGAAGGGCAACCTCGTGGCGCGCTACCGCAGCCCTGCGGCCACGGGCAAGCCGCTCCTGCTGCTCGCGCACATCGATGTCGTCGAGGCGCGGCGGGAGGATTGGTCGGACGGACTCGACCCCTTCAAGCTCACCGAGCGCGACGGCTACTACTACGGGCGCGGCACGATGGACGACAAAGCGATGGCCGCGATCTTCATCGCCAACCTGATCCGCTTCAAGCGCGAAAACTTTCAGCCCGCGCGCGACATCGTCGTCGCCCTCACGACCGACGAGGAGACCGGCGACTTCAACGGCGTCGAGTTTCTCTTGAAGGAGCACCGCGCGCTGGTGGACGCCGAGTTCGGCATCAACGAGGGCGGGCGCGGTTATCTCAAAGCGGGCAAGCCCCTGCTGAACGCCGTGCAGGCGAGCGAGAAGGTCTACCAGAGTTTTCGCCTCGAAGTGCGGAACAAGGGCGGGCACAGTTCGCTGCCCGTCAAGGACAACGCCATCTTTCGTCTCGCCGCCGGACTCGACCGCCTCGCGCGCTTCGACTTCCCCGTCAACCTCAACGAGGTGACGCGCTCCTACTTCGAGCGCATGTCGAAGATCGAGAAGGGGCAGATGTCGGCCGACATGCGCGCCGTGGCCGCCGCCCGCCCCGAAGCGCGCACGGCAACGACGGCCACGGCGGCGGCGGCGGTCGCGCGTCTCTCCAGTTCGCCCTACTACAACGCGCTCATGCGCACCACCTGCGTCGCCACCCGGCTCGAAGGCGGGCACGCCGACAACGCCCTGCCGCAGATGGCGCGCGCCACCGTCAACTGCCGCATCCTCCCGCAGGAAACGGCCGCCGACGTGGAGGCCACGCTCAAGCGCGTGCTCGCGGACGATCAGATCGGCATCACGCCCGTCGCCGTCTCGAAGCCCAGCCCGCCGTCGCCGCTGCGGCCGGAGATCATGGGGACGATTGAACGCCTCACCGGGGAGATGTGGCCGGACGTGCCGGTCGTGCCGATCATGGGCACGGGCGCAACCGACAGCCTCTTCTTCCGGCAGGTCGGCATCCCCGTCTACGGCGTCTCCGGCATCTTCGACGACATCGACGACAACCGCACCCACGGCCGCGACGAACGCATCGCCGCCAAGTCTCTCTACGACGGCGGGGAGTTTCTCTACCGCCTGACGAAAGCCTTTGCCGCGACCAGGTAACCGGCGAACAAACGCGACGAGGTGCGGTCGCCCTTGAAGGCGCGGCCGGATTCCGTTTCCCTCACCCGGCGGCGCGGTCGATGCGCGCCAACTCCGGTTGATAGTCTTCCAGCGCGCCCTCCACCTCCGCCGGTTCGGCGGACACGGCTTCAACTTGAAACGGGATTTCGAGCGTGGCGATCATGCCGCGCGGCTCGGCGCGCGCGAGCGTCAGGCGACCCTCCGCGCCGTAGAGATGTTCGAGGCGCGCGCGCGTGTTCGCCAGCCCCACCCCGCCCGTGAGCGTGCGCGCCAGCAGCAGGTCTTCGGTCGGCGCGGGCGCGTCCGCTTCGCTGATGAGCGAGAGGCCGGGGCCGTTGTCTTCGATTTGCAGCCACAGACGCCCCTCGCGGCGGGCGGCGCGAATGGCGAGGCGTCCCGGCGCGCTCTGACGCGAGATGCCGTGGCGGATGGCGTTCTCGACGAGCGGCTGGAGGATGAGGTTGGGCACGAGCGCGACGAGCGTCTGCGGCTCGATGTCGGTCTCGACGAAGAGGCGGTCGTGCCGCACGATCTCGATCTCAAGATAACAACGCAGGAAGGCGATCTCCTGTTCGAGCGTCACCTCCTGATCGCCGGAGTTCTCCAGCGTGAGACGCAGGAAATCTCCGAGGCGCGCCACCATCTGATCGGCCGCTTCCGCATCGCGGTGCAGGAGCGCGGAGATGGAGTTGAGCGTGTTGAAGAGGAAGTGCGGGTGGAGTTGCATCTTGAGGGCGCGCAGTTGCGCCTGCGCGAGTTGAGCGCGCAGTTCCGAGGCTTTCACCTCGGCGACGCGAAAGCTGTGATAGTAGTCGAGCGCGTTGATGGCGACGAGGATGAGCCAGTAGATCGAAACCTTCATCGGGAGGTTGGCGAAGAGTTGGTAGCTGAAGAGGGAGAGGAGCGTGGGAAACTCACGGGTGAGCACGCCGCCCGCGAGCCAGTAGAGCGGCAAGTACAGGCAGAGATGGAGGGCGGGAAACAGCAGACTGGCGGGGAGATGCACGAAGAAGAGACTCCGCGCCCAACGCTGGCGGTCGAGGCGGTGGCGGCGCGCGGCGAGCGCGATGAGCGGCGCGAGCAATGCCCAGAGGTAGAAGGCCAGCAGGTTCCAGACGAAGATGCCGACGACATCCACGCGGCGATAGTCGCTGATGGCGAGCGTGCCGAAGAAGGAGAGACTGGCGAACGTGAGGCCGATGAGCGTCCAGACACCGACGAGGATCAGGATAGTGCGGACACGTTTGAACGACATGTAAAATATTATCGCACAGGAAACACGGAAGGGAATGTTTGCGTCCGGCTCGATTTCGCCTCGATGAGGGGGCGAACAAAATTCGGGCAGAGGATGTTTCCCCTGCCCTGAGATAGCGGTGTGCGAAAGCTATGTGCGGTGGCGGCGCGGCGGTCGGTCAGTCAACCGGCTTGGGGAACGGCCCCGCCTGCGGCGTCTGCGGCGCATCGTGCGGCAGAGGGATGCGATAGCGTTTCACCTTCGAGTTGAGGGTCGTCACTTTCAGGCCGAGGAGACGCGAGGCGCGCACCTGATGGCCGCCCGTCAGTTCGAGGGCGCGCATGATCAGTTCGCGCTCGAAGCGTTCCACCTCGTCGTAAAACCTGATGCCGCGCACGATGTCCGCCGCTTCGAGCGCGCTGATGGTCTGCACCTCTTTCAACAAACTGATGGCGGCCTTTTGCAGCATCTCGATCTGCCCCGGCAGCGCGTTCTCGTTCGACGGGAGGAGATTCGCGCTGAGGCCGCGCGGGTCGCCCGCGAAGCTGTTCTCTCTGCGATCCAGCAGGGCTGCGTCTTTCATGGTTGGTTCCTCAACTTCGTCTGTAAACTCAAGCCGGGTCGGCGAAGGCGCGTTGCGGCCGCGCCTTGATAGTGGATACTCGATAGCGGAGGCCAGTTTAACCGCGCCGCGCCGGACAACAACGAAAATGTGACGAGCCGCGAAATCCGGTGCTGAATGGTTCGTGGCCGGTGACGAAACTTTATGATCGACCGCGAACATTTATCAGGCCGGAGAAGGCTTGCCGCCCGCGCGCGCGCAGGCTCCGACGCGACGCCCCGCGCCGGGGCGCGTCGCTTCAGGAGGAGTTTTCAAATAGCTCCAACAGTTTGTCGCGGTAGCTGCGGCTGAGGGTCAACTGTTTGCCGTCGCGCAGGATCACCACGTAGTCGCCGCTGAACAACGGTTGCAGTTCCTTGATGCGTTCGATGTTGACGAGCGTGGAGCGGTGGATGCGGAGGAATTTGTCCGGGTCGAGTTTGGAGGCCAGCCGGTTCATGGTTTCGCGCAGCAGGTGCGACTCTCGTCCGACGTGGACGCGCAGGTAGTTGCCTTCCGCCTCGATCCAGTCAAGCTCCTGGGTGCGCAGAAAGAAGACGCGGCCGGAAGCCTTGATCATGAGTCGTTCGAGATGGCGCGGCGATTCGCTCTTGAAATTTTCCAGCAGCGAGAGCAGACGCTCGTTGAGTTCGCCTTTCGCGCCGTTCGAGAGTTGGGCGCGCGCGCGCTCGACGGCCTTGTGAAAGCGTTCGCGGTTGTAAGGCTTCAACAGGTAGTCGAGCGCGTTCACGTCGAACGCCTGCAAAGCGTAGCGGTCGTAGGCCGTGACGAAGATGACGGCGGGCATCTCGGCGACGCCGATGGACTTGAGCACGCCGAAGCCGTCGAGTTCGGGCATCTGGATGTCGAGGAAGACGAGGTCGGGGCGAAGCGCGCGGATCGCGGCGACGGCCTCGTGCCCCTCGGCGCATTCGCCGACGAGTTCGAGGTCGCGTTCGTCCGCGAGGAAACGCTTGAGGCGTTCGCGCGCCAGCGGCTCATCGTCGATAATCAGCGTCCTGATGGTGTTCAAACCCTTGGTGGCCTCCGCAGGACTTCCCGCTCGAAAGGAAATAGCCGGGCGCAACTTGATCGAGACTCGTCTCCGGCGTGCTCTTTATAAACGCGCCGCGGGTGAGTTTGTTTCAGACAAAAAAACCGCGCTGGCCGGTTAGACAACCGTGCGCGGTTTTTAGTTGCAATCTTTTTCGCCGTTTCAGGGGCGCGCTTCGAGCCGCATCGGGATGCCGTGGCGCGGGTGCAGCGTGATGGAGGCTTCGGGTTCGACCGCGTGGCCGGGCGCGAGGCGCAGGCGGTAGCGCGCGGCGATGGTGGCGAGCACGAGTTGGATTTCCATCAAAGCGAAGTTGTTGCCGATACACTGGCGCGCCCCGCCGCCGAAGGGAAAATAGGCGTAGCGCGGGCGCGCGGCGACGCGCTCGGGGAGAAAGCGTTCGGGGTCGAAGGTGTCGGGGTCGTCCCAAAACTCCGCGTGGCGGTGCGTGACGTACTGGCACATCAACACCTCGGAGTTGGCCTCGATGTGATAGCCGCCGATCTCGTCGTCGTCGATCGCCGTGCGCCCGATGATCCACGCGGGCGGGTAGAGCCGCATGGATTCCTCGACGACCATGCGCGTGTAGGGAAGCCGGGGCAAGTCTGCGACGGTGGGCGCGCGGCCTCCCGCGAGCGTTTCGGAGAGTTCGGCGTGGAGGCGCGCTTCGGCCGCCGGGTTCACGGCGAGCAGATACCAAGTCCAGGAGAGGGCGAGCGCGCTCGTCTCGTGCCCGGCGGAGAGCATCGTGGCGGCCTCGGCGCGCAGTTGTTCGTCGCTCATCGCCTCGCCCGTCTCCTCGTCGCGCGCGCGCATAAGGAGCGAGAGCAAATCGTCGGTCACGACCTCGCCCCGGCGGCGCGCTTCGATCATGCGGTAGATGACCTGCTCGGATTCGCGGATGGCGCGTAGGAAGGTGCGGTTCGAGCGCGTCGGGAACGAGACGGGCAGCTTGACGGGCTGCCACATGCGGCGGATGGCGTGGGCGCGTGCGATGTCGAGCGCGCGCCCGATCTGCTCGGTGTCCGCGCTGAGGTCTGTGCCGAAAATGGTGAGGCCGACGATGCGCAGGGTCAGCCGCATCATCTCGGCGACCACGTTGAACGGCTCGCCGCTCGCGGCGTAAGGCTCCCAGCGTTCGAGCAGAGCCTCGGCCGAACGGGTCATCGTTTCGCCGAAGGCGTCGATGCGCCGGCGATGAAAGGCGGGCTGCGCGAGGCGACGTTGACGCCGCCAAAATTCGCCGTCGCTGATCAGGAGGCCGTTGCCGACGCTCGCGCGAAACTCCCGATACTGCCTGCCCTTGCGATAGTTCTGGCTGTTGGTTTGTAAGACGTGCTCGATGTCGCGCGGGTGCGTGAGTTGGTAGGAAGTCCACAGACCTTTCATGCGGACGACGTGGCCGAACCGCTCCGTCAGTTCCGCGAAAACGCGCAAAGGGTCGCGCCGGAAGCGCGGCAGCAGGGTAAAGAGTTCCCAGCCGCCCAGGCCGGGCGGAGTTTGCAGATTCGCGCCTCTCATCTCGGTGTCTCGACCCACACCCGACCCCCAAGGGTTATTCCACGGTAGTGACGAACGCGCCCGCCGCGTGCGGGCGGACGCAGCCTATCAAGTTCGCGGGGCGCGCGCAATGTTCCCAGCGCGCTTCGGCGCGCGCCGCGCGGCCGACGGCGATTTTCGCTCCGCCGTGGACGGCGACGCGCGGCCGCTGACGAAAGAGGGGCGGGATAATTTCACATTATCCCGCCCCTCTTTCGTTGCTCTGCATTTAACGCACGGCCGGTCGCAACGGTCGTGCGCGCCGTCTATCCGAACGAAGGCTCGCCGTCGTAGACGACGTTCCAACCGTTGCGGCGGCTGGTGGCGAGGCTCCGGTTGAACCAATGGGTCGCGACCTCCGCGTCTTCGTAGGTTTGCGCGGAGGGCACGCGCTGGCGCGGATCGACGCGCACGATGCGGCCGCCCTCGGCGGAAATCTTCAAACTCAGGATCGCCAGCAGGTCGTTCTTCTGCATGACGGCGGTGCGCACCTCGAAAGGCTCCCCGTCGTCGTCGTCCTCCTCATCCTCCGACTCGTCCGTTTCGTCATACGCTTCTTCGTCGCTGATAATCTCTTCAAAGAAGTCTTCGGGTTCGTTCATAATCTCAACAGTCCTACTCTCTAAATTAAGCGCTTCTCGTTTCAATACGCGAAGGCCTGGTAAATCTCCGTCGGTGGCAGATCGTCGAGCGATTCGACGACCGGGTTGAAGCGCAGCATGCGGCGAGCGCGCTCCGAGAGCGTCTCATGCACACGGCGCGGGATGTGGATCGTCACTTCGGGACGGAATAGCCAGCGGCGACTGTAACCGATAACGACCATCGGGCGCGGCTCGTCTGTGCGATTCGGCGTGCCGCGATGCAACGCGCGCACGTCGCGCACCACGACATCGCCGAGCCGCATCAGGAGCGGTTCCAACTTCCGCTCGCCCGTCTCGATGAGATGCAAAGCCTCCGCCTTCGGCAGCATGTGCGTGCCGCGCGCCACCTCGAAGGGGCCGTTCTCCGGCGTCACCTCAACGAGCGGAAAGTTGACGGCGAGTTGATAGGGCGGCGTCTCGCGCCCGGTTTCGGGAAAGAGGGGCGGCGTGTCACGGTGTACGTCCTGATAGTCGGAGCCGAGGAGCGGCGTATCGGTCGCCAACTGCACCATCGTGAAGTCCTCTCCGGCGAGGCGTTCGACGAGGGCGAGCACGTCCGGGTCTTCGTAGATCGAGGGGTCGGCGAATGGGGCGTCGAACGGGAGCGTCACGTAATAGCGCGCCGCCCCGCGATTGCGCAGGTGGCCTTCGCGCTCGATGTGCTCGGCGAGCAGCGGGGCGAAGGCCGCGTGCCAGGCGCGCAAAGTGTCTTTCGGAAAATGTTCCGGCAGGACGCAGAAGCCGTCGCGCCACACTTCACCGGCGAAATTATCAATCTCGTTCTCCGAGTATCTCCCCCGGCTCATCTCGCCCCCCTGGTTGATCGAACTCACCCTCACTTTACCTTCTGCGCGGGCGCGCCCGACGGCGTTTCACCGCCGCGCCCTTCTTCGCGCCGGGCGCGGGAGAGGTGGCGGACGCCTGCTTCTTGGCCGCGAACTGCCGCTTGATCACTTCCGCCAACCCGGCCTGCTGGAAGGTGACGTTCAACTCCACCTCGTTGCCGCGCGAGACGTTCGTCAATGTCTCGACCACCTGGAGCAGGGCGGCGATGTCGGCCTTCGAACTCTCGCTGGCCTTCTGCAAATCCTTTTGCAGTCCCGCCTTAACAAAGCCGAGACCCACGTTGACCAGACCGCTCAGAGTGGAGGCCTTTTCGGCGTCGTCCATGCGGATGATCGACTGCACGCCGAAGGTCGAGGGCTGCATGTTCACGGCCACCTGCACCTGCCGCACCGCGTCAACCATGCGTTCCATCTCGGCGTTCGGGGGCGCGCCGAGCGCGCGTATGTGCTGCGACATACCGGCCGGGATGTCGCCGACCAGGCTCACGAGCGTATTCGTGTCGCGCAGGGCGAGGTCAACCAACTCCGGCTTGAGCCGCGGTCGCCCGCCGCCCGTGCTCGCGTCGAGGGCATCTCTCAAGTAGGCCGGGATGCCGACGGCGATGGTGTTGGCGTCGAGCGCGGTGACCGCGATTTGATCAATGGGAAACTTCTTGGAGTTCTGCGCGCCGCCACCGCTGCCGTCGGCCGACGCGGGCTTGTTGAACGTGAACACGCTGAGGGTCTTCGTGCCGAAGGTCTCCTGCGTGTACATGTCCTGCCCCATCATCCGCGCGCCGGACAGCAAAGCGTCCGCGCTGAAGTTGCCGCGCAGGATCAGCAGAAACTCCGGCATCTGTTTCGCCGAGATGTCGCCCTTCAAGCGCGCGCCCGCGATGAGGTATTCAAGCCCGTTGAGGTCTATGAACTGCTTCGCATCGGCGAGACTCTTGTTGAGCACCTCCGGCGGCACGACGCTCGGCGCGGCCTCGTTAATCAGGCGATGCGCATTGATGTATAAGACGGCCTGCGATTCGGGAAAATTCGTGAGCGCGCTCCGCGCGTCTTGCGCGCGCACGGCGGCGGGCACGACGACCAGCATGAACGCAAGCAGGGAGAGAAGAAAGCGGGCGGGGGATAGAACCTTCATTGTGTCAATTATCCTTTCGACGAAACAAGCTGAACGTTCTGAATTTTAACCGATGCGGCGTGCGGGGGAAAGGGGGGAAGGGATAAGGGCGGAGGGATGAGGGATGAATAAGAAGCACTCACTTGCTTGAATGCTTTAATTCATCCCTCATCCCTCCGCCCTCATCCCTTCATTTGCGGCGGCTCAGGCGATTCTGGACGATGACGACGACGAGCAGGAACAGCCCGCGCAGGACGGCCTGCCACCAGGGGCTGATCCAGCCCTCGAAATTGAAGACGTTGAAGATGAGGCCGAGCAGAAGCACGCCGACGAGCGTCGCCAGCACGCTGCCCTGCCCGCCCGTCAGGAGCGTTCCGCCGACCACCACGGCCGCAATCGCGTTCAACTCGTCGCCCTGCCCCGCCACGGGTCGCCCCGCGCCGAGTCGCGCCGCATCGAGCACGCCCGCCAGGCCGGCGAGCGCGCCGCTCAAAGCGTAGACGCCGATGGTCACGCGCCCCGTGTTCAAACCCATCAGGCGCGCCGCCTCGTCGTTGTCGCCGAGCGCGTAGACGTGCCGCCCGAAACGCGTGTGATTGAGGACGAGCCAGCCGAGCGCGAACGCGACGACGAGGAACACGACGGGCACGGGCACCGGCCCGATGAAATCGCGCCCCAAAGAGGTGAGCGTCTCGGACGACTTGCCGATGCCGACAGACTTCTCCCCCGTGTAAGCCAGGACGAGTCCGCGCGCCGCGATCATCATCGCCAGCGTCACGATGAAGGGTTGGATGCGCGCCTTCGCGATCACCAGGCCGTTGACGAAGCCGAGCACGGTGGCGAGCGCGACCGCCGCGACGACCGCGATGAGTGCGCCCTGCCCCGCCAGCGTCGCCGCCGCCACGCCCGCCACCGCCATCAGCGACCCGACCGAGAGGTCGATGCCGCCCGTCAGGATCACGAACGTCATCCCCAGCGCGACGAGTCCGAGCATGCTGTTCTGGCGCAGCACGTTCACCAGGTTCTCTTCCGTCAGGAAACGCTCGTAGCGCACGGCGGCAAACACGCAGACCGCCACGAGCGCGATGAGCGCGCCCTGCCGCTGCACAAAGGACGCGAAGCGCGCCCGCGCCAGTCGCCCGCCCGCCGAACCCTCCCCGTCAATCGTCGTCGCCGCTTGGCTCATAAGTTTCTCCGTCTCTCGCCGATAGATGATCTCGAATTTGAAATCTCAAATTGTCTTTCTCTGTGCTGATAATGCCTTTATGGTGAACATCAATCGTCTGACTCAACCAAAAAGCTTACCCTTCAACTATTTCTTCCGCCGCTCCGCCCGCGCCTTCGCCACGATCTCTTTGACTTCGGCAAAGAGCGTCGGCGCGTGATAGGGGATGCCGTCCTTGATCGTCCACTCGATGCCGCCGGTGCGGACGGCGCGCCCGTCCTGAATCGTCTCCACGCCCACCGGGTAGAGCACTTTCAGATTTTCGAGCGGGTTGCCGTTGACCACCAGCAGGTCGGCCGCGTAGCCCGCGCGCACGCGCCCGAGGCGTTCTTCCTGTCCGAGAATGCGCGCGTTATTGCCCGTCGCGTGCTGGATGACTTTGAGCGCGTGGAAACCCGCCTCCTGATGCAACTCCAATTCCCTGAGCAGCCCGAAGCCGTACATCTGATAGATGAATCCCGCATCCTCGCCCACGCCGATCACTCCCCCGCGGCGCTCAAACTCGCGCAGGGCGGCCATCCAGATGCGATAGTTCTCTTTCCAGAAAGCCTCGTCGGCCGAAGTCCAGCCGATGAAATACGAACCGTGGTTCGCAGGGTCTGGGCGGAAGTAATCTTCGAGCGTCGGGTGCAGGTATTCGGTGAACCACGGCTGCGTCTGCGCGCGTTGCAGGTCGCGGCTCGCCTCGTAGATCACGAGCGTCGTGTCCCAGGCCACGCGCGCCTCGACCATCCCGTCGAGCACCTTCATCAATTTGTCCCAGTTCGCCTCGCGCCACAAACGACCCGCGTAACGAAACCGATCCACCTCGTTGTTGTAATTGTAAGCGGGCGGAAAATTCTGCACGCCGCCTTCGATCGCCGCGTCGGGGATGCCGTACCAATGCTCGATGGAGGTTGTGCCGAAGCGTATGTCGTCCCAGGCGTTCGTCTCGGCGATGGCCGCGTGGTGCGCGATGCGTAAACCCGCTTTACGCGCCTCGTCCCACGCCGCCGCCATCAAATCACGATCCATCGCGAACATCTTCAGGCCGTCCACGCCCTGCGCCTTCAAATCCCGCACGCGCTGTCGCGCCGCTTCCGCCGTCTTCGGCGCGCCGCCCGCCGCATAAACGGCGTAGACGAACAGGCGCGGCGCGGCCACCTCGCCCGCCGCGCTCGCACGCTTGAGCGCGAGCGTCCGCGTCGTGTTGCTGCCCACGTCGCGCACGGTCGTGATGCCGCACGCGAGCCACAGCTTCAACTCGTAGTCGAGCGGCTGCGCGACGCCCCCGCGTTCCTCCTGCACGTGCCCGTGCGCGTTGATCAAACCGGGCATCACATATTTGCCCGTCGCATCGATCTCCACCTCGCCCGGCGGACGCCGCGCCGTCCCGCTCTTGACCGTGACGGGATCGAGCGCGACCACTTCAACAATCGTGTTGTTCTCGACCACGATGTCGAACGGCCCCGAGGCAGGAGTCCCGTTCCCGTCGATCACCATCGCGTTGCGCACGACCAGACGCGGGTAACGCTTGCCGCTCTCGACCCGTCCACGCGCCGTTTGCGCGCGGCGGCCGGGCGCGGCGAACGCGACGATCACGAAGACGATGACAACCACTGCTGCGCCAAGTTGTTTTTTCATTCGCATGAGGTCACGCCACTTTGGGACGTTGGATGTAAACGGCGACGAGGATGATGGCGGCCTTCAGGACGAGCGACCAGGCGAAGCCGATGCCGAGCATGTTGAAGCTCGTCGTGATGACTTGCATGATGAGCGCGCCGATGAGCGTGCCGACGACCGTGACGCGCCCGCCCGTCAGCGGCGTGCCGCCGACGACGACGGCCGCGATGGCGTCGAGTTCGATGTAGAGGCCGACCTTCGTCGCGTCGCTCGCTTCGGCCTTCGCGGCTTCGATGAGACCGGCGAGTCCGGCGAGCAGGCCGCTCAGGGCGTAGACCATGATCTTCGTCCGGTGAACTTTGACGCCCGCCAGCCGCGCCGCCGCTTCGTTTCCTCCGACGGCGACGACGTAGCGGCCGAAACTCGTGGCGCGCATCACGAAGATGGCGACCGCGACCACCACGAGCATCACGACGACCGACATCGGCACCGGCCCGATGAAGCCTTTGCCGAGCGACATGAAATTTTGGTTGTCGATCAAAATGATCTGCCCGCCGCGGCTGATGACCTGCGCCACGCCGCGCCCCGTGATCAAGAGCGCGAGCGTCACGATGATCGGCTGGATGCGAAAGCCGGAGATGAGCGCGCCGTTGAAGAAGCCGACGGCGAGCGCGGCGGCGAGTCCGAGGAGCACGGCGGGCAGGAGTCCGCGTTCGAGATTCGTGGCGGCGAGCGCGGCGGCAATCGCCATCACGGAGCCGACCGAGAGATCGATGCCGCCCGTCGCGATGACGAGCGTCATGCCGACGGCGACGAGCACCGTCGGCGCGACTTGCAGCAGGATGTTGCGGAAGTTGTTCACGTCGGCGAAATTCGGCGTGAACAGGGCGTTGGCTAAGACGAGCAGGATGAGCGCGGCGAGCGCGCCGTAAGTCGGGCCGTAGTCGGCGAGGAGCGAACGCGTGCCGCGCGCTCCTCTCGCGCCCGCGTTGTTGACGGGGGTGGCGTTCTGCATCTCTCTCAAGCTCCTTCCGACGGCGGCTCGGCGGGTGGTGTGGCGGCTTGCGGCCTGGTGTCCGTGACGTGCGCGGTGGCGGTGGAAGCGGCGGTCGCTTCGCCGCCTATGTCTTCGGCCATCGCGCGGATGATGTTGGCCTGCGAGATGTCGTCGCCGCGCAGTTCGCCGACGCGCTGCCCGTCGCGCATCACGACGACGCGCGAACTGCCCTCCACCAGTTCCTCCAACTCCGAAGAGATCATCAAGACGCCGAGGCCGCTCTCGGCGAGTTCGCCAACGAGCGATTGAATCTCGCCCTTCGCGCCGATGTCGATGCCGCGCGTCGGCTCGTCGAGGATGAGAAACTTCGGGTTCTTGCAGAGCCAGCGCGCGAGCAGCACTTTCTGCTGGTTGCCGCCCGACAACTCGCGGATTTTCTGGTCGGCGTTGGCGGCCTTGATGCCGAGCCGCTTCATAAACTTGTCCACGATCTCGGCCTGACGGGCGCGCGAGACGACGCCGAGCGTCGAGAGCGCGGGGAGCGCGGCGAGCGTCAGATTCTCGCGCACGGAGAGTTCGGGGATGATGCCCTCGGCCTTGCGGTCTTCCGTGAGAAACGCGATCCCCGAATCAATCGCCTCGTTCACCGAGCCGCGCCTGATGGTCTTGCCTTCCAGCCGCACCTCGCCGCCCTCGACGCTGTCCGCGCCGAAGATGGCGCGCGCCGTCTCCGTCCGCCCCGAACCGAGCAAGCCCGCCATGCCGACGATCTCGCCGCGCGCCACTTCCACCGAGACATCGTTCAATTTTCGCCCGCGCTTCAAATTCGCCGCGCTCAAGAGCGGCGTCTCGCCCGCGCCGGTCGTGCCCGCGCCTTTGAAAGCGGTGGTGCCCTGCCGCAGTTCCTCGCGCTGCTTGCCGAGCATGAGACAGATGAGGTCGATCTTTTCCAGCCCCGCGAGCGGGCGCGTGGCGACGAAGCGGCCGTCGCGCAAAATCGTCACGCGGTCGCAGACCGTGTACAACTCGTCGAAGCGATGGCTGATGTAAACCACGGCCGTGCCTTCGGCCTTGAGTCGCCGGATCACGTCGTAGAGAATCTGCACCTCGTGTTCGGTGAGCGAACTCGTCGGCTCGTCCAGGACGACGACCTTCGCGTCGAACGAGACGCCGCGCGCAATCGCCACCATCTGCCGGAGCGCGATGTTGAGACTCCCGAGCGGCGCGCGCGGGTCGATGTCGAGGCCGAGCCGTTTGAGCAGCGCGGCGGCGTCGGCGTTCATCCGCTTCCAATCGATGAGGCCGAAGCGGCGCGGCTCGCGCCCGAGATAGATGTTCTCGGCCACCGTGCGAAAGGTGAGCAGGTTGACTTCCTGATAGACGGCCACGACGCCCTCGCCCTGCGCGTCTTCCGGCGTGCGGAAATCAACCGCGCGGCCTTCCAGAAACATCTGCCCGCCGTCGCGCGTGTACGCGCCGGTCATGATCTTGATCAGCGTGGACTTGCCCGCGCCGTTCTCGCCCACGAGCGCATGCACCTCGCCGCGCTCCAACTCAAGCGAGACGTTCGAGAGCGCCGTCACGCCCGAAAAGATTTTCGTGATGCCCTCAAGGCGGAGAATCGGTTCGTTTGTCATAAGGTTTCAAGTTTCAAGTTTCAAGTTTCAAGTCTGAGGTTTGAGGTTCTTTGTCTTGAACCTGAAACCTGAAACTTGAAACTTGAAACTCTTTTAGTACGCTTCGTTCAAAAACTGCGCCGCGTTCGTCTTGTCGAAGAGACGGTCTTCGATGCCGACGATGGGCGGAAGTTTTTCGCCCGCCCAGAATTTTTCGAGCGTGGCGAAGGCGAGGGGGCCGAAGCGCGGGTTCGACTCGATGGTCACGTTCATCTTGCCGTCGAGGATGGCTTGCAGCGCGCTTTTCTGCCCGTCAACCGAGATGATCAAAACGTCCGTGCCCGGCTTCATCCCGGCGGCTTCGAGAGCCTGGATCGCGCCGAGCGCCATCTCGTCGTTGTGTGCATAGACGGCCGTGATCTCTTTGCCGCGCGCCTGAATGATGTTCTGCATCACGTCGCGCGCCTTGGCGCGGTTGAAGTCGCCGGTCTGCTCGTGGATGATCTTCATCTCCGGGTGCTTCGCGAGTTCCTGCCTGAAGCCGTTGCCCCGGTCGTCGGTGACGGACGCGCCGCTCGTGCCCCTCAACTCGACGATGTTGGCTTTGCCGTTCGCGGCGCGGGCGAGCCATTCGGCGGCGCGCTGTCCCTGCTTGACGAAGTCGGATTTGAGCACGGTGACGAAGTCGTCGCCCGCCGTGCCGTTCGCCTCGCGGTCAACGAGGATGACGGGAATGCCGGCCGCCTTCGCCGTCTCCAAAGACTGTTCAAAGCCCACCTTCTCGCGCGGCGCGAGGAAGATGGCGTCTACCCGCTGCGCCACGAGGTCTTCGACGTTCGCGGCCTGTTTGGCCGTGTCGCCCTGCGCGACCGTCACGCGCAGGTCGTACTTGTCGGGTCGCTTCGCCGCCTCTCCCTTGATGCTCTCGGTCTCGGCGATGCGCCACGGCCCGTCCATCTCCATCTGCGAGAAGCCGATCACTTTCCTGCCGCCGCTCTGCCCGCCGCCGCCCGCCGCGCCGCCACCGCCGCCGCCGCTACTGCTCTCCTTGCGACAACCGCCCGACGCGAGCGCGACCGCGAACAACAACACCGCCAAGACCGCCAAAGACATTCGCCCACCGACTGTTGATTTCATTTTTCACCTCGAAAAAGTTTTTGGTAGAGGCCGCGAACAGGTTCGCAGCCCGCTGCAACTCGGAACCCGGCCAACGTACAAAAGCACGGAACGCGGACTAAGCGCGCCGCCGCCCCCGACGCTTATCTCCGCGTCGCTCTCGCCTGGCGCGACGGCGCGACCCTGAACCATTCAAATTTGGCCGCCGCGCCCGCCGCGCCGCCCGACGTGAGCGCGACGCGCACGCCCCTGTCCCATGGCGGCAAATATTCGCCGTCCAACTCGCCGCCCACGTCGCGCCAGCGGTTGCCGTCCTCGCTCACGGCGAAACGATACCTGCGCCCGTCGTCCGCCGTCATGCGCAAATAGACGAGCGGCGTCTTGACGGCGTCGGCCATCGTCGAGACGACCTTCTGCTCATTCTTCTCGCGCCGCCAGAGCACGACGTTGCGGCCGTCGGTGGCTGCGCCGAGCGCGTTCTCGCCGTCGCCGTAGGCCGCGATTCCCGCGAGCGCGCCCGGTCGGAGGTCGCGCGCGTCAATCAGCACGGTGGCATCGTAGTCGCCCGTCGTCGTCACGCGCGCGACGACCGCGCCGAGCGGGTTCGTCGCCTGCGCCGCGACCGGCGTGAGGACGAGACGACCGCCGCGCCCGCGCTCCGTGCGCATGAGGGGTTCGTTCGCCTGCGGCCATTGCCAGCCGGGTTGGAGTTGGAGCGCGGTGAACTCGTCGAAGAAATGGTGTTCGGCGTTGCGCTCGCCCGCACCGTGCGGCGCGGCGGCGCGCGTCGAAGGGCCGCGACCCTGATTGATCGTCGGCCAGCCGTCCGCGCCCCAGCGCACCTCGTCGAGCAACGCCTGCCGGCCGACATAGACGAAATCTTTCGCGTCCATCGCGTGATACATCAGGTAGTCGCGCCCGCGCGCGTCGCTGACTATCGTGCCGTGGCCGGGGCACTTCCAGGCGTCGTTGCCGCGCATGATCGGGTTCGCGGGATTCTTCTCCCACGGCCCCAGAAGTTTGCGCGCGCGCGCGACGCCGATCATGTAGTTGCACTCGCGGGCGCAGCAGAAGTTGCCCGAATAGAACATGTAGAACCACCCGCCGCGCCGCACCACGGCCGGGCCTTCGACCAGGTCGCCGTAAGGCAGCGTCGCGTGTTTCTCCCACGCCTGATCGTTGCGAATCAATTCCTGCTTCTCACCGATTAAGCGCGTGCCGTCGGGCGAGAGCCGCTGCGCCCAGATGGGCGTCGGCACGCTGCGGCTGTTGCCGTCCTCTTTCCAGAGCAGGTAACGCTGCCCGTTCTCGTCGCGGATGGGGAAGCCGTCAATCGAGCCGACTTCCTGACAGACGAGCGCGCCGTGATCCGTGTACGGCCCTTGCGGACGCCGCGCCGTGGCGACGGCGACGCAGAGCGGGCCGTCCTTCTTCTTCGCCGTGTAGTAGATGTAGAAGCGGCCGCGATCCTCGGAAATTTCCGGCGCCCAGTAGTTGCCGACCGACCACGCCGGGCGTTTCTGGAAGACCGACCCGACGACGCGCCAGTTGACCAGATCGCGCGAATGCAGGATGGGAAACTCCGGCGCCCACTCGGAAGACGTGGCGGCCGCCCAGTAGTCCTGACCGACGCGAATCACGGACGGGTCGGGATAGTCGCCCGCGAGCGCGGGGTTCGTGTAACTCGCGCGCGTCTGCGCCGTTGCGCCCACGACGCACGCGCAGGCGAGAGCGACCGCGAAGGCCGCGCGGCGAAGCGCGCCCCTGACGGCTCGCCCTGGCGGCGGCGAAAGATCGAGTTCTGTTTTTTGCATCTTTAGATTGCCCTTCGTTCCAGCCAAAAATGATCTTTGCATCGGCTCAACTAAACAGCCTCTCCAACGCGTGCGCGGAGCTGACATGGACAAGCGCATATTTGAAACTTCAAACAGGCATATTTGAAACTTCAAATAGGCATATTTGAAACTTCAAACAGTTTAACTCCGCGTGCCCGCTTACTCTCTTCCGTGCTCGTTGCGACGGCGGCGCATGTTTTCCGTGCCCGCGGCGGCGACGACGGCGGCGCATGCTTTTTCGCCGTCCGGTTCAGCCGCTCGCTTCAACGACCTCGCGGACGCGTCGCGCCGTCGCCGGTGTTCTTCGCGCCCGCGTCCAGCCCGCTGCTCCCGGCGAGGCGGACGGGCGCGCGCGCCGTCGAAGCGCGTGCGACGAGGCGCGTCGCGACGTGGATGTCCGTGCCCTGCTGCTCGGAGTGTTCGACGCTGGCGATGAGCGCATCGACGGCGCGTCGGCCGAGTTCTTCGCGCGGGAGGCTGACGGTCGTGAGCGGCGGCGCGGCGAGTTGGGCGAACGCGATGTCGTCGAAGCCGACGACCGACACGTCGCGCGGCACTTCCACGCCGCACTCGCGAAACTCCTGCATCACTCCCAAGGCCATCATGTCGTTGGCGGCGAGGATGGCGGTCGGCATCTCTTCGCCGCGTTCCATCAAGGCGCGCGCCGCGCGCCGCCCGCCGTCGAGTTTGAAATCGCCGTCGTAAACCTGCGGCGAGGCGGCGGGCAGGTGGCGCGCGAGCGAAGCGCGAAAAGCGTCGAGCCGTTTCACGGCCGAGCGCAGGTGGCGCGGCCCGCCGACGAAAGCGATCTCGCGATGCCCGAGCGCGACGAGGTGCGCGATGGCCTCTTCGATCCCCGTGTCGTAGTCCACGACGATGTTGCTCATGCACTGCCCCGCGCTCCCCAGATCGAGGAAGACGACGCAGACGCGCCGCCGCGCCAGTTCGCCGACGAGCGCGGTGTCGAGTTCCGAAGTCATCAGCGCGACGCCCGCCACCTTGCGCTCGATGAGACGCTGCACATAGCTCGACGTGCGCTCGGCCTCGTAGTTCGTGTTCGACAGGATCAAATCGTAGCCGCGCTCGAAGGCCGCGGACTCGATGGATTTGACGAGTTCGGGAAAAAACGGGTTCGAGATGTCCGAGATGATCAGGCCGAGCGTGTTGCTGCGCCCGGAGGCGAGGCTGCGCGCGTGCGCGTTCGGGTAATAGCCGCACCGCTCGACGGCGCGCAGCACCCGCTCGCGCGTCTCGTCGGTTACCCGCCTCGTGTTGTTGATGACGTGCGAGACGGTCGCCGTCGAAACGCCCGCCTCCCGCGCCACGTCTTTGATACGCATGGTTGGGAGGGATGAGGGATGAGGGATGAATTAAGAGAAGCATTCAAGAGATTGAGTGCTTCCTTTCATCCCTCATCCCTCATCCCTCATCCCTCATCTCCTTCGCTCCCTCGCCCGCCTCGGACACGTAGATGTCGGGAGCGCGGCCGGTGGCGTTGGTGTATTCGCGCGTGATGGTTTCGCGAAAATCTTCGAGCCGGTCGCGGCGGACGAGGTTGACGGTGCAACCGCCGAAGCCGCCGCCCGTCATGCGCGCGCCGAGCGTCGCGCCCGCGAGCGTGGTGGTGGCGATGTGGACGAGCACGTCGAGTTCGCGGCAACTCACTTCGTAATCGCGGCTGAGCGATTCGTGGCTCGCCAGCATCAACCGCCCCATCTCCGCGAGCCGCCCGTCCTTGAGCGCGGCGGCGGCGTCGAGCGTGCGCGCGTTCTCCGTGACGACGTGGCGGCAGCGTCGCCCGACCACCTCCGGCAGCGAGTGGCCGTACCGCTCCAAATCCACTTCGCTCACGTCGCGCAGGGCGCGGATGCCTTCGAGTCCCGCGCGCCGCAGCAACTCCACGCCCTGCTCACACTCCGCGCGCCGCGTGTTGTACTCCGAGGCCGACAATTCGTGCTTGACGCGCGTGTCGCAGATGGCGACGAGCGTATCGGTCGTGTCAACCGGGATCGCCTGCGTCTCCAGCGTGCGACAGTCGATCAGCAGCGCGTGCCCCGCGCGGCCGAGCGCGGCGATGAATTGATCCATGATGCCGACCTTCGCGCCGACATAGGTGTGCTCCGCCTCCTGCCCCGCGAGCGCGAGCAGCACGCGATCTACTTCGACGCCCGCGACCGACGCGAGCGCGAGTCCGGCGGAGACTTCGAGCGCGGC
This sequence comes from Pyrinomonadaceae bacterium, assembly GCA_036386515.1. Lineage (GTDB taxonomy): Bacteria > Acidobacteriota > Blastocatellia > Pyrinomonadales > Pyrinomonadaceae > JAIVJZ01. The sequence goes on from DASVVO010000037.1 coordinate 37,795, forward strand.
GGAAGACGACAGCCCCGCGCCGACCGGCACGTCAGAAAAGACGGCGAGGTCAGCGCCGCCGAGCCGCACGCCGCGTCGTTCCAGAGCGTGCGCGATGCCTTCGACGTAATCGAGCCAGATGCCGCGCTCGCGCTCGCCGGGACGGTCGAGGTCGAATTCGGCATGCTCGTTCACGTTCAGAGAGTAGATGCGCACGCGGCGATCGGGGCGCGGGCGCGCGGCCACGCACGTCTCGCGGTCGATCGCCATCGGGAGCACGAAGCCGTCGTTGTAATCGGTATGCTCGCCGATCAAATTGACGCGGCCGGGCGCGCGAAAGAGGCGCGGCGTCGCGCCGTATAAATCCTGGAAGGCGCGCCGGAGCGCGGCCGTGTCAATCAACGTCCGCCTCCTCTCCCGATTTCTCGCCCGCCGCCCGGTTCGTTTGCCAGACGACCGGCGCAACGTGGGCGCGCAGTTCGGCGGCCTTCTCCTCGGCCAGCGTGTCGTTGATGAACATGCCCGCGCCAGACTCGCTGCCCGCGAGATATTTCAACTTCGTCGCCGTGCGCAGCGGCGGGTAAAACTCGATGTGTAAATGATAGTAGTCGTAGTCGTCGCCGCCGTCGTCCGTGGGTCGCTGGTGCAAGACCATCATGTAGGGAAACGAGAGGTCGAACAGTTTATCGTAAGCCGCGAGGACGGTCTTGAGCAGGGCGGCGAGGTCGCGTCGCTCCGCGTCGCCGAGATCGGTCAGGGCCTGGAGGTGGCGCGTGCTCGCGATGTGAACTTCGTAGGGGTAGCGCGCGAAGAAAGGGACATAGGCCGCGAAGGAATCATTCTCCGCGACGATGCGGCGGCCGTCCGTCTGTTCATTGGACAGGATGTCGCAGAGCAGGCAGCGACCCGTCTCGCGCTGGTGCGCGCGCGATTGTTCGAGTTCGCGCTCGATGCGCGGCGGGATGAACGGGTAAGCGTAAATCTGCCCGTGCGGGTGATGGAGCGTGACGCCGATGGCCTCGCCCTTGTTCTCGAAGATGAAGACGTATTCGACGAAGTCGTGCGCGGAGAGCGCGCGGAAGCGATCCGTCCAGACCTCGACGAGTTTGTGAATCTGTTCGACGGGTTCGCGGGCGAGCGTGGAATCGTGGTGCGGCGTGTAGACGAGCACTTCGCAGACGCCGATGCCGGGGCGCACGGGGTAGAGTTCCGAAGCCTCGACGGCGGGCGCGGGCGGCTCGGGCTGCAAACTCGGAAAACGGTTTTCGAAGGCGACGATATCGTAAGTGGGTTCGGGGATTTCCGTGGGGAAGCCGCCGGGTTTGGTGGGGCAGAGCGGGCAGAAGTCTGCGGGCGGCAGGAAGGTGCGCGTCTGCCGGTGCGTGGCCGTCGCCACCCACTCGCCCATCAAAGGATTCCAGCGAAGTTCAGACACGCCTCTCCTCCGTCGCCTGTGGTTCCGCTTCCGGTTCCGCGCGGCGGCCGGAATCCGCCGCCCGCGCGCCCGCTTCCTCATCCGACTCTGGAGAGGCGTTCGTCTCTTCGTCGAAGGTGTAGAAGATGAGGTAGCGCCCGTCTTCGAGAGTGATCTGCCTGCGTTGCATGCCGCTCCTGATCTCAGCTTGGTGGTGTGTGAAGCACGAATTAAAGCACGGATTCTAACCGACCGCGCGAACTATTTCATTTCCGCCGCCGACTCGTGCGACGCGCGGCTCAGCGCGTCCTGCCCCTCCCGGCGGCCGTGACGACGGGCGCGGGCTTCGGGAGCGTCGAAGGGCTGCCCCATTCGACGCGCGGCCAGCCTTTGCGATAGACGAGCCTGTCCATGAGCATGATGCGGCGCACGTCGCGGTCGCCGGCGATGCCTTCGGTGTTGCGCCTGGCCGCGTCGATGGCGTGATAGATGATCCAGTCGTCGCCGGCCGCATCGCGGACGACGGAATTGTGGCCGGGCGCGATGAAGCGCGCGTTGAACTCAAGGATGACGCTTTGCGGCTCGCCCGTGGCCGAGGCCAACGTCTCGAACGGCCCTTCGGCCGAGCGCGAGCGCGCCACCATCACGGCGTAGTGCGCCTTGTCGCCGCAGCAGTTGTCGCCGGAGAAGAAGAGATAGTAGAAGCCGTCGCGCTCCGTCACCCACGCGCCCTCGATGAGGCGTTGATAGTTCGCGGGGTCTTCGGTCTTGATGGGGAACACGACCTCGCGCGCCCGGCTTCCCGGCTTGAAGCTTATGCGGTCGGCGGCCAACTCCTGCACGCGCAGCGGCTCGAAGCCCGACCCCCAGTAGAGCAGACGCTTGCCCGTGCGCGGGTCGTCGTAGGCCATGGGGTCGATGTTGACGAACGACTTGCCGCACCGCAAAGGTTTGCCGCTGTCCGTGAACGGCCCCTGCGGTTGCTTCGCCGTGGCGACGGCGAGACACAAGCCCGTGAGCGTGTTCGGGTCGGCGGAGTAGTAGAGATAAAAGGTGTCGCCGTGCTGGCTGACGTGCGGCGCCCAGAACTTCTGCGTCTGGTTAGCCCAGGCGGGTTTGGACGGCAGCGCGTCGCCGAGCCGTTCCCAGCGGACGAGGTCGCGCGAGCGTGCGACCTGTAGGTTGATGGTCTTGCCCGCGGCGATGGCCTGCGTGGCGTAGGCGTAGTAGAAGCCGTCCGAGGCGCGCAGGACGGTCGGGTCGGGGAAGTCTTCGTCGAAGATCGGGTTCGTGTAAGTTGTGGCGGCGCGCATCGTCTCGGCGCGCCGCGCGGGCGGGCGTCGCGGCTGCGCGTCAACTTCTGCGGTCGCCGTCATCAGACAGCAGAGCGAACAGAGGGCGAGCGAGAGCGGGCGGCGGCTGCCGCCGACGCGCCTGACCATTTTCTTCAACATTCGTCTCAAATTGTCCGGCATCCTCGTCGCACGCGAATAAGGTTGACGCGCCGGGGCGACCCCGCTTGCTATTTGGCGACCACGACGCGCACCGAGTCCCAGTTGTTTTCGGAACTGCCGAAGCCGTAGAGCATGACGCGGAAGTTGCGCGGCAGATTCTTGATGGTCTTCTTCAAACCGATTTGCGCTTCCTGCGGAGGGCTGTCAGGCCCGTTGAGGATGAAGAGAAACTCGTCGCCGCGCCGCGCGACGGCCAGCACCGGGTTCTTCAACTTCGTGCCGAGTTTGCGATCATCGAGCCGTTCGCCCTGTCCATCCACGACCGACCATGCCTCGAACGTGCCCTCGCTCGTCAGAATCCACTCGATGCGGTTGCGCCCCGCCCCGTCGAAGAGGATCGTAAGACCCGCGAAGCCGAGGGTGGAGGACTTGTCTTCCGGCTTCGGGAGTTGCGCCCCGACCTTAGCGACCCTGGCCTCGACGCTGAAACGGTCGCCCGTGAAGCTTGGCTTGCTCCTCACCCCGGAGCGCGTGCCGCTCATGCTGCGCAGGCGCAGTTGGCCGTCTTTCAATTCGAGCTTGCCGCCGCCTCCGCCTTCAAAGCTGAAACGCTCCCACTTGGTTTCGTCCAGCGCGCCGCCTTCAAACTCGTCAGCCCATTGATCGAAACCCAACTGCGGGTTGGCCGCCTGACCCGACGGCGGCGCGGCGGCGGCGGGCGCGGTCTGCGCGGCGGCCGTCGCGGCGGTCGCACAGGCCAGGAGGCCGGTAAGGATGACACGTGACAAACTAAACATATCAAATCTCCGCTACTTTAGAAACGAACGTTTGCCAGCCGCCGAGCAATCTCCTGACGCTCCTTTTGCGACTGTTCCTTCTGCGCCTCGTTGAGACGTTTGAAATTTGCGAGCGCGGCCTGCGCCTCGGCCGTGCGCTTGAGCCGGCCGTAGACGCGGCCGAGTTGGTAATAGGCTTCGGCCAGATTCGGATCGCGCGCGACGGCGCGTTCGAGTTCCGCCACCGCCTCCGGCAAACGTTCCCCGCGCAGGTAGACTTTCGCCAGCGCGAGCCGCGCCGGGGCGAAAGAGTCGTCCGCCTTCACGGCGCGCACGAGGTGCCCTTCGATGCGCGGCATGTCGGCGGGGTTCTGTTTCAGCAAGGCTTCGGCGGCGAGATAGTTGACGATGCCGAGATTGGGGTCGAGGGCGAGCGTCTGTTCGTAAAATTCGACGGCCTCGTTGTAGCGGCCGAGTTCGACGTAGGTCATGCCGAGATAGGCGAGCGCGGGCGCGAACTTCGGGTCGAGCGAGACGACGTGCGTTAAGGCTCTGGCCGCCTCGTCGTTCTTATTCGACTTGAACTGCGCCAACCCGAGCGCAAACCGGAGACGCGCCGAACGCGGGAATTTTTCCAACGCTTCGTTGAGACGGATGATGGCGGCGGCGGGCGCGCCCGTCTCCGTCAGCATCATCGCGTAACGAAAGTAATACTCTTCCTTCCCGCCGTCGCGCTCGATGGCGAGGCGCATCGCCGGAATGGCGTGCTCGATGTGATTACTCCGCACATAAACTTCGGCCAACTCGGAGAGGACGGGCGCGGCGTCCAGACCGCGCGCGACCGCGCCTTCGAGCGTGCGCCCGGCGGCGGGCAGGTCGCCGCGCGCGAGTTGCGCGCGCGCCAGTTGCACGATCGTCTCCGTGTCCGAGGGCGCGAGGGCGAGCGCGGCCTCCAGTTCGCCCGCCGCTTCATCGGCCAGCCCGGCGGCGAGCAGAGCCGCGCCGAGCGCGGCATCGGCCGGGGGCGCGGCAGGCGCGCCGGTCATGGCGGGCGCGGAGTTGGCGGAGGCGACGAGGGATTTGTAGTCGCGGTAATAATTTTTGGCCGCCGCCGGATCGTTCAGGCGCAACGCGACGACGACGAGCGAGCGCGCGATGGCCGCGTCGGGCGCAACCTGGTGGGCGCGTGCGAAGAGAGCGCGGGCGCGTGCGAGTTTTTCGGGCGTGCCCGCGGCGAAGTTTATCTGCGCCAGATTGACGAGCGCGCTCGGTTGGTCGGGGGCGAGTTTGAGCGACACCTCGAATTGGGCGGCCGCCTGCTCGGTGCGCCCGAGGCGCAGGAGAATCGCCCCGTGGTTATTGCGCGCGGGAGCTGACAGCGGGGCATTGACGGCGGCGGCGGCGAAGTGTCGCTCGGCCTCCGCGAGTTGGTTGTCGCGGTCTGCCAACACGCCCAGATATGTGTGCGCGTCAACGTTGCGACGATCCAGCTCCAGCGCGCGTTCAAACGATGCTTTCGCCGCCGCCGGGTCGTCGCGTTCGAGCGCGGCGATCCCTGTGGCGACGAGCGCGGCCGCTCTCTGCTGCGTGGCGGCGGCCTGCGCCGGGAGCGCGGACGCCCGCACCACACCCGGCAGGCCGTGAACGCCCGTCGTCGCCGCCGCGAGACCCGCCAGCGTTAAAGAGAGGCGCAGGATGAAGCGTTTCGAGCACACCATAAGGCTGTTGTGTGGTGATTGCGTCGAGGCTGTAAAAACGGGCGGCGCGAGAAGAGTAAAACTAGCACCTCTCCCGCGCCGCCCGTTCGCAAACCCGAGCCGATTAGTAAGTGAACCGCACGCGGAGTTGAATGATGCGGGGCTGATACCCCGCGTCGATGCCGGAGAAGCTGAAGCCGACTCCTTCATTCAAGTCGCTCCCCGGTTGGGCGAGCCGGTGACGGTTGAAGATGTTGAAGAATTCCGCGCCCAACTCCATCGTCAGAGCTTCGGTGAGCCGCGTCTTCTTGAGCAGGCTGATGTTCTCGCTCAGGAAGGGCAGATCGCGCGCCTGATCGAGCACCGCCGGGGCGTTGCCGAAGAAGCGGAGCGGATTGGCGTAGAAGGCCGCATACGCCGGGTTGATGGAGCCGTCGGCGAGCAACGCCGGGGGCGCGCCCTGATTGAAACTCGGCGGCGCGGAGAACGCGGCGGGGTTGAAGATTTGCGCGCGGCCGTTCACCAGATTGTGATTGTTGGTGAGAATCGGCTGCCCCGTCAGGTTCGGACGGACATCGGTACAGAAGCCCGTGGACTCGTTGCAACTGAAGGCGTTCTGCCCGGTGCGACGGATGACCAGCGGCAAGCCCGATTGATAACGCTGCACGCCGCTGATCTGGAAGCCGCCCAGGAAGAAGTCCGCCGCCCTGTTTTGATTGAACCACCGCTTGCCCTTCCCGAAGGGGAGTTCGAGCAGGTAGTTGACGACGAAGACGTGCGGGACGCTGTTGGGCGACACGGAGCGCAGCGAGTTGCGGTCATAAGGATTTTGAATCACGCTCCCGATGGGAGAGCCGCCGAAGAGGTCTTCGGAAGCGTCCGTGATCAATTTCGAGAAGGTGTAGGAGACGCCGAACTGCATGCCCTGCGAGAAACGCCGGTCGAGTTTCGCCGTTCCGGCGTTGTACCAACTCTTGCCGAGGCTCTCAAGCTGATTCCTGATGTTCCCGTACTGCGGGTAAGGTTTCAGGGCTTGCCCGACGCTGCCGTTGAAGCCCGTGTAAACCGCATTGGGACTGGCCGGCAGGGGCACGCCCACGCTCGCGGCGTAAGTGCGCTCCGGCGCGCTGACGGCGGCGAGCGGCCTGTTGAGCAACTCCGCGCCGAGCCTCAGGGCGTTGAGCGGGACGGCGTTGATGCGCTGGAGGTCTGAACGCAGACGGTCGGCGCGGTGGCCTGTGTAGCTGAGTTGGACGACGAACTTGTAGGGCAACTCGCGCTGGATGTCGAGGCCGTATTGCAACGTGCGGCCGGTCTTGAAGTTTTGATCGAAGTAGTCGATCTCCTGACCGATGAACTGGCCTTTAGGGTCGGTTCCGGGAACGTTGCGGTAATTGCGCAGGAAGAGATCGGCGTTGGCGTCGGCTCCGCCGTTGATGTTGGCGGGGCGCGGCGAGTTGTAGCCGATGGTGCCCTCGGTGAGCGTGTTGTTGCCGCCGAAGCCATAGAGAATCGGAGCGTAGTAGAGACCGATGCCGCCGCGCAAGACCGTGCTGTCGTTCAGCCCGTAGGCGAAGCCGAGGCGAGGCCCGATGTTCGAGTAGTCCGGTTTGGTCAGCGTGCGATACTGGGACTGCAAAGCATTCAGCCCGCCCTGAGCATCGACGATCGCGCCGAGGCGACCGGCCGCGCTCGGGTTGGGAACGCCCGGGTCGAACCCGCGGAAGCGGTCGCGCGACTCGTAACGCAAGCCGGGCAGGTCGTAGCGGATGCCGGCGTTCACCGTCAGCCGTTGCGTGACCTTGATGTCGTCCTGGAAGAAATAGGAGTGCGAGAACTGCCGCCAGCCGGGGTCTAGATTCTGCACGCTGTTGAACGAAAATTCCGTCGCGCCCGTCAGGAGACTGGCGATGGGGAAGCCCTGATCGCCGCGTTCGCAGCATTCGTTGGCCGTCTGGTTGGCGCGGAAATTAATCTCGCCGCCCGGATCGAGCAGTTGGTGGACGTTGAACTGGCTGTTGCGCACGTCCGCCCCGAACTTCATCGTGTGGCGGCCGCGAACGTAGGAGATGAAGTCGGTCAACTGCATGGCGTTGTCGCGCAGTTGATCGCTGAAGAAGGTGGAGCCGATGCCCTGATAGGCGCGCACGTTCGGGTTGAACGGGTCGGCCGGGTCGCCGTAACCGGGGAAGCCGATCACCGGGAAAGCCTTGTTCTGGAAAGAAGTCGGGCGGAAGCCGAGCGATGTCTGGTTGAAGCCTTCGGTGAAGTTTTTGTTGGCTACGTCGTAACGGTTGTAACCGGCGTTGAAGTGGTTGAGCAAGGTCGGCGTCAGCGTGTAATCGTGCTGCAAGCGGAAGAAGTGCGACTTGAAGAATTGATTCCACACGCCCTGCGCGACGAAAGGCTCGGGGAAGCGCGGCGCGCCGCCCGCGATGCGCGTGTTGTTGCGGTAGGCGTAGCTGAAGCCGAGTCGCTGTTTTTCCGAGAGGATGAAATCCAACTTGAAGACGGGGCTGTTCATCCGGTTCGGAATCTGCGTCTGCGCGAGATAGTTGCGGAAGACGCCGGGGCGATTGGGCATGGGGAAAAACTGCGCGATATTGAAGCCGACCGGGTCGATGATGGATTGGCCGGTGACGGGGCTGATGTAGCCGCGCAGGTCGTTGTTGGGGATCGGGTTGCGCCCGCTGCCCGGCACGTTCGGGTCGAGGGGACGCATCGTGGGGTCGAAAATCCGGATCGGGCCGCCGTTGCGGCTGAGCACGCCGGGGTCGGTCAGCAGTTCGCCGAAGTCGCCCTGCCGCATCCTGAGCGTCGGGACGGAGACGAGCACGTTCTCGCCCTGCGCGAAGCGATAAGCCTCGAAGTTGAAGAAGAAGAAGGCGCGATTCTTGCCGCTATAATACGTCTTGCCGCCCTCGCCGAAGCGCGGCAGGTAGATGGGGCCGCCGATGTTGCCGCCGAAATTGTGCTGGTGGTCGCGATTCTTGGGCAGCCCCTGCGCGTTGTTGAGGAAGCTGTTGGCGTTCAACGCATCGTTGTGCCAGAGGTCGTAGACCTCGCCGTGAACTTCGTTGCCGCCCGACTTCAAGGTGAAGTTGACGATGCCGCCGGATGAGTTGCCGAACTCGGCCGAGTAGTTGCTGGTCGAGAGCGTGAACTCCTGATAAGCGTTCGGGCCGGGGGCGACTTCCGTGAAGAACGTTCCCTTCTGCGTGCGGCGCGTGGCCGCGCCGTCGATCAGGATTTCCGTGCCGAGGCTCTGACCGCCGCTGACGCGGAAGTTGGAGGCGTTCGTGCCCGTGCCCGAGCCGGTCGTGACGGTGCTGTCGAGAAAGATAAAAGCCAGCGGCGAGCGTCCGGCCGACTCGGCCGACACCAGCAGGGGCAGCTCTTTCACCTGCCGCTCGGTGACGTTGGTTTGCCGCACCGGGGTGTCGCTCTGAAGCGCGGTCGTGTCCGCCGAGACGGTGACCACGTCGCTGACCGCGCCGATTTCGAGGACGATGTCGGCGCGCCGCGTCACCTGAACGGCGATTTGAATACTATCGATGGCGGCGGTTTTGAAGCCCGCGGCTTCCACCGTCAGCCGATACGGATCAGCCTTCAATTCGGGCAAGGTGTAATTGCCTTCTTCCGTCGTCTCCACCTCGCGCACTTCGCCGCTGTTGAGGTTGGTGGCGATCACTTTGGCATTGGCAACGAGCGCGCCGCTCGGGTCGGTCACGGTGCCGGTCAGCGAGCCGCGGTCGCTCTGCGCGTAAGCGGAGGGCGCGCAGGCGACCATCAGAGAAAACAACACGAGCGCGAAAAATTTGTAAGCTTTCATGAGCACTCCTGGCTATACCTTGAATTTGTCGTTTGAGCAGGCTGTTCCGCGAGCAATCGTTTGTGACGGTGAAGGTCGCCGCCCGTCAGGGTCGTGTAGGGGGGAAACCAACGCCCCGCAGAAGGTTCAGACTTGATTCCTGAAAATTCAGTTAAGCCTTTACGTAAACGATTAACTGCGTGCTCAAGGCTTATATCAGCCGTCGCTCCGGGCTGTCAAGGATTTTACGTTTTCGGCATAAACCGCGCGCGCGGCAGCCTCTCCAGCCCCCTCCGGCACAGACCCGGCGGGGACAAATCAGGGACGGAGTGAAGCCTTCTCGCCGTTGCCGCCGGCTCGACGCGGGCATCACCGCCGACGCCCGCCCGCGTTCCCTTTCGCCCGCGCGCACGCTTCCAAACGACGTGCGACATCGCTGTCGCGCAACTTTTTTCTTGCGTGCTGTGTCGGATTAGTTTATTAGGATGTGACTAACGGAAAGACTCAACAACCAACTAAGGAGAACTCAAACGATGCCAGCGAAAAAAGCGAGCAAGAAGAAGACGGCTTCCGGCGGCGGCGGCGCGGCCGGCAAGGGCGGCGGTCAAAGCGGCTCCGGCAAGGGCGCGAGCAAAGGCGGAAACAAAGGTGGTAACCAGGGCGGCGGCAAAGGCGCGAGCAAAGGCGGCAGCAAGGGCGCGAGCAAAGGCGTGAGCAAGTCGGCGGGCAAGAAGGCCGCGGGCGGCGCGTCGAAGGGCGCGGGACAGAAAGGCGGCGCGTCGAAGTCAACGAAGAAGTCGGCCGCTTCGGGCGGCGGCGGTGGCGGCGGCAGCAAGAAGGGCGCGAGTAAGAAAGGCGGCGGCAGCAAGAAGGGCGGAAGTAAGAAGGGCGGAGCGAAGTCCTCGCAGAAGCGCGGCGGCACGAAGGCCGCGAAAGGGATCGTGCGCCGCGTGTTGGCGGGCGCGGCCGCCGGGTTGGTGAGCGGCGCGGCCGCGGCGGTGCTCCCGCCGCTTGAAGAACAGGCCGGGATCGGCTCGGGCGGCTCGGGCGGCAGCGGCGGCGAAGGCGGCGGTCAGAGCGGCGGCGGCGAAGGCGGCTCAAGCGGAAACGAGTAACGAACCGTTTCCCGACTTGCCCGGCGGACATCTTTCCCCGCCGGCGTGATGACGAAAAACAAAAGCGACTTCGTGAATCTCTCACGAAGTCGCTTTTCATTTGCACGGTCGCCGTCGCCCGCGCGCGAAACTTACGCCCTGCGCCGCGTGGCGGCGGGCTAGGGTTGTTTTTTGTACTTGTCGATCAAGGCCTGTAGGCCGTCGGTCGAATTGCTGTGGCGATACTTGTAATACGACTCCAGGTCGGCTTTCAGCCCGACGCGCATCGTGTCGTATTGCGCGTCGCCTTCGGTGAGGGCGATGGCGTGGGCGTAGGCGTCGATCACTTCGTCCATCTGGGCTTCGGCCTGTTTGAGCAGCGCGTCTTTCTCCGCGCCCGCCGCCGCCGCTTTGTGCGCCTGCACGAGTCGTTGATACTCGTCGTTCGCCATCGTGCTGAACAACACGTAATTGGTCGGGTCGCGCGGGTTCAACTCGGCCGCGCGCGTGAGTTTGGTTCGGGCGTCGGCCTTGTCGCCTTCGGCCAGCGAGAGCATGGCGAGCCACTGGTACAACTGCCCGTGCCAGCGCGTCTTGTAATCGTTCCACGTCGCGTCGGGCACGGCTTCGGGTTTCCTGTTGCTCTCGATCAGGGCGATGGCCTTGAGCGCGATTTGACGGCTCGGCGCGACGTATTTCAGATTTTGATTTCTGGCCTCGGTCAAACCGGCGCGCGTCAGGTTGATCATGGCGGCCAGCGGGTCGTAGCTTTTATCGGCGGCGGTCGCGGCGAGCGCAAAGGCGTCGTCGAGCCGGTTGGCCTCGGTGTAGGCGGAGAGCAGGTGTTGGCCGACGAGTTCGGAGTCGGCGGGCGCGGTAAACAGTTTGCGATAATTCTCGCTCTGCGCGATGCGCTGCGCCGGGTCTTTGATCTGGCCGATGCGGTCGGCGATGACCGGGGCGATTTGCGGCCGGAGCGCGCTTTTCGGGTACTTCTGAAAGAACTCGTTCGCCGCCGCGAGCATCGCCGGAATGTCGGCGGCCGCTTCGATGGCCTGCGCCGCCTTCAACTCCGCTCCAGGGACGGTGGGCGGTTTCTCCTTCTTCTTATCTTTCTCCTGCGGTTGCGGCGACGCGCCCGAAGTCGCCGGGTTCGCTTCCTTCGCATCGCGGGCTGTGGCGGCGGCAAACGCCGCACCGGCGCACCACGCCAGGCAAACGCCGACGGCGAGCGTGCGCAGGAGGGCGTAAAATGCTCTGTTTCTCATTTGCGATCCTCTTCCGAATTTTATTGCAACGCTTCAGTCAACGGGGAATTTTCGATGTCGCTCAATATACTCTAACGCGCTTTGCGAACGCCACTGGCGAGGCGTTCGACCTGAATTGCGCCCGCCCGCGCCGCCGTCACACACGGATCGCCCGCGCTTTGCGGACAACTGAAACTGTTCGCAAAGCGCGGGCGATCGGGTTTGACGGCGGCGGCGGCGCGGCTGCGCCGTGAGTATTAAGAGCGGTGCGACAAAACTATTTGCCCTTCAGTTTGGCGAGTTCCTTCGCCAGTTCGGGATGGGTCTTTTGCAGGGCTTGCACCTGGGCTGCGAGCGCGGCCGCATCGTCCATGAAGTAATAGGCGAGGCCGAGATTGTAGTGCGCCTGCGCGTCGTCGGGTTGGAATTCGAGCGTCTTCCTGAAGGCCGCGATGGCCTGCGGGTAGTCTTCGAGTTTGCTGTAGGCGACGCCCAGGTTGTAGTGGGCTTCCCAGTAGTCGGGCTTGATCTTGATCGCTTCTTTGAAAGAGTTGACGGCTTCCTGATGCCTGCCGAGCACGGCCTGCGACAGCCCGACGTTGTAGTGCGGCGTGTGGACGGGCTGAGGCAGGCGTCGGATGACCTCGCGGAAAGTGGCGATGGACTGCGCGTGGTCGTTCAGCATCGCGTAGACGTTGCCGAGATTGAAGTATGCGCTCAGGATTTGCTCCGGCGTCTCGCCCATCGTCTCGTCAACCCTGCGCGTGACGGCGCGCTTGTAAGCGGCGGCGGCCTCTTTGTATTTGCCTTGCGACTCGTAAATCTGGCCGAGGTTGTAGTGCGGGCGAGACATGTCGGGCTTCAAGGCGGCGGCTTGATTGTAAAACCCGATGGCCTCTTTGAGGTTGGGAGGATTTTCACCCGCTTGCCCCAGCGCACACTCGATCAACTGCTCGTAGGTCAGGCACACGTTGCGCGTCGCGCCGCCCGTCACCAACTTGTCCGAGGCGTCGCGGTCGGCAAACTGCGCGAAGCCTTTCGCACCCGGCGGCAGCTTTTTCTTCTTCGGGGCGGTGTTCTGACCCTGCCGTGGCTGCTGCTGCTGCTGCGCGCTCGCCGCGACGCCCGCGCCCGATGCGACGAGACACACCGCGACGACCAGCGCGCGGGTCGCGGACATAAAAATTTTCGCCATTTCTGTTCCTTCTTTCATCAATGAAGAATGATTTCTCACCCGGCAGGCTCGTTACAGGAGAGCGTTAAGGGTCGGCAATTCTATCTCAACCGCGCGAGGCGCGCGAATGCTTCCAACTCCGCCCGCGCGCCCGTTGCTAGTAAGGGGCGCACGCATCCCGCGTGAGATGCTTCGGCGACTGAGTTTAGTTTGCTCAAACAGCCGACGGGCGCGAGAGAGACGGCCTCGCCCTTCCTCTGCGCCGCTTCCGCTCTATCGCCAATCGCCGACGATGACGAACGGCGACCAGTAGAACGGCGCGCTGTAACGCTTGCCCGCGATCATGGCGAGTTGCGCCGCGCGCATCGCGGCGGGCGCGCCCTCCCGGCCTGCCAGCAGACGCCGGTAAAACTCCGGCATCAACTCCGCCGTCGATTTATCCCCGACCGACCACAAGCTGACGCCGACGGTGGGCGCGCCCGCGTACATGAAGGCGCGCGTCAACCCGATCACGCCCTCGCCACGGCGTTCCTTGCCCAGTCCCGTCTCGCAGGCCGACAGCATCACGAGCGGCGAGCCGAGTCGTAAATTGAAAACTTCGTCAACGCGCAGGAAGCCGTCCGCATTCGCCTGGCCGACGAGCGAGAGCGCGAGTCCGGTGAACTGCGGGCGTTCCGCATCGAGCAAGCCGTGCGTGGCGAAGTGCAGGATGCGATAGCCGTCGAGTTTGCGCGCGTGGAGGTTGGCCTCGTTCGCGTCGAAGTCGAGCCACACGTCGGCCTGCCCGCCGTTGGAGCGCGCGAGTTTGGCGATCTCCTCGGCCTCGGAGCGCGTGCCGTCGAGGCGCACCAACTTCAAATTACCGCTCCTCACATTCGTCACGTCGGCGAGCGCGCTCGCCAGCGACAGACGCTGCACCGATTCGCGCGCCCGCGTCGCACCCGGCGACGAACCTTGCAGGCGCAAGTCGCCCGCGTCGAAAACGGGGTCGGCCACGAGGAGCATCCCGCCGCCCCCGGCCGCCGGCTCGCGCCTGGCCTGCCGCCTGACTTCGGCGACGACCGAAGCGGAAGGCGCGTAGACGATCTCGTTCGTCTTGATGAGATAGTCGAGCGTCGAATAGTCAACGCCCTGCGCGCTTGTCACCAGCGACTCGAAGGGCACGTAGTTGAGCGCGCCTTCGGGCACGACGAGCACGCGGCGCGCGCCGAGGCTCGCGGCGGCGGGAGCGACCACCATCCGGTAGAGCGCGTGCGCGGCGGCCGTATACGCGCTCACGTTCGCCGCGGCGGTCGAGGGGCTGCCGAGCGTCAGCCCGCGCGTGCTCTCGACGTTGATGCCCGCGATGGCGCGCCGCACGCCCGCCGGGATCAACTGCTGCCGCAACTCGACAGCCTGCCGCTCGATTCGTTCGCGCGACGGCAGGCGGTGCAGGGTCAGGCCGTCTCGCGTCGCCGCGAACAGGTAAGACTGGTGCGCGCCCAAACTGTATTCGAGCAGCACGGTCGCATCGTCCAACACCTGCCGCTGCACTTCGGCCAGCGTCAGCGGCTTGGCCTGCACGAGCGCGGCGTAGCGCGGGCTGCTCGTCCTGATCTGATTTTCCAGACTATCGAACTCGACCGAGAGCCGTTCGAGTTCCGTCTCCAACTCCGCGACCGTCGATGTCGGCGCGTTGCCGCCGGCGAGACTCACGCCGCCGAGGAGATTAGCGATCTCCTGTTGCCGCGCCATGTTGGCGGCTTTGCGTTCAAGCAAGGCGGCGGGCGCGCCCTCGCGCACCCCTGTGCTCGCTTCGCCGAGCATGTCGAGCAGCGAGCGCGCCTTCCCCTGCTCCACGATGCGGAAGGCTTCGGCGGCGTAAGCCAGAGCCTGCCCGGTGAGCGGGCGCGCGGCCTGCGCCGCGTTCGACGCGTGCGCCGACGCCTGTTGTTGGCGCGGCGCGGGCGGCTCGTTCATCAACACCAACTCCGCTAACACGCTCGCCGCTTCGTCGAACACATCTCTCGTCGTCGCCAGAAAATTGCTCCGCGCATTGTCGGCGCGCAGGCTTCCGGCAAAGAGCGTCTCGATGATGTCGAGCGCGGCGCGATAATGCTTGAGCGCGGCGTCTCTGTGTTTGGCCTCGGTCGGGGCGTCGTTTGCGCCCGCGGCCATCACCCAGTAAGTCTTGCCGAGTCCGCGCTCCGCGCCCCACGTCAATTCGACGCGGCCGTCCCGGCGCGCGATGTCGGCGGCCTCGCGGTAGAACTTGAGCGCGTCTGTGAAACGACTTTGACGCAGCGCGATGTCGCCGAGACTCGTGCGCGCCACGGCGCGGAAGAGGCGTGCGGCGGCGAGGTTCCCGGCGGGCGCATCCCGGTCGGCGGCGACGAGCAGGTTCCGGTAGCGCGCCTGCGCCGAGTCCGTCCGGTTGTTGTTGAAATCCGCGCGCGCGAGCCTGAGTTCGCTCATCGCGTAAGCGATGAAGAGACGGTGGAAATCGAAACACGCGGAGGCATCGAAACTGGCGACCGCGTTCGTCGCGTTCGTCGCGCTCGTTGTGTTCGTTGTGTTCGTCGCGCGCTCATCAAGTTGTCCGGCGGGCGCGGCAGGCTCTCGCGCAGGTTCGGCCGTGAGCGGCGGCGCGGCGGGCGGTGGGCGCATGACGGCGTGGGCGAACTTTTGACCCGATCCGGGCGGGGCTGAGTTCGGGGCGTCCTGAGCTTTGAGCGTGACTTTGAAGGGCGCGGCGAGTTGGTCGGCCGGGACGATCTGTTCGAGCGGTTCGTAGCCGGGGGCGTTCACTTCGAGCTTCAAAACTTTACCGACGTGGATCGGCGGCAGCACGGCGCGGCCGGTCGCGTTCGTCACCTCCCAACAGTCGCAATCAATTCCGTTCGGACGCTGCGTCGAGAGTCGCCCCCTCGCGCCTTTGATGGGATTGCCGTTCTCGTCCACCACGCGCAAATCCATGCGACCGATGCCGTCGAGTTTCTTCGGGGCGCGTCCCATGTTCGGCGGCTCGTTGCGCGAGGGCGCGACCGGCGGCTTGTTGGCGGAGTTGGGCGAATCCTTGCGCGGCGGCTTATTCGCCGGACTGTTGACCGGGTTAGTCGCAGCCTTGTTCGTTGAAGTACCCGGCGGTTTGGCCGTCGATTTGTTGGGCGCGTTGCCGTCCGGCGTGATGATCCTCGCCGCGTTGTTCGCCGCGCTCAAGTTCAACGGCTCGCCGCTCGTCGGGTTGAGCGAAGGACACGCGCCCAGCCCCGGCAACGACGCGCTGATGGCGGCAAACGACATCGAACGACTCCCGCCCCCGCCCGCGCTCCCGTTGTTCCGGCTGCCATTCGCGCCCGCGACGGGCGATGCGCCGTCGCCTCTCTTCTCGCCTTCGCCGATGCGCGCGAAGGCGGCTTGCGCCGCCGGCTCGTCGCCCGCGAGGTAATGCGTCTCGCCGAGTTTGGCGAACATGAGCGCGGCGTTGGCCGTCTCGCCGCGCGCGCGGAAGGCTTCGGCGGCGCGGCGGAAATGTTCGACGGCGGTTGCATATTGCCCGTGCCGTAGATGGATGTCGCCGAGCGCGTCCGACGCGACGGCGAGGCCGCTTTGATCGTTCGCCTCGGTAAAGAGCCGGAGCGCGGATTCGAGGAGCGGGAGCGCGAGGTCGGCGCGATTGCGCCGGAGGTGAGCCGTGCCCTCGGCGAGCGTGCGCCGCGCCGCTTCGGTCGCGTTCGTCGTGTTCGTCGCGCCCAGCGGAGACGCCGCCGATGTTGCCGTTGCCGTAGGCGAGACGGGAGCCAGGGCGAGCAGGCACGCGAAAACCAC
The DNA here is from genome assembly GCA_036386515.1 of Pyrinomonadaceae bacterium. Lineage (GTDB taxonomy): Bacteria > Acidobacteriota > Blastocatellia > Pyrinomonadales > Pyrinomonadaceae > JAIVJZ01. The sequence continues at coordinate 54,248 of DASVVO010000037.1, forward strand.
GGCGAGCAGCGAGAGATAAAAACGTTCGGACATCTACAGACCTCCGGGAACTGGGGCGGAAAACGAAGCGGGAGATTTTAAGGCAAGCGCGCGTTGATCGGAGATTGCGGCGGCATGATCTCTGCCCCTTCAGATCAACTTGTTAGTCACAGTCAGCGAATTTAGCACACCGCCCACGCTAATTCCAAAGTCGTGTGCCCGCCGCTTCCGCGCCCTTATTTACGCATCCGCCGCGCCGCGCGGATGCGCCCGCCGCCTCGAATCGTCGTGCCGAAACGCCCTCTTTAGAAGGCGCGCCCACCGTCGTTGAACGCGGCCGACGCTAAAAAAACGTGGCGGGCGTCATCCACTCACGCGATGACGCCCGCCATAAATTTTCCGCTCCGGCCGTTTCTACTCGTAACGCAAACATTCAATCGGGTCGAGCCGCGACGCCTTCATCGCAGGCCACACGCCGAAGACGAGGCCGACCCCGATCGACACGAGCAGCCCTGTGACCACCGCCCACAGCGGGATCGCGGCCGGGAGCGAGGGCACGAAGAACATGATGAGTTGGCTGATAAGGACGGCGAGCGCGACGCCAAGGATGCCGCCGAAGAGGGTCAGGGTCATCGCCTCGAACAGAAATTGATTGACGATGTCGCGGCGGCGCGCGCCGACGGCCTTGCGAATCCCGATCTCCTGCGTGCGCTCCGTCACGGAGACGAGCATGATGTTCATCACGCCGATGCCGCCGACCAGCAGCCCGACCGACGAGATGGCGATGGCGATCACGCCGACCATCGCCGTGATGCTGTCGAACTGTTCGATGAACGCGCTCGCCGTCTTCACGTCGAAATTGTTCGGCTCGCTGTATTTCACGCCGCGCCGCGTGCGCAGGATTTCCTCCACCTGATCGAGCGCGGCCTGCGTCTGCCCGGTCTTGGCGCGGATGACGAGAATGAGAAAGCGGCGGGCGGGCGCGATCTGGAGTCCGGTGCGGAAGGGCACGAGCACGGCGTTGTCCTCCTCGTTCTCGCCCATCACGGTGTTCTTGCGCTTCGCCAGGACGCCGATGATCTCGAAGATATAGCCGCCCATCTTCACTTCCCTGCCGACGATGTTGGAGGGGTGGTCGGGAAACAGCGCGTCGGCCGCGTTGACGCCGATCACCATCACGTTGCGCCGGTAGATGTCGTCCTGCTCAGAGATGAAGCGGCCTTCGCGCAACGAGGTGTTGAGCACGAAGGCGTGGTTCGCCGAGACGCCCTTCGTGTTGCCGCGCCGGTAGGTCTTGCCCTGATACGTGATCGTGTCGTCGAAGGGGCCGCCGCCGTAGCCGATGTTCGGCGACTCGAAAGCCACGTCTTCCACCGCGCTCGCGGCCTTCAAAGCCTCGCCGTCTTCGGGCGTCAAGACCTTGCGCGTGCGCTCGGCCTGATCGCGCTCGCCCATCTGCGGCCCCGTCGTCAGGTGAAACGCGTAGAGGTTGTTCGACCCGTACTCTTCGACGATGCGGACGATGTTGCCGCGCAAGCCCGTCAGGATCGAGGCGATGACCACGGCCGTCAAGACGCCGATGACGATGCCGATGGTCGTCAGCACGCTTCTGAACTTGTGCGCCCGAATACTATCGAGCGACATCCCCAAAATTTCTTTCGTGAGCAATCCGGGCAGTCTCATAACTTCTTCTCTACACTCTCGCGCTTAAAGCGCCGCGCCTCGGTTCCGGCCTAATTTCTGGTGAGCGCGACGATGGGGTCGAGGCGCGACGCTTTGTAGGCCGGGTAAAGTCCGGCGATCATGCCGATGCCGCCCGAAGACAGGACGGCGAGCAGGACGTAGCCGAGCGTGATCGTCATGGGGATCGGCGTCGTCGCTGAGATGAGCGCGGCGAGCGCGGCGGCGAGCAGGAGACCGAGTATGCCGCCGAGCGCGCACAGCGTCGAAGACTCGATCAAAAACTGCATCATGATCTGCTTGCGCCGCGCGCCGAGAGCCTTGCGCAGACCGATCTCGAAGGTGCGCTCCGTCACGGAGACGAGCATGATGTTCATCACGACGATCGCGCCGACGACGAGCGAGATGAACGTGATGGGCACGACGACCGCCGCGATCGCCCCCGTGAACTCATCGATCTGGCCGCCCAGTTCTTCCGTGTTGACGAGGCCGAAATCGTCCTCTTCGCTGCCGACGAGTTGGTGGTAGTTGCGTAGCGCCGTGCGCGCGTCTTCGATCGTGTACTGGAAGGTTTCGCGCGCCGCGCCTTTGCCGTGAATCTGGATGTCGCGCGGGCGGCCATAGATGCGCCCGAAGGTCGAGAGCGGGATGTAGACATGTTTGTCCACGAGGTCGCCGAAGATGGGGCCGCGTTTTTCTTCCACGCCGACGACGCGCAAGGGCAGCCCGCCGACCTTCAGAGTTTTTCCGAGAGGGTCTGTGTCGGGGAAGAACTTGTCTTTGATGTCGCCGCCGAGCACGACGACGAGCGCGCCGCTCTCCTCCTCTTCCGGCTGGATGAAGCGGCCGTCTTCGATTGTCTTATCTTCGATGTCGCCCATGTTGGCCGTCACGCCGAAGACGATGCCGCCGTAAAAACTCTTGCCCTCCTGCTCGAAATTCGTCCCGCGCCCGGCCTGCGCGCCGACCATCGTGCATTGCGTGCAGTGCTGCCGGAGCCATTCCACGTCGAGGTGATTGAGTCGCGGGTTGCGCCGCTGCCGACGCTCCAATTCCTCCTCGGACATCTCGCCGGAATTCGCCATGCGCGCGATCATAAAATGGTTCGACCCGAGCATCTTCCCGACCTTGTCGATGACGTAGGTGTTCAGCCCGCTGATCGCCGCGCCCACGACGACCACCGAGGCCACGCCGATGATAATGCCGATCAAGGTCAGGAAGGCGCGCAGCTTGTGCGCGAAGATGGAACTGAGCGCGATCCGCGTGGCATCGAGATAAAAGGTGTAGACGTTTCTCATAAAACCTGGGACGAACCGGCGAGACTGGAACCGAGTCGGGAATGTATACGCCGAATCCGCGCGGAAGGTTTGCGGAACTTTGCGACGCACGCGGCGGCCGTCGTCCCGCGCGCCGCCAAACACGCGCGGCGGCCGTGGGCGCGCACAAAAGCCCGCCGCCGCGCGCGAGACACTACCGCTGACACCTTAAACGTCCGGGCGCGCGGGTTATTAACACGATTCCTGGGAAGTCGAATTTTAGGCGGAGGCGATGGGTTCGCCCGCCGCGGCCATCTCTTGCAAACGCGCTTTGTGTGAGAGCATGAAGGCGAGGAAGGCGCGCGTGGGCGCGGCCTGAAAACGTCCGAGCGAGATCATGGCGACCGTGCGGCGCAGCGTGTGGCCGACGATCTCCAACTGCTTGAGCTTGCCCGCTTCGACCTCTTCGCGCACCGCCCACGAGGGCAGAATCGAGATGCCCAAGCCCTGTTCCACCATGCGCTTCATGAAATACGTGTCGTTGGATTCGAGCGCGAGAGCCGGGCGAATCGCGGCGCGTTTGAAGAAGTCTTCGGTGGTGCGGCGGATCGAGGTGCCGCGTTCGAACATGATCAAACGCTCACGCTCGATCTGTTTGATCGTCGCCGTGCCCACCCCGCCGTCGCCGTCGAGGGCGAGACGGTGCGCGCGGCCGACGACGAGCACGAGTTCGTCCTCGAACAACTCGGTTACCTGCAAGGCCGGGGAGTAGACGGGCAGCGAAGCGAACCCGACATCGGTTGCGCCCGTCAGCACGTCGGCCAAGGTCTGCTCGGTGCTGACGGTGGTGCGAAACGAGAGTTCGATGTTCGGGTTCGCGCGCATGAACGATTCGAAGAGGGTGGCGAAGAGATGCACGAAGGCTTGCGTGGCCGCCGCCGCGCACACGCGCCCGGCGAGCGCACGCTCCGCGCCCGACACCTGTTCGCGCAGGGCTTCGGCATCGTCGAGGATGCGTTCGGCGTATTCGAGCGCGGCCTCGCCCGCGTGCGACAATTTCACGCCGCGCTTGAGGCGAATAAAGAGCGGCTCGCCGAGTTCGGTTTCGAGCGCCTTGATCTGGTGGCTGACGGCGGCCTGCGTGAGGTGCAGGCGTTCGGCGGCGCGCGTGAAATTCAACGTTTCGGCAACCACTCGAAACGCGCGCAACTGCGACATCTCCATCTCGTTCAACTCCCGCGCTGAGTTAAGACTTCGCCGCCGCCGGCCGGATTCACACAGGGGAACATTTAATCGAACGCATTATAACAATCAATCGGGATAAGGGGCAGTTGCGTGGTCGCGCCTCGTGCGCTGCTTCGGGGGCAACGAATCGTGAGAGTTGGATCAACTCCGCGTGACGTTATCTCTCTATCCTGCCTTTCACGTTCCGAGTGGATTCCCGCTGTCGCGACCGCCGCCCCGGCTGTGTCGCCGACCCGAAAGGAAGCACATGCCCGCAAAATCTTCACCCGCCGCGAGGCTTTCGCACCTCGCGCCCTACGCGCCCGACGCCAGTTTGCGCGTGATCATCGAGACGCCGCGGGGCAGCCGCAACAAGTTCGACTACGACGAGGAACTCGGCCTCTTCAAACTCGGCGGCGTGCTGCCCGCCGGGGCGGTCTTTCCCTTCGACTTCGGCTTCGTTCCGTCCACGCTCGGCGGCGACGGCGACCCGCTCGACGTGCTCGTGCTCATGGACGAAGCGGCCTTCACCGGCTGCCTCGTCGAAGCCCGTCTCATCGGCGTCTTCGAAGCCGAACAGACCGTAACGAACGGCGAGACGACGCGCAACGACCGTCTCATCGCCGTGGCCGCCAACGCGCGCAACCACACAGAGGTGCGCGCGCTCGCACAACTGAGCGGGAACCTGTTGGACGAGATCGAGCACTTCTTCGTCTCTTACAACGAAATGAAGGGGAAGCGTTTTGCGCCGTTGGGGCGTTTCGGCGCGGAACGCGCGCGGGAGGTGATCGAGGAAGGCGTGCGCCTTTTTCGCGCCGGCCGGAAGCGGGCGGGCGCGTCGAAGCGGCCGGGAAAGAGCGCAGGCGGGCGGAAGCGGCGATAATCCGCGCTTGCCTCCGGGGCGCGAAAAACCTTCGCCCGGACACAAAAAGAGGAGAAGCCGCGACCCTGATCGCCGGTGTCGCAGGCTTCTCTCTCGTGTCGAACTTAACGCTTCGCCTTAGCCGCGCGGTTGCACTTGCGGCGGGCGGCGTTTCTTCTTGTTGCGCTTGCGGGCGAGGGCTGACTTGAGTTTCGCCTTCTGTCCCTTCGACATGAAGAAGGCGTGTTTCTTCGCGTCTTTGATGATCTCTTCGGTCATCACCTTGCGCTTGAAGCGGCGCAGCGCGCTCTCGATCGATTCACCCTGGTTGACGTTAACGGTTGCCATCTTATCTCCTGATCTCGATTTTACGCGGCGGAAGTCTTCGCTTAAAAGTTGTTCGCGCGCGATCTGCTTACTATTTGTTAATCAAAAATTTGCTAAAGGTCAAGCGACGCGCGTGCGTCGCGCTTCAAGCGTCGGCGCGGCCGTGAACGAGGCGGCGCATGCGATCCGAAAAGAGCACGTCGATTTTCTTCGGCTCGACGAGCGCCATCACTTCGCCCAGCCCGTAGGTCGGGTGGAGCATGGTCTGCCCGGCGCGATAGGTGCGCGTCCAATCGTAGGGCGTGCCGGTCTGCGCGCCGGAGCGCGCGCCCGCAGCCTGCGCGCTGTTTTTGAACGAACTGCGCGTGCCGCACTTCGGGCAGTTGACGCGCGAGATCAAGCCGCGCTTCGTCACCGTTGCGACGACGTGGCCGCGATCCTCGCCGCACGCCTCACACCATTTCTCCACGCGGTCGCCCACGGCGTAAGTCTGTTTCTCCATTAAAACCTCCGCAGCCGGAGAACAGTGAAAGGTCAGGGGTGAATGGACTAAAGACTGGTCTCATCCGTTCACCCTCGACCGTCCGCCATTCACCTTCATTTATAACGATACGTGATCCGGCCTCTGGACAGATCGTAGGGAGACATTTCGACTTGCACGCGGTCGCCGGGGAGGATACGGATAAAATTTTTGCGCATCTTGCCGCCGATTTGCGCCAGCACGATGTGTTCGCTGTTATCCAGACGGACGCGAAAGAAGGCGTTGGGCAGTTTATCCACCACGACGCCTTCGGCCGGAATGAGATCATCTTTAGCCAAACAAAAGCTCCTTTGGTTAAATCAAGCGCAATGGTGGCATCCGTCTTGAGGAGACGACCGCCCGCGCTTTACCCGAAGTCGGCGAACGAGTTTGGCGAAATCGCCCGAAGCTGCTCGTACGCCATGTTGTTGTTGTGCCCGCCAAGGGTCGAAACCTTGACGCCGGAGATGCGCCCCGGCGACCGTGAACTTCAATCGCCTGGGGCGCATCTCCGGTGTGCTCTCGGATGCAGACTAAACTGACGCCGACCGACAGTTTACCAGCGCGGCTCGCGGTCGCCGCCGCCACCGCCGTAACCGCCGCCGCCACCGCCGTAACCGCCACCGCCGCCGCCACCGTAGCCGCCACGGCCACCGCCGCCGCCGCCATAACCGCCGCGGCCACCGCCACCGCCGCCACCACCGCGATCCTCGCGCGGGCGGGCTTCGTTGACGCTCAGGTTGCGCCCGTTGAAGTCTTTGCCGTTAAACTGCGTGATGGCCGCTTCGCCCTCTTCTTTGGTCGCCATTTCGACGAAGCCGAAGCCGCGCGAGCGTCCCGTCTCGCGATCCATCACGACCGAAGCCGACTCCACCGTCCCGACCTGCCCGAACAATTCCTGCAAGTCTTCACCCGTGGTTTTGAAATTGAGATTACCGACGTAAAGTTTCATTGACATAACTGAAGTTCCTGCCCCGTGGGAGCGTGAAGAGAAGCTCGAATGCTGTTTGGCTTCGTGAACGGATAGCAGCGAAGTCGCGTGTTCGGAATGCCCTGATGAGCAGCTTCTGCAAGTTGATACCGGCCTGCTCTCGAACTATCCGGACGCCGCCGCTTTTGGCTCTCCGCAGCGCGGGGGCGCATCACCGTTGATGCGCGAGAGAAGGAGTGGACGGCAGATATTATGCCTTGTGTGCGAAAAAAAGGCAAAAGCCCCGGAGAAAGGCGGAAGACGGATTCGGGACAGCTTGTTTCAAGCAAAACGGGCGGCAAAATCGTCTTGATTTCCTCGCACGCCCGTCCGCCCGTCCGCCCGTCCGCAGGCGGCTTATTTCTCGGCCGTTTCGTCGTAGTAGAGAATAACGACGACGAGCCAGATGGCGGCGGCGGCGGCGAGGAGGAAGAAGATGATGGCGAGGCCGGGATAGCCGAAAAGTTTGAAACTCGTCTCGACGCGCATCAACAGCGACGCGCCGATGATCATGGCGGCGATGACGAGGCCGACCGTGATGCGATTGGCGACCTTCTGCAAGCCCTCCATCAGCTTCTTCTCGTCAATCGCGTCAACCTTCAATTCCAACTCGTTGTTGCCCACGGCGTCCAGAATCTTGTTGACGCGATTGGGGAGACGTTCGAGGAAATCCTTCACGTCGAGCAAATTCGTCATCAGGTTGCCGGGCGCGAGCGACTTCAGGATGCGCTGCTGCATGATCTGGCTCGCGTAGTTGCGGATGACGGCGTTCGGGTCGAAGTCGGGCGCGAGCGTGTAGACCACCTGATCGAGGTTGAGCAGGGCTTTGGCGATCATGGTGAATTCGGGCGGGAGACGAAAACCGCGATCGGCGGCGATGCGCTGGATTTCCAGGACGACGCGCCCGGAGTCGATCTTCGTCATGCTCGTGTCGGTGTGGCGCGCCACGATGTCCGACACGTCGCGCGTGAACTCCTCCTCGTCGAAGTTCTCTTTGCGCGTGCCCATGCGAATGGTGATGTCGGCCGCCTCTTCGCCGCGCCCGTCGCTGATGGCTAAGAGGAGCCGCAGCAGATTGTCCTGAAAGCCCGACATGATGCGCGAGACCATGCCGAGGTCGAGCAGCGCGATGCGCTCGTCTTCGGTGAGAAAGACGTTGCCGGGGTGCGGGTCGGCATGGAAGACGCCGTCAACGAGTATCTGCTGGAGGTAGGCGCGGAAGAATTGTTCGGCGAGTTGCTTGCCGTTGATCTCCAGGCGGCGGATCGGGTGGAGCGCGGTGATCTTCTTGCCGTGGATGTAGTCCATCGTCAGCACGCGCGACGAGGTGAAATCCGCGACGGGGCGCGGGATGATGATGAGGTCGAAGTCTCGCAGGTTTTCCGCGAACTCGATGAGATGCCCGGCCTCTTCGCGGTAGTCGAGTTCGCGCAGCAAACTCTTGCGAAACTCGGAGAGCATCTGCGCGAAGTCGTAACGCTTGCCCATCTCCGTGTGCGAATCGAGAAAGGTGGCGAGTTCTTCGAGGGCGGCCACGTCTTGCACGATCTGTTCGCGGATGTCCGGCCGCTGAATTTTGACGACGACCTCGCGCCCGTCGCGCATCTCGGCGCGATGCACCTGACCGAGCGAGGCCGACGCCATCGGAATCGAGTCGAAGCGGTTGAAGGCCTTCGATAGGCGCACGCCCAGGTCATCCTCGACGATCCGTTCCACATCGGCGAAGGAAAACGGCTCGACGTTATCCTGCAAGCGCGTGAGAGCTTCCAGGTAGGGCGGCGGCAAAATGTCTGCGCGCGTGGAGAGCAGTTGGCCGAGTTTGATGAAGGTCGGCCCCAGGCGTTCGAGGTCGGCGGCGAGTTCGCCCGCTTCGGGCGCGGTCGAGGCGATTTCCGGCGAGTCGTCGCCGAGCGCGAGCGCGAGGCCGCTGGTCTTCACCAGATCGGAGCGGCCGTACTTCATAAACAGCACGGCGATGTCTTTGTAACGCTTCAGAAATTCGGGCTTCAGCGAAATTGCCATCAATATTCCTCGACGGAGATTTTAGTCAGACTTGAAAACTTGGGACTTCGGGAGAGGGGCGCGCTCGTCAGGCGACAAACGATTATACCGATTCACCCGCCGGACGCCACTTCAGATTCGTCAAACGTCGGCCACGCCCGGAGGCGAGAGCCGCCCGCGGCGGATGCTTCGGCGAGAGACCGGCGAAGAGCGCGGGCAGCATTCGCCGACGCCGGACACGCGGAGACACGGCGCGGGCGCAGAGAAAACGATTTGAAATCTCAGAGGTGAAATTTGAAATCTCACGGGTGAAATTTGAAATCTCACGGGTGAAATCTCGAATCGTCCCGGCTTTCCTCTGCGCCCGCGGTTCTGTCCTCGCGTGTCCGGCGTCGGCGAATTCTCGAAGGGGATTTAATTACTGATCTTGATGTTGCCGCTGACGGAAGGGACTTTAATTACTGATCTTGATGTTGCCGCTGACGACCTTGACGACGATGGGCTGGCCGCCCGCGCCGATGCGGCCGACCGCCTGTTGGCCGATGATGCGCCGCTCGACTTTGATCCGCAGGTCTTCGTCGATCTCGATGTCGCCGTCAACGGTTTCGGCTTTGAGTTCGGCGTTGGTGCCGGGGGCGAGTTCGAGTTCGATGTTGCCGTGGATGCTGTTGAAGACCTGCGGCGCGCCTTTCGCGGCCTCCGCCAGCACGACCGTGGTGTTGCCCTTCGTCGTGCGCGAGTTGACCGTGCCGCTCACGTCTTCGAGTTCGATGTCGCCCTGCTGCACGTTGATCGAGATCGACGCGCTGTGGACGTTGACGAGTTCGACGTTCGACTTCATCGAGACGATCTCCAACTCGCGCAGGTTGCGCGGGAGTTTCACGACGTACTGCACTTCCCGCGCGCCGCCGCCGAGTTTCTCCGGCGTCGAGTTGAAGACGAGGCGATTCGCGCCCTCTTCGCGCGCCACGTGGAAGGCGACGCCCTCCGCCGCGCCCCCGCCGCCGCGCTTGACGATCTTCACCTCGGCTTGCTGTTCGTCCCAGCCCTCAATTGTGATGTCGCCGTTGAAGTTGCGCAGCGAGAAGGAGCCGTCTTTCGCGAGCGGGTAAGTTTTCGTGACGACGGACTGCTCGCCGGAAATTTTCTCGCCCGCTTCGCCCGCGTCCATCGGATGCGGCGGCGGCGGCACGGGCGGCACGGGAATCTTCACGTTCGGCCGCACGATGGTTTTCGTGACGCGCTGCGCCTGCCGGTTCACAAAAAACAGCCCGGCCACGACCGACGCCCCGGCGAAGAAGAGGAGCAGCCCGATCACCGCATAGAGCCACGCGTGGGAACGGCGCGCGGGTGGCGGCGCGACGGGCGCGACGACGGGCGCGGTGGCGCGTTGCGGCGCGGGCGGCGGTTGGTAGCGCGAGTAGCCCGCCCCGTAGACCGGGTCGGAGGTGTGGCGGGCGGGGAGGGGCGAAGTGGCGAGCGGCGTGGGCGCGGCGGGCGGCGGCGGCTGTTCCTGCCCGCCCGGCGGGAGCATCTGCGTGGGGAGTTCTTCGCTGGAAAATTGGCGCGTCGGCGTGCCGCACGCGCGGCAGAACTGCTGCCCCGCAAACAACTCCGCGCCGCAACTGTCGCATCGTTCAGTCATACAATCACCGTCGCCCGCCCGTCAGAAAGTTATCGAGATACGCGCTCGTGGCGCGGCTGATTCTATCCGCGCCGCCGGGGTTTTCACAACATGAAAAGGATTTGCCGCAGCCCGCCCAGCTTCTCTCCTGCGGTAAACGTTCGGGCGCGGCGCAAGGTTCACAAAAGAAGCCCGCAGGCGATGGAGGCCTGCGGGCTTCGGGTCGAACGGATTGGCGCGCGCCGGGTCAGCGCGGGTAAGTCAGGAAGCCGCGCGTCAGGTAGTCGCTCATGGTGAGGCCGACCATGATGGCGAGCCACAGGAAGCCGCCCGCGACGACGATCCAGGTCAGGCGCGAACTGTAGCGCACGTGCATGAAGTAGAGCACGACGAGGACGGCCTTCGTGACGGCGATGGCGAGCGCGACGACCGTGTTCAGTTTCTCCGAGCCGAGATCGATGTTGGCCGCGAAGACCGTGAGCGCCGTCAAGGCCATCAGCGCGCCGAAGATGACGAAGTAAAGTTTTTTCGAGACGATGTGCTCAGACATAACTTTTTCACCCCCCTGCTACTAGTGCGCGCCGCCCCCGCCGCCGCCCGCGAGATGCGCGCCGAGCAGGTAGAGCAGCGGGAAGAGGAAAATCCAGACGATATCGACGAAGTGCCAGTAGAGGCCGGTGAGTTCCACGGGCGCGTGATATTCCGGCGTGTAGCGGCCGCGATAGGCGTAGAAGATCAAGAAGAGCATCGCGCCGATGCCGATGATCATGTGCAGGGCGTGGAGGCCGGTCATGGCGAAGTAAATCCAGTAGAACATCTGTATGTGATGGGTGGAGACGCCCGCGGGCACGGCCTCGTTCCACTGGAAATTCAGTCCGGGAAAATGGTGGTGCTCGAACTTGTCGGCGTACTCGAAACCCTTGACGACGAGGAACACCGCGCCGAGCGCCATCGTCAGGACGAGGAAGATGATCTGGCTGCGGCGGCTGCCCATCTGCGCGAAATAGACGGCCAGCGCCATCGTCAAACTGCTGACGATGAGCACGACCGTGTTGAGCGCGCCGAGTTTCCAGTTGAGCGTGCTGCTGGCGATGGCGAAAGCCTGCGGGTGCTGCGTCCGGTAGATGATGTAGCCGGTGAACAGCCCGCCGAAGAACATGATCTCGGTGACGAGGAAAAGCCACATCCCGAGGCTCCCGGCCTCGCGCTGCTGTTCGAGATTATCGAAGTGGTGCGCGAGGTTCGAGGAGGCGTGATGCGTCGCCGCCGCGTCGTGGTGCGCGGCGGCGGCGGCGTCGCCGTGCGCGTCCAATGTTTCTGCGTGTGCCATGTTCGTGTCCTGCCCCTGTTGCTAATTAAGTCTTGGTCGCCTCGCCGTGCGCGGGCTGCGCGGTGTCGCCCTTGTCGGGGCCGATCACTTCCATCTCCTCCATCGGCCGGTACTCGTAGGCCTCCCACGTGACGACGGGCGTCCTGAAGAAGTTCTCGGTCGGGGGCGGCGAAGCCGTGCGCCACTCAAGCCCGGTGGCCGCCCACGGGTTCGCCGGGGCGAACTTGCCGTAGCGCATCGACCAGATGAAGTAGATGCCGGGAATCAACAACCCGAAGCCGAGGATCGAAGCCCCGGCCGTGCTCATCACGTTCAAGACCTGAAACTCTTCGGCGTAGGCGTGGTAGCGGCGCGGCATCCCCAGGTAGCCGAGGAGAAACTGCGGGAAGAACGTCAGGTTGAAGCCGACGAAGATGACGAGCGCGCCGAAACGCCCCCACCCTTCCGGGTACATGCGCCCCGTGATCTTCGGCCACCAGTTGTGCAGGCCGCCGAGGTATCCCATCAGCGCGCCGCCGACCATGATGTAGTGGAAGTGCGCCACGATGAAGTAAGAATCGGTGAGATGCACGTCCAGGCCGAGGGCGGCGAGGAAGAGTCCGGTCAGGCCGCCGAGCGTGAACAGCCCGATGAAGCCGAGCGCGTAGAGCATCGGCGTGTCGTAGGAGATCGAGCCTTTATAGAGCGTCGCCGTCCAGTTGAAAACTTTCACCGCCGAAGGGATCGCCACGGCGAACGAGACGAACGAAAAGATCATCCCGGCGTAAACCGACTGGCTCGAAGTGAACAGGTGATGCCCCCACACGAGGAAGCCGAAGACGGCGATGGCGAGCGACGAAAACGCCACGAACGAATAGCCGAAGACGTTCTTGCGCGAATGGGTCGAGATGAGTTCGGAGACCACGCCCATCGAGGGCAGGATCATGATGTAGACGGCCGGGTGCGAATAGAACCAGAAGAAGTGTTGGAAGAGGACGGGGTCGCCGCCGAGCCGTGGGTCGAAGATGCCGATGTGGACGATGCGTTCGAGTGCGACGAGCAAAATCGTGATGGCGATGACGGGCGTGCCCAGAACCATGATCAGGCTCGTCGCATAATGCGACCAGATAAAGAGCGGCAGGCGAAACCAGGTCATGCCGGGGGCGCGCATCGTGTGGATGGTGACGATGAAATTCAAGCCCGTCAGGATCGAGGAGAAGCCGTTGATGAAAATGCCGAGTCCGGCGGCGACGACGTAAGAGTTCGAGAAGGTGGTGGAGTAGGGCGTGTAGAACGTCCAGCCCGTGTCGATGCCGCCGTTCAAAAGCGCCCAGATCGTGAAGAGCGCGCCCGCCAGATAGAGATACCAACTCAGCAGGTTGAGTTTCGGGAAGGCGAGGTCTTTCGCCCCGATCATCAGCGGGACGAGGAAGTTCCCCAAGACCGCCGGGATGGACGGGATGAGGAAGAAGAAGATCATGATGATGCCGTGCTGCGTGAACAGCTTGTTGTAGGTCATCGGCTGCACGATGTCGCCAGCCGGGGTCAGGAGTTCCAGCCGGATGGTGAGCGCGTAGATGCCGCCGAGGATGAAGAAGACCGTGATCGAAGCCAGGTACAAAAGCCCGATGCGCTTGTGATCCTTCGTCAGGAGCCACGACTTGATGCCGTAGTTGGCGTTGATGTAGTTTTCGTGCGCGAACCTCACGCGCGAGTCGGCCGCAGGGGGCGCAACCCGCGTTGCCGGAGGGATGGATGCGTCAATTGAACTCATACTTCTTTAACCTTTGTCCTGTGGCCTGTGACTCTTCTGTCCTGCTGCGGCTCCGTTGCCTACCGGTTACTGTTCCCACTACTACCGCCGCCGCCCCCCGTCTGCGACGTGCCCGTGCCGCCCGTGCCGCCCGTGCCGCTTGATGAGCGGCGTCCCTGCGGCGATAGCCCGCCGGACGGCGCGGTGTTGCGCTGCATCTGATTCGGCGACGTGGGGCCGAGCGGGTTCGAGCGTTGCGCGTCCGGGGCGATGCCGGTCGTCGTCGAAGGCTCCTCCGTCCCCGCGCCCGCGTTGGTCATGGTCGTGCCCTGGTCGGGCGCGCCGAGCGAGCGGATGTAGGCGATGAGTTGCAGGAGTTGTTCCTCGCTCACCTGCCCCTGATACGAGGGCATGATCGGCTGGAAGCCCTCGACCACCTTCGCCGCCGGGTTCGTGATCGATTCGCGCAGGTAAGACTCGTCGGCCAACACGTCGCCCACGCCCTGTATGCGCTGCGGCTTGCCGAACACGCCGGTCAAGACGGGGCCGCGCCCCTGCGTGTCGGCGCGGTGACAGGTGGCGCACCCGAGCGATTGGAAGAGTTTTTCGCCCTGCGCGGCCGGTGAATCCGAGCCGCCGCCCGCGAGCCACGCCTGATAGGCCGTCGGCTCCATCACCTCGACCCACCCCGTCATGCCCGAATGATTCGTGCCGCAAAACTCCGTGCAGAACAGGTGGTAACGACCCGTCTTCGTCGCCTCGAACCAGGCGAAGGTGTAGCGACCCGGAACCACGTCGGAGCGAATGCGGAAGGCGGGCACGGCGAACGAGTGAATCACGTCTTCGGTCGTCATGGTCAACTTCACCTTCGCGCCGACGGGCACGTGCAGTTCGTTGATCTCGCGCTGCCCCTCGGTGTGCTGAAACTTCCACATCCACTGTTTGCCGACGACGAAAATCTCGATGGCGTCTTTCGGCGGCCGGTAGAGCGTGAAGTAGAGGCTCGCGCCCCAGACGAAGATAGTCATGGCGATGAGGAACGGGATGACCGTCCACATCGTCTCCAACTTGACCGAGCCGGCGATGGGCTGCGGCAGTTCGTTCTCGGAGCGGCGGCGATACTTGACGGCGAAATAGAAGATCAGCACCGTGACGAGCACGGAGAAGAAGAGCGTAATCGCGACCAGATAAGTGTAGAGGGCATCCACCTCACCTGAGACGGTGGAGGCTTGCTCCGGCGTAAATGGTAAGCGTGGCAACTGCATCTCGTTAAGCGATCCCTCCTGCCTCTCCCGTGCTCATTGGCTGCTCCGGCGCGCGCCGCCGACGTTGTAAAACCATAATTAAGATCACCAACCCCGCCACGGTGCCGACGCCCGTCAGGCGCATGATGTTCATGATCGCCGGGCCGTATTTGCCCGTCGTCGGGTCGTAGTGGAAGCAATAGAGCGTCAGCTTGTCCACCGCGCTGCCGATCTTCCCGGCTGACGCTTCGACCAGACCGAGTTTCAGATCGCGCGGCGCGTACTCGATGCCGTAGAAGTAGTGCGAGAGTCGCCCCTCGGGCGTGGCGACCATCACGCCACTCGCGTGCGCGTACTGGTTCGAGGCCGTGTCGAACGCGTACTTGAACCCGACCGCATTCGCCAGCGCGTCAATGGCGGCCTTGTCGCCCGTCAGGAAGTGCCAACCGGCGTCGAACGAGGCGGCGTCGCCGGGGCGTCCGTAGTCGTGCCTGACGAGTTCCTTCTTGGCGACCGCGTCGGCCGCCGACTCGCGCGGGTCGAAGCTCACCGTCACCACGTCGAACTCTTTGCCCACCGTGAACGGCAGCGTCTTGACCCCGCCGACGAGTCCGTTCAAGACGAGGTTGCAGAGTTTCGGGCAGTTGTAATAGACGAGCGAGACGACGACGGGGCGTTTGCCGAAGTAGTCGCCGAGCCGCACCGTGCGCCCCGCCTCATCGCGGAAATTGAGATCGAGCGGTATCTGCTCGTTCAGACGCTGTTCGATGCTGATGTCGCGGAGCGCGAAGGGCACGTCGTTGCTCGACACGCCGCCCTGCGGCGGCTGCGCGTATTGCCCGTAGGCGGGGAGCGGCAAGCAGCAAGCGGCAAGCAGCAAAAGGCCGGCGACGCGGCGCGCGAAGCCCTTCGCGCCAGCACGCTCGCCGGGAGCCTTAGCTTGAGTTAATACTTTTTTCATCAAACTGCTCAATGCTTGGTTTCGCCCCCGCCGTGTGCGGGCGGGTTGCTCGCGGCCGGTTGCGCGTTGCCGCCCGTCGTCGCCCATTTTTCGCGCTTCTCGGCCTGTCGTCCCGCGCTCGAAAAGGTCGGGAGGTTGATGCCTTCCGCGCCCGCTTCTTCCGCGCCGGGCGCGTTCTGGCGCGTGGGCAAGCCCTTCGCCAGAAGTCGCCGCTTGGCCTCGGCGATGGGGATGCGGGTCATGCCCGTGCCGGGGTCTGGGTCGTGGAAATTTTCCAGATCGTACTTGAACTTCGCCCGCAGCGCGTCCCATTCCAGCGTCGGCTCTTTCTTCTCGAAGATGAGGTTCGGGTCGTCGAGCGAGCGATGGTCGGGCGCGCCTTGCAGCCTGGGCGCGCCGGGAGGCGGCAGGCGTTCGCGTTCGCTGCGCGCCATCGGCGAAGGCTTCGCCTCCCTGCTGGTCGCGTAGGCGTCGAGCAGTTTGAACATGCCGAGCATCAACGCGCTCACGATGAGCAGACCGAGAAACAGCAGCCCGACGAACATGCCGACGCCGCGCACGCTCACGTCCGATTCCTCGTGCATCACGTTCGGGTTCGTGATGTGGCGCACGTCGGGCGTCTCCGTCAGGTGCATCTTCTCTTTGCCGTTGCCGTGATGACCGAAAATTCCCATCTCACATCCTCGTCTCTCGTCTAACCCGCGACTTCTACCTTTTACCTTTACCCCCGCCCCTTTTCCCGAAACACTTTTCAGTGATGGCCGTTGACCTCTTCGAGCGCGTTTGCCAGCCCCTCGTCGCCGAGCGGGAGCAGCGGGCGCGAGGCCAGTTCGCGCGCGTACCACCAGAGCCAGAAGCCGCCGATGGCGATGGGCGTGATGAAGTTCAGAGCGTAGGCCACCACGTCGGCCAAGCCCCCGCCGTATCCGGCGTGCGCGCCGCCCGCTCCCGCGCCGCCGTGGTGCGGCATCGCCAGCACGCTCGGCGCGATCGTCCAGAACAGATCGACGACGCGCATCACGAGCACGAGCAGCGCGACGAGCACGAGCGCGCGCGCGCGTCGCTTGCGTTCGCGCGAGAGCAGGAGCACGAACGGCAGCGCGAAGTGGAGGACGACGAGCGCGAGCGCGACGTAGCCCCAGCCGCCGAACAGGCGGCGCATGTACCACGGAATCTCTTCCGGCAAGTTGCCCGACCAGATGATCAAAAACTGCGAGAACGAAAAATACGCCCAGAGCATCACGAAGGCGAGCATGAGTTTGCCGTGGTCGTGAAAATGGCGCGGCTGGTAGACGTGCGCAAGGCCGTCGTCGCGCGAGAGAATGACGGTCGTGACGATGGCGAAGGCGAGCGAGGTCAAACCCCACCCGACCATGATCAGCAGCCCGTAGATCGTCGAGAACCATTCCGGCTCCAGCGACATCACCCAATCGACGGCGGCGAACGTGACGGTCAGGCCGAACAGCAAAATTCCGGGGCCGCTCAGATTTTGCAGGCGGTCTTTCAAACGGCGACGCTCGCGCGGGTCGTCCGCCGCATCCTGTTGGAGCGACCACTTGCTCAGGAAATATGAGAGCATGTACCACATCGCGAAATAGAAGACGGTGCGCGCGAGAAAGAACGGGATGTTCAGGTAAATCGCCTTGTGCTTTATGATCTCCAGGTCTTGTTCTTCCGGCAGCGTCCAGGGGTAGAGCTGATGGGTGAAGACCGCATAGGCGATGGGCAGAAACAGGATCGCCATCACGGGCAGCGTGCGCGCGGCGGCTTCGAGCGGGCGACGGATAACGACGCCCCAGCCACCGCCCGACAGGTGATGCAGCATGATGATGGCGAGCGAGCCGACCGAGACGCCCGTCCAGAAGACGTAGCCGACGAGGTAGGCGCGCCAGAACCCGGCCGGGTTGAGGAACGCGCCGACGAGGCACAGGACGAGCGCGACTATCCCTGCGACGAGCGCGCGCCCTCCGAGGCGGGCGACGGCCGGCGGAGCCTGATAGGTGTTCGTAGTTTCTGCTGCGCTCATGGCGTGCGCTCCCCTCCGGTGCCCTGATGTCCGCCCTGGGTGGTCGGCGTGCCCGGCGCGGGCGTGCGTTGTTGCCGACGCTGTTCCTCGGTCACTTCGGCGGCGGGCGTGTTCTGGCTCAGTTGCAACGCGCGTATGTAGGCGATGATCGCCCAGCGGTCGCGCGGCGGAATCTCCTGGGAGTAATCGGGCATCGCGCCCCAGCCGTTCGTGATCACGTCGAAGAAGTGGCCGAGCGATTCATTACGCAGGCGGTCGTCGTGCAGCGAGGGCGGGCGGCGGAAGCCGCGCCTGACGATCATGCCGTCGCCGTAGCCGGTCTGCCCGTGACACATCGCGCAGTAGATGTTGAAACGCTCCTCGCCGCGATCCAGTTCTTTGGCCGTGATGGCGAACGGAAACTCGTTGACGCCTCCCGGCGTGCCCGTCTGCCCCGCGCCGGGCACGTTCCCCGCGACGTTGCCGCGCACGTTCACGTCGCCGCCCGTCTGCGTGCCGGACGTAGAAGCGCCCTGCGCGTTCGGCGCATTCGCCGCCGCGCTGGTCATCGGCGTCAGGCCGCCACCGCCCGCCACCGACTGTCCGCCCGCGCCGCCCGCGCTCGTGCCCGCCGCGTTCTTCCCCGTGTAGTAGGCCGTGCTCACGTCGCGGTAGCCGCGCGCGACCGTGCCCTCGACGTAGGGGCGCGACGATTGCCCGTCGGAGAAACTCTTGCTCGGCTCATAGACCTCGTAGCGCGGCTGATCCTGCATGTCCTGACGGCAGCCGGACAGGTAAAAGGTGAAAGGTAAAAGGCAAAGGGTGAAGAAGACGCGCACGGACGGGCGACGCGCGCCGGGCGTCTCCCCCTTCGCCTTTGCCCCTTCCCCATTTCCCCTGTTCTTAGTGTTCGACATCGGCCACCTCTTGCGCGCCCAGACTACGGAGAAAGCCGGTCGTCGCCTCGCGGTCGAACTTCGGGTCGCGCGCTTCGATGACGAGGAAGAAGCGGTCGCGCGAAGCGAGCGCGAAGTTCGGCACGTTGAAGACCGGGTGATAGGGTTCGGGCAATCCGTTCAAGGCGAGCATGCCGAAGATGGCCGCCATCGCCGCGCCCAGAATAGTCGTCTCAAACGTGATCGGGATGTAGGCCGGCCAACTGTGCAGGGGCTTCCCGCCGACGTTCAGCGGGTAGTTGATCACCGAGACGTAATACTGCATCGCGTAGCCGCCGATCATGCCGACGATGCCGCCGATCAGGACGATCAGCGGCAGACGCTCTTTATGGGGGCCGACGGCCTCCGAGAGAGCTTCAATCGGGTAGGGCGAATAGGCGTCCATGTTGCGGTAGCCTTCCTCGTGCGCCCGCCGCGTTGCCGCGACCACGTCGGTCGGGTTATCGAACTCGGCCATCACGCCGTAAATTGCCGTCTTTGCCGGTTTCCTCATAACAACCCCATTGGAGAAGGGATGAGGGCGGAGGGATGAGGGATGAAGTAAAACAATTCAACTCCATCCGCCTGATTCATCCCTCATCCCTCATCCTTCATCCCTCATTTCATCCTTCCTCCTTCGGCGCGGCTCCCGGCAGGATGGTGCGCATCTCGAAGATGGAGATGGCCGGAAGGAAGCGTATGAACAGGAGGAGCAGCGTGAAGAACAGCCCGATGGTGCCGATGAACATCGACCAGTCGAAGATCGTCGGGCGGTACATCGCCCACGACGACGGCAGATAGTCGCGGTGCAAACTCGTCACGATGATCACGAATCGTTCGAGCCACATGCCGACGCTGATGATGAGCGCGACGATAAACAAGAGCACCGTGTTGTGGCGCGCGCGCCGCGACCAGAGTATCTGCGGGATGATGATGTTCGTGATGATGAGCAGCGCGTAAGCCCACCAGTACGGCCCCGTCCAGATGCGGTTCTTCATCATAAAGCCTTCGTACTCGCTCGCGCTGTACCACGCCATGAACGCTTCCATCATGTAGCCGTAGCCGACGATGAGGCCGGTGGCAAGCATCACCTTCGCGCTGTTGCGCAAGTGACGCAGTGTAATGAAATCTTCGAGGCCGTAAAACTTGCGCAAAGGAATCGTCAACAGTAAGACCATCGCGAAGCCCGCGTAGA
>DASVVO010000038.1:0-4865 GCA_036386515.1 Pyrinomonadaceae bacterium
CGGGTCGAGACGCACGTCGTCGATGCGGATGGTGCCCTCGCCGCGGAAGGTGGGGCCGAAGAGGTCTGTGGCGCGCGGCATGGGGAAGTGGGCGAAGGCGGCGCGCGGCACGCCGGAGAGCGTGTAGAGCATGTAGGACGCTCCCTCCTCATCCAGCACGTTGTAGAAGAATGACCCGAAGTGCGCGCCGGTCAGTTCCGTCGCCGCGTCGGTCACGGCCTGCACGAGTTTGTGCAAGTCCAACTCGCCGGCGAGCATCTGCCCGACGCGGTTGACCGTCTCGACCGCCTCGGTCTGCTCGCGCAGAGCCTTCTCCGCCGCGCGGCTCTCCGTCACGTCTTCGGCGATGCCGACGATGCGAAAGACTTCGCCCTCCTCATCGCGGACAGGGAAGCCGCGGTCGCGTATCCAGCGCACCGTGCCGTCGCGCCGCACGATGCGATACTTCTCTTCGGTGCGCGCGCCCGCGCGTTGCCGCCGCAGCGCGTCGGTCATGCGTTCGCGGTCGTCCTCATGGATACTGGCGAAGAAAGCGCGCTCGTCCGAGTAGAGATGCTCGCGCGTGTCGTCCCAGGTCGTCTCGTAGGCCGGATTGGTATAGACGATGCGCGCCTCGTGCAGGTCGTACACCCAAAAGACCTGATCGATGTTGTCGGCCAACTGGCGGAAGCGTCGCTCGGAGACCGTCAACTGGCTCTCGGCGCGCTTGCCCCGGTCAATCACGAACACGATCAGGAGCGTGACGGCGACGAAGACGCTCAACTGGATGTACGCGGTGGCTCCGATGTTGAAGGAATAGGACGGCGCGAAAAAGAAGTAGCCGCTGGCGCAGACCGCCAGCGCGATGGCGAGCAGACCGGCGCGCCGGCCGCCGTAGATCGCGCTGATCACGACCGCCGCGTAAAAGAAGGCCAGTCGCACCGGCTGGTTGAACGGCCACAACGCGAACGTGCTGAGCACGGACGCGGCGACCGTTAAGACGGCGATGAGGTAACGCCCCCAACTCGATCGTGTCAAGTTCAACATCAATTTTATCCGTGTGTTTTCAGCGAGGGCTGTAAGCTGCGGACGCAAGTTAAGCGGGGGCAATGGGGGCATGCTCGTGCCAATTCTCTACGCAAAAACTTCTCTCGATGGCCGCTCGCGTGGGGGTTGGACACAAACGGCATCATACTAAATTTGCGGGCGCAGCGGAATAACCGGGGCGCGGCGTTCGGAGAGCGCGCGGGGGCGCAGGCTGCGTCCGCTCGCGGCGCGCGGGCGCGGGGCGCGGGCGGCTCGAAACTTTCGGGCGGCGGGTGAAAAGTAGTAAGCTATCGCCCACCTGAGTTGTCTTCTTAAAATCCGAATTTAGCGAAAGGTGCTCGAACCAAAATCATGGCACAGAATGTTCCTATCACGGTCGCACACGGCGACGGCATCGGCCCCGAAATCATGGAAGCGACGCTCCGCATCTTGCGTGAAGCGGGCGCGGCGTTGGAAATTGAGACCATCGAGATCGGCGAGCAGGTTTACCTGCGCGGCGATACGGCGGGGATACCGGCGAGCGCGTGGGACTCTCTGCGCCGCACGAAGGTTTTTCTGAAAGCCCCGATCACGACCCCGCAGGGCGGCGGCTACAAGAGCCTCAACGTGACGGTCAGGAAAACTCTCGGACTCTACGCCAACGTGCGCCCGTGCGTCTCGTACCACCCGTTCGTCGATACGAAGCACCCGAAGATGGACGTGGTGATCGTGCGTGAGAACGAGGAAGACCTCTATGCCGGGATCGAGCACCGGCAGACCGCCCAGGTCTATCAATGCCTGAAACTCATCTCGCGCCCCGGTTGCGAAAAGATCGTGCGCTACGCCTTCGAGTACGCGCGGCGCAACAACCGGAAGAAAGTCACCTGCTTCACGAAAGACAACATCATGAAGATGACCGACGGTCTTTTTCATAAAGTCTTCGACGAGATCGCGGCCGAATATGCCGACCTCGAAAACGAGCACTGGATCGTGGACATCGGCGCGGCCAAACTCGCCGACACGCCCGAAGCCTTCGACGTGGTGGTGATGCCGAATCTCTACGGCGACATCCTCTCGGACGTGGCCGCGCAGATCGCCGGTTCGGTCGGGCTGGCCGGTTCGGCCAACATCGGCACTTCCGGCGCGATGTTCGAGGCGATTCACGGCTCCGCGCCGCGCCGCGCCGGGCAGAATCTCGCCAACCCGTCGGGGCTGCTGCTCGGCGCGGTGATGATGCTCGTCCACATCAACCAGCCCGAGGTGGCCGAGCGCGTCCACAACGCGTGGCTGCGCGCCGTGGAAGACGGCGTTCACACTTATGACATTTACGCCGAGGGCGTGAGCAAACAGAAGGTCGGCACGCGCGAGTTCGCCGATGCGGTCGTCGCGCGCCTGGGACAGACGCCGCAAACTTTGAAGGCCGTCAAGTACAACCCCGGCGGCGGCGACCGGACGAGCACGGCGGGCGCGGGCGCGGGCACGGTCGAGAAGAAGGAACTGGTCGGCGTTGACGTGTTCGTGAACTGGGAGAGCGGCACGGCCGCACAGTTGGGCGAGACGTGCGACAAGTTGAGCGGCGACGATCTGAAGTTGACGCTCATCGGCAATCGCGGCATCACCGTCTGGCCGCAGGGCTTGCCCGAAACTTTCCTCTCAGACCACTGGCGTTGCCGCTATCTCGCGGCCGGTGAAGGCGCGACGATCTCACACTCGCAGATCACCGCGCTCCTCCAACGCCTCGCCGACAACGGCCTCGACTTCATCAAGATCGAGAACCTCTACAACTTCGACGGCCAACCCGGCTACTCGCAGGGGTGAGGCACGCAGGGATGAGGGATGAGGGATGAAAAGCGAAAGAAAGGCGAGGCCGGTCAAGTCGAGTTTGAAGGATGAGAAAGCAGTTGCCGTCTCATCCCTCATCCCTCATCCCTCATCCCTTCCTCTCGTCTCGGTCGTCATGGGCAGCAAGTCCGACTGGGAGACGATGCGCGGGGCGGACGAGGTGTTGACCGAGTTCGGCGTGGCGCACGAGTGCCGCATCGTCTCGGCGCATCGCACGCCGCGCCTGTTGGCCGAGTTTGCGAGCGAGGCGGAAGCGCGCGGGATAAAAGTGATCATCGCGGGCGCGGGCGGCGCGGCGCATTTGCCCGGCATGGTGGCCGCGCAAACTTTGCTGCCCGTGCTCGGCGTGCCCGTCGAGAGCCGTGCGCTCAAAGGGCTGGATTCCCTACTCTCCATCGTGCAGATGCCCGCCGGGATTCCCGTCGGCACGCTCGCCATCGGTCAGGCGGGTGCGCGCAACGCCGCGCTGCTCGCCGTCGCCATCCTCGCCAACGAAGACGCGAACTTGCGCGAACGCCTGCGCGCGTTCCGTGCGGAGCAGGAGCGACAGGTGCGCGTGGCGGAGTTGGATTAGGTTGCTTGTTGCCCGTCCGGCAAGACGTTCGCCGCCGCCGACGCGGAGAACGCGGAGACGGCACGGAGTTGAGACGAAAACCAGAGTTCGCAAGAGTCGGACTCCGCTCTCGCTCAACTCTGTGCGCCCCTGCTTTGCGCGCGCTCTCTCTAGCGGCGGCGCGAGTGAACGCTTTATAAATTCGTCCTTTCACTGAAACCGTGAACCACGCGCCCTCTTCCCGCTCAAGCACGCGCACGCTCCTTCCCGGCGCGACCATCGGCGTGCTCGGCAGCGGCCAACTCGGCCGCATGTTCGCCATGGCCGCGCGCCGCATGGGCTATCTCGTCCACACCTTCTCGCCCGAAACCGACACGCCGACGGGTCAGGTCGCGGACGTTGAAGTCACCGCTTCATACGACGATCTGGACGCCGTGCGCGACTTCGCCGGGCGCGTCGAGGTCGTCACCTTTGAATTTGAAAACGTCCCGGCGGCGACCGTCGAAGCGATCAGCGGCATCGTCCCCGTCAGGCCGGACGGCGCGACGCTCTACACGACGCAGCACCGCCTGCGCGAGAAGACCTTTCTCCAAACGGCGGGCATCCCCGTCGCGCCCTTCCGCCGCGTCTCGACGCGCGCGGAACTCGACGCCGCGCTCGACGCCATCGGCTACCCCGCCGTGTTGAAGACGGCCGGGTTCGGCTACGACGGCAAAGGCCAATGCCTGATCAAGTCGGAAGCGGAGAGCGCGGCGGCGTTCGACTCGCTCGCCGGGCAGGAGGCTATCCTCGAAGCGTTCGTCGATTTCGAGCGCGAGGTGTCGGTCGTCTGCGCGCGCGGCGCAAACGGCGAGACGGCGCACTTCGGCGTCGTCGAAAACTCGCACGAGCGGCACATCCTCGATTGCACCATCGCCCCGGCGCGCGTCTCGCCGCAGGTCGCACGGCGTGCGACGGAGATCGCCGAGAGCCTGCTCCGCCGACTCGAACTCGTCGGCGTGCTCTGCGTCGAATTCTTCCTCGCGCGCGACGGCGAACTGTTCGTCAACGAACTCGCGCCGCGCCCGCACAACTCCGGCCACTTCACCATCGACGCCTGCCAGACCAGCCAGTTCGAGCAACAGGTGCGCGCCGTCTGCGGCCTGCCGCTCGGCGCGACCGAGCAACTGCGCCCCGCCGCCATGGCGAACCTGCTCGGCGACCTCTGGCAGGAGGGCGACCCCGATTGGCGCGCGGCCTGCGCCATCCCCAACGTCAAGCTGCATCTCTACGGCAAGCACGAAGCGCGACCGGGGCGAAAGATGGGACACCTGACCGCGCTCGCCCCGACCACCGACGAAGCCTTGCGCCTCGTGCGCGAAGCGCGCGACGCTCTGACGAAGCGCGCTTAAGACCGCGCACTCATACAAAACCCGACACACGCCGGACGCGCGAAGGCCGGAGAGCTTTTCAACTCTCCGGCCTT
>DASVVO010000039.1:0-93216 GCA_036386515.1 Pyrinomonadaceae bacterium
TTCGATCTGCTCGGCGACATCTACTCGATGCCGATCACAGGCGGGCGCGCGCAACTGCTTTCGGGCGGCACGTCTTGGGAGTCGCAGCCGCGCTTCTCGCCCGACGGCAAGTGGATCGCCTTCACGTCCGACCGCGACGGCGGCGACAACGTCTGGATCATGGGCGCGGACGGCAAGGGCCGGAGGCAGTTGACGAAAGAGACCATCCGGCTGGTCAACTCGCCGGAGTGGACGCCCGACGGGCAGTACGTGCTGGCGCGCAAGCACTGGGTCGATCAGCGGAGTTTAGGCGCGGGCGAAATCTGGATGTACCACGCGGCGACGGGCGGGACGGGCGTCCAGCTCACGGAGAAGTCGAGCTGGACGGCCAACGTCGGCGAGCCGTTCGCCGACCCCGCGGGCCGTTTCGTCTACTTCGTCAACAGCGGCGACTTCGACTACAACAAAAACGTCTACGACAGCATTTACTGGATCGAGCGTTACGACACCGAGCGCGGGCGGCGCGGCGTCTTCGTGCGCGGCGCGGGCGGCGCGGTCAGGCCGCAAATCTCGCCCGACGGCAAACTGCTCGCCTTCATCCGCCGCGACCGCTTGAAGACCGTGCTCTACCTGCGCGAGATCGAGAGCGGGCGCGAGTGGCCGGTCTACGACAAGTTGACGCGCGACCAGCAGGAGACGTGGGCGGTGTACGGCACCTATCCCGGCTACAGTTGGACGCCCGACGGCAAGGCCATCGTGATCACGGCGGGCGGCAAGTTCGTGCGCGTTGACGTGGCGACGAAGGCGGCGACGCCCGTTCCGTTCACCGCGCGCGTCTCGCAGCGCGTCTCGGAAGCCGTGCGTTTCCCCCAGAAAGTTTTCACGGAGCGCGACCGCACGCACCTGCACCGCTGGACGAAACGCGCGAACGACCGCATCGTCTACAGCGCGCTCGGTAAAATCTACTCCAAGCAGGGCGACGCCGCGCCCGCCCGCCTGTTGAACTCGAACTACCTCGAATACTCGCCCAACTTCAGCCCCGACGGGCGACAGATAACGTTCGTCACCTGGTCGGACGCGGAGAAGGGCGCGGTCTGGATCGCCGAGGCCGACGGCGCGAACCCGCGCAAGATCACAGACAAGCCGGATCAGTATGCCAACCCGGCCTTCTCGCCCGACGGGCGCAAGCTCGCCTATCTCAAGGGGCGCGGCAACGTGAATCACGAAGAAGAACTCGTGAGCGAGTCGGCGTTCGAGATTCATTACTGGGACGGCCAACAGAGTCGCTACGTGATGGACTTGCAAAGCCGCGGCGCGAACGCGCGCATGCCGATCCTGAGTTTCGACCCTACGGGAGAGCGCATCTTCTTTCTCGAATCGCCGCCCGCGCCCTCGACGCCGCCCGGCCAGCCCGCACAAATCTTCTCCGCCCTGAGCAGCGTGAAAACTTCCGGCGACGATTACAAGCGGCACGTGGAAGCGAAATTCGCCACCGAGATCATCCCGTCGCCCGATCACAACTGGGTCTTCTTCAAGGAGCTACACAAACTCTACCTCGCGCCGTTTCCGCGCACGGGCAAGACGCTCAAGATGAACTCGACGGAGACCATTCTGCCCGTCAAATCCATCTCGAAGAATTCCGGCGATTGGCTCGCGTGGTCGCCCGACAGCAAATCAGTCCAGTGGACGCTCGGCGAGAATTTCTACGAGCAGACGCTCGAACAGATCAACCGGCAACTGGCGAAGGACGAGAAACCGGCCGAACCGAAGGCCACACGCATCGGCTTCGAGTTCGAGTCGGCGCGCCCGCGCGGCCTGGTCGCTTTGACGAACGCGCGCATCATCACGATGAAGGGCGACGAGGTGATCGAACGCGGCACAATTCTCGTCGAAGACAACCGCATCAAGGCCGTGGGCGCGCGCGTCCAAATCCCGGCGGGCGCGCGGAGGATTGATCTCGCGGGCAAGACCATCACGCCCGGCCTCATCGACGTGCATGCGCACATGGGCTACAACACGCTCGACATCATCCCCGAAAAACAGTGGCCTTACTGGGCGAACCTCGCCTACGGCGTAACGACGACGCACGACCCTTCGGCCGCCACGCAGTCGGTCTTCGCACAGTCCGAGATGGTCAAGGCGGGCTTGATGGTCGGGCCACGCATCTTCTCGACGGGGTATCCGGTCTACGGCGCGGAGAATCCTGAGAAGGCTCCGGTCAATAATCTGGAAGACGCGCGCGGGCACCTGGCGCGGCTCAAGGCGGTGGGCGCGTTCTCCGTCAAGAGTTACAACCAGCCGCGCCGCAATCAACGCCAGCAGATCATTCAGGCCGCGCGCGAACTCAAGATGATGGTCGTCCCCGAAGGCGGCTCCACCTACTTCTACAACATGACGCACATCCTCGACGGCCACACCGGCATCGAGCACGCCATCCCCATCGCGCCGCTCTACAAAGACGCCGTCACGCTCTTTGCGAAAAGCCGCTCCGGCTACACGCCCACGCTCATCGTCGGCTACGGCGGTGTCTGGGGCGAAAACTACTGGTATCAGAAATCGAACGTCTGGGAGAACGAAAAGCTCCTGCGCTTCACGCCCCGCTCGACCATCGACCCGCGCGCGCGTCGCCGCACGATGACGCCCGACGACGACTTCATTCATTTCGAACTGGCGAAGACCGTCAGGGATGTCGTCCGCGCCGGAGGCCGCGCGCAACTCGGCGCGCACGGCCAATTGCAGGGACTCGGCGCGCACTGGGAACTCTGGATGCTGCAACAGGGCGGACTCACGCCCCTCGAAGCCCTGCGCGCGGCCACGCTCTCCGGCGCGCAATATCTCGGACTGGACGGGGAAGTCGGGTCGATCGAGACGGGCAAACTCGCCGACTTGATGATCACCGACCGGAACCCGCTCGACAATATTCAGAACTCCGAGACCATCAGCTTCGTCATGATGAACGGCGTGCTCTACGACACGCGCAACATGGACGAGGTCTACCCGCAGGCGCGCCCGCGCGGTAAGTTTTTCTGGGAGCGTTAGAACCTGGGCGCGCCCGCGCTCGCCCGACTTCGGCGGAGGCCGCCGAGGCCGCGCGTTTTGTCGCCGCGCGCCGCTTGCAGTTATAATCGACGACTTTCAATCCGACGAAATTTTACGCTAAGGGCAGTCACCTATCACATGGCATTCTGGCGACGCAAAAAAGAAGACCGCTACATCACGCTCGGACTCAACGAACCCCTCAAGCCCGCCGCGCCGGAACCGGCGACCGCGGCAGACGAACGGGCGGCGCGTCCCGAACCGCCCGCCAATCTCGGCGCGGCAGCCGACACGGCGAGCGCGCCCACGCCCGCCGTGCCCGCGATCGAGCCGACCGTGACGGGCGGCGCGCCCACGCCCGTGTCGCAAGAGAGAATCGGCAACGACGCGGGCGTCGGCGCGCCTGACGCCGACGCCGCTCTGCGCTCGCGCCCCGCCACCGTCCCGGCGACCACGACGGGCGGCGCATCGCGCACGACGCCCGAACCGGCGAAGCCCGGCGTCGCCGAGCAGCGACCCGTCCCGACGCGTTCCCCTTTCTCGTCCTCCATCCTCGGCCTCGACCGCTCGATTGAAGAGTTGCAGGCGGCCGAGGCCGCGCTCGAACGCACGTTTGAGAAGCGTTTCAAAAACGCCATCTCCGCCACGCGCGAATCGCTCTCCGAGAAGATCGACACGGTCTTTCAGGGACGCAAGCAGATCGACGCCGAGTTGCTCGACGAACTCGAAGAAGCTCTCATCGCCGCCGACATCGGCGTGCCGACGACGCTCGACATCCTCGATACGGTCAGGCGCGGCATCACGCGCAAAGAGATCAACGACATCGAAGCTTTGAAGGCCGCGATCAAAAATCAGTTGCTCTCCATCCTGCGCGCGTCGGAAGCGAAGGGCGTCGCCGCCGAGACGAGCGTGCCGGAAAACGTCTCGCCCTACGTGATGATGATCGTCGGGGTCAACGGCGTCGGCAAAACGACGACCATCGGCAAGCTCGCGCAGCGCATCAAGGCCGAAGGCAACGACGTGCTCATCTGCGCGGCCGACACCTTCCGCGCCGCCGCCTCCGACCAACTCGCCATCTGGGCTGAACGCACCGGCGTCCCGCTCATCCAGCAGAAGCAGGGCACAGACCCGGCGGCCGTCCTCTACGATTCGCTCAAGGCGGCCAAGGCGCGCAATTCCGACGTGCTCATCGTGGACACGGCCGGGCGTCTGCACAACAAGTCGAACCTGATGGCCGAACTCGAAAAGATGAAGCGCGTGGCGGGGCGCGAGGTGGAGGGCGCGCCGCACGAGACGCTGCTCGTCATCGATGCCGTGACCGGGCAGAACGGGTTGGAACAGGCCAGGCAGTTTTTGAAAGTCGCGGGCGTCACCGGCATCGTCCTGACGAAACTCGA
Source organism: Pyrinomonadaceae bacterium (assembly GCA_036386515.1). Lineage (GTDB taxonomy): Bacteria > Acidobacteriota > Blastocatellia > Pyrinomonadales > Pyrinomonadaceae > JAIVJZ01. The sequence continues at coordinate 4,413 of DASVVO010000039.1, forward strand.
CGGCACGGCCAAAGGCGGCATCGCCGTCGCCATCTCAAAGGAACTCGGCCTCCCGATTCGCTACGCGGGCATCGGCGAAAAAGTTGACGACCTCGTCGTCTTCAACGCGGAGCACTACGTTGACGGACTCTTCGAGTCGCAATGAGACTGAGTGAGTTTCAAGTTTCAAGTTTCAAGTTTCAAGTTTAAAAACTTCAGACTTGAAACTTGAAACCTGAAACTTGAAACCTGAACTTGCAGCCACAAATTACAACTTCAACGTCGGAAACTGATGAGCGTCTGCTGCGGCGCGCGCTCGAACTGGCCGCACGGGGCGTCGGCCGCGTCAGCCCCAGCCCGCTCGTCGGGTGCGTCGTTGCGCGCGACGGAGGCGAAGTTGTCGGCGAAGGATTTTATTTGTACGAGGGCGTGAAGCACGCCGAGACGCTCGCGCTCGAACAGGCCGGAGCGCGCGCCGACGGCGCCACCGCCTACGTCTCGCTCGAACCGCACGCGCATCAGGGACGCACGCCGCCCTGCACGGGCGCGCTCATCCGTGCGGGCGTCCGCCGCGTCGTCGCGCCCATCGAAGACCCGAACCCGCTCGTCTCCGGGCGCGGCTTCGCACATTTGCGCGAGGCGGGGCTGGAAGTCGAGGTCGGGCTGCTCGCGCCGGAAGCCACGCGCCTCAACGAGAAATACATTCACGCCATGCGCCACGCGCGCCCCTTCGTCCATCTCAAACTCGCCTGCTCGCTCGACGGGCGCATCGCCACCCGCACCGGCGACGCGCGTTGGATCACGAACGAACGATCGCGCGCCCGCGTCCACGAACTGCGCCGCGAATACGACGCCATCCTCGTCGGCGCGGGCACGGCCGCCGCCGACGACCCGCTGCTCACCGACCGCAGCGGACTGCCGCGCCATCGCCCGCTCACGCGCGTCCTGCTCGACGACGACCTGCGTCTCTCGCCCGACTCCCGGCTCGCCCGCACGGCGCGCGAAACGCCGCTCATCATCTTTGCCTCCGCTGCCGCCGACGAACGCGTCGCCGCGCCGCTCCAATCGCACGGCGCGGAGATCGTGCGCGAGCCGCGCGGCGCGCGCGACCTCCGCGCCGTGCTCGCGGAACTGCATCGCCGCTCCCTGCAAAGCGTGCTGGTCGAAGGCGGCGCGCACGTCGCCGGAATGTTCCTCGACGCCGGTCTGGTGGATAAGGTGAGTTTCTTCGTCGCGCCGCTCATCATCGGCGGGAGCGACGCGCGCGCCGCCGTCTCGGGCACGGGCGCGACCCGCATCGCCGACGCCACGCGCCTCTGCGACGTGGAGATCAAACAGCGCGACGGCGATGTCGAAATCACCGGCTACCCTGAGAACAGAAGTCAGAGGTCAGAGGTCGGAGATTAGTGAAAGACAAAAAGCTGATTTCTTCTAACCTCTAACCTCTGACCTCTGACCTCTAATCTCCTGTTTTATGGCGAAAAAAAGTCTGGGACAGAATTTTCTCGTGGACGAGAGCGTGGCGGCCAGGATCGTGCGCGAGGTTGCGCCGCGCGCCGACGAGACCGTCATCGAGATTGGCGCGGGGCGGGGGGCTTTGACGGCGCGGCTCGCCGGGCAGGTCGGGCGTTTGGTGGCCGTCGAGTTCGACCGCGATCTCGTTCCGTTGTTGCTGGAGAAGTTCGGCCATCGGGAAAACTTCACGCTCGTCGAGGGCGACGCGCTGGCGATCGATTTCTGCGCGATCGCCGCGCCCGCGCACGAGGCGCGCGTCGTTGCCAATCTTCCTTACAATATTTCGACGGCCATCCTGCAACGCCTCTGCGCGCACCGGCATTGTTTGACGGAGCTGATCCTGATGCTCCAGCGCGAGGTGGTCGAGCGCATCACGGCCGCACCGGGCACGGGCGAGCGTGGCTACCTCTCCGTGTTGACCGAAGCCTACTGCGAGGCGCGCCCGCTGTTCGACGTGCCCCCGGAAGCGTTTCGCCCCGTGCCGAAGGTTTGGAGCACGGTCGTGCGCCTGCGCCTGCGCGAGAGCGTCGCGGCCGAGGTGGCGGACGAAGCGTTGCTGTGGCGCGTCGTCGGAGCGGGCTTCGCGCAGCGACGCAAGACGATCTTCAACAACCTGCGCCACGCGCCCGCGACTCTGATGCCGCGGGTGGAAGCCGTGGGCGGCGCGAGCGCGCTGCTTGAGACGGCGGGCATCGAACCGCAAAGGCGCGCCGAGACCCTGACGCTCGCTGAGTGGGTTGCGCTCGCGCGCACGCTCGAATCATCTTCGGGTTGAGCGCGCGGACGAACCAGGCGCGGGCTTTGGAAATAGTCTACGTGCGAAATCGGGTCGCAGGTTGTCAATGCGAGGAGGCTCAAGGTGGATATTTTCAACGCCTGGGACGGAAACAAGTGTCTCGCCGGATTACGCGGGGAACTCGACAATCCCATCCTGCTCATCCTGCGGGATAAGGGGTATGAACTTTCGATGTCTTTCCACCTGGACGTGGCCTATCAGCGGTTCGAGCATTGGGAGGCCGTGGGGCACGGTTGGCGGCTGTCGGGGAGCACGCCCGGCGAACTGCTGGCGCACGTGATCGTGGCCGAGACGCGCGGGGAGAAATGGCGGAAGCGGCCGGGCGAGCCTGACCTCGTCGCCCGCATCCGCTCTGAGGCGGTGGACACCACCGACCCGGAGACGCGGCACCAGTCCTGACCCGCGCGCCGTTCAGGGGAATGCGCGCCCCTGTGCTATACTCTCCGACTAACATTCCCTCAAAGTTTTATCCCGCGATGTGGATTCATCGCTTGGTCTGGAGAATAAGAAATAATAGTGAACAAGGTAATAGAGTTAATCCCGCTCGGCGGCGTCGGCGAGTTCGGGATGAATTGCATGGCGGTGCGCTACGGCGACGAGATGATCATCGTGGACGCGGGCATGGGCTTTCCCGAGGAGAGCGTCTACGGCGTTGACGTATGCGTGCCCGACTTCGATTTTCTGGACGAGTACCGCGAGCACATCACGGCCATCGTCCTCACGCACGGGCACGAAGACCACCTCGGCGCGTTGCCCTACATCCTCAAAAAATTCAACGTCCCCGTCTACGCCTCCCACTACACCGTGGGTCTGGCGGAGAGCAAGCTCGAAGAACACAATCTGACGAACGACGTGCTGATCCATCGCGTCGAACCGCGCGACGTGGTCAACATCGGCGTCTTCAAAGTCGAGTTCATACGCGCCTCGCACTCGTTGATCGACTGTTTCTCGCTCGCCATCACGACGCCCGTGGGCACTATTATCCACACGGGCGATTACAAGGTGGACGAGACGCCCGTGATCGGCGAGCCGATCGACCTGCGGACGCTGCGGCGTTACGGGCAGGAGGGCGTGCTCGCGCTCCTGTCTGATTCCACGAACGCCACCGTGCCGGGGCGCACGCCTTCGGAGCGCGCCGTGATCCCGGCCTTCGAGGAGATTTTCGACGAGGCCGAGGGGCGCATCATCGTCGCCGCCTTCGCATCGAGCATCCACCGCTTACAGATCGTCTTCGACGTGGCGCAGCAGTTCGACCGCAAGGTCTGCGTGCTCGGCCGCTCGATGTTGAAGAACGTGGAGATCGCCGAACGACTCGGCTATCTCGACGTGCATGAGAACGAGATCGTTTCGCTGAACGAGGCGCGACGGATGCCCGACGACGAGATCGTCTATCTCATCACGGGTTCGCAGGGCGAGCCGCGCGCCGTGCTGGCGCAACTGGCGTCGCAATCGTACAAGGGATTGAGCATCGAAGAGGGCGACACGGTCGTGCTCTCGGCGCGCATCATCCCCGGCAACGAGCGCGCCATCTCGCGTCTCATCGGCGACATCTACAAACGCGGCGGCATCATCATCGACGAGAAGCGGCGGCTCATCCACGTCAGCGGCCACGCTTCGCAGGAAGACATACGCATTATGACCGAGGCCGTCCGGCCGAAGTTCGTCGTGCCGATTCACGGCGAGTATCGCATGCTCTACCGCCACAAGGAGTTCGTCAAAAATCATCTCGGCTACGCCGACGAGAACGTCATCATGATCGAGAACGGCGACGTGCTCGAACTCTCGGCCGACCACGCCACCGTCATCGAGAAGCGCGACGTGGGGCGCACCTTCATCGACGATTCCGGCTTCGAGGAGATCGGGCGCGAAACCGTGCGCGAGCGCAAACAGATGGCCTACGACGGCGTGCTCACCCCGATCCTGACGTTGAACGAAGAGACGGGCGCGCTCGAAGCTCCGCCGGAGTTTATGGCGCGCGGCGTCGTCGGCGCGGACGGCTCGAACGGCTTCATGAAGAACTTGCAGCGCATCGCCACGGAGGCCGTCGAGAAAGCCCCGGCCACGGAGCGGCGCGACCTGACGCTGCTCAAGGAGCGCGTGCGCGTCGAACTCAAACGCTACATCCAGAAGCAGACGGGCGCGCGTCCCGTCATCGTTCCAATCGTCGTGCAAATTTAAAGTTTTAAAGATTCCTACAGTATTTGCTTTCTTAGCGCCTTTGCGCCTTTGCGAGAAATTAATCTCACGCAAAGGCGCAAAGGCGCTAAGAAAGACGAAAGCGTTATTACTAATCCGGCACAGTTAGATGACTGACGCACCGCAAAACGAAACGGCGGCGGAATTGTTGCGCCGGACGAAGGTGGAAGTCGCGCCCGCCACGTTCGTGCTCGTCGGCCTGCGCCACGAGGATTGGTCGCGCCTGCTCGAACAGCCCGAACTCAGCCCGCGCGCCACCGTGCCCTTCATGCTGCTGCGCGACACGAACGAGGTGACGCTGCTGCTGGAGGAAGAGGACTGGCTCGTGATGCGCCACGCCCTGCGCGAGGCGCGCGTCGAGACGGGCTGGCGGCTCGTCACGCTCGACATCGAACTCGGCTGGAACGTCACGGGCTTTCTCGCCCGCGTGACCGAGATACTCGCCGCCGCCGGCGTTCCCACGGGCGCGCTCACGGCCTTCTCGCGCGACCACCTGCTCATCAAACAAGACGATCTCGCGCTTGCCCTGCGCGCGCTCGGCGAGCACGTCGCGGAACTTTGCTGAGGATACGCACCTGAAGTGAACTGGGCGGGAAAGACAGTTTTGATCACGGGCGCATCGAGCGGCATCGGCGCGGCGTTGGCCGTGGAGTGCGGGCGGCGCGGGGCGTCGGTCGGGTTACTGGCGCGGCGCGAGGAAGTGTTGCGCGAGGTGGCGGGGAAAGTGGAGGACGCGGGCGGTCGCGCTCTGGCCGTCGCGGTTGACGTGTGCGACGCGGAAGCGATGAAGTCGGCCGTGGCGCAAGTCGTCGAGCGTTTCGGGCGCGTTGACGTGCTCGTCGCCAACGCGGGGAAGGGCGAGACCACGCTGGCGCGCGCCTTCGACATCGAGACGGCGACGCAGGTGTTCTCGGTCAACGTGCTCGGCGCGATGAACTCGGTGGCGGCCGTGTTGCCGGGGATGCTTGAGCGCGGCGCAGGCCAACTCGTCGGCATCTCAAGCCTCGCCGCCTATCGCGGCTTTCCCGGTTCCGGCGCGTACTGCGCGAGCAAGGCCGCGCTCTCGACCTTCTTCGAGTCCTTACGCGTCGAACTGCGACCGGTCAATATCTACGTCACGACGATTCATCCCGGCTTCATCGACACGCCGATGACGCGCGGGCGCAACCAGAAGATGCCGTTTCTCCAAAACGCCGAACGCGCGTCGCAACTGATGCTCGACGCCATCGAAGCCAGACGCCGCACCTACGCTTTTCCGTGGCAACTCGCCGCCATCGCGCGCGTCGGCCGCTGGCTGCCCGCCGCGCTCTACGACCGCATGCTCGCGCGCGCTCGCTTCCGCGAATAACACATCATGAACATTCTTCAAGCCATCATTATCGGCATCGTGCAGGGATTGACGGAATTCATCCCCATCAGTTCGACGGCTCATCTGATCTTCGCCAGTCGCGCGCTCGGCCTCTACGAAGGCGTCGAGGCGACCTTGCGCGCCGAACAGACGACCGCCACCATCGCCGTCATCCAACTCGGCACGCTGCTCGCCGTGCTCATCTATTTCGCGCCCGACATCTGGGCGATCACGGTCGCTTTCGTCCGCGATCATTCCGCGCTCCTGCGCGGGGGCGTCGCGCACGCGCACGAGACGCGAGCGGCCGACGGCAGTATCGAACAACGCGGCGCGCGTCTGTCGGACGACGCGCGGCTCGGCTGGCTCGTCATCATCGGCTCGCTGCCCGTCGCGGTCGTCGGGCTGCTGTTCAAAAAACAGATCGAGGGAAGTTTTACGAAAAATTTGTGGGTCATCGCCACGATGATGATCGCGGTCGCGCTCCTGCTCGCGCTGGCGGAGCGCGTGGGCAAGCGTCGGCGCGAGATGAAAGAGTTGGGCTTCGGCGACGCGCTGGCCGTGGGCGGCGCGCAGGTGCTGGCTTTGATTCCGGGCGCGAGCCGTTCCGGTTCCACCATCATGGGCGGGCTGTTCGCGGGCGAGACGCGCGAAACGGCCGCGCGCTTCTCGTTCCTCCTCTCCATTCCCGCCATCGCCGCGAGCGGCCTGCTCGAACTCCGCGAGGCCGTCACGAAACTGCCCGAAGGGAGCGCGCTGCCGCTCGTCGTGGCAACCGTCGTCTCCGCGCTCGTCGGCTACGCCTCGATCTGGTTTCTGCTGCGTTTCCTCCGCACACACTCCACGGGCATCTTCATCGGCTACCGCCTCGTCGTCGGCGCGGCCATCCTGCTGCTGCTCGCGGGCGGCTTCATTCAACCCGCGTGAAATACCTTGCGCCGCATCCTCGCGCGCCCCGTCCGCCTCGCTCCTTATGAGGTAACTGCTCATCGCCAAAGCGCGCCGCCCGAAGCTAATTAACTTCGGGCGGCGCGCTTCGGCGTGCGGATTGAATTTGATTTAAGGGGCTTTGACGAGGAACACGTCCCACGCCCACCGTCCGACCTGACTGTTCTGCCTGCCATTAACCTGCGCCCGATACTTGAACTGATTGCCGTGCTCATCCGTGCGCTTCGACTCCCGGTACCTGAGGTCAATCTCAGTCACGCCGAGCGCGGGCAACGCGTGCAACTCCGACGCCTCCGACACCCCGTTGTGATTCCCGTCCCGCCACAAACGCAGGAGCGCGAAGAACCCGTCGCGCGCGTCAAGCACGCCGTCCTCGTTGCCGCCGTTCTGCGCCTTGTCGTACTGGGCGAGGGCGAGAAAGCCGTTGCCCGTGGCCGACGCGGGCTGCAAGGTCAGGTTGCCGAACAGTTCGCGCCCGCTGTCGATCGTGCCGTTGCGGTTACGGTCTAAGGCGAGCCATGCGTCGTCCGTTGCGGGCACAGTCCACGAGACTTGTTCCTTCGCGCCGTCGGGGTTGCCGTCGAGGTCGAAGCGCACGCCCTGCTGCGGGTGTGTCAGGCGGAAGCCATCGCCCGCGAGGTCGATGAGGATGGGCGAGTAGCAGGAGCCGAAGCCGTAGATCGTGTAGGGGCAGGCCGTCTCCGGCAGGACGGTGCCGCACTGGTAAGAGGCGGGCGGGTCGGGGCAGTTTTCACCTAGACCACCGATAGATACTAACTCCTCGCAGGAATTAGAAATGTAGTTCCAAGAATAACCATTATTCGTGCATTCTTGTGGTGTGGAGACTAAAAAGGCGCAAGGCTTCTTGATGGCTGTGAATCTAAATTCCGCGCAGGCTACATGCGTATCACGATTGACGCAACGGTCATATTGATTTTTAACGCTCGTCTCTTTAGGGTCTGCCCAAGAACAGCTAACCCAATCATACCGGACGGCACATCTCGTGTTTGTTCCACAATACTCATCCTGTGAATACCAGTTATGACCACATCCGCCAAAGCATTGGGCAAGCTGGGTGGTCAGGTAGGTTCCTAATCCTGCCTTGAGAAACAGAGGCATTACTTCCGAGTTGCGTTTTGCAAAGGCATGATTTTTACCGCCACCTGTTATAAGACCGTAACCATTTTGGTTACGGTCTTGAGGGGCACGTGCCAGCTCTTTTATCCTAATCCAGCCGCCGGGATTATTCGGGTCACGACGAAACAACCCGCCGCCGCTCCACTTAGTGCCGTCATCGAACACTACGTCACCAACACTCACTTCAAGACGGTTGATGCCCACAGGGTAATGAGTATCATTGAGGAACTTTCGGATGCCTTCATAATCCCTCAAGACCACATCCACCGTACCACCCGGCCGGATCGGTGGCTGATCAGGATGCGGTGTCGCTGTCTCGCCCGGCAATGCCGGGTATTGTCCGTAAATTATGCGGTCGTGCGCGTCAGCGTCCTCTTGAGTGCCCTTATCTCGCGGGAAGTTAAGCTCTATTTCCAGATACGTGATAGTTTTCTCCGAAGTGTTTTTGACGCTGAATGTGAGTTCCTTCATCCAGTCATCGTCGGCGCGAAACTTCTCTCCCAAGATTACCGTCGCCCCTTTAGCTTTCAGTTTCCCAATTTTGACAGGCTCTTTAGGCCAGTTTAACTTCTTAATCTCTCGTTCTTTCATCTGTCCCGCCAACCCAGGGAATGTGAACACGCACATAGTTATAGCCATTGTTAGCAGAGAAAAAACTAAGACTATCTTTCGACCCGAGATTAAAAACATGTGAGACTTCATGATAATTACTCCTTAACCGTGACCGCGTTGAGGTGAGAGGCGTTCACTATCCAGGCAGGCTGAGATTAGACCCGCCCGCAGCAGCAATAAATACGAAGGCCGGGACAACGAGCAGCAGAGAGGTTTTTCTCATAGCGGTCTCCTTATGGAGATGACCGTACCGGCTGGCGTGAGGCTGACGGAATGCGGAGGATTTCGTCAACACATGGCGAAGGCGACGACATGAGCTATACGCTCCTGGAATGTGCCTGTCAAGAGCAACTTTGAAGTAGGATTCCGTCGCACCTCCCGGCCGTGGCATTCGCCGTTATCTCGCGTTTCGGTTACACTCTCACTCGCCCCTGTTCCGCACAGTTGCCGTGCAGTTTTCTGATTCGATTCAGAAAGGGGTCTACAGACACTCGATGAACGACGAAACTAAAACCGAGCTTGAAAACTCGCCTTCGCAACGCCCGCGCAGCCCGCGCGTTCCCGTCAATTTCCCCGTCGAACTCGAAGGCCGCTCGCCGGCGGGCGCGCCTTTCAAGGAGAGCGGCGAGGCCGTGCGCGTCTCGCGCGGCGGCGCGACTTTGATCGCCGAAGCCTCCGTCGAGATCGGCGCGGTCTTGCGCCTCACGCCGCCCTTCGGCCACCCGCTCGACGCCGAAGTCAACGGCGTCTGGAAGGACGAGGAAGACGGCCGCCAGCGCATCGGCGTCAAACTCCTCGACCCGAACGGTTGGTTCGCGGAGTAGAGATGCAAATTGCCAGCCCCAAACTCTGGAGCGTGCGCGGCTACGAAGAGGCGCACGCCGCCGCCCTCGCCGCGCGTCTCGGCATCTCAACCGTCGTCGCGGGGCTGCTCGCCGCGCGCGGCATCGACACGGACGAGGCCGCGCGCAAGCTGCTCCACCCGTCCTTCGACCAACTCCACGACCCCTCCCTCATGCTCGGCATGGGCGACGCCGCCGCGCGCGTGCTCCGCGCGGTTGACGCGGGCGAGCAGATTTTAATCTACGGCGACTACGATGTTGACGGCACGACCGGCACCGTCGTCCTGCGCCGCGTGCTGCAACTGCTCGGGGCGCAGACGCGCTTCCACGTTCCGCACCGCTTCACCGAAGGCTACGGCATCCGGCAGGACGTGCTCCAACGCGCCCGCGCCGAGGGCTGCACGCTCGTCATCAGCGTTGATTGCGGCATCCGCGCGCACGAGCCTTTGGAGTGGGCGCGCGCGAATGGCCTCGACGTGATCGTCACGGATCATCACCTGCCCGACGCCGACGAGGGCGCGCCGCCCGCCTTCGCCGTACTCAACCCCAACCAGCGCAATTGCAACTATCCCGACAAACACCTGGCGGGCGTCGGCGTCGCTTTCAAACTCGCGCACGAAGTGCTGCGCGCGCGCGGGCGCGAGAGTCTGGTCAAGGGATTTCTGAAAGTGGTCGCCATCGGCACGGTCGCGGATGTTGCGCCGCTAGTCGGCGAGAATCGAGCCATCGTCGCGCTCGGTCTGGCCGACATCGTGAACGCCACGAACCCCGGCTTACGCGCGCTGTTGGAAGTGGCGGGCTGCGGCGACGGGCGCGACATGCGTTGCAGCGATCTCGGCTTCCGGCTGGGGCCGCGCATCAACGCCGCCGGGCGGATGGACGCCGCGCGCGCCGTCGTCGAACTGTTCGAGACGAACGACCCGGACGAGGCGCGCCGCCTCGCCGCGCATCTCGACGCGCGCAACCGCGAACGTCAGGTGATGCAGCGCGCCATCACCGCCCGCGCCGTCGCCGAATATGAAGCGAGCGGCGACTGTAGCGCGGTGGCCGTCATCGCGGGCGACGGCTGGCATCGCGGCGTGATCGGGCTGGCCGCCTCGCGCATCGCGGAGAAACTGGCGCGCCCCTGCATCGTCATCTCGCTCGAAGGCGACCTCGGACACGGCTCGGCGCGCAGCGTGGAAAATTATCATTTGCTCGACGGGCTGACCGCCTGCGCCGACCTCTTCGAGACCTTCGGCGGCCACGCGCAGGCCGCCGGTCTCACCATCCGCCGCGAGCGCATAGACGAACTCCGACGCCGCCTCGACGAGCACGCGCGCCCCCATTTAGCCGACGGCGCGGAGTGTGCCGCCATCGTCAAAATTGACGCCGAGTTGCCCGCGCACGCGCTCACGCCCGCGCTCGCCGACGAACTCGAACGCCTCGAACCCTTCGGCGCGCAGTGGCCGCGCCCCACCTTCCTCTCGCGCGATCTGCATGTGGTCAGAGAGGCGCGCGTGCTCAAGGAGCGTCACCTGAAGTTTGAAGTGGCGGCGGGGCGGGAGGCGCGCCCGATTGAAGTCCTGTGGTGGGGCGGCGCGGAAGAGGCGGCAGCAACGCCGCGCACCGGCGACCGCATCGAACTGGCTTACGCCGTCGAAACAAACATCTGGCGCGGCGAAAAGCGTTTGCAGTTGATCGTGGAAGACATGAGAAGAACGTGATAGGTGATGAGTGATAGGTGATAGGAGTAAGCAATCTTTTCCTATCACCTATCACTCATCACCTATCACTTAAAAAGAGATGCAGGAAGTCAGACGAAGAAGAGCGCCGACGTTGATCGGGTTGCGCGCGCGCGCGCCGTTGATTCTGCGCGTGCTGGCGTCGCTTGCGCTCGTCGGCAGTCTGATTTATGTGGGCGTCGCTTATTATCGCGGGCGCAACAATCGCCCGTTTCGTTTGATACCGGGCAAGGCCGAGTTGTCCACGACGGTCGAGCGGCGCATCGAGAATTACGAGCGGCGCGTGACGGAGGGCAACCGGCTGACGATGCTCGTGCGCGCCACCCTCGCCACGTCTTACTCGGACGGCCATCACGAACTCGAAAACGCGCACATCGAATATTTCGCGGCGGGGCACGAACTGCCCGACAAGATCGACGCGCGCCAGGCGATCTATTTCGTCGAGACGGAGAGCGTGGTCTTCAACGGCAACGTGCAGATCGAGACGCGCGACCGTTTGATCGTCAAGTCCGAGACGGTCAACTACAACGTGAAGAACGAGCACGCCGAGGTGCCCGTCCCCGTGACGTTCGCGCGCGAGAACATCGAGGGGCGTTCCGACGCCGCAGAGGTTGACGCGAAGAATAAGCGGCTCGCCTTGCGCGGTAACGTCGAGATCAACGTCAAGCCGGAGGCGGCCGGTCAAGCGGCGCAGACGCCGGAGGCCGCCAGGCGTAATCGCCCCGTCAAGATCAGCGCGCCGCGCGGCGATTTCGATCAGGCGCGGATGCACCTCGTCTTCAGCGGCGGCGCGACCGCCGAGCAGGACGCGGACATGATGAGCGGCGCGACGCTGGCCGGTTTCCTCAACGAGCAAAAACGCCTCCGGCGCATCGAGGCGCGCGGCGATTCCTACCTGCGCACGATGGACGCGGGGCGCGCGGCGGAGGTTCACGCCGTCAACATGGATTTCAATTTCGACGCGAACCAGCAGTTGCAGGACGCGCTGGCGACCGAGAACGTGCGCGCGCGCACGCTCGACGCCGATGCCGAAATGCAACTCAACGCCCCGGCCAGCCTGCACGTTTTGTTCGCGGCGGCAGGCGAGCAGAGTTTGCTCAAAGAGATGCAGGCCGGCGGGCGTTCCGTCGTCACGCTCTCCGCGCCGCGCTCGCGCGCGAGCGACCCGCAGGCGGCGAATAAAAAGTTGACCGCCAACGCGGTCAAGCTGTTCTGGCGCGCGACGGGCAAAGACCTCGAACGCGCCGAGGCCGTCGGCGACGCCGAACTCATCGTCGAACCCGTGCAGCCGACCGCCCTCGCCGACCGCAAGACGCTGAACGCCCCGCGCTTCGATTGCACATTCTTCGAGGCCGAAAACCTCGCGCGCGAGTTCAACGCCACGGGCGGCGCGAAGGCCGTGCTGACGCCCGTGCAGCCGGGCACGCCGCGCTCGGTGCGCACCGTCACGTCGCAGAAGATGATCGCCACGTTCGTGCGCGAGACGCAGGACGTGGAACGGCTCGACGCGCAGGGCGACGCGCAGTTCAACGACGCCGACCGCAACGGGCAAGCCGACACCGTCACCTACACCGCCGCCGACGAATGGTTGCGCCTGCGCGGCGGCGCGCCGGTCGTGTGGGATTCGCGCGCCCGCCTCAAAGCTACCGAGATCGATTCGGACACGCGCAAGAAGATTTCCTACGCGCGCGGCAAAGCCCAGACGACTTATTACAGCCAGGAACAGACCAACGGCGCGACGCCCTTCGCCAAAGTTAAAAGTCCGGTCTTTCTCGTCTCAAACGCGGTCGAGTTTCAACACGACGCGGGCGTCGGCATCTACACGGGCGCGGCTCGCGCCTGGCAGGACGATAATTTCGTGAGCGCGAACAAGATCACCCTGCGCCGCGACAACCGGCGCATGGAGGCCGACGGCAACGTGCAGAGCGCGCTCTATCAGGCGCGGCGCAAAGAAGCCAACGGCGCGCGCACGGTCGTGCCCGTCTTCGCCACCTCCGAGCGCATGTTCTACTCGGACACGGATCGGCTGTTGCGCTATGAGGGCGGCGTTGACATCAAGCAGGGCACGGAGCGCATCACTTCCGAGAAGGCCGACGTGTACCTGTTGAAGGGGGCGGGCGAGGTTGAGCGCATGGTGGCCGAGCGCAACGTCGTCGTGACGCAGCCGGGCAAGCGCGGCACGGGAAACTGGGCGCAGTATAGCGCGGCCGACGAGACGGTGATGCTGACGGGCGAACCGGCGCGCGTCGAGGACGCGCAGCAGGGCAACAGCGAGAGCCGCCGCCTGACCGTCTACCTGCGCGAGAACCGCGTCGTCTCCGACAACCCCGGCGGCGCGAATGCGACGGGGCGCGTGCGTTCTTCACATAAGATCAAAAAACAGTAAATCGCGCCTCGCCAATCGTGTGGAGAGAAACCCCGGCTTGATCCGTTCACGCTTGACGATTCGCGGCTTCCGGCTTTTCACGATTTACGATTGACGATTCGCTGTCTTATTCTATTTGTGGTTCGCCCCAGAGGGTTCGGCGTGGTGAGGAGCTTGCTGTTGCAGACGGAAGAGATTATCGAGTCGGCGGCGAAAGAGGCGCGCGCGGAGACGCGTGCGGAGGCGCGCGCCGCGGCGTCGCCCTCGCCGGAGGCCTTGGCGGCGAGCGGTCTCGTGAAGTCTTACGGCAAGCGGCGCGTGGTGGACGGCGTGGCCTTGCACGTCGAGCCGGGCGAAGTGGTCGGGCTGCTCGGCGCGAACGGCGCGGGCAAAACCACCACCTTCTACATGATCATCGGCTTGGAGCGCGCCGACGGCGGGCGCATCCGCCTCGGCGACCGCGACATCACGAAACTCCCGATGTACCTGCGCGCCCGTCTCGGCGTCGGCTACCTGCCGCAGGAGCCTTCCGTCTTTCGCAGGATGACCGTGGCCGAAAACGTGCTCGCCATCCTTGAGACGATGGGAATCAGGCGGCGCGAACGTTTCAAACGGCTGGAAGAATTGTTGGAGGAGTTCGGCATCGCGCACGTGCGCAACACGCGCGGCGAGGCTCTGTCAGGCGGCGAGCGCAGGCGCACCGAGATCGCGCGCGCGCTGGCGACCGAGCCGCAGTTCATCCTGTTGGACGAGCCGTTCGCGGGCATCGACCCGAAGGCGGTGGACGAAATTCAAAAGATGATCTTATACCTGCGCGGGCGCGGCATCGGGATTTTGATCACCGATCACAACGTGCGCGAGACGCTCGGCGTCACCGACCGCGCCTACATCATGGCCGAAGGGCGCATCTTCCGTTCCGGCGCGCCGCTCGCGCTGACGGAGGATGCGGAAGTGCGGCGTCTCTACCTCGGCGAAAAATTCCGTCTGTGAAGTCGCTGCACGGAAGGGCGCGTTTAGGTTATAATCTCCCCGTCACGCTGCCAAAGCGTTTCAAGTGCCACAACCCGGTAAAGTTTTCAGCTTAGGTTTCATCAGTACAGGTATGTCCGTTAAGCTCACAACCAGTCTGTCGCAACGACTCGTGCTGACGCCGCAACTGCGCCAGCGGATCGAGATGTTGCAGATGACGACCATCGAACTCGGCGAACTGATCCAGCAGCAGTTGCTCGAAAATCCGGTGCTCGAAGAAGTGGTCGCGCAGGAAGAGAAACGCGAGATCGAGGAGCACATCATCGACCAACTCGCGGGCGGCAATTCCGACCTCGCCAACGATACGGCCGCGCGCGACGACATGGCCGCGCGCGAACCGCTCGAAATCGAACTGAACGGCAACTCGAACGGCGCGGGCGACCTCGCCGCCCTCGAATCTATGCCCGGCGGGGCGGACGCCGCCGCGCTGCCCGAAGGCGCGACCGCGACCGGCGAAGAGTTTGAGGGCGAAGCGGGGGAGCGCGAAACGGACGCCTTCGAGGAGATAGATTTCGGGCGCGAATTTCAGGAATACCTCGACCCCGGCTACAAGACGCAGGAGTTCGAATACAAGGAAGACGGGCCGACCTTCGAGCAGTTTTTGACGCGCCCCGAATCGCTCTCCGAGCACCTGATGTGGCAACTCAGCATGAGCCACGTGGACGAGCGCGTGCTGCCCATCGCCGAGGCCATCATCGGCAACCTCGACCCCGACGGCCGCTTGAACGCCACCAACGAAGAACTCGCCGCCTTCGGCGGCTGGACGGAAGCGGCGGTCGAAGAGGCGCGCGGGATCGTGCTCTCGCTCGACCCCGTCGGCTGCGGCGCGCGCGACGTGCGCGAGTGCCTGCTCGTCCAACTCGAAGCGATGGGCGCGGGCGCGCGTCTCGGCGCGCAACTCATCCGCGAACATCCGCTCGCCGACCTGCAACAGCACAAACTGCACAATCTCTCCAAACAGATCGGCGTGCCCGTCGAAACGCTGCTCGAAGAACTCGCTTTCATCCGCGCGCTCAACCCGCACCCCGGCCGCCAGTATTCTTCGGAGGAGCCGGTCTTGATCGTGCCGGAAGTGTTCATCGAGAAGGTTGACGACGAATACGAGATTTACTTCGCCGACGACGGCTCGCCCCGCCTCCGCCTCTCGAACAGCTACCAGCAGATGCTCGGCCAGCCCGACACCTCGAAGGAGACGCGCGACTTCATCAAGGACAAAATGCGTTCGGCCGTCGATCTGTTGCGCAACATCGAGCACCGGCGGCAGACGATCTACCGCGTCGTCGAGTGCATCGTCCACCGCCAGCGCGAATTTCTGGATAAGGGCGTGCAGTTCATCAAGCCGATGATGCTCAAGGACGTGGCCGAGCAGACGGGGATGCACCTCTCGACCATCTCGCGCGTCGTCAATCGCAAGTGGGCGCACACCCCGCAGGGCGTCATCGAACTGCGCCGCTTCTTCACCGAGGGCATGACGAACGAAGACGGCGAGGAAGTTTCGACGCGCATCATCAAGTTGAAGATCAAGAAACTGATCGAAGAGGAAGACCCGCACAACCCGATCACGGATGATCAGGTGGTGAAGATTTTGATGAAGGACGGGATGAAGCTGTCGCGCCGCACGGTGGCGAAGTATCGCGACCAGATGCAGATTCCCGGCTCGCGCGAACGCAAAGCGCCGGTTTAACACAGGGATGAGGGATAAGGGATGAGGGATGAATAAGAAAAGCGTTCAAGTCGCGCGACTTGAATCATTCCTGTTCATCTCTCATCCCTCATCCCTCATCCCTTTTACTTTGGGGAGGACTCTCTTTACATGAAATTCGAGTACACGGGGCGGCACGTCGAGGTCACACCGGCTTTACGGCGGCATGTCGAGGAGCATTTCGGCAAGCTCGAACAGATTTTCGACGATTCGACGGCCAGCGCACACATCATCATCGAAGTGGAGAAGAACCGCCACGTGGGCGAGGTGCTGCTCCACTGGCGCGAGCACACGCTGACGGCGCGCGACGTGAACGCCGACATGTACCAGGCCCTGTCGCGCGCGATCTCGAAGATCGAGAAGCAGGCCGTTAAACTCAAGAAGAAGATTATCGACCGCAAGCAGAGCGCGCAGCCGCTCTCGTCGCTCGCACCCGACAACGGCGCGAGCGATGTCGCCGAAGACGACGACGCCGCGCCCGCCGCCGGGCGCATCATCAGCGCGCGCCGCTACGCCGTCAAACCCATGACGCCGGAAGAGGCGGTCATCCGGCTCGGCGAAGACTCGAACCAGTTCATCCTCTTCCGCGATGCGGACACGGATCGCCTGAGCGTGCTCTATAAACGCAAAGACGGAAACTTCGGCCTCATCCAGCCGTAAGCTCAACCACACAGCGAACCGCCAGGGGGCGCGGCGAGGTGTTTATCTACCGTGACAGGTGGATTTATGATCGCCGCGTCTTTCTGCGATTCCATCACGACGGAACACATCATCTCTAATCAGTAAGGAAACATCATGAACCGAAAACATCTGCCAGTAGCGCTCCTCGCCCTTCTCCTCGCCTTCATCCCCGTCCACAGCGCGGTGACGAAGTATGCCGCCGACGCGGCGCATTCCAACGTCGGCTTCTCTATGCCCATCCTCGGCGGGCTGTCGAGCGTCTCAGGGAAGTTCACGGACTTCACGGTCGAGATCGTCTACGACGATCAGGACGTGACGAAATCGACGGTCAACGCCGTCATCAAAGCGACCAGCATCGACACCGGCATCGAGCGGCGCGACGCGCACCTGCGCAACGCGGACTTCTTCGACGTGGAGAAGTTTCCCGAAATCACTTTCCGCAGCACGCGCATCGAGCGCAAAGGGAAAGACTTTATCGCGCACGGCACGTTTACGATGCACGGCGTGGCGAAGGAGATCGCGCTGCCGTTCACCATCAACGGCATCCGCAAAGACGAGAAGACCGGCAAGACGACGCTCGGCGCAACGGCGCGCACGACGCTCAACCGGAAAGACTTTGGCGTCAACTTCAGCCGCCCCGACAACCCGACGTTTCTCGGCGACATGGTGGAGATCGAGTTGAACGTCATCACGCGCGCGGCCAGCCCGGAAGGCGCGACGCCCGCTCCCGCCGCCGCCACAACCCCGGCGCAATGAACGACGCTCGCGCATCATGTAACGACGCTCACGCACCATGAACGACGCGCGCAGAGAGCAGCCCTCGATCACCGTCGGCGACTTCGTCGCCTCCGCGCCCGCGCGCCTGGAGTTGCGCGTGCTGGCGGGCGGGCGGGGGCTGTCGTCGCGCCGCATCACCTCGGAGCGCATCCAGAAACTCGGCCTCGCGCTCTCCGGCTTCACGCATTACATCCACGCCGGGCGCGTGCAGATCATCGGCCAGAGCGAAGTCCTGTTTCTCGGTCAACTCACACCCGAGGGCAGGCGCGCGGCGATTGACAACCTCTCGCTGGAGACGATCAGTTGCGTCCTCGTGACGAAGGAACAGACGCCGCCCGCCGAGTTCGTCGCGGCGGCGGAAGAGGCGGGGCTGCCCCTGTTGCAGACCACGCTCGTCAGTTCGGTCGCCATCGGCGTCGTCACCGATTATTTGCGCGAGACGCTCGCGCCGCGCGAGTTGCGGCACGGCGTCCTGCTCGACGCCTACGGCCTCGGCGTGCTCATCGAAGGCGAATCGGGGATCGGTAAGTCCGAGTGCGCGCTCGATCTGATCGTGCGCGGCCATCGTCTCGTCGCGGACGATCTGGTCGAGGTGCGACGCCTCGGCGCGGATCACCTCATGGGGAGCGCGCCCGAACTCCTGCGCGAGCACATGGAGATACGCGGCCTCGGCATCATCAACATCCGCGAGCTTTACGGGGTGGCCGCCGTCAGCGGCGCGAAGCGGGTGGGGCTGTCCATCCGGCTCGAACGCTGGAAGGACGCGCGCGAGGTCGAACGTCTCGGCATCGACGAGCGCGCCGTGGACATCCTGGGCGTGAGCGTGCCGCACGTCCTGTTGCCGGTCAGTCCCGGCCGCAATCTCTCGACGCTGGTGGAAACCGCCCTGCGCGTTCACTTGTTACGCCTGCGCGGTTACAATGCGGCTGAGAATTTCGTCGCGCGCCATACCCGCCTGCTTCGTGCGGACGATCACGGCGAAGGCGCGTCGCTGGATTTTTCGAGATCAGACGCGGCGGATGCAGCGGCGGCAACGACTCCCACCGCCGCCGGGCAGCCGCAGGCGGAATGCACAATTGATGAGCCGGAAAAAAAGAGCAGCTAAACCCACGGAGAGCGGCGCGCCCGACATCGTCGTCATCACGGGCTTGAGCGGGTCGGGGATGTCTTCGGCGACGAATGCTTTTGAAGACCTCGGCTATTTCTGCGTGGACAATCTGCCGCTGACGCTGTTGCCCACCTTCGCGCGTCTCGTGCAGCCGGAAGACGAGGAGGAAGAGGACGGCGAGGCGCGCATCAAACGCGCCGCCCTCGTCATCAACATCCGCGAAGGCCACTTTCTCAGCGAGTTCGAGAGCCAACTGACGAAACTCCGGCGCGCGAGCGGCCTCGCCGTGCGCGTCATCTTCTTCGAGGCGTCCGACGAAGTTTTGCAACGCCGTTTCAGCGAGACGCGCCGCCCGCACCCGGCCGACACGGGCGACGGCTTGCTCGCCTCCATCCGCGCCGAACGCGCCGCCCTCGCGCACATCCGCGCGCACGCAGACCTCATCATCGACACCTCGGAGCACAACGTCCACACGCTGCGCCGTTATCTCATCGAGCGTTTCAGCCCCGACCGCGCCGGGACGCCGATGCGCGTGCAGGTCTTGAGTTTCGGCCACAAGTACGGCGGGCCGCGCGATCTCGATCTGATGTTCGACGTGCGTCATCTGCCGAACCCGCACTTCATCGAAGAGTTGCGCGCCTATTCCGGGAACGACCGCCGCGTCGTCGAGTTTTTACGCCGTCAGGCCGAGACGACCGAAACGCTCGAACGCTTCGGCGGCTTGCTCGACTACCTGCTGCCGCTCTACCGCCGCGAGGGCAAGTCTTACGTGACGGTCGGCATCGGTTGCACGGGCGGCCGTCATCGCTCCGTGATGGTCGCCAACGCGCTCGCGCGTCGCCTCCGGCGCGACGGCTTCGACGCCACCGCCGTCCATCGCGACGTGAGCAAGACGCGCCCGCGCCGCGCCGCCAAAAAAGAGACCGGCCGCAGCGGCCTCGCTTCCGGTTGAATCCGTTCCGCCGGGGAAAGCACAGGGAGACACAGGCATGAGCGAAAATGAGGATTGCATCCGCTGCCGCCGCGATTACCGGCTCGAAGATGTTTCCATCGAGCACGACTTTTTGATCTGCACCGATTGCACGGACAATCTCAACCCGTCGCGCGAGACGGTGCGCGTGTGCCCGATCGACGGGCGCACGATGAAAAAACTGATCATCTACGACCTCGTGCTCATCGATAAGTGTGAGACGTGCGGCGGCATCTGGCTCGACCAAAACGAACTGAAACTGATCGCGCGCATCGTCGGCGTCAACGCGGCCGTCGGCGGCTACCTGATGGGCAACATCGCCAACGACCTGTGAGCAACACGACGGCGCGGGGGCGCGTATCAGGCCGGGGCTGTGGTCGCCGGTCGAATAAATGGCGGGGACGAAAAGTGATATGGATGAAGCCGGGAAAGTTGAAACGCCGCGACGCGTGGCGGGCGTGATCGTGACGCACGGGCAGTTGGCAACCGAACTGCTGGCGGCGGCCGAGATGATCATCGGCCCCGTCGCGCAGGTGGCGGCCATCTCCATCGGCTGGCACGACGACGTGGACGCGGCGCGCGCCGAGATCGAACGCGCCATCGCGCGCGTCTCGGAAGGGCACGGCGTGCTCATCCTGACCGACATGTTCGGCGGCACGCCCACCAACATCGCCTCGATGTTCTTCGTCGAGGGCGAGGTCGAGGTGGTGACGGGCGTGAATCTGCCGATGGTGATCAAACTGGCGAGCCAGACGGACGCCGAACCGCTCGACGTGGTCGCCGGGCGCGTCCGCGATCAGGGGCAGCAGGCGATACATCTCGCGGGCGAACTGCTCGCCGCCCCGAAGAAGAAATAGCCGCTCGAATTGGTAAGTGAACGAATGCTGGAACAGCGCATCGTGATCGTCAATCGCCTGGGGCTGCACGCGCGCGCCGCCGCCAAACTGGTGCGCACGGCGAGCGTCTACCGGAGCGGCGTGCGGCTCGAACGCACGGACGGCGGCGCGGTGGCCGATGCCAAGTCTATTTTGAGCGTGCTCCTGCTGGCGGCCTCGCGCGGGACGGAACTGCGGCTGACGACCGAGGGCGCGGACGAAGCGGAAGCGATGAGCGCGGTCTGTCATTTGATCGGGAACGGGTTCGGAGAAGAACAGGAAACATGAGCAGGCGGGTCAAGATCGAGAAGCGCGAGATGCGCTGGCGCGGCGTGGCGGTTTCGGAGGGCGTGGCCTCGGGACGCGCGCTGCGCCTCCACACGGGCGGGCGCGGCAACATCTACCGGGCGACGCTCGAAGCGGGCGACATCAAGCGCGAGGTGCGTCGCTTTCAGGCGGCCGTGCGCCTGTCTCGCCGCCAGTTGCTCGCCATCAAACGCCGCGCCGAGGTCGCGCTCGGCGCGGAGCACGCCTACATCTTCGACGCGCAACTGCTCATGCTCGAAGACCGCAAGTTGCTCGACGAGGTGGAGGACTACATCCGGCAGGAACTCGCCAACGCGGAGTGGGCGGTTAAAGTCGCTTCCGACAAACTGCTCGCCGTCTATGCCGAGATCAAAGACGATTACCTGCGCGAGCGCAGTTCCGACATCGAAGACGTGACGCGTCGCCTGCTCGTCGCCCTGAGCGGCGAAGCGCAGTCGCGTCGTCTCACCGAAGACGCGATCATCGTGGCGGAAGAACTGCTGCCGTCGTCCGCGGCCGAACTCGATTTCTCGCACGTCCGCGCCATCGCCTCCGATGCTGGCGGTTGGACTTCGCACACGGCCATCATCGCGCGCGGCCTCGGCATCCCGGCCATCGTCGGCCTGCGCGACCTCTATCGCCACGCGCGCACGGGCGACGAGATCGTCATCGACGCCGGGCGCGGCGTGGTGGTGTTGCACCCGACGGGCGCGACCGTCGAACATTTCACGGCGGCGCGCCAAAACGTCAATCCCGGTGCGGGCGTCGCCGACGACTGGAGCGCGCCGCTCTTGACGACCGACGGCGTCGAGATCATTTTGCGCGCGAACGTCGAGTTGCCGCCGGAGTATGAGAGCGTGCGTCGCTACGGGGCGCGTGGGATCGGCCTGTTCCGCTCGGAGTTTCTGTTCTCGCAGCGCAACGGCGCGCCGACGGAGGATGAGCAGTGCGCGGCCTACGTGGAGATCGCCGCGCTCGGCGGCGCGGACGGCGCGAAGGTGCGCCTGTTCGATCTGGGCGGCGACAAGCAGCACCCGGCCGGGGAGTTTGAGACCGCCGAGCGCAATCCCGCGCTCGGCCTGCGCGCCATCCGCTACTCGTTTCAACACGAAGGCATGTTGCGCACGCAAGTGCGCGCGCTCCTGCGTGCGGCGGCGACGGGGCGGCTCGACGTGGTGCTGCCGATGATCTCCGACGTGTCGGAGGTGCGCCGCGCGCGCCGCATCATCGAGGAGGAACGGGCGCGTCTGGGCGCGGAAGGGCGGGAGGCGGGCGAACTCAAAATCGGCGCGATGATCGAAGTGCCCGCCGCCGTCATGGTGGCCGACCAACTCGCGCGCGAAGTGGACTTCTTCAGTCTCGGCACGAACGACCTCGTACAGTATTTGCTCGCCGTGGATCGCGGCAACGACGAGGTGGCCGGTTGGTTTCGCACGCTGCACCCGGCCGTGTTGCAGAGCATCAAGCGAACCATCGAGGCGGCGGGCACGGCCGGCATCCCGGCAATCGTCTGCGGCGAGATGGCCGCGACGCCCGCTTATGCGCTCGTCCTCGTCGGCCTCGGCGCGCGCGTGCTCAGCATGACGGCCTCGGCGATGCCGCGCGTGCGGCGGACACTGGCGCAGGTGAATGCGGCGAGCGCGGTCGAAATTGCGAATTTGTGCCTCGGCGCGGCCACGGCCGACGACGCGGAGGAAGCCGTGCGCGCGCAACTCGGCGGTCGGTGGCCGCACCTGTTTTCGCCGGGAAACTTGCCAGCCGCGAAAAACGGAGAGTAAAATCGGTGCGACGCGCCGTGCGGCGCGCGGCCGCTTCGACCTCTCCCGACGCGCCCGCCTCCGCGCCTCACGCGTTGCCGCTGTCAGCCACTTCAACTTACGCGGTTCACCACCACGCGACCCGGCCAGGCCGGTCTTTCCGGTCAACTTTGAAACCGACAGGAAAAATTGACAATTAGAACTTTGCGAAAAAGGGCGTTTTCGTCGTTTAATCTAAGGTGACGGGACGGCTTAGTCCAAACCGAGAACCGCAGGCGTCGGCACGAAGGCCGGCGCGAGGCGCATCCGCCCCGGTGAATCCAGACTTCGACGCGGCTCTTTAAGCGGCCACTGCCCCGGTCGCGCAGCTTGCGTCGAAGCATAGGGAAGTAGAGTGCATTATGAGTAAAGTCCTATTTGCGTTTGTGATCGGGCTGGCGTTCTGCCTGCCGTTAGCGACGAAGACGAAGGCGCAAACGCGCCTCGGCCCGGCCGAAGACGACACGCCCGTGGTCAATGCGAGCGCGGCCAGGAGCGAGACCAAAGGCGCGGCGAAAAAGGCCGCCGTCAAAAGCGAGACGCCCGCCAAACCCGCCCCGAAGAGTGAGTCGAGAGTTGACGAGCCGAAGGACGACGCCGCGAAATCCGGCGCGCAAAAAACTCCGACCGTCCTGACCTCCGCCGCCGCGCCCAACATCAACACCTCCGCGACGCCCAACACGACGAGCGACGGCGCGCCGAAAACGACGGCCGCACCGCTCCCCGTCTTCGGCAGCCCTTCGGTGCTCGGCATCCCCGCGCCGCCGAAGTATGAGCCGCCCGCGTCGCCCAAAACTACCGAGGCGACAACGGGCGCGTCGGCCGCGCCTCCGGCCGCCGCTTCCAACGTCGCGGCCGCGACAACTGCGGCTGCCGCCGTCTCGCCGACCGCGCTCTACCGCGTCGGCGTCGGCGACATTCTGGACATCCGCCTCGCGGGCGGCATGTCGAAAGACTCAACCCTCTACACGATCATGTCCACCGGCATGCTTGACTATCCGCTCGCGGGCGAACCGTTCAACGCCGTCGGCATGACGCCCGAAGAGGTGGGCGCGCGTCTCTCGACGGAACTGAAACGCCGCGGCGTCTACGACCGCGCGCAGTTTCGCATCGTCGTCCGCGAGTATGCGAGCCACACGGCGACGGTGAGCGGGCTGGTTGACCAACCGGGCGCGAAGGTTTTGCGCCGCGAGGCCGTGCCGCTCTACGTCGTGTTGTCGGAAGCCAACCCGCGCGCGGAGGCCGGGCGCGCCGTCATCATCTCGCGCGCGACCGGGCGCAGCAAAACCATTGACCTCGCCGACTCGGCCGCGCTCAACGAACTCGTCTCGCACGGCGACATCATCAATATCACCGCCCGCCCGCAGGAATTCTTCTACATCGGCGGGCAGATCAACGCGCCGGGGCAGAAAGATTTCCACCCCGGCATGACGCTCACGCAGGCCATCCTCGCCTCGGGCGGCGTGGCGCGCGACGCGGGCAGCAAGGTGAAAGTTACGGTCTCGCGGCAGGGCGCGGACGGGCGTCTGGTGGCGAGCGAATACCTGCTCAACGACATCGAGACGGGGCAAGTGCCCGACCCGCGCGTGCAGGCGGGCGATCGCGTGGAAGTCGGTCGCCGCCGGTAGCGCGCCTCCGCTGCGCCCGCGCGTCGAAAGTTTCGGTTCTTGTCCGGTGCGAGTGAAGGTTGTATAGTGGCGCGCGCCGGAAAATGATATTCAAACAGGCTCACGCACGCGTCCGCACTAGATTGCCGGGCGGGCTTTACAATTACTATCGGAACAAGCGAAAAACTTCTCGTACCTTCCCGCCGGAGGAATACAGGTTTCATGATGCAGCATAAACTCAGCGCGCTCGCGCTCGTCGGCGCGCTTCTGTGCGCGCCTTTCACGCCCGCCCTGGCCTTTGCCCCCGCCGCCGCTCCCGCCGCGGCGACGCTCGCGGCCGCCGTCCAGCAGGACGACACGCCCCCCGATGTCGAGCAAGCCATGTTTACCAAGGGGCAGAACCTTTATAATCAGGGTCGCTTCGAGCAGGCCGCCACGGTCTTCCGCGATTTTCTCAAGACCTACCCGAACAGCATCATCACCGATCTGACGTTGCTCTGGCTCGGCCGCACCTACATCGCGCAAGGCCGCCTGACGGATGCCGAGGGCGTCGTGACGCGCCTGCGCACCATCAGGGACACGCCGTTCGTCGAAATCTACGAGGGCGAACTGCAAGCGGCGCGCACCGAGATGGCCGCGCGCGGCGGCACTACCGCGTCCCCGCAGCCGACCGCCACGCCCGCCGCGACCGAACGCGCGCAGGCGACGCCCATGCCGCGCCCCCTCGGCCGGGTGACGCCAACGCCTTCGCCGACGCCGCGCCTGATCGCTAGATCAACCCCGCCGCGCCCGCGCGCCACGCCGCTGCCGACGCCCGTGCCGACGCCCGCGCCGACGCCCCGTCCGACGCGCGTCACCCCGCCGAGCGGGACGCCGACGCTGTCTATCGAGAATCCGTCCGTTGACGGGCAGGCGGCGGTCGCGCCCACGCGTCGCAGCCGCCGCAGCCGTTTCCCCGTGCGCCGCAACCCGCCGCCGCGCGCGAACAACGACACGCAGGTCGCCGCCGCCAACACGCCGCCGGTCGTTACGCCGACGCCGCGCCCGACGCCCACGCCCGTGCGCCCGCGCCCGCAAGTGGCGCGCACCACGCCGACGCCCACGCCGACGCCCGTGCTCATCGCGCGCGCCGAGCCGAACGACAGCGTGACGACCGCGCCGCCCATCGTTAACAGCGCGCCCGCCGGTCAGGAAGGTTTCGTGTTGACGGTCAAGCAAGTGCCGAATCTGAACCTGGCGTTGCGCAATGCCGCGCTCGCCGCCTCGCCCGGCCAGGCCGTGCAGTTGCCGCTCACCGTCACCAACACGGGTAACAAAGAAGATCAGTTCCGGCTGGGCACGGATTTGCCCGCCGAGTTTCAGCCGACGTTCAGCCTCGCGACGGGCGGGCAGGATACCGGCCTCCCGATCCTGGTCACGCCGCAACTGGCGCGCGGCCAGAACCTCGACGTGTTCTTGAACATCCGCATCCCCGAAGCCGCGCCCGATGGGCAGCAACGCCCCTTTATCGTGAGCGCGGCCTCGCAGTCGGATTATCAAATCCAGCGCGTGTCGAACGCCGCGATCACGGTGGTCGCCGCCGCGCTCGCCGGTTCCTCCGGCGTCACGCGCGAGAGCGTCCAGCCCGGCGAGACGTTCACGCAGACCATCTCCGTGCGGAACACGGGCAGCGCGCCCGCGCGCAGTTCGCGCACCGACTTCGTGTTCAATACCGACTTTGAACTCGTCAGCGCAAGCCCGCTCCCGCTCTATTACGACAATCCCTCGCGCACGGCCATCTGGAGTCTCGGCGACCTCGACTCGCGCGCCACGCGCGAAATCACCGTCACCCTCCGCGCCGTGCCGAACGCGTTGTCGGCCACCGGCCCCATCGGGCGCGGCATGCTGCGCACGGCCTCTCTGCCGACGGCCTCGAACTACGACGGGCCGAGCATCGCCATCGGGCGCGTGCCGCGCGCGCGCATCGACCCCGTCTCGCCCGGCCTGACCGTGACGCCCGGCGACGTGATCTTCATCCCGTTCGTCGTGCGCAACCCCGGCAACTACGGCGAATCTTACGGCCTGCGCATCACCGCGCCCGGCGCGCCCGGCGGGGTGCTCTACGCCGACTCGAACGGCGACGGCCAACACCAGGACAGCGAGCCGAGCGTGACGCAGACGACGCAGATCGATCCGCGCGGCGGGCAGTTTCCGCTGCTCATGCGCGTGGAGATTCCGCGCTCGACCGCTGACCGCCAGCAGTACGCTTACAACGTCGTGGCGACATCCGTCAGCACCAACCGCGCGGCCAGCGAGGCGAGCACGGTGCTGACCGTGGCCGCCCCGCGCGTGCGCGTGCGTACGGAGCAGGTGACGGACACCACCGCGCCCGGCGACATGATCTTCTATCGCCTCGTCCTCATCAACGAGGGAGCGGGGTTGGCGAAGAACATCGTCGTCTCCGAAATCTTCCCCGATGCGTTGCAGTTCGTCTCGTCGAACCCGACGCTCAGCACCCAGGACGCTCCCGGCGATTCGCGCCGGATCACCTGGCGCGTCAACGAACTCGCGCCGAACGATACGACGGTGCTGCTCATCACCGTGCGCCTGCGTCCCGACCTCGCCGCCGACCGCACGCTGACCACCAGCCACACGTGGGTCTATCAGGACACGAACGGCAACACGTATCAGAACCAGTGATGCGTTCGGGTGAGCGTCGTCAGGCCGGGTCTTAGTCGAGAGCGAATCGCCGGTCGTGAATCGTGAATAGAAGGAAGAAGCCTTTGAGAGACTATTCACCGTTTACGACCGGCGATTCGCGTTTAACCGCCACGGGCGGTTTGCCTCCGGCTCCCGCCTCGCCCGCGCGCCTCTCGCTCCTGTCGCACGCGCTCATCCTCAAGTCGCTCGTCGAAGTGTTGTTCGTCGCCGCGCTCGCCGTCCATTTCTCTTACACGAATTTCAACCCCTATTTTCGCGGGTCGGTTGACGCGGCCGACGAGCGCACCGTCTCCGGTTGGGTGGTCAACGCGGCCGCCCCCGGAGAACAAGTTGAGGTGCATCTCTACATCGACGGGCATTTCGTGAGCCGCCGCGTGGCCGACGCGCCGCGCCCGGACGTGCTCGCGGCCGGCCGGAGTCTCGATCCCGATCACGGTTTCGTCTTCAACCTCCCGCCGCTTCCGCCGCACCGCACTTACGAGGCGCGCGTCTACGCCATGCACAGGGCGGGCGCGGCCACGCGTCGCGTCTTGCAGGAATTCGGCGAGACGAAAGAGTTCAGCGTGACGACGAACGACGTGAACTCGTCCGTGCCGGACGCGTGGTGGGAAAGCGAGGAGCGACGTTGAGCGGGACGGAAGTGTGGGACGACCGGGCGACCGGGGAAGGCGCGTTGACCGCTCCGCCGGAGACCGGCGACGACGACGACGCGCCGGCGTCTCGCGCCGCGCCGGAGTCGCGTGCGTTGGCCGCTTGGGAGATTGCGTCCGTCGCCTCTTCGGTCATCGTCGCCGAGTGGGCGGTGCTCGCGCTCGGCAGTCACAAAATTCTGCTGGCCGTGCCCGTCGGGTGCGCCTTCGCGTTGATGTTCTATTCGCATCGCCTGCGCGGCGAGACGCTCTCGGAACTCGGCTGGCGCGTGGACAATTTCATGCGCGCCGCGCGTCTGCTGTTGCTTCCGATGATCGTGGGCACGCTCTTGCTCGCGTCGGTGGGGTGGTTGTGGTTCGGCGGAAGTTTTAGTTTCGGCAGGCGGCGCGCGGGCTGGGCGATTTTGGGCTTCCCGGTCTGGGGCTTGGTCTGGGGACTCTTGCAGCAGTACGTCCTGCAAGCGTTTATCAATCGCCGCGCTCAACTCATCTTCGGACGCGGCGCGGTGAGCATCGTTCTCGTCGCCGCCGTCTTTGCCCTGCTGCATCTGCCGAATCCGTGGCTCACGGGCGCGACCTTCCTCGGCGGCCTCATCTGGGCGGCGGTTTATCAACGCGCGCCCAATCTCTACGCCCTCGCCCTCTCCCACTCCATTCTGACCTGGGCGCTCATCTCCACACTCCCGGCCGACGCCCTGCACGGTCTGCGCGTCGGCTACAAATTTTTCGGCTGACTCGGCCTCCGCCGCGCGCCCCGTTCGAGATTCATGCTGTACGTGTTCAACGTTGCTTTGCTATAATTTACGCGTCGTGCAGGAGAACAGGTCGGGCGGTCGCCGCCGTGGCTCGAAAGGGCTTCACGGGGGAGGAAAGTCCGAACACTACAGGGCAGCGAGCCAGCTAACGGCTGGGCGCGCGGGTGACGGGAGCGGCTTTCAGTAGCCGCCGCGTGACCGGCGCGACGACAAGTGCAACAGAAAAAAGACCAGCCGGCGCGCACGCTCCGAGAGGGGCGGGTGACGGGTGATGGGTGAAATGGTGCGGCCTTCGGGCTTAATGTAAGAGCGCACCGGCGCGTGTGGTAACATGCGCGGCCAGGCAAACTCCTCGCAGTGCAAGACCAAATAGGGAGGCGTCAAATAGGGCTGCCCGCCCGAAGCCGCGCCGGTTTCTTTCGAGAAGCCGCGCGCGCTACGACCTCCGGGTAGGTCGCTCGATCCAACCGGCGACGGTTGGGCTAGATGAATGGTCGCCGCTTCCGCTCCGTAAGGTGCGGGAGTACAAAATTCGGCTTACAGACCTGTTCTCAATCTGCACGGCCTTGCTTCAACTCACGCGAAGCATGGTCTCACTAACACGGCTTTACGAACCCGACTTTAATCAGGAGCGTTAAAAGAGCATGGTGAACCGCAAGGGTGTTTTCATTGGGGCGTATGTCCCGAACGATCTGAAAGAAACTTTGCGCCGTCGCGCCGCCGCCGAGCACCGCACGCTCTCGCAGGAGATCACGCGCATCCTGACCGAGGCGGTACACGGCAAGACGCTCCCGCCCGGCGCGATTGACCGACGCAGTCCCGCCTCTTCGCAGCCGCGCCGCCGCGACACCGACCCGCCCGAACGCCGACGCCGCGACGACGTGCCCTTCAAAGGGGCTGCGACGGGCGACGGCAGCGGCACGACCGCCGGCGATTAATTCACCCTGCCTCAATTAAGTCTCCTTAACCATCATTGCGCTTCGAGCCTCATTGTCGGGGCGCGTCGCCTTTCGTCGTGCGTTCTGATAAACTCCCGCCCTGTTTCGACCGTTCCAAATCCCGTTTCTCTAAACACGCTTCGCTGTGAACACGCACAAGATTCTTTACGCGCTCGCCGGACTCGTCGCGGGATGCGTCATCGGATTTTTCTTCGCCAGTTCGGTGGATCGTAAAGAGTTGGACGAGTTGCGCGGGGAGTTGGCGCGCGCGCGCGGCGGCGCGTCCGGGCAGCAGGCGGGCGCGACTCCGAACGCGGGTGCGAACGACCAAACGGCGGCGACCATGCCGACCGACGAAGAGATGCGCGACCTCATCGCCAAGGCCGACGCCAGCCGGCAGGACATCGAATATCAACGCAAGGTGGGACAGGGCGTTTACATGTACGCCCTCGGCGCGGGCAAGCCCGCGCTCCTCCCCGAAGCCGCGCGCTTATTGAAACGCGCGCACGAAGCCGACCCCAAGAACTACGAAACCACCGTGCTCCTCGGCAACTCGCTGTTCGCGCTCGGACAAGCCGCCGACGCCTCGAAATATAGCGAGGCGCGCGTCTATTACAACAAGGCGCTCGCGGCGAAGCCGGAGGACACGAACGTCCACACGCTGCTCGGCATGACCTATTACTTCGGTCGGCCTTCCGACCCGGAGCGCGCCATCAAGGAGTATCGCAAGTCGCTCGCCGCCGAACCGCGGCACGAGATGGCCTTGCAAAGTTTGGCGTCCGCGCTCATCACGACGGGCGCGATTGACGAAGCGCAGCAGCGCATCGAGCAACTGCACACGGTCAACGCCGCGAACCCCGCGCTCTCGAATTTGCGCGCCCAACTCGCGCAGGCCAGAAACGCCGCGAAGGAGAATAATTGAAGTACCTGATCGTCGCCCTCATCCTCGGCGCGTTCTTCACCATCGTCTATTTACGCCTGCGCCCATACATCGGCTTCGCGCGGCGGGTGCTCGGCGTCGTCCGCGAAGCGCGCGGCATGAGCGCGGGACAGGGGATGCCCGAGAGCGCGCCGCAGCCGAAGAAGAAGGGCGGCGAGCGGCTGGTGCGTTGCGCCTCCTGCGGCACCTGGCTGCCCGCCACGCGCGCCCTGACGCTTCGCTCAACCTCCTCCAACTTCTGCTCACACGCCTGCATGGAACGCTCCGCCGGAGAGTCCAGCGCACGTCGCGCGGCGGGCGGTGAGCGGTGAAAAGTTAGGCTTCAGTAGAGAGGGCGCGGAGACGAAACAGGGCGAGCTTTCACCCGTGGGGATTTGAAATCTCAAATATCAAATTTGAAATTTGAATGTAAGAACTTGAGATTTCAAATATCAAATCTGAGATTTCAAATGTGAGAATTTGAAGGTTGAATGTGAGAATTTGAGGTTTGGATGTGAGCGGGTGAGGATTGCGCTCTACGGAAGCGGGTTCCGTGGGTTGGCGTTGAAGTTTTCAGTCCTGAGTAAAACGTGCGTGTTCAAGTTGCGCGGCGCGCGGCTTCTTCCGGGAGGGCGTTGCCCGCTTCGTGAATCGCTTTGTCGGTGTCGGTGATGGACAGGATGATGAGGCCGACGACGAAGAAGACGATGAGGGAGAGGATCGCCTGCCGGTAAGAGTTCGTTGCGCCGACGACCGCGCCGAAGACGAGCGGCCCCAGCCAGGACGTGCCGCGCTCCGAGATTTCGTAGAGGCCGAAGAACGACGCCTCGCGCCCCGCCGGTATCATGCGCGAGAAGAGAGAGCGCGAGAGCGCCTGCGAGCCGCCGAGCACAATGGCGATCATCGCCGCCATCGCCCACGCCTGCCCCGTCGTCTGTAAAAATCCGTAACCGTAGATCACGATGCCCGCCCAGATGACGAGCGACAGCATGATCGCGCGCTTCGTGCCGACCGCGTTCGCGATGCGCTCGAACAACAGCGCGCCGCCGACGGCGAGAAACTGCACGAGCAGGAATATCCCGATCAGAAACGACTCGCTCCCCTCCAACCCGCGCGAGACAAACAACTCCTGCGCGAGAAAAACTCCGGCCATACTGATCACGGTCTGGATGCCGTCGTTATAGAACAGGTAGCCGACGAGGTAGCGGAGCGTTTGGCGCAGGCGCGCGAGTTCGCGGAAGGTGGCGCCGAGTTGGCTGAAGCCGATGTTGAAGTAAGTTTTGCCCGCGGGCAGGGAACGCTCGGCCGCGCGCGATTTCAGGCGCGCGAACGCGATCAGCGAGAAGCCGCCCCACCAGAGTCCGGCCGAGAGCAGCGAGAGGCGCACGGCCATGCCCGTCGAGATGCCGAGCGCGGGCGCGGCCTGCACGAGCAGGAGGTTGAACGCGAGCAGGATTCCGCCGCCGAGATAGCCGAGCGCGAAGCCGCGACTCGAAACTTTATCCCGCACATCCTCCGTCGTAATTTCGGGCAGGAACGCGTTGTAGAAGACGAGCGCGGCTCCGAAGCTCAGGTTGGCGACGATAAAGAGCACGCCGCCCGCGACGTAGAGGTCGCCCGTGACGGCGAACATGAGACAGGTCGCCGCGACGCCGAGATAACAGAAGAGTGCGAGCAGGCGCTTTTTCAAATTTGAATAATCGGAAATCGCGCCGAGGATGGGCAGGAGGAAAACTTGCAGGAAGACCGAGATGGAGATGCAGAAGGGGAAGAACGATTTGGCCGTGACCGAGCCGAGCCAGCCGAAACTGACGAGCGTGCCGTTGTCGCCGAGCGCAACCTGCGCGAGCCGCGTCACGTACTGGCCGAGCATCACGCCCGCCACGGTCGTCGAGAAGGCGGAGTTCGCCCAGTCGTACATCATCCAGCCGAACACTTCGCGCCGGTTATTCTTGTCGCCGGGTCGCGCCGGTTGTGTTTGACGCGCTTCGCGGGCGGGCGCGGCTTGCTCTGTTTCGCTCATGCGTGGGTGGCCTCGGTGGCGGTCAGGGTTTCGATGATGGCGGGCGTGATGTCCGCGAGCGTGCGGATGCGGCGTTGCGCCTCGGCGCGGCGCGCGCCCCAGAGAAGCGTGGGCACGAGGTTGCGCGTGTGATTGCGGATGCTCAGGTCTTCGACGTTGCCGTGATCGCTCGTGAGGACAACGGTCGTCACGGACAAGTCCACGCGCTCGATGACGGCGCGCACGAAGGCGGCGAGGTTTGAGAGCACGGCGAGCGCGCCCTCCATGTCCTGCGCGTGGCCGACGCGGTCTGTGATGAAATATTCGTAGAGCGTGAAGCGGTGCGCGGCGACGAGCGCGGCCAAAGCGTCGGCCGCCCCGGCGGGCGTGCGCGGCGGAACGTCGAAGCCCGCCGCGATGACGAGTTCGTTCGTGAAATCCTGATACACGGCCTCGCCGCGCTGCAAATCTTCGAGCCGCCGAAACGACATGCCCGCCGCTTCGACGGCGACGGTCGTGGCCGACACCCAGCGCGGCCGCGTCTCGAAGAAACGCGGCGTGTAGGCGTTGGCGAAAGTGTTCGGTTCGATACGAGCGCGTTGGAGTTGGAGGAAGATGGAATGGGCGCGGATGATCTCGCGCATGGCCTCGTTGGGGAAGCCCTGCTTGTGATAACCGAGGCGCGCGGGCACGTTGATGCCGGTGAGGATCGTCGTCTGCCCGGACGCGCTCTGCGGTCGCCCTTCGATGCCGAGGCAGGCATCGGTGCGCGCGAGCAGCCCTCCGTGCGAGAGTTCGGGTTCTTCGCCGGTGAACACGGCGAGCGGCGCGGCGGCGTCTCCGAGGCGCGCGAGCGGGTTGTGCGCCCCGCGCGTGCCGATGCCGAGGCCGTCAACGAAGATGAGTAGCGTTCGTCGCACGGGTGAGATATTAGCACGCCCGAAATTCCCGCCGCGCGCCGAAACTCTGTTATATTGACACCCGAAAGCCTTCAATTCCGTTTCACACGCGTGCGCGTCCGCACGTTGAAATTGCCGCCCATATATTTTCAGCATTCTTAGTTCGCCTGCCGGAGGATCGCATGACATCGTTGAGAAAACTGTGCGCGTCCGCGCTCTCGCTCATCTTCGCGCTCGGCGTCGCGCCCGCCCTGATGCAGGCGCGGGCACAGGAAGAGAAGGCCGCGACGAAGACCGCCCCGCCGCGCACGCCCGCGCCAATCGCGCCGCAGCCCGTCCCGTATTTCACCGAGCCGACGCTCGCGCCCGACCGCTCCGAGATCGCGTTCGTCTCCGGCGGCGACATCTGGACGGTCGCGCTCGCGGGCGGCGAGGCGCGCCTGCTCGTTTCGCACGCCGCCAACGAGTCGCGCCCGGTCTACGCGCCCGACGGCCGCCGCCTCGCCTTCACTTCAACGCGCACCGGCAACGGCGACATCTACGTGCTCGCGCTCGACACGGGCGAACTGCGCCGCGTGACGTTCGACGACTCGAACGATCAACTCGATGCGTGGTCGCGCGACGGCCGCTGGCTCTACTTCTCCTCGTCGAGCCGCGACATCGCAGGCATGAACGACATCTTCCGCGTCAGCCCCGAAGGCGGCACGCCGATGGAGGTGAGCGCGGATCGCTATACGAACGAATTTTTCTCCGCGCCCTCGCCCGACAACGCCGCCGTGGCGTTCACGGCGCGCGGCATTGCCTCCGGCCAATGGTGGCGCAAGGGGCGCAGCCACATCGACGAGTCGGAAATCTGGGTGCTGCGCGGCGTGAACGCCGCGACGAGCGCGCCCGCATCTGCATCCTCCGCCTACGAGCAGATCACTGCGGGCGGCGCGAAGGAGATGTGGCCGATGTGGCACCCGGACGGGCGCGGCCTCTTCTACGTCTCCGACCGCGGCGGGGCGCAGAATATCTGGCAGCGCAACACCGTGCAGCCGCGCGGCGAGGCGGCGCGCCCGCTCACGAAATTCACGGATGGGCGCGTGCTCTGGCCGAGCATCTCACACGACGGGCGGGTGATCGTCTTTGAACGCAACTTCCGCATCTGGAAACTGGACACGTCGAACAATCAAACGAGCGAGGTCGCCATCACGCGGCGCGGCGCGCCCGCCGAGCCGGTCGTCGAGCATTTGCGCCTGACGGATCGCATAGAGGAGTTTGCCCTCGCGCCCGACGGAAAGAAGGTGGCGTTCATCGTGCGCGGCGAACTCTTCGCCGCGTCGAGCGCGGACGGCGGCGATGCGGCGCGCATCACCGTGAGCGCGGCCGCCGAATCGCAAGTCGCCTGGTCGCCCGACAGCCGCCGCCTCGTCTACGTCTCCGAGCGCGACGGCACGCCGCACCTCTTCAGTTACGACTTCGGCAAAAACACCGAGACGCAGTTGACGCAGGCCGCGCAAGCCGACGCCACGCCGCGCTTCTCGCCCGACGGGAAACTGCTCGCCTTCGAGCGCGCGGGCAGGGAACTGCGCGTGCTGAACGTCGAGACGAGGGCGGAGAGCGTGGTGGCGCAGGGGAATTTCGACCGCCCCCCGATCAACCCCGACCGCCCGTTCATCTGGTCGCCCGACAGCCGTTGGATCGCTTTCATGCCGGTGGCGGCGAAGTTGTTTCGCAACGTGCAGGTCGTGCGTGTGGACGGCAACGCGGGCGCAGTCCTGCCCGTCGCGCAGCCCGTCAGTTTCCTGGCGAACGTCTTCAGCAACACCGTCTCGTGGAGTCCCGACGGCACGTTCATGCTGTTCGACACGGGGCAGCGCACCGAGAGTTTTCAGGTGGCGCGCATCGACCTCATCCCGCGCACGCCGCGCTTCCGCGAAGACCAGTTCCGCGACCTCTTCCGCGAGGAGACGCCGCGCAACCTGACGACGCCGCAACGCGACTCCACCGCGCCGACCCCGACGCCCGCCACGACGCCGACACCCGCCGCGTCGCCGACGCCCGCCCCCTCGCCCGCGACGAGCGAAGGCGACGAGCGGAAGAAGCCGAATGATAAGAAGGTCGAGATCACGTTTGAAGGTATTCGCCGGCGGCTCAGCCTGCTGCCCATTGGCATCGACGTGAACTATCAGGCGATCAGCCCGGACGGCAAGTGGGTCGTGCTGATCGCGAGCGCGGCCGGGCAGCAGAACCTCTACGCCTATTCGCTCGATGAACTCGCCCGCGAACCGGCCGTGCCGAAGCAGTTGACCTCCACGCCGGGCTTCAAAGGTCTCGCGCAGTTTTCGCCCGACAGCAAAGAGATTTTCTACCTTGAGCAGGGGCGCATCAACGTCGTCACGCTCGAAGGCAAGACGCGCCCGCTGGCCGTCGCGGCGGAGATGGACGTGGATTTCGGGCGCGAGAAGATGGAAGTGTTCCGGCAAGTCTGGTCGTACCTGCACGAACATTTCTACGACCCGAATTTTCACGGCGTTGATTGGGCTGCGATGCGCGCCGCCTACGAGCCGCGCATCGCGGGCGCGCGCACGGCCGACGAAATGCGCCGCCTGTTGCAACTCATGGTCGGCGAGTTGAACGCTTCGCACTCCGGCGTCAGCGCGCCGTTCACGGGCGCGACGGCGGCCACCGGGCGGCTCGGCCTGCGTTTCGACCGCGGCGAATACGAAACCACGGGACGCTTGCGCGTGACGGAGATCATCCCGCTCAGCCCGGCCGCGCTCGCGCGCGAGATCAAAGCGGGCGACTATCTCGTCGCCGTTGACGGCCAGGAGATTAACGCGCGCACGAACCTCGACGAGTTGTTGAATTACAAGATCAATCGCCGTGTGAGCCTGACGATCGCGCCTGCCGGGATGGCGGCGGACGGCGCGGGGCGGCGCGAACTGGCGGTGCGTCCCGTCAACACGGCGACGGAGAAGGCTCTGCTCTACCGCAAATGGGTGGAAGACAATCGCGCTTACGTCGCGCGCGCGAGCAACGGGCGGCTCGGCTACGTCCACATGTTCGATATGGGTTCGGCCTCTCTCACGCAACTCCACCTTGACCTCGATGTCGAGAACCATTCGCGCGAGGGCGTCGTGGTTGACGTGCGAAACAACAACGGCGGCTTCGTCAACGTCTACGCCATCGACGTGCTCTCGCGGCGCGGTTACCTGACGATGACGCCGCGCGGCCAGGCCTCCGCGCCCGCGCGCACCGTGCTCGGCCAGCGCGCGCTCGAATCGCCGACCATCCTCGTGACCAACCAGCACTCGCTCTCCGACGCCGAAGATTTCGCCGAAGGCTACCGCGCGCTCAAACTCGGCAAGGTGGTGGGCGAGCCGACTTCCGGCTGGATCATCTACACCTGGAATCAGCAGCTTATCGACGGTTCGAGCGTGCGCCTGCCGCGCATGAAGGTGCAGGCGGCCGACGGCACGAACATGGAGTTGAACCCGCGCCCGGTGGACGTGCCCGTCTCGCGCCCCATCGGCGAGACTTACACGAACCGCGATTCGCAACTCGACACGGCCGTCGCCGAACTGCTTAAACAACTCGGCCACCGCGCCGGGAAATGACACGGAGAATCGTCAAAGATGTTGAGAAGAAAGGAGCGCGCCTGATGCTGCCGCGCACCCCCTGGTTTGAACGCCGCTTCACACTCGACTTGCCGCTCGCCATGTACCCGAACGTCCTGGAGCGCGTGCGGGGCACGCCCGCGCGGCTCGAAGACCGGCTCCTCAAGGTGCCGCGCGAAATTTTGACGCGGCGCGACGAGGACGGCAGTTGGTCGATGCAGGAACAGGCAGGCCATTTGCTCGATCTGGGAACGCTCGACCTCGGCCGTCTCGACGATTACGCCGCCGGACTCGAACGCTTGCGCCCCGCCGACCTCGGAAACCGCAAGACGCACGAGGCCGACCACAACGCCGCCGCCATCGAAAACTTGCTCGCCGCGTTTCGCGCCGAGCGCGGCGAGTTCGTGCGCCGTCTGGAAGGCTTCGAAGTGGAACTCGTCGGGCGCACCGCCCTCCACCCGCGCCTGCAATTGCCGATGCGCGTGATAGATTTCGCCTACTTCATCGCCGAACACGACGACCATCATCTCGCGCGCATCAGCGCGTTGCTCCGCGAGTGCGGCGCGTGAGTGTGAAGATCACAAGCCTTCGATTCGCTTGGCGACGGGGTCGAGCGGCGGCAGTTTGTTCTCCGGCGCGGCGAGATAGAAATAGGTGCAACTCGAATAGTCGTCGTCGCGCTCAAACTTGCCGTCCTTCGTTAAGTCCATCTCGACGCGGCCGGCGCTGGCGCGGTAGAGAGGCCGCCCGGCACGCACGATCGCTTCGCGGCTGTGCGGCGCGAGATAGCCAATCTGCTGGATCGTGACGCGGATGTCTCGCTGGAAGTAAATGGGGTCGGGAATGTGATAGCGGTAGAAGCACCAGCGCATGTTCTGCTCGTCGGCGACGGGGCTGCCCTGATAGTTGTGCGCAAACCGCCCCTGCCCCCAGGCCGTGCCGATGTAATCCTCCGCGCCCGTGCCGCTTAAAGTGGGAAACTCACGGTCGCCGTCGAGGTAGATTTTGACTTCGCCCTCGCCCCACCAGGTGTTGAAGTAAGTCTTCCGGTTGACGATGACGCCGATATTCGTGCCGAGGTAGCGGCCGCGCCCTTCGATGCGGGGCAGCAACTCGTAGTCCTGCTGCAAGCGGGTGGGATTTTCGCGTCGGTAGTGTGCGTGGAAGTAGAGCATGTTCGCGCCGTGGCGGTCGCCGAGCGTGTAGTCAACATCGTAGAAAAGCTCGTCGAGATTGGCGTCGCTCTCGTTGGTCATCACGATCTTCATGCCCGTCTTGAACGGCATCGGGACGACGGAGTTGAAACTGCGCCCTTCCGGGTTAGAGAACAGCGCGGACTCGAAGACGGTGGTTTGCCCGAGGCCGATGCCGAAGAAGTCGCCGAGCGGCGCGCTCACGGCCGGGGTTTTCGCGCCGTCCC
This sequence comes from Pyrinomonadaceae bacterium, assembly GCA_036386515.1. GTDB lineage: Bacteria > Acidobacteriota > Blastocatellia > Pyrinomonadales > Pyrinomonadaceae > JAIVJZ01. Next base: position 42,608 of record DASVVO010000039.1, read on the forward strand.
AGTACATGTCCAGGCGGAGGCTGCGGAGCATCTTCGGGCTGCGGTCGGGGAACGTCATCCAGATGCGGCGCACCGTGCCGCTCGTGCCCACGGCTTCGGCCAGCACGCGGCTCTCGCCCGCCTTGATGGGCACGGTCGGCGAACCCTTGCGGCCGCCGTTCGCCTGCCCGCCCCGGCCGCGCTCGCCGCGCTGGTTCTCCCCGCTCGCCCAACGCGACTCGACGCCCTCCGGCATCTCGTAGATCGACTGCGCCCGGGCTGCCTGCGCCGAAGTGATAAGCAACAGCAATACTCCGAGACGATAAATAGCTACGGCATCAAGCCTCATATATTCTACATTCTCTTTATTTGATTCTTCGCCAACTCGGAAATTTAGCCATCGCGTATGCGACCGGATTATTGATAGGTCTTGTGTCTAAAAGGAACGCTATTTCGAGATTGTCCTTGAACGAATTGTCTAGCTGCTTCACCGAACAGGTGAGTGAACTTTATTGAGTATTGGAAACACACCATGTAAAGATAAATGTTGATTCAACCAGCCTCGCTCAATTCGGTTAATATCTTTTTCATCACTAACCAAAAAATAAAACCAGAAAGCTAATCCTCTCCTAGTTACGTTACGCTTTTCCTTTGTCTCTCTATGTTCAAAAAAGCGTCGATAAAGGCTGTCAGTCAAACCTACATATAAAACTTCACCATCGAAGGTGGTTAGCACATAACACCCCGCCTCTTTAGGGACAAATCTCCAGTTCTTCAAGCTAAATTGCACCCGATCTTTAACTTTAGGGATTAGCTGGTGTACTTTCATAACGAAATGTCTGAAACTGATTGCACCTTATGAAGAGCCTTTGTTAATTCCTGAAAAATCTTATTGATGGCAGTTGTATTAAGGCTGCTGGCTGCTCCTGTTCCACTCAACCACCAGTCTGGATGCCCTACACCTGCATTATCACCATCTAAATTGTCGAAGGTTTCCTGCAAAATACCCTCTATCGTAGTTACTTTAAAATCATTCATGTTTTGCAGTTTAGTGAAGAGGGGGGTTGAGAATTTTGAGAACAACTCGATGCCGTTGTACTTGTAAAGTACTGTTTGCCGCCCCACATCAAGGAGATTAGCTACAGCCCTCCAATAATTCAGAAATATCTTTTGCTGCTGCTCAATCGGCCGCACTGAAATTGGATTATTAGCCGTCAATACATATTTCTTTATCGCTTTGACAAATGTACCTTGATTAGTAGTAGATGTATTCGAGGCTTGATTAGCCATTTGAACTTTGCCCAACCATGGAGAATCTTGATTCTCATTAAGATAATCTACAATTTTTAATGCTATTTTATCATCCTCGCTTTCGACAATCCTTCTTATCCATTTTGGCAGGTGAGGTACATCCTCGAATGAAACGGCTTCCGTCAGCCTAGCATATATACGTTGCTCTACAGCTTTATCAACGCTTTTCTGGGTTGTATTAACGATAAGGAAATGACACATCTGGGCTATCTTTGGAAGGCTCACAGCTATATTTACTGGAACTTCAAAATCTAACATCTCACCTTTCTTTTCAGATGCCATCTTAAGCCCCTCAATGCGATGCTGCCCATCGACCACGCTAAATGGGCCAACTTCATCAACATCGAATGTTAGGGTGTTCGTTGTCGGATCAAAAGCAATTTCCTTATCCGTCGCTAAAAAAATACTCGTAGGAAGAAATGCGTCTTGATGCTCTTGACCATCAAGAAGGTACTCGGCAAGCTTCTTAGCACGCGCTTTATTCAGAACACGTTGATACCCCCGGTCATCTGGATTTTCAGGGTCTAGCCTTTCGATGTCGTAGAAATTATCCATCAAAATATCTTTTACCCTGAGAGAAGTTGTGTAAAGCTTAAGACTACCTTGCTTTACAAGTGCTGCCGGGCGAGTAATTGTTTTTGCCATTTGTTTCTTCCTAATTGATTTTGGCCTAGGATACCATAAGCAGTCTAACCCTTATGGCTGTTTCCGAAAAACGCCGCTGTCGCGTGTTTGGGATTATACCGGAGCGGTCTAAGTACCCAATAGTTGAGTCTCCTGCTAGGGCGAGTGGCGCTTAATGGGCAATTAGTCATGGGATTCGGCAAGCGTGTATTCAAAGTCGTAGAAGTGCTTCCCGTCAACGATATTGATCGTCATTTGACCGGCGAGTCCGGCGAGTTGTCCCGCGCCGGAATCCGGCACGACCGTGATCAGCAGATGCGGCACGCCGCGCGTCATCGTTCCGCTGTGCTGGAGCGCGAACGCGCCGCTGCGACCGTCGAGCGTGCCCACGACGCGTTCCAGCGCGACGTAACCGGCCGAGCCTTCCGTCTCCGTACGCACGGCCAGCATCTCGCCGCGGCTGACGGCTTCTATGTCGCCGTGAAACTGCTTGTCGATGGACATCCTGCCCACCGCGGGGTCGCCGACGTTTTCGGACGGCGTTTGCGGACTCAACTTTACTTCAAACGTTCCGCTCGCATGCTTGGTCATCATAGCCTCCCGCCGGTCTGTTAAAAAATATTGAAGTCTTGGGTCGAACCCGGCAACGGCTATCGCGCAAGGGTTGCGGGCGGCGCGAGCGCGCGCCGGGCGCGCCCGCCCATCGCGGCTGACCCGGCCGCAATCGGATGCCGGTCAGGCTCTGAGTCGTCCCTCCACACCTGGAAGCGAGCAGAGCCTTTCAGTGAGTGAACAATTTTAGAATCATGAGAGCGGCCAGCGCAGCGATCAAGGCTATTGCGCTTGAGACGACGCCCATCGCACGCGAGCGCACCCACCCGCACAATCCCAGCCCCACGAGGAAAAGCAGAATGCCGGAAATGAACGTCAACGACAAGCGGTGATGCAAAAGGCCGATGGAACGCGACCAGCGCGCGAAGTCCGCCTGCGCGCGCGGATCGATCACGACCGCCGCGCTCAGAGTCCAGCCGAGCGCGCAAACGATCATGGCGGCGGTCGCGGCCAGCGAGAAGCCGATCGTCCAGTTCACCATGCGCCGTCGGCTTTCGGCCGTGAGCAGTTGTACCAGAAACGTGAGCGAGAACCCCGCGATGAGCGCGCTGATGAAAGCGAGTTGGCGGTATAGTTCGGCGGAGGCTGCTAATTGTTCATTCAACTTATGACTCTCTTCTCATCCGCGGCAACCGGCGAGCATTTAAACCGGAGGGGCGCGCCGTGGGCTTTTGCGCGCGGCGCGGGCGTGCGGCGTGCGTTCAGTTATTGGAGAGTTGGGCGCGATGGGATGTTTATCGTTTTAGGGCGCGACGAAACCTTGAATCGGCGGTCATCCGGCGACTCGGCTGCGACCCTAACGTTTGCGGCGGTACGCGGCTAAACCCGCCAGCCCCGAACCGAGCAGAATCAAAGTGGCGGGTTCGGGAACGCTGGTGGGGGGCGTGGGCGGAGGCGGAGTCGCGCTGACTTCAGCGAGCGCGAAGACGATGTTATCGATAATCTCAGGATTGCCGAAGTCGTAGCCGAAGGTCGCACGGTTGAAGTAGAGTCCCGACGCGCTGTCGAAAGAGAAGCTGATGGTTTGATCGATAGCGAGGTTGCCGTTGGTGGCCTGGATGACCTGCCCGACGACCACCCCGTCCCGGTACAAAGTCAGGATGGCATTACCCGGAGCGTCATTGCCGAAGTCCAGGGAGAGTGAGTTGATCGGCACGGAGAAGTCCAGAATGTGAACGATGGGTACATTCAGCGCGTTCGTGGCCTCGCCGGTGGTCGCCAGCGCGCGCGACGTGCTGATCTGCGGGGAGAAGTTAAAAACAAACAATTCCGTGCCCGGATGACCCGGCGAGGGCGAGGTGCTGAAGCGGACGAGTGGGGAGTCAACGCTCTGAAAGCCGTTGGCTTTAAAGCCGATCGGGTCGTTATCGAAGGTCACCGTATCCGCGCTGGCCGTGCTGCCGGAGATTCCGATGAGAGCGGCGGCCGCCAGCAAAAGCACAAACTTTTTCATAACACATCTCCTGTTCAGTGGGCGAAGCATACATCCACCGCGACGCGATTTACAAGCCCCCGTTCGCCGACGGGCGCGCCGCGCACAAGCCTCGCCAGGTCGCGGAACGGGCTGAAAGTTGTGGAGATGAAATGAGACTCCGAACCTGAAACCGCTCAAGACGCCCGACGCACACGAGGCCGGTCGCGGACACGTCGCGGACACGTCGCGCCGGTCTTGGCCGCATGAGACCGGCGCGAGTTGATAACACCTCGGTCGGGTGTTCCGGCCGGGGCGGAGGGCAATGCGGGAGCAGTTATTCGAGGGCTTTGCGTGGGGCGGGGGTGGCGCGCGCCGGTTCGGCTTCCGAGAGTTGGCCGCGGTCGCGGTAGAGGCGCAACTTGTTGTGCAGGGTTTTGAGACTGATTTGGAGAAGTTCGGCGGCGCGCGTTTTGTTGTTGTCGGTCTTTTGGAGCGTGCGGAGGATCATCTGCCGCTCCATCTCATCGATGGGCGTGCCGACGGGCAGCGTGATGGTGTCTTCGACGCGGGCGCGGGCGCGTTGGTCGAGCGGGTAGGGCGCGATGTGGTGGCGTTCGATAGACTCGCCCGAACAGATGATGACGGCGCGCTCGATGACGTTGCGGAGTTCGCGCACGTTGCCCGGCCAGGAGTGCGAGCGCAGCACGTCGAGCGCGGCCGTGCTCAGGTGGCGCGCCGGACGCTCGTGGCGCGCAGAGAGTTGCGAAACGAGATGTTGCGTCAGCAACGGCAAGTCTTCTTTGCGCTGGCGCAAGGGAGGGAGTTCGATGGTGATGACGTTCAGGCGATAGAGCAGGTCTTCGCGAAACGCGCCGGTGCGGACGGCTTCGTGCGGTTCGCGGTTGGTCGCCGCCAGCACGCGCACGTCGATCGGTATCTCCTGCGAACCGCCGAGCCGCCTGACGGAACGCTCCTCCAGCACGCGCAACAACTTGGCTTGCAGGAGCGCGGGCATCTCCGCGATCTCGTCGAGGAGTAGCGTGCCGCGATGAGCGAGTTCGAAACAACCCTGGCGACGCGAGGCCGCGCCGGTGAACGCGCCGCGCTCATGTCCGAACAGTTCCGACTCCATCAGCGTTTCGGGGATCGCGGAACAGTTGATGGCGACGAACTCGGCTGCGCGACGCGGGCTGAGGTCGTGAATCGTGCGCGCGACGAGTTCCTTGCCCGTGCCGGATTCGCCCGTGATGAGAACTGAGGCGGAAGAGGAGGCGACCTGTTCGATGAGCTTGTAGACGCGCTGCATCGGGACGGAGGTGCCGATCAGTTTCCCGAACGCGCCGCGCCCGAGGAGTTCGTGTTGGAGGGCGAGGCTGTCGCGGTGCGCGCGGCCTTCCTCCATCGCGCGCCCCACGACGGCGCAGAGTTTTTCGTTGTCGATCGGCTTCTCGAAAAAGTGGTATGCGCCCTCTTCCTGGATGGCGCGCAGAGCCGTCTCGACCGAACCTTCGCCGGTCAACAGGATGACGGCGATCTCCGGGTGGCGCGTGCGCAACTCGCGCAGCAACTCGAACCCGTTCAGGCCGGGCATCTTCACGTCGGAGACGACGACGGAGGGGCGAAATTGCGCGACGCGTTCGAGCGCGCGCGACGCGTCCGCCTCGGCTGCCGCCTCGAACCCTTCCGCCGCCAACATCTCGCGCAAGGTTTCCAGCACGAGCGGCTCGTCGTCGATAACCAACACCCGTCCCTTAGCCATGATCGCAGTTTAGCATACGGTGTCGGGTTTGAGTTTGGACAAAGGAGAGGCCGCCCGCCGCCGCTGCCGGAGACGCCGGAGACGCGTCTCCGGCGTGGATGATTCAACTCTTCGGCGCGAAATAATCGGCGATGGCGCGGGCGAGCGCGGCGGTCGTAAACTCGGCCGGTTGGATGTCGGTCGTGAGGTTGTAGTCGGCGGCGGTGCGCGCCGTGATGTCGCCGATGCAGGCCACGCGGATGTCTTTGAGGAGCGCGCCGAGATCGCGCGTGTCGAAGAGTTGGGCGAAGTTGGCGACGGTCGAAGAACTCGTGAAGGTGATGCAGTCAACCGCGCCGCCGACGAGCAGGGCTTCGACGCGCGCGCGGTCGGTCGTCTGCGGCGCGACGGTGCGATAAGCCGCGACCGTATCGGCGCGCGCCCCGGCCGCTTCGAGCGCGCGGGGCAGGTAGTCGCGGGCGACGGCGGCGCGCGGAATGAGAAAATTCAGGCGGTCGAATCGCTCGCGCCCGCCGAGATAATTCGCCAGCGCATCGAAGACGCCTTCGGCCTTGAACTGACCGGGAACGACATCGACGTGGACGCGCGCATCGCGCAGCCGGTCGGCGGTGGCCGCGCCGACGGCGCAGACGTTGATGTCGTCCAACACGCTCGCGTCGTGTCCGCCGGCCTCCAGGCGGCGCATGAAGAAGTCCACGCTGTTCGTGCTGTTGAAGACGAGCCAATCGTAGCCGTAGAGGTGTTCGATGGCTTCGTCGAGCGGCGCGAAACTTTCGGGTTCGGCGATCTCGATGGTGGGACAGGCGACGATGCGCGCGCCGTAGCGTTCGAGTTCGGCGGCGAACTCCGCAGACTGAGCCGCCGCGCGCGTGACGAGGACGGTGCGGTCGCGCAAGGGCTGCTCCGGGGCGTGGCTTGGATCGGGTGTCGTCACGAGAGACGGCGCAAAAGATGCGTGCGGTCAACCTTCAAACAGTCGGCCGTCAAACAATCAACCTTCAAACAGTCAACCATTAAACGGGCAACTTTCAAACAATCAACCATTAAACGGTCAACTTTCAAACAGTCAGCCTTCAAACGGTTAATCCTGCCAGCAACTCATCCGCGCCGCGTTCGCGCAGGCGCACGGCGAGCGTTTCGCCCGCGCGGGCGGCGTGGCCGGAGTCGGCTTCCAAACCTTCGCGGATGACGCGCCCTCCGTCGAGCGCGGCGACGAGCGCGTCGAGTCGCAGCGTATCGCCGTTGACGACGGCGTGCGCGGCGATGGGAACCTGGCAGCCGCCGCCGAGCGCAAAGAGCAGGGCGCGTTCGGCGGTGCAGGCGGCGCGCGTGGGTGCATGTTCGAGGAGCGAGACGAGCGCGGCGGTGCGCGCATCGTTCGCGCGCGTCTCGATGCCGAGCGCGCCCTGCCCGACGGCGGGCAGCATCTCCGCGTGTGAGATGGGCGCGATGGTAGCGTTGATGAGATGGTCGAAGCCGAGGCGTCGTAGGCCAGCGTAGGCGAGGATGATCGCGTCGTAGCCGCCCTCGTCGAGTTTGCGCAGGCGCGTGTCAATGTTGCCACGTAGGTCTTTGATGACAACATCGGGGCGCAGGTGTTTTAACTGTGCCTGACGACGTAGGCTCGAAGTACCGACGATTGCGCCATTCGGGAGGAGGTGGAGTAACGCGTTTTTGTCCGTGACGCCCTCGCGCAAAATCAACGCGTCGCGCGCGTCTTCGCGTTCGGTGATGGCGCTGATGGCGAGATTGTCCGGCAGCGTCGTCGGCAAATCCTTGAGCGAGTGGACGGCCAGATCGATCTCTTCGGCGAGCAGAGCCTCTTCCAGTTCCTTCGTGAAGACGCCCTTGCCGCCGATGACGGCGAGCGGCACGTCGAGCATCACGTCGCCGGAAGTCTTGATGACCTCGATGCGAATCTCCGCCTCGGGACGCAACTCCGCGAGCCGCGCCCGCACCCATTCCGATTGCCACAACGCTAGCTTCGAGCCGCGCGAGCCGATGACGAAATGCTCTCTCATAGCAACAGAGGTTAGAGGTTAGAGGTCAGAGGTTAGTGAAAGAGAGAAGCTGATTTAACTAACCTCTGACCTCTAACCTCTGACCTCTACCTACTCATTCTTCCAGCCCGAAAGTGTTGCGCCACGCCTTGAGGTTTTCTTCCTCGCCGGTGTCGTGCGAGCGGCGCAGGCGGTTGATGATGGGGTGCGAAATTTTGTTGACGGTGGACATCAGCAGGGCTTCGACGGCGCGCTCCTGTTCGGGCGTCAGTTCGCCGAGGCGTGTGCGCTGGCGTTTGAGTTCGGCTCGCGCGATCTCTTCCAATTTCTGCCGGAGCGCGGCGACCGTGGGGCCGAGGTCGAGCGAGCGCAGGGCTTGTTGAAACTGCATCACCTCGGATTCGACGATCAACTCGGCGCGCTCGGCCTCGCGCTCGCGCTCGCGGATGTTGGAAGCGACGACCGCTTCCAGATCGTCCACGTCGAAGACGAAGAGATTGTCGAGTTCGCCGACCGCCGGATCGACGTTGCGCGGCACGCTGATGTCTATGAAGAAGGCCGGCCGCTGCCGCCGCGCCGCCAGAGCCGCGCGCGCCATCTCCTGCGTCACGACGTATTCGTCGGCGGCCGTCGAGCAGACGACGATGTCGGCCTCGGCCAGATGCGCGGGCAGGGAAGAGAAATCGAGCGCGGTGCCTTTGATCTTGCTGGCGAGTTGTTCGGCGGTCTGGAGGGTGCGATTGGTGACGAGGATGCGCGATGCGCCCGCGCTCGCCAGGTGTTGCGCGGCGAGTTCGGCCATCTCGCCCGCGCCGATCACGAGCACGGTCGTGCCCTTGAGCGAGCCGAAGATTTTGCGCCCGAGTTCGACGGCCGTGAAACTGATCGAGACGGCGGAGGCGGCTATTCCCGTCTCCGAGCGCACGCGCTTGGCGACGTGCAGCGCGTGATGCACGAGCCGGTGGAGGACGCGCCCCGCCGTGCCCGCCGTGACCGCGTTCGAATAGGCGCGGCGCACCTGGCCGAGCACCTGCGGCTCGCCGACCACCATCGAATCGAGCGAGGAGGCGACGCGGAAGACGTGGCGCACGGCCGCCTCGTCGGCGTGCGTGTAGAGGTGCTCGCCGAAAAACTGGTTCGGCACGCGGCGCGTCTCGCTCAGGAAGGAACTGATGCGCGCCGTGCCTTCATGGCCGCTCACGCCGCGCGTCGCCGCGAGCACTTCCACACGGTTGCAGGTGGAGACGATCAAGCCCTCGCTAATCAACTCGCCGTCAACCAACGTCTGCAAAGTCTCGGCGCACGCTTCGTCCGTGAAGGCCAGACGCTCGCGCACCTCGACCGGCGCAGTCTTATGATTGAGTCCGACGAGAATGATCGACATAGAGAAGTTTCAAGTTTCAGGTTTCAAGTTTCAAGTCTGAATGTTTTCAGGTTCTTAAACTTGAAACCTGAAACTTGAAACTTGAAACCCGGCTAACCGAAGACGTGATAGCCGCCCATGAGGCGCGTGCCGAGAAAGGTGAAGAGGACGAGGCCGAAACCGGCGACGCCGACGAGCGCGCTTTTGCGCCCGCGCCATTGGGTGCGGTAGTGGATCATCGTCAGGTAGAGCAGCCACGTGATGAGCGCGAAGACCTCCTTCGGGTCGTTGTGCCAGATGCGCCCGGTCTGTTGGGAAGAGAGGATCGCGCCGGTGACGATGCCGAGCGACAGGAGCGTGAAGCCGATGCCGGCGGCGGTCGAGCCGATGTCGTCAACGGTCGTCAGCGACGGCAGGCGATGAAAGAGCGCGGAGAAGGTCTTGAGTTTCAACTCGCGCTCCTGCCAGAGATACATCGCGCTCGCGGCGAAGACGACGAAGAAGGCGGCGTAGGAAAAGATCAGGAGCGTGGTGTGGATGGGGAAGACCCAACCGGCCGCGCCCGCCGCCACCGTCCCGGCGCGCGCGTCGGCCGTCGCGCGCACGAGCAACGCCGCCGTCACGAGAAACGCGACGAGCGGCATCAGGAAGGTGCCGAGAGCTTTGACCTGATAGCGAAAGTGCGCCAGCCCGTAGGCGACGACGAGCGTCCAGGCGAGAAAAGATAAAGTCTCGCGCAGGCCGAAGAGCGGGTAGCGGCCGTCCTGTATCCAGTCGCCGAGGAACGCGGCGGTGTGCAGCGCGAAGCCGACGCCGAGCGACCCGACGGCCACGCGCTCGACCGGGCGACGCTTGTAGGCGAACGCCAGAATCGCGTGGACGGCGGCATTGACGTAGGCGGCTAAAGCTGCGAGCAGGAGATAATTCATCGGAGGTCTAAGAACCGTGTCGAAACCTTCTGGCGGCATTGTACGGGATGTGGGAAAACGGCGGCAAGCTGACAATTCCGGGGCGCGCTGTTGTCACGAAACGCCAAGACGTGAGAAACTTCCAGACGTGCTAACCCACCGGCCGCCAGTTAATTTCGAGACTTCAGTATCAAGGGTGACGGAAGATGCCTGACCGCACCGAGGCCTGGCAACTGCTCTGCGAATACACGAAGGGCGACGGTTTGCGCCGCCACGCGCTCGCCGTCGAGACGGCCATGCGCGCCTGCGCCCCGCGCTACGGCGGGGCGGACGCCGACGTTGACGAATGGGGCATGGTCGGACTCCTACACGATTTCGACTACGAGATGTTTCCCGGCGCGGACGAACACCCCTTCAAGGGCGCGACCATCCTGTGCGGGCGCGGTTATCCGGATCACTTCATCCGCGCCATCATGGGACACGCCCCCTACACGAACGTCCCGCGCGACACGCCGCTGGCGCGCGCCCTCTTTGCCACGGACGAACTCTGCGGCTTCCTCGTCGCCTGCGCGCTCGTGCGCCCGTCGAAGAGTTTGGATGACCTGGAGGTGTCGTCCGTGAAGAAGAAACTGAAAGACAAGGCTTTCGCGCGCACGGTGAACCGCGAGGACATTCAACAGGGCGTCGCCGAGTTGGGCGTCTCGCTCGACGAGCACATCCGCTTCGTCATCGACGCGCTGCGCCCCGTGCAAAAAGAGATCGGGCTGAATAGAGTTTAACGACGGGCGACGCCGCCTGAGCCGGGCGCGCCGTGCGACGGGCGCGAAGCGAGACGCGGCCGCTTCAGAAATTGAGAAACATCCACGAGACGAAGAGGGCGGCGCACGTCAAAACGAGCGAGAACAGGGCGGTCAGCGTGGCTTGCAGCTTGCGACGGCGCGCCGTGTGGCGATAGACGAAAATGCAGGCGAGCGTGATCAGGACGAGCGGGATGACGGCGACGCGGGCGAGCACGGCGGGGCGCGGCGCGCCCGGAGCGATGACGATGCCCGTCGTCCAGTAGGCGAGCGCGTGCATCCCGCCCGTGTTGACGAGGGCGGCGACGAGCGAAGTGATGATGAGCAACTTCCAGCGCACGGGGCAAAATGTCCTTCCAGCGTCGCACCGACGTTAGATTGTGTGGCGAGGTGGTTTGAGCGAGCACGGGCGGATCGCCGCCAAGCATATCATAGGAGACAAAAGTGACAAGCGACGGGTGACGGGCGACAAGTTAAAAACCACTATGCTTTAACTTGTCACACGTCACCCGTCACTTGTCACTCTTAAAAATGGTAACCAGAAACGCACTGCTCTATCTGGCGCGACATGAAGGCTTGAAAGACTTCGCGACGCGCTTCAGCCCCTTCAAGAAGATGACGACGCGCTTCGTGGCGGGCGAGAACATCTCTGAAGCCGTCGCCGCGATCCGTGAGATTAACCTGCGCGGCGCGAGCGCGTCGTTCGATCATCTCAACGAATCGGTCGCCAGCCGCGCCGAGACGGAGGAAGAAGTGCGCGAGTATAACCGCGTGCTCGCCGCCATCGACGAGACGGGCATCCGCTCGAACGTCTCGATCAAGCTGACGCAATTCGGACTCGAAATAGACCCGGAGTTGGCCTACCGGAACGCGCGCGAAGTGGTGGCGGAGGCGGCGCGGCGCGGCAATTTCGTCCGCGTGGACATGGAGCAGTCGAGCGTCACGCAAGTGACGATTGACATCTTCAAACGCCTGCGCGCGGAGTTCGACCTGAACACGGTAGGCATCGTGCTGCAATCCTACCTGCGGCGCACCGAAGCGGATGTCGAAGACCTCTTGAAGATTCCGGCGCGCATACGCATCTGCAAAGGGGCTTACAACGAGCCGCCCGAAGTGGCTTTCCCGGACAAGCGCGACGTGGACGAGAATTACGTCCGCGTGATGCAGCGGCTCCTGTCGAGCGGCGTCTATCACGGCATCGCCACGCACGACCCGGCCATGATCGAAGCGACCGTCAACCACGCCGCGCGCGAAGGGATCGCGAAAGAGGCTTTCGAGTTTCAGATGCTCTACGGCGTCAGGCGCGACCTGCAAGTGCAACTGGCGAACGACGGGTATAACATGCGCGTCTACGTGCCCTACGGCAAGCACTGGTATCCTTACTTCATGCGGCGACTGGCGGAACGCCCGGCCAACGTCTGGTTCGTCCTGAAGAATATGTTGAAAGGTTGAAGCGGGAGGCTCATGAGCGACTTCGTGTGGATACTGTGGGTGGTGCTCGGCGTGATCCTGATCGTCGCCGAAATCTTCACGTCGGGCTTCGTGCTGCTGTGGTTCGGCGCGGGCGCGATTGCCGCCGCGCTGGCCGCGCTCGCCGGGGCGGGCTACCCGTTCCAGTTCCTCATCTTCTTCGTCGTCTCGATTGCCCTGACGGCGGCCTCGCGCACGATTTTCACGAAATATCTCATGCGCGATGCGGGCGAGGGCAGCTATAAATCGGGCGCGGAGTCGCTGCCGGGGCAAGTGGGAACGGTCGTCGCCGCCAGTCAGGGCGCGCTCCTCGAAGGCGCGGTGAAGGTCTACGGCTCGACGTGGACGGCCTACCCCGCCGAAGGCGAAGAACCGCTGGAGGCCGGCGCGCGCGTGGTGGTCGAGAGCGTGCGCGGCGCATCAATCTACGTCCGCCGCGCGCCCTCCGCGCCCGATTGGCGGCCGAGCGCGCTGCCACCGGGAAGGGAAGAATAAGACAGGGTAAAGGGTAAAGGGTAAGGGGTAAAGGTTGAAGACAAAAGCGGGGCGCAGCACTCAATCTGCTGCGCCCCGCTTCCTGTTTTCCCTTTCCCCTTTACCCCTTACCCTTTCCCCTGTCTTAAGGGATCGGCGAGGTGTCGTCTTCCATGCCGGGGAGCGTTTGGTCGTCTTCGAGGGCGGCGAGTTCGACGGTGATCGGTGCGCGCGCCGGGGCTTCGAGGTCGTCGCCGTCGAAGCGCGCGAGGACGACGGTGATGTTGTCTTCGCCGCCGCGCTTGTTGGCCTCTTTGATGAGGGCGTCGCAGGCCGCGGCGAGGTCGTCGCCGGCCGCGCCGACGATCTGGAGCATCTCCTCGGCGCGCATCTTGCCGGAGAGTCCGTCGCTACAGAGCAGCATGATGTCGCCGCGTTGGAGACGGACGCGGGAGATGACGGGCGCGAGGTCGCTCTGTGCGCCGAGAGCCTGGAGGATGACGTTGCGGAACATGTGCGTCTCGGCGTCTTCCTCCGTGATCTGGCCGACATCCACGAGTTGCTGCACGAGCGATTGATCTTTGGTCGCCAGTTTGATCTCGTCGCCGCGGATGACGTAGGCGCGGCTGTCGCCGACCTGCACGAAGTCCATCGTGTGCCCGGCGACGGCGGCGGCGGTGAGCGTCGCGCCCATGCCGCTGCAACGCGGGTCTTCGAGGCTCTTGCGGTGGATGGCGTAGTTGGCGTAGCCGGTGGCGTTGCGCAGGCAATCGACGAGCGCGACGGCCGCGCCCTGATCGTCCGTCTTGTGCTCGGAGTCTTCCTCGGTGAGCATCTCGCGCACGCTCTCGACGGCCATCCGGCTCGCCACGTCGCCGGCGAGCGCGCCGCCCATCCCGTCCGAGACGATGAGCACCAGCCCCTCGCTGCCTACTTCGAAACGGCGGATGCCGTCGGGCGGCGCGGGCGCGCCCTCCGAGCCGCTCCAACTCTCTCCCGAAGCGAGATCGAGCACGAGGAAGTTGTCCTCGTTGCCCTGCCGGACGCGGCCGATGTCGGATTGTGCGTGTAGCTCGACGAACATAAGCAAGTGACAGGTGACAGGTGACGGATGACAGGTGATAAGACAGGCGAGAGTTTAACTTGTCGCCCGCCGCCTGTCACCTGCCACTAAATTTTCCCAAGCGCCTGATCGAGATCGGCGATGATGTCGTCCACGTCTTCGAGGCCGACGGAGATGCGCACGAGGCCGTCGGTGATGCCGAGGCGGGCGCGCGTTTCGGGGAGCACGGAGGCGTGCGTCATCGTCGCCGGGTGCGAGATCAGGGATTCCACCGCCCCCAAACTTTCGGCGAGCGTGCAGAGCCGGACGCCTTCGAGCACGGCGCGCGCGCTGTCGAGCGAGCCGACATCGAAGGAGACCATGCCGCCGAAGCCGCGCTGTTGCCGCTTCGCCAGATCGTGCTGGCGGTGCGAGAGCGACCCCGGATAGTAGAGCTTCTCGACCTTCGGGTGTTCTTCGAGAAAGGCGGCGACGGCGCGGCCGTTCCGGTCGTGCTGTTCCATCCGCAAGGCGAGCGTCTTCGTGCCGCGCATGATGAGCCAGGAGTCGAAGGGCGAGAGGATCGCGCCCGCGCTGTTCTGGATGAACTTGAGCCATTCGGCGTCCTGCTCGTCGTTCAAGACGACCACGCCGCCGATGCTGTCCGAATGACCGTTCAGATATTTCGTCGTCGAGTGCAGCACGATGTCCACGCCGAACTCGATGGGGCGTTGCAGGTAGGGCGAAAGAAACGTGTTGTCGCACACGACCCGCGCGCCGCGCGCGTGCGCGATGTCGGAGACGGCTTGCAAGTCCGTCACCATCATCACGGGGTTGGTGGGCGTTTCGACGAAGACCATCCGCGTGTTGTCGCGGATGGCGGCCTCGACGTTCGACGCGTCCGTCGTGTCAACATAGGTAAACTCGATGCCGTAGTTCGAGAGCACGCGCGAGAAGAGGCGGTAGGTGCCGCCGTAAGTGTTATCGGAGACGACGACGTGGTCGCCCGCTCGAACGAGCCGCAGCGTGGCGTCGATGGCGGCCATGCCGGAGGCGAAGGCGTAGCCGAAGCGCGCCCCTTCGAGGGCGGCGATGTTCTGTTCGAGGGCGAGGCGGGTCGGGTTCTGCGTGCGCGCATACTCGAAGCCCTTGTGCTTGCCGAGTCCCTCCTGCGCGTAGGTCGAAGTTTGATAGATCGGCACGGAGACCGCGCCCGTCGTCGGGTCAGGCTCCTGCCCCGCGTGAATGGCCGTAGTTTGGAATCCCATAACTCAGTAAATGGCGAAAGGTAAACGGTGTCTAGTTAGCGCAAGTAAAGACTCAAATGCGAATCCGCACGAGCCGCACTATTCACCTTGAAATCATAGCTGAAAAACTTTGCGCATCGTAGCCCGCAGAATGTGCGGTGTCAAACCGCTCAAAGGTACGGGCGAAAAGGGGAAAGGGGAAAGGGGAAAGGAAAGCGAAACCCCGTGCGCCGCCCGTCTCTATTCCTTTCCCCCTTCCCCCTTACCCTTTCCCCATGCTTTTCATTGACACTCGCGGGTGCGACAGGCTATCTTGCAATCCCGTGAACCACACGGACTCGCCAACCCGAATTTCCGCCGTCGCCATCATCCCCGCGCGCTTCAATTCCACCCGACTTCCCGGCAAACCTCTGCTCGACATCTGCGGCCGACCGATGATCGTGCGCGTCTGCGAACGCGCGCTCGCGGCGCGAAACGTCTCGCGCGTGCTGGTCGCCACGGACGACGAGCGCATCCGCGATGCCGTGCGCGCCGCCGGTTACGAGGCGATGATGACGCGCGCCGAACACTTGAGCGGCAGCGACCGCCTGGCCGAAGCCGCGCTCGCGCTCGACGCCGGCGTCGATCTCATCGTCAACGTGCAGGGCGACGAACCGCAAATCTCCCCGCGCGCTATCGAACGCGCCGTCGCGGCCTTGCAGGATGACACGGAGGCCGCGTGCGCGACGACGTGCGAGGCCGTCGGCGGCGCGGGCGATGTGCTGAGTCCCGACGTGGTCAAAGTCGTCTCCGACGGGCAGGGGCGCGCGCTCTATTTTTCGCGTTCCCCGATCCCGTACCCGCGCGAGGCCGTGCGCCGATTCGGTTCGCTGGCCGCCGCGCTCGAAATTGAACCCGCGCTGCTCGCCGACTTTCGCAAGCACACCGGGCTTTATGTCTACCGTCGCGCCTTTTTGTTAGAATACGCGCGCTGGCCTCAGTCCGCGCTCGAACGCGCCGAATCGCTCGAACAATTGCGCATGCTCGAACACGGCGCGAAAATTCGCGTGGTTGAAACAGAGGAGAAGTCAACCGGCGTGGATACGCCCGCCGACCTCGAACGCGTGCGCGCGATGTTTGTCGCCGAGGAATTGAAAGAGAGGTAGCCTCACCGATGTCTAACGAAGAGATGGAACGCGCCCTTGAGTTTCTGGTGAAAAGCCAGGCCGCCTTCGACGCGCGCCAAGCCGCCTTTGAGGAGCGGCAGGTCGCTTTTGAAGAACGGCAGGTCGCTTTTGAAGAACGGATGGCCGCCTTCGACGTGCGGCTTGAGCAGACCAACCAACAGATCGCCGAGACGGGCAGGCAGTTGCAGATGTACGCGGAAACGCAGTCGGAGTTTATTCAGATCGTCACGGCGAGCATGACGCGGCTGGCCGAGGCTCAGGCGCGCTCGGATGCGCAGATCGCGGAGTCGCGCACGCGCACCGACGCCCTGATCGCGGAATCGAATGCCCGCACCGACGCGCAGATCGCGGCGTCTAACGCTCAACTTAATGAGAAGGTGGCGGAGACGAACGCGCGGCTGGATCGTTTGGCGGCAATGCTCGAACGCAACCTCAAGGGCGGGAACGGCGCATCCTGATCTGCGTCTGGGCGGGCGAAAGCGGCGTCTCGGATTTTGCCCCTGTGCCTTATGAACGACTGGATCGGGTTGGCGTTCATCCTGTTGATTATCTCGGGCGCCCTGTGCGCGGCGGCTCGGCTGGGGATGCCGCCCGAAAAGATTTCGGAGGAAGAGTTTGCGCGGCGCGCGCGGGAAGGCGCGCACACGCGCGCCGCGATGTTCGCGTTGCAGCAATGGTTGAACCCGAAGGCGGCGAATGCCGTCGAGGTGCAGCAGGATTTGAAACACGGTTATTACAACAAGAAGAAAATTCCGGGCGAGGGCGATGATGCCGCACCCGCCGCGGAGAAATCGGGTGCGTCCGGCACCGAGGAGAGAGATGCCTAAATATATTTTCGTCACGGGCGGGGTGGTTTCGAGTTTGGGAAAGGGGCTGGCGGCGTCGTCCATCGGTTGCCTGCTCGAAGCGCGCGGGCTGACCGTGACGCTGATGAAGCTCGACCCTTACATCAACGTCGATCCCGGCACGATGTCGCCCTTCCAACACGGCGAGGTCTTCGTCACCGACGACGGCGCGGAGACCGACCTCGACCTCGGCCACTACGAACGCTTCACGCACGCACGCCTCACGCGCGCCAACAACTGGACGACCGGGCGCATCTACCTCTCCGTCATCGAAAAGGAGCGGCGCGGCGATTACCTCGGCAAGACCATCCAAGTGATTCCGCACATCACGGACGAGATCAAGAAGGCCGTGCGCGCGGTGGCCGAGATGGACAACGTCGATGTCGTCATCGTCGAGATCGGCGGCACCGTCGGCGACATCGAGAGTTTGCCGTTTCTCGAAGCCATCCGCCAGATGGGCAACGAGGAGGCGAAGAACGGGGAGCGCGGCGCACTCTTCGTCCATCTTACGCTCGTCCCCTACATCGCCGCCGCGGGCGAACTCAAGACCAAGCCGACGCAGCATTCCGTGCGCGAACTGCGCGAGATCGGCATCGCCGCCGACGTGTTGCTCTGTCGCTCCGACCGTAACCTCTCGCGCGACCTGCGCGGCAAGATCGCGCTTTTCTGTAACGTCACGGAGCGCGCCGTGATCACCGCCGAAGACGTGGACACCATCTACGACGTGCCGCTCGCTTTTCACGAACAGGGACTCGACGAGTTGATCGTCGATGCGCTCGGGCTGCAAAAGCGCGCCGCCCATGCAGACCTCTCGCAGTGGCGCGAACTCGTCTCGACCATCCGCGAACCGGCGGCGGGCGAAGTCACCATCGGCATCGTCGGCAAGTACGTCGAGTTGGAGGATTCCTACAAGTCTCTGCGCGAGGCTCTGACGCACGGCGGCGTCGCGTGCAACGTGCGTGTGAACGTGCGTTGGGTCGAGTCGGAGAAGTTGATGGGGGAGAATTTCGAGGAACGCCTGCGCGACTACGACGCCATCCTCGTGCCCGGCGGCTTCGGCGCGCGCGGCGTGGCCGGCATGATCCGCGCCATCTCCTACGCACGCAAAAGCCGCACGCCCTTCTTCGGCATCTGCCTCGGCATGCAGACGGCCGTGATCGAATACGCGCGCACGATGTGCGGGCTGACGAACGCCGACTCGACCGAGTTTGACCCGGCGACGCCCTACCCGGTTATCTTCAAACTGCGCGACCTCGTCGGCGTCGAGGAGTTGGGCGGGACGATGCGCCTCGGTTCGTGGCAATGCCGTCTTACGCCCGCGAGTCTCGCGCGCGAAGTTTACGGCGGCGCACTGGAGATCGGCGAGCGTCATCGTCATCGCTACGAGTTCAACCCGGAGTTTCGAGAGACGTTGGAGCGCGCCGGACTCGTCTTCAGCGGCGAATCGCCCGACGGTCGTTTCGTCGAGATGGTCGAACTGCCGCGCGACGCGCACCCGTGGTTTCTCGGCTGCCAGTTCCACCCCGAATACAAATCAAAGCCGCTCGATGCACACCCGCTGTTTACCTCCTTCGTCCGCGCCGCGCTCGAAAATCGCCTGCGCAACGAAACGACCATGGAAGACGCGCCCGACCCCGAACTGAACGCCGCCTCGCACCGCATGGGCGTCGCCGGCGACGACTGAGAGAAGGGATGAGGGATGAGGGATGAGGGATGAATCAGGAAACTATTCAAGCGAGTTAAGCATTCCTTTCATCCCTCATCCCTCCGCCCTCATCCCTTATCTTCGTCCTGTACATTTCGGCTGAGAAACCGGACAATAAAAGCGTTTGAATCGTAAATCGTAAATCGTGAATAGTAAGGGAAAGGGCTTTGTCTATTCACGATTTACGATTTACGATTGACGAGTAAAACCATGCTTCATTGTCCCACATGCGGTCGGTTGTTCGAGACGAGCGTGCTGACGTGCCCGCACGACGGCGCGATCCTGCGCGCCGACTCGACCGTCGCCGCGCCCGCCCTGTCAGACCCGCTCGCGGGGCGCGTGCTGGATGAGAAGTATCGTCTGGACAGTCGGCTCGGCGAGGGCGGGATGGGCACGGTCTATCGCGCGACGCACCTGCTCATCGAACGCCCCGTGGCGGTGAAGGTCTTGCACCAGCGTTTCGTCGAAGACGAGGCGGCGCAGGAGCGTTTCCGGCGCGAGGCGCGCGCCGCCGGTCGCCTCCGCCACACGAACGCCGTCACGGTCACGGATTTCGGGCGCACGGCGGACGGCTGCGTCTACATCGTGATGGAATTGCTCGAAGGGCGAAATTTGCGCGAGCTGCTGGCCTTCGAATCGCCGGTTGAGAGCGGGCGCGCCGTCGCGCTGATGTTGCAGGTGGCGGCGGCGGTCGAGGCGGCGCACGAAAGCGGCGTCATCCATCGCGATCTCAAACCCGCCAACATCTTCATCGTCCAACCGAAGAACGCGCCGCCCCTCGTCAAAGTGCTGGACTTCGGCATCGCGAAACTCGCCGCCGAGTCGGTTGACGACTCGGAGCAGCGCGCGCTCACGCTGACGGGCGTGATGATCGGGACGCCGCGCTACATGTCGCCCGAACAATGCGACGGCGCGCACCTGACGCCCGCCTCCGACGTGTACAGTCTCGGCATCATTCTCTACGAGATGCTCACCGGCTCGGCTCCGTTCACCGGCGCGTCGCCGCTGGCCGTCGCCCTGCAACATTCGTCGAAGCCGCCGCGCCGTCCGAGCGAGTTGGTCGCCAACATCCCGCCCGAACTCGAACGCGTCGCGCTGCACGCGCTCGAAAAAAATCCTCTGAATCGCCCGCCCGACGCAGGTGCGTTCAGGCGCGAACTTTTAGCCGCGGCCAAGCTCGCCGGAATCGCGCGCACGCCCGATTATCTCGCGGCCGACGAGTTTGAGAACGTGCGCGGCGCGGAGCCGACCGGGCGATTCGTGCTCGGCGAAACTTCCGCCGGGCGCGGCGGCAACGGGAAGACGCACGACACGACGAACCTGGCGCAGGCGACGGGCGCGCGACGACCGCAAACCGGCAACGTCGCCGTCGCCGCCGCCACGGATGCTTTAGCCGCAGCCCCGGCCGCATCACCCGCTCAAACGGAGGCGCAACCGTTCACGCGCATCAAGGTCTTGTTGCACGACCGGCGCACGTTGCTCCACCGGCTCAACCGGCCGCCCGTCTGGTTGGCGTCGGTGGCAGCTTTGCTCTTGCTGGTCGTCGCTCTGACGGCCTTCGTCAGGACGCGCAACAGCGCGACGCTCCCGGTCGAGAACGCGACGCTCGCCGCGACCCCGACGCCTTCGCCGGAAGCAACGCCGACGCCTTCGCCGCCGGATGCCGCCGCGAACAAAAAGGCGCAGCCGAACCGGGGCAACCGGCGCGCGACGCGGGCGGTAACCAGTCGCGCCAAAGAGAAGAAGGGATCGAAAGTCGGTTCGGCCTTCAAGAAATTAAAGAAAGTTTTGAATCCGTTTTAGCTCTGCCGAGCGTGTAAGAAAGTTCTTCGTTCCCGGCGCGGCTACCGGAGTATTTTTCGAGAGCCGCCGGCGACATCAATCTATGTCAACTGAAGCAACACCCGTTCAATCTTTTCAAGTGGGCAACGCCTCGTTCGGCGACGGACGTTTGACGATCATCGCCGGGCCGTGCGTGATCGAATCGCCGGAGCACGCTTTGATGATGGCGCGCGAGTGCGCGCGGAGGGCGCGCGCGGCCGGGCTGGATTACGTGTTCAAGGCATCTTACGACAAGGCCAACCGCACCTCGCACGAGAGTTTTCGCGGGCGCGGAATGCAGGAAGGTTTGGACGTATTGCGGCGCGTGAAGGAAGAGGTTGGCGTGCCGGTGTTGACGGACATTCACGACGTGTCGCAGGTGGAGCCGGTGGCGGCCGTCGCCGACGTGTTGCAGATTCCGGCCTTCCTCTCAAGACAGACGGACTTGATCGTCGCGGCGGCGCGCACGGGGCGCGTCGTGAACGTGAAGAAGGGACAGTTTCTCGCGCCGTCGGATGCGCGCAACATCGTGCGCAAGGCGCGCGCCGAAGGCTGCGAGCGGCTGCTGCTCACGGAGCGCGGCGTCTCCTTCGGCTACGGCAATCTCGTCGTTGACATGCGCTCGTTTCCCATCATGCGCTCGTTCGGCGCGCCCGTCGTCTTCGACGTGACGCACTCGTTGCAACTGCCGGGCGGCCTCGGTCATGCAACGGGCGGGCAGTCGGAGTACATCGAACCGCTCGCGCGCGCCGGGGTGGCCTGCGGCGTGGACGCGGTTTTCATGGAAGTACACGAGGAGCCTTCGCGCGCCCTCTCCGACGGGCCGAACGCGCTGCCGCTCGCGCGGCTCGAACCGCTCCTGCACATGCTGCGCGACCTACACCAACTCGTCCGGCCGACGGCCGCCACGGAACATCACACACGCGCTCAGGTATGAACAATCTTCGTCCCTTCAAACTCGCTCTCGTCTTCACGCTGCTGTTGACCTCGACCGGCGCACGCGCGCAGGAAGAAGCGCGCGCCGTGTGGCAGGTGACGCGCTTCGACGTGACCGCCACGCTGCCCGCTCCGGCCGCCGCCGACCGCTCGCTCACGGCGCGCGCGCTCATCTCGGCGCGCAACGTCGGCGCGGGCGCGGGGCGCAGTTTGACCGTGCGCCTCAACGCGGCGGCCGAGATCAAATCGGCGACGGTGGGCGATGCGTCCGCGCAGTATTTCGCGCGGGCGGAGGCGCGCACGGGATTGCAGCAGGTGTCCGTGACGCTCGCCGCGCCCGTCCCGCCCGGTTCCGCCGTCAACCTCGCGCTCGATTATCGCCTGCCCGTCGCCGCGAACACGGGGCTGGCGGCCATCTCGCCCGAAGGCGCGCAGTTTCTTCCGCTCTCCGGCTGGTACCCGTCGCCCAACTCGCAGTTTGCCGCGCGCGGGGCTGACAACGCCCCCGTGCGCCTCACGGTCAACGGGGCGGGCGCAGATACCGTGCTCGCTTCCGGCGTCGCCACGGGCGCAACCTTTGAACAAAAACTTTCGGCGCAGCCGTTTTTTCTGACCGGCCGGTGGGACGCCGTCGAGGGCGCGGGCGGCGCGAGCGGCGCAAGCGGCGTGACGGCCTACCTGCCGCGCGGCGCGACCGCCGACGAACGCAAACGCGCCGAAACGCTCATCGCGCTCGCCGCCTCCGCGCGCGGTTTTTATGCCGGGCTGTTCGGCGCGCTGCCGGAAACTCCGATCCGGCTCGTCGCCGTCACACGCGGCGCGGGCTTCGATCTCGGCGGCACGATCCTGCTCGACACGGCCGCCTTTCGTCGCGCCAAGGTGGACGCCTTGACGGCGCAACACGTCGGCGAGGCGGTCGCGCGCATGCATCTCGGCGGCGCGACGCCCGTGCGCGGCGAAGGGGCGGGCGTCGTGCGCGAAGGTCTCGCGCGCTATCTCGCCACGCTCTTTCTGGAAAAGGAGTTCGGGCGCGAGGCCGCCGACGCCGAACGGCTGCGCCAGCGCATCGCCTACGCGGCCGTGGCGCGCCGCGACGCCCCGCTCGCCATCACCACGCCGCTCGAACCGACCTACTACCTCTCCGTCGCCAACAAGGGCGCGATGATCTGGCGGCTCGCGGATCGCACGCTCGGCCGTGAAGCCTTTCTCACGCTGCTGCGCGAACAACTTCAAAAGAATCGTGAGGGCGAACTCACGCTCGCCGTCCTGCGCGCCGCGTTCAACGCGGCGGGCGGCGCAACTTTGAAGCCCGCGCTCGACGCCGGTTTCGAGCAGCCGACCGAACTCGACCTCCTGATCGGTTTGCCGCAACAGCGCGGCGGCGAGTGGGTGTCCGCGCTCAGGAACACCGGGGCGATTGACACGGCCGTCACCGCCGTCGCCGTCACGGACGGCGGCGAGCGCGTCGTGTCGCAGGCCGTCATCCCCGCGCGCGACTTCGCCGACGTGCGTTTCAAGACCGCTGCGCGCATCGTCCGCGTCGAAGTTGACCCGGATAAAATCTATCCTCAACTCGACTACGCGAACGACGCCGCGCCGCGCGCCCCCGCGCTCGAAGAATCACTCGAAGACGCCACGCGCCTGCTCGCCGCCGGGCAACACGCGCAGACGGAAACCATCGCCCGCGAGATGCTCGCCCGCGCGCCGCTCATGCAGGACGCGCGCATCCTGCTCGCCCGCGCCCTCCTCGAACAGAACAAACTTCCCGACGCCGAACGCGAATTTCGCGCCGCCCTCGACGACCGCCTGCCGCTGCCCGCCACGCTCGCCTGGGCGCACATCGGACTCGGCGAAATCGCCCTGCGCCGGAATCAGGCGGCCGAGGCCGCGCGATTTTTCAACGAGGCCGTGCGCGCCGAAGGCGGTTACGCGCCCACGCTCGCCGCGCGCGCCGCGCGCCTGAGAGCGGAGAGCGCGCCCGTGATCGACGAGGCGGTGCGCGCCGCCGTGACGCAGTTCGATCAGGCAATTCGCGGCGGCCGCAAGGCCGATCTCGACGCGCTCCTGATGCCCGGCGAACTCGCCTCGTTCACCAAAGGCATCGTCAGCAGCCAGCCGGAACAGTGGCAGACGAAACTGCTGCGCACCGAATCGCTCGGCTCGGATCGCTTCGCCGCAGACGTTCTCATCACGGCCAAGACGCTCGGCGGCCGCGAGCAGTCGGGCACGGCCGTGCTCGTCTTCGCGCGCAGCGGTAGTACCGGCGGCGCGGCGATGCGGCTCGTGGACGTTCCCATTTTCGAGGTGCGTTGAAGCATTGGAGAGGCGAGATAAGATGAACGTCGAACAACGCGCCGCGCGCGTCAAACTGTTGTTGCTCGATTGCGACGGAGTGCTCACCGACGGGCGCATCACGCTCCTTGAAAACGGCGACGAGGAGAAGAGTTTCCACACGCGCGACGGGCACGGCCTCGTGCTCCTGCATCGCGCCGGGTTGCAGTCAGGCATCATCTCCGGCCGCACCTCGTCCGCCGTCGAACGCCGCGCGCGCGATCTCGGCATCACCTACGTGCGGCAGGGCACCTGGGACAAGATCAAAGATTTCACGGAGGTGTTGACCGCCGCCGGGGTCGAAGCCTCGGAGGCGGCCTACGTCGGCGACGACGTGACGGACATTCCTCTGATGCGCCGCTCGGGCTTCGGCGTCGCCGTCGCCGACGCGACCGCCGACACGCTCGCCGCCGCGCATTACACGACCGCTCTGCCCGGAGGCTTCGGCGCAGTCCGCGAAGTCTGCGAACTGATCCTCAAAGCTCAAGGCCGTTGGCCTGAACTCATGCAGAGATATACGGGAGGTGATAGGTGATAAGTGATGGGTGATGAGTTAAAGCAAAAACAATTGTCTTTAACTCATCACCCATCACTTATCACCTATCACTTTTTCACGAAGGGAAAAATAATGACCGTTGAGCGACCGGCAATTTTATACGTCGAAGACACGCAGGACACGCGTTTTCTGGTGGAGTGGAGTTTGAAACAGGAGGGCTTCGACGTGACCGCCGTGCAGACCGCGGACGAAGGATTGACGCACGCGCGCGCAAATTCTTACGCGCTGATTCTTCTCGACATCGGCCTCACCGACATGGACGGCCTCGCCCTCTGCCGCGAGATTCGCGAGTTCAACCTGCACACGCCGATCCTCTTCTTCACCGCCTACGCCTCGCTCCTCGACCACGAGGAGGCGAAGCGTGCGGGCGCGCAAGGGTGCCTGCGTAAACCCGAAGACACCACCCGCCTCGTTCCCGCCATCCGCACGTTGATCGGGCAGACCGAAGGGTAGACCGCGCGCGCCGCCCGCGCGAGTCGCCGACAGGCGCGCGCCTCTCCGCAGCAAGCGATTCGCCGTCATACGCAGCGAGCGAGTCGCCGTCATACGCGGCAAGCGATTCGCCGTCATGCTCCGGTCAACGTTTCTTCGGCTTCGCTTTAAGTTTGCGCGCGGTGCGCGTGCGTTGTTTGCGCGGTTTGTTCGCCTCGGTCTCGGCGGCGAAATTCGCGCGGCAGAGATTGACGAAGGTTTGCGTCACGGGCGATTGATAGCCGCCGGAGAGTTGTGCGAAACCGAGTTCCGAATTGATCTGCGCGCCCTCGATCCACCAGCGCACGAGCCGTCCCGCGGCGATCTCCTCAGCCGCCGAACGCACCGGCACGATGCCGACGCCCATCCCCGATTCAACCATTCGCTTGATCGAAGTCAAACGGCTCAGTTCCATCGCCACGACCGGGTGCAAGCCCGCCTCGGCGAAGAATTCGTCGATCAAGCGACGCGTGTTGCCGCCGCGTTCGCCGAGGATCAATTTCTGCCCCGCCAACTCGAAAGCACTGATGACGCGCTTGTGCGCGAGCGGGTGAGCGGGATGCGCAATCGCGATCAACTCGTCCTTCAGCAGCAACTCCGTCTGCACGCCGCGCGCCTCCACCGGCAGCGAAATGAAAGCGATGTCCAACTCGCCCGCCACGATCTGCCGCACGAGCGACTCGCTCGTCCCCGACGTGACCGTCACCTCGACGTGCTCGCAGCGCGCCCGCAGTTCTTTCAAGATCAGCGGCAGTTGATCGGAACTGAACATCGCCGACGCGCTGCCGAGACGCAGCCGCCCGTGCGCCGTGCCCGACAGTTCGGACAATTCGGCGAGCGCGGAGTCGTGCTCGCGGAGGATGCGGCGGGCGCGTTCGAGCAGGAGTTCTCCGGCGTGCGTGAGCACGCAGCGGCGGGGCGTGCGGACGAACAGGAGCGTGCCCGTTTCGAGTTCGAGTTGGCGAATCTGCATGCTGATGGCTGCCTGCGTGACGTGGACGCGCGCGGCGGCGGCCGTGAACGTGCCCGTCTCGGCAATGGCCGCCAAAGCTCTGAGCTGTCTGATCTCCATTGGGAAACCTCTCTATCAGGATTGATTATCAAGCAGATAAAATCTTTTAGTTTCCATTATATGTCAACTATTTTTACAATCCGGCCATCATAGCCGGTAGGGGAGGGCGTCCGCGTGAGAAGTCCCGTCCCCGAACACACGATGAAGTCCAGACGCGAACCCACAAACCTTTCCCATGCGCCCAGAGACCTGCACGCGCCGCTCATCGTGCTCGGCGTGGACGGCGGCGGCACGAAGACTCAAGCCATTATCACGGACGAAGAAGGCCGGACGCTCGGCGAAGGGCTGGCGGGGCCTTCCAACCCCCTGCGCGTCGGCGTGCGCAACGCGGCGGCGGCGGTGCGCGAGGCCGTCGAGCGCGCGTGTGCCGCGGCGGACGTGCGCCGCACCGACATCGCTTCGGCGCAAATCGGACTGGCGGGAGTGCGCCGCTCAGACTTGAAAGAGCACATGGCCGACGCACTCCGCGGCGCGCTCGGCATCGCTTCGCTCGAAGTCGTGACGGACGCCGACATCGCGCTCTACGGCGCGACCGGCGGCAAGCCGGGTCTGGTTTTGATCGCGGGCACGGGTTCGATCTGTTGCGGGAAGAACGCGCGTCGCAAGCACGTGTGCGCCGGGGGATGGGGGCCTTTGGCGGGCGACGAGGGCAGCGGTTCGTGGATCGCGCGCCGCGCTTTACAAGCGGTCGCACAGGCGACGGACGGGCGCGGCGCGGCGACCAGCCTTGACGAGGCCGCCTGCCAGTATTTCAACGTGGCGACGCCGGACGATCTCTCGCTCGCCATCTACGCGGCGAGCATGACCAACGAGCGCATCGCGGGTTTCGCCCGCCACGTCATCGAAGCGGCCGCGACGGGGAGCGACGCGGTGGCGGGCGGCATCGTGACGGACGCGGGGCGCGAGTTGGCCGTCGCCGCATGTACCGTGATCCGAAATTTGCGGATGGAGCGCGAGAGTTTTCAGGTCGCCTACGTGGGCGGGGTGTTCAGCGCGGGCGAACTCGTGCTCGCCCCCTTGCGCGCGGGCATCAAACGCCTCGCGCCCCAGGCCTTTCTCGCGCCGCCCAAACTCTCGCCCGCCGTCGCCGCCGCCGCGATGGCGCGCGAACAGATGCGCCGCCTCGCGCTCGCCGGGTGAGATTCAGATTTGGAGTTTCAAGTTTCAAGTTTCAAGACTGAGCTTGTTCGGTCTTTAACTTGAAATTTGAAACTTGAAACCTGAAACTTGAGACTTAAAACTTATGGAAGAACTTCCCGTCACCGAACAGGAGAACCCGCGCACGGCGGGCATCGGCGCGCTCGGCGCGGCGGAGATCGTGCGTTTGATGAACGAAGAGGACGCGCTGGTGGCGTTGGCCGTGGGGCGCGTGGGGGCGGAAGTGGCGCGGGCGGTGGAGGGCATCGTGGAGCGTCTGCGCGGCGGCGGCCGACTGTTCTACGTGGGCACGGGCACGTCTGGTCGGCTCGGCGTGCTCGACGCGGCGGAATGCCCGCCGACGTTCGGCGTCTCGCCGGAGTTGGTGCAGGGAATTATCGCGGGCGGCTACGAGGCCTGCCATCGCGCGGTGGAAGCCTCGGAGGACGACCGCGAGGCGGGCGCGCGCGACCTCGACGCGCGCGGCGTCTCGGGCAAAGACGCGGTCGTCGGCATCGCCGCCTCGGGGCGCACGCCTTACACGCTCGGCGCGGTCGAACACGCGCGCTCGCTCGGCGCGTTCACGGCGGGCGTCGCATGCGTGCCGGAGTCGCCGCTCACGCGCGCGGTCGAGGTGGCGATCGTGCCTGTGGTGGGGGCGGAAGTGATTGCGGGTTCGACCCGTCTCAAGGCGGGCACGGCGCAGAAGATGACGCTCAACATGCTCTCGACGGCGACCATGATCCGGCTCGGCTACGTCAGCGGCAACCGCATGACGAACGTGTCGGCGCGCAATGAAAAATTGCGCGCCCGCGCCCGGCGTATCTTTCAGGCGGAGACGGGACTCGACGAGGCAAGCGCGCGCGCGGCCTTCGCGGCGGCCGGAGACAACCTGCCGACCGCGCTCGTGATGCAGCGCACGGGGCGCACGCGCGCGGAGGCCGAAAGCGCGCTCGCCGCTCGCGGTGGCGTCGTGCGGGCGGCCGTCGAACAACTGTTACAAAGCGGCGGGCATTTGTCGTAGAATCAGTTTATCTACTAGCTCTGAAGCGCGAACTCGAAACGCCCCGGACGAAAAATTGAAACCTGAACAAGTTTACCCGCCCGTAAGCCAAGCCAAGACGCACGCCGTGTTGCATCCTTCTCTCGAAGGCGTGCGCGCCGTGCTGTTCGATGTCGGCGGCACGCTGCTGCATCCCGATTGGGAGCGTTTGGCGCGGCTGGCCTCCGGGGGCACGGGGCGCGAGTTCAGCCCGTCGGAGTTGGGGCGCAAGTTCAAAGAGATGATGTGCGGGGTGGATGCGGCGATGCAGCGGGGCGAGCCTGCGCCGGAGGATACGAGGACGCGCAACTGGGTCTTTCGCCGCGTCTACCGCGCGCTCGAAATCGACGACGCGACCTGCGCCTCGCTGAGCGAGCAGATCGATGCGACGCACGCGGAGCGTCACCTGTGGTGCGCGCCCGACCGGGAAGCGGCGCGCGTGCTCGGCGCGTTGAAAGCGGCGGGCTTGCGTCTCGCCGTCATCTCCAACACGGAAGACGGGCGGCTCGACGAACTGCTCGAACTCGTCGAACTCAAAGCGCACTTCGATCTCTCGATCGACTCGCACGTGGTCGGACAACGCAAGCCCGACGCGGGGATTTTTCACCTGACGCTCGCGCAACTCAACCTCGAACCGCGCGAGGCCGTCTTCATCGGCGACTCATACGCGCACGACGCGCTCGCCGCGCTCGCCGTCGGCATGCGCGCCATCCTGCTCGACCCGCTCGATCTCTATCCCGAGAGCGTCTGCCCGCGCATCCGCACGCTCGGCGAATTGGCCGGGTAGCTGGATCGTCGCGCGCGGGTGCGCGTCGCCGTCGCCCGCGCTTTGATTCGCCGGATTGATTTCCGCCACGGTGCGCTTCGTGCGCGGGGCGCGCTCCCTGCGTTTGACTCGTGAGTGAATTGGGCGTAGAAGCAGAGTCAAACATTCCTCTTCAACCGGAAAGTCGAGAAATAGCCATGTCACTTCATCGCGCTTCTTACAAGGTATTGATCTCGCTGTGTGTCTCGACGTGCCTGCTGGCGGCGGCCGTGCTTGCCGGGCAGTCGCCACGGCAGTCGCCCCAGGCGACGGGCGGCGCGCTCGGCCGGATCGATTTCCCGACCTCCGGCTCGCCGTCGGCGCAGGAGCATTTCCTGCGCGGCGTCGCGGCGTTGCACTCGTTCTGGTATGAGGAGGCGTTGGAAGCGTTTCAAGCGGCGACGAAGGTTGAACCCGGCTTCGCGCTCGGTTACTGGGGCGAGGCGTTGGCGCACAACCATCCGCTCTGGAACGAGCAGGACGCGGAGGCCGCGCGCAGGACGCTGGCGAAAATTCCCGCCGACGCAAAACTCACCGCGCGCGAATCGGCCTACCTGAACGCCGTGAAAGCTCTCTACGGCGAGGGCGACAAACACGCGCGCGATCTCGCCTACGCGGCCGCGATGGAGAAGGTCTACAAAGATTATCCGGCAGACCTCGAAGCGGCCTCCTTCTACGCGCTCTCCCTGCTCGGCGCGGTGCGGCCGACGGATAAGGGCTACCGCCTGCAAGCGCAGGCTGGGGCGATCGCGCTCGACGTTTACGCGAAGAATCCGAACCACCCAGGCGCGGCTCACTACATCATCCACGCCTTCGACGACCCCGAACACGCCATCCTCGCCCTGCCCGCCGCCCGGCGTTACGCCGAGATCGCGCCCGACGCGCATCACGCCCGCCACATGCCTTCGCACATCTTCATCCAACTCGGCATGTGGCCGGAGGCCGCCGCCTCGAACGAATCCTCTTGGGCAACTTCGGACGCGTGGGTCAAACGCAAAAAACACTCCATCGAGCGGCGCGATTATCACAGTCTCAGTTGGCTCGAATACGTCTACTTGCAGCAGGGGCGCATCCGTGAGGCGGAGGCGCAACTCGCGCTCATGCAGCAATCCATCGCCGAACTCGGCGCGCCGATTCGCGGCTCGGCCTACATCTACGCGGTCTTCATCGCGGAGACGGAGCGTTGGGAGTTGATCGACAAACTGTTTCCCCAACCGTCCGTGAAAACGGCCGCGCGCACGGCGCAGAAGGAAGTGGGAGCGGACTCGTGCCACGTCGCCGCCACGACCAAACCGGCGGCGGCCAATCTCACCCCGGCTTCGCTCGCGGCGCAGCCGCCGCGTCCCACGGCGGGACAGTTGTACGGCAAATACCTGCGCGGACTGGCGGCGGCCGCGGCCGGGAACCCGGCGGGCGCGGACGCCTACGTCGCGGACATTCGCGCGCTCGGTGTGGAGTTCGAGCGGGCGGGCATGTATATCTTCAGCCCGGACATGGTCGAGGTGATGGCGTTGGAAGTGGCCGCGCTGGCGCGTGCGAACGCGGGCAAATACGACGAGGCCGTCGAACTGCTGCGCCGTGCGACGAAACTGGAAGAGTCGCTGCGGCCGCCCTCAGGGCCTCCCGACATGATCAAGCCTTCGCACGAGTTGTTCGGCGAAGTGCTGCTCGGCGCGAATCGTTCGGCGGAAGCGGCGGCGCAGTTCCAGACCGCGCTCCTGCGCCAGCCCAACCGCCCGCGCTCGCTGCTCGGCCTCGCCCGCGCCGCCAAGCGCGGCGACGCGAAACTGGCCGCCCGCGCCTACAGCGACTACCTGCGCACGCAGGAACGCGCCGACTCGCGCGCCGCCGAACTCGCCGAGGCGCGCGACTACCTGAAAGAGGCCAGCGCGCGTTAGCCCGCGCTCAAGGCTTGGCGACGCGATGCGAGCATCGGCGAACAGCGTTTGCGCCGCCGGTCTCCGGTGCGCGGAACGTGCGGCGTAATCGGCGTGGTGCCGCTCATCAAAGTCGGTCTTGTTACTTAACTCTAAAAGGAGATATGGGAAATATGGGATTCTTTTCAAAGTTGAAGAAAGTTGTGGCGGGGGTGGATAAAGGGGCGGCCATTGCGGCGGCCACGCTGCCCGGCAAGTCGGGGAAGATCGCCGGCGAAGTGGGAGAGACGGCGGGCATCGTCACGGCCGTCGTCCAGCAAATCCATGCGCAGCCGACGGCGGACGTTCCTCCCGCCGAGGCGCAGAAACAAGCGACGCTCGCCACGGCCGTCGCCGTGGACGATCACGAGGAGCGCCTCCAGGAGTTGGAGAAGACGGTGGAAGCTCTCCAGGCGCAGCTAGCCAAGAGCGGCGCGAAGAAATAAAGCCGCCGGGCGGGACGGACAACGCTGCGCGAAGGCTGCGCGACGCGGCAAAGCGTCCGGTCGCCCCGTCGCAAATGACCATCCGACCGATGCCTGACGGGGCGGCGGGTGTCAGGCCGGAGTTTTATTGAGAGCATGAAGACGCGGCGGCGGTGGACTGATTTTTTCTCTCCCGCCGCCGCCAGCGGATAAACACGGCGGTTGCTTTTCCCTGAGACTATGAGCGCGCTCGACCTCTTGATCATCTTCGGCTACCTCGCCGGCATCACGCTGTTCGGCGTCTGGTTCTCCGGCAAGCAGGAGACGACGCGCGACTATTTTCTCGGCGACCGCACCGTGCCGTGGTGGGCGATCGCCGCCTCCATCGTCGCCACCGAAACTTCGACCATCACGTTCATCTCCGTGCCCGGCGTGGCCTTCGCGCGCGGCGGAAACTTTCAGTTTCTCCAACTCGTCTTCGGCTACATGCTCGGGCGCATCGTGATCTCGCTCCTCTTCATCCCTTCTTATTTTCGCGGCGAACTCCTGACCGTTTACCAACTGCTCGAACGACGCTTCGGCCTCAAGATCAAGATGCTCGCCGCCGCTCTCTTCGTCGTCATGCGCAACATCGCCGACGGCGTGCGGCTGCTCCTGACGGCCTTCGTGCTGGCCGCCGTCTACGTCGCCTTCCAGCCCGCCGCCGACGCCGAGGCCATCACCGTCTATGCCATCATCCTGCTCGGCGTCGTGATGATCGTCTTCACCTATTTCGGCGGGATGGAGGCGGTCATCTGGGTCGAGGTGGTGCAACTCGGCATCTACATCGCGGGCGCGCTGGCGGCGGCCATCGTGTTGACCTCGGCCATCAACGGCGGCTTCGGCGGCGCGTTGGCGCAGGGCGCGCAGTACGATAAGTTCGACCTCGTCGATTGGGGATGGCGGCAGACGCCGTACACGATCTTTTCGCCCACGAGTTTCTGGGGCGCGTTGCCTTTCAGCGGCGGAAGCCTCTCCTTTCAACTGCCTTTCGATTTGACGAAGACCTACACGTTCTGGGCTGGACTCGTCGGCGGCTGCTTCCTGACGATGAGCACGCACGGCACGGATCAATATCTCGTGCAGCGTTATCTCTGCACCGACCGGCCGCGCCGCGCCGCCGCCGCGCTCCTGTCGAGCGGCGGCGTGGTGTTCGCGCAGTTCATCGGGTTCCTCCTGATCGGCGTGCTGCTCTTCGCCTTCTACCAGCCGCAGAGCGACCCGGCTTACGCGACGCTCACGGCGGGCGCGGCGACGCTGCCCATCGAAGGCGCGTTTCGCGCCGTCGGGAGCGACCGCGTCTTTCCCGATTTCATCACTAAACATCTCCCGTCCGGCTTGTCCGGGTTGGTCGTCGCGGCCATCTTCGCGGCGGCTCTGTCTTCCTCTCTCAACTCGATTGCGGCCACCGCCGTCAACGATCTCTACAAACCGTTCGCGCCGCGCCGCGACGACCGGCATTACCTGCGCGTCTCGCATTGGCTGACGCTCGCGTGGGGCGTCGTGCAGATCGGGGTCGCGCTCTTTTTCATGCGCCGGAACCGCTCCGCGCTCGACCAGGCCTTGTCCATCGCCGGACTCATCAACGGCCCCGTGCTCGGCATCTTTCTCGTCGGCACATTCCTCAGGCGCGTGAGCGAACCGCCCGCGCTCATCGGGATGATCGTGAGCCTGTGCGTGATGCTCTACGTGCGTTTTATGACGCCGCTCGCGTGGACTTGGTATGTGCTGCTCGGCAGCACTCTCACGTTCGTCGTGGCCTACGCGGTGAGCTTCGCCTTCGCGCCCGCCGCGCCCGCCGGGCGCGACGAACTCGCGCCCGGCGGCGCGGTTCGGAATCTTTAGTCGTCGGCCGTCAATCTTCTGCGGCGGCGGGAACGGAAAACGAATTATCGAGATGAATAATTTTCGCCACGGTCGATTCATGCGCGCGGGCGCACGCTGCGGCCTCGCGGCCGTCATGCTCTTTGCGTCGGCTTCAGCCCCGGCGAGCGGCGTGCGCGCGCAGCAGCCGTCCGCGCCTGTGCGAGCGAAGCCGGGGAAGACCGCCGTGGCGGCCGCGGGCGTGGTTGAGCCGGATGGGAAACTGCCGGTCTACAAACCTTATACGCGGCGCGCCTCGCGCGAGGCTGTGCGGTGGGCGGACGGGGAACTGCGGCGGATGACGCTCGACGAAAAGATCGGGCAGTTGATTTCGGTCGGCATCAACGCGACTTTTTTGAATCAGGAGAGCGAACCTTTCAAGCAGTTGCGGCGGCAGGTGGAGCGGAACCACATCGGCGGCATCATCCTGTTTCGCGGCTCGGTCTACGATTCGGTTCACCTCGTCAACCGGATGCAGCAACTCGCGCGGCGGCCGCTGCTGGTGTCGGCCGACCTCGAAGCCGGGGCGGGGATGCGCTTCATCGACACGATCAACTTCCCCTGGAACATGGCCGTCGGCGCGACGGGCGACCCGGAGTATGCGCGGCGGATGGGCGCGGCGACGGCGCGCGAGGCGCGCGCGCTCGGCATCCAACAAATTTTCGCGCCCGTCGCCGACGTGAACAACAACGCGGCGAACCCCGTCATCAACGTGCGTTCTTACGGCGAAGACCCGGCGGAGGTGGCGCGCATGGTGGCGGCCTTCACGGAGGGCGCGCAGGCGAGCGGCGTCATCGCCACGGCGAAACACTTTCCCGGCCACGGCGACACGGCCGTCGATTCGCATCGCGGCCTGCCGGTCGTCAACGTCGCGCGGGCGCGCCTCGATGCGATCGAACTCGTGCCGTTTCGCGCGGCGATTGCGGCGGGCGTCGGCTCGGTGATGATCGCGCACATCGGTTTGCCGCAACTCGACCCGACCAAAATTACCCCGCTCGCGGGCGTGGCCGAGCGTCGCCCTCATTACGCCGATAGCGAAGTGATCGTCGATAACGCCACGCTCCCGGCCACGCTCTCGCACGCGGTCGTCAGCGGCACGCTGCGCCGCGAACTCGGGTTCGACGGCATCATCGTCACCGACGCGATGGACATGAGCGGGCTGACGATCTACTTCGCGCCGGGCGAGGCGGCCGTGCGCGCCATCGCGGCGGGCGCGGACATGATCCTGAAACCGGCCGATACGGATGCGGCCGTGCGCGGCCTGCGCGAAGCGGTGGCGGCGGGTCGCCTGACGGAGCGGCGGATCGAGGAATCGGCGCGCCGTTTACTAGCAGCGAAATACGACCTCGGACTCGTGCGGCAACGCATCGCGCCGCTCGAACAGATCGACCGCATCGTCTCAAGCGGCGCGGCGTGGCAGTTGTCGAACGAGATCGGGCAGCGCGCGATCACGCTCGTGCGAGACGAGGCGGGGCTGGTGCCCGCGCGCAATCCGTCGCCGGGCGAGCGCATCTTCGTTCTGGGCATTACCAACGGGGACGACCGGCAGTGGATCATGCAGCCCTTCACGGGCGCGCTCGGCGGCCGGAAGTTCGAAGGGACGGTGATTGACGACCGCTCGGCGGAGAAGGAAGTGGATTCTGCGCTTGACCGCGCGAAGGCGGCCAAGTTAATTATCGTGGCGATGTACGGGCGCGTGCGCAGCGGGCAATCGAACAGCGGCGCGCTCCCCGCACCGGGCATGCGCGCGCTCAAGCAGTTGCTCGAACGCAAAGCTCCGATCGTCGGCATCAGTTTCGGCAACCCGTACCTGTTGCAAAGTTTTCCCGAACTCAAAACTTACATGGTGGCCTATGGCGACATGCCGAGTTTGCAGGCGGCCGCCGCCCGCGCCCTCTTCGGCGAGATTGACGTGACGGGCAAACTCCCCATCACCCTGCCCTCGCTCTACGCGCGCGGCACCGGGATTCAGTTGAAAGCGCGCCCGAAAACGGAAACGAACAAGACGGCGGGCGAAAGATAACAGGTAGATGAGCCGATGAGAATATTGCGTCGCCAACTGGCCTTGCTCTGCCTGAGCCTTACGATCGTGCCCGCGTCCGCAGGGCAAACGAGACGGCCTTCGCGTCCGCCCCGGCCGCGAATTTATGTGCAGGAGTCGGTCTCCACCAAAGCCGGCACGTTGAAACTCAGCCGGATCGAGGATAGCTGGATCGGAGAGACCAACTGGTGGGTCGCGCTCAACCACAAGACGCTCTATCGAACACAGGATGATGTTTTCGGCTCGGTCAGTTTCCATACGATATTCAAAGCCGCATCGCTCGGCGAAATAGTGTTGCTGCAAGAGAACTTCGGCACGATGGAGGGCTGCGTACAATTTCGCCTGATCGATCTTCGCACCGTGGGGGCGACGACGATCACAGACAGGTTCGGCAATTGCAGCCCCACCCCCGTCGTCACGCAAAGCGGTGGGATGATCGGTTTTGAGTTTTCACTAAAGCCCGACCTCAAGGCGGACAGGTGGGTTTATCAAGGCGGGAAACTTTTGGAAATTTCAACTTCAAAATGGTTTTGAAGCATAGCTGCCAAACTTGCACATGATTCATAGTCCTACTTCGTTGACACGTCGCAGCCTCGTTGCTTGTCTCCTCTCGCTGGCGCTCTCGGCGCAAGCTCTCGCGGCAGATTTGCCGAGGGTTGCGCCCGCGCGCGTCGGGATGTCGAGCGAGCGGCTGGCGCGCATTGACGCGGCCGTCGAGGAATCGATCGCGCGCCGCGAGACGCCGGGAGCCGTGGTGCTCGCGGCGCGGCGCGGGCGCGTCGTGTGGCGCAAGGCTTACGGGGCGCGCGCCGTCGCCCCCGCGCGCGAGACCATGACGGCCGACACGATCTTCGATGCGGCGAGCTTAACGAAAATCGTCGCCACGGCGACGAGCATCATGATCCTGGTCGAGCGCGGGCAGGTGCGTCTGAGCGATCCGCTGTCGCGCCACTTGCCGGAGATGAAGGAGGGCGGGCGCGAGCAGATCACGATTGAAGACCTCCTGACACACCGCGCGGGCTATGCGCCCGACTTCGACCTGCGCGAGCAGTGGACGGGTTACGGTGAGGCGATGAAGCGTCTCACGGTCGAACGCCTGCGCCACCCGGCGGGCACGCGTTTCATCTATAGCGACATCGGCTACATCGCGCTCGGCGAAGTGGTCAAGCGCGTCTCGGGCGATGCGCTCGACGTGTTTGCGCGCAAGCACATCTTCGCGCCGCTCGGCATGCGCGACACCTCTTTCAACCCGCGCCCCGCGCTCCGGCCGCGCATCGCGCCCACCGAGCAGCGGCGCGCGCAGGCCGCCTACCTCGGCGGCAAACCGGAAGCGGCGGGCGCGGACGGCGACCGCTGGCTGCGCGGCGAGGTACACGACCCGACGGCCTTCCGCATGGACGGCGTGGCCGGGCACGCCGGACTCTTCTCGACGGCCGACGACCTCGCCGTCTATTGCCAGATGATCCTGAACGGCGGCTCTTACGGGGGCGTGCGAATTTTGAGTCCGCTCGGCGTGGCGACCATGACGCGCCCGCGCGCGGTGGCGGAGGACGGCTCGGCGCGCGCGCTCGGGTGGGACGTGGTGAGCAGCTTCTCCTCGAATCGCGGCGACCTCTTCCCGCTCGGCTCGTTCGGCCACACGGGATTCACCGGCACGTCGCTCTGGCTCGACCCCGTGAGCGAAACGTTCGTCGTCTTCATGAGCAACCGCGTCCACCCGGACGGCAAGGGCGACGTGGGTGAGTTGCGCGGGCGCATCTCCTCGATCGTCGCCTCGTCGCTCTCCGAGGCCACGGTCGATCAGGCGCGCGCCAACTCGGCGCGCTTCGCGTCCGAAACGTTGCTCAGTCTCGCGCACTTGAACAGCAAGGCCACTCCGGCGGCGAGCGGCGGCGCGGCCACCCCGCTCGATGCCGAAGTGCTGAACGGCATCGACGTGCTAGCGCGCGACGGCTTCCGCCAACTCGCGGGGCTGCGCGTCGGCCTCGTCACAAACCACACGGGGCGCGACCGTCGCGGGCGGCAGACGATAGACGTGTTGCGCGAGGCCGCCAACGTCAAACTCGTCGCGCTCTTTGCGCCCGAGCACGGCATCCGCGGCCTGCTCGACGACGAAAACCTCTCGGATACGAAAGACGAGCGCACCGGGCTGCCGATCTATTCGCTCTACGGCGAGACGCGCCGCCCGAAGCCCGAACAGTTGCGCGAACTCGACGCCCTCGTCTTCGACATCCAGGACGTGGGCGTGCGCTTCTACACCTACATCTCAACGCTCGGCCACGTCATGGAAGAGGCGGCGCGCGCGCGCCTGCCCGTCTTCGTGCTCGACCGCCCGAACCCGATTCGCGGCAACGAGGCGGAAGGCCCCGTCGCCGACGCCGACAAACTGTCTTTCGTCGGCTACCACTCGATCCCCGTCCGCCACGGCATGACCATCGGCGAACTCGCGCGCCTCTTCAACGCGGAGCGCAAGATCGGGTGCGACCTGCGCGTCGTCGAGATGGAGCGTTGGCGGCGCGGGATGTGGTTCGACGGGACGGGGCAAACATGGGTCAACCCTTCGCCGAACATGCGCAGCCTGACGCAGGCGACGTTGTACCCGGGCGTCGGGCTGCTGGAGACGACGAACATCTCGGTCGGGCGCGGCACGGACGCGCCGTTCGAACTCCTCGGCGCGCCGTGGATCGACGGGCAACGGCTGGCGAGTTATCTGAACGAGCGGCGCATCGCGGGCGTGCGTTTCGTGCCCGTGCGCTTCACGCCGCGCGCCTCCGTGTTTCAAGGCGTGGAGTGCGGCGGCGTCAATCTGGTCGTCACGGATCGCGCGCAGTTGCGCCCGGTCTACGCGGGGCTGGAGATCGCGGCCGCGCTGCGCCGCCTGCACCCGGACGATTGGCAGGTGGATAAAATCGCACGCCTGCTCATTAACGCCGACACGCTCGAACGCCTCAAGCGCGGCGAGTCGCCCGAACAGATCGCGCTCTCGTGGCAGCCCGGCCTCGAAGAGTTTCGCCGCGCCCGCGCGCGCGCTTTGATTTATCGCTAACAGACAGGAAAGTGAGGAAAATTTCGATGCGTAAAATTTGGAGAGTCGCCGCGCTCGCGGCCTTGCTGCTCGTCGCGCAGTCGCCCGCGGCGGCCTGGCACGACACGGGGCACATGCTCGTCGCGCAGATCGCCTACACGAAGTTGTCGCCCGCGGCCAAAGCGCGCGTCGATAAGTTGCTCATCGCACCGCAGGGACGCCGCCCGCTCATCCACCTCTGCGCCACCTACTACACGCCCGCCTGCGAGAAGATTTACGACCCCGTGACCATCGCCGTCTGGATGGACGATTTCAAGGGCGACTCGCTGAACGACGAGTATGAGAATTGGCACTACATCAACTACCGGCCGTTCTTCGACGGCATCCCCGTCCGCACGGAGGTCGGGCCGGAGCCGACGAACATTCTCGACCGCATCAACTGGTGCATCAACACGCTGCGCCGCGGCACCGGGCGCGACAAGACCGACGCCGAAACGCTCGGCTTCCTCTTTCACCTGATCGGCGACGTGCATCAACCGCTCCATACCCTCACCCGCTACTCGGCCAGGAACCCGGACGGCGACGCGGGCGGCAACGGCTTCGCCCTCCAGATGCCGCCCGAGGCGGGCATCAAAAATCTCCACGCCTTTTGGGACGCCGCCGCCGGGCGATTCGGTTTCGAGAGTCCGCGGCGACCGCTCGACCCGGCGGCGCGCGCCCTCCTCCTCGCGCAGGCAGAGGAGATCATGAAAGCCAACCCGGCGGAGACGCTGGCGGCCGCGCGCGAACTCGAACCGCTGCGCTGGATCGAAGAGAGCAACACTATCGCGCGGCAGTTCGCCTACGCCAAAACGCGCGAGGGTGAAGCGCCCTCGGCCGCCTACACGCGGGAGGCGCAGAAGATTGCCGGCGAGCGCATCGCGCTGGCCGGATACCGCTTGGCGTCCGTGCTCAACTCGCTCTTTGTGGAAAGGATCGCCCCGGCCAAGGCCGCGCCCACGGCCTCGCCATCTCCGAAAAATTAAAGACCCGTCTCCAATTTTTCGTATCCGCGCGCGCGTTGGGGCGGAAAGCTGTGAGAAAAACTATGCGAAGACGTGTGGCGGCAATTGGAACAGGATTTGCAAAATTTAACTTTTCATTGAATCTCAAATCCGACTCACCGCTCAAGCCACCGGCGCAGCAATTTGAAAACAGAGAGAAAGACGGGCGAGAGCCGGCGGCGCGGCTCTCGGCCTCGGCGTGCGAGCGGGCGACCAGCGCACGCTTGGGCGGGGCATAGTAGTTATAACGAGTCATTATCATGTGCGCTTATTTGCATAATAAGTTTTTTTAGCTTTCAGTTCATTTGCGGTTCCATTACAATGGCGCGCAGTTGTCCTAAGAGTTCAGTAGTTTCCGTCCTTCAATCGTGTTTTCAGATGAATCGTTCGGCGGGGCGTTGGCGAGGAGTTTCTCCGCGAATGCGTCGGCCGTGCCGGGACTTCCGCCGCGCGCAAGATACGCTTTCAGCCCGCGCGGCGACCATGTCAGCAAACGCGCGCGCGACTGCCTCCGCGAACTTCTAAACACAGAAAGCCCAACCTTACCGTTCTGATACTTTAAGGAGCCGAGTTCATGAAAATTAAGAGTCTCCCAAGATTATTGTTGTGCCTCGTCCTGCTGACGAGCGGAGCCGGCGGCGCGTTGGCGCAGGGCACGGCTTCGCGGGTCACCGGCGTCGTCGTCGATCAGGCGGGCGCGAGCATCCCCGATGCCACCGTGATCCTGACGCACGAGGGCACGAAAGTTTCTTTCACCGTCCAGACTACTTCGACCGGCAACTACGTCTTCGACTCCGTTCAGGTCGGCCTCT
This sequence comes from Pyrinomonadaceae bacterium, assembly GCA_036386515.1. Classification (GTDB taxonomy): domain Bacteria; phylum Acidobacteriota; class Blastocatellia; order Pyrinomonadales; family Pyrinomonadaceae; genus JAIVJZ01. The sequence continues at coordinate 82,659 of DASVVO010000039.1, forward strand.
ACACCGTCTCGGTGGAGAAGCAGGGGTTCAGAAAATTCATCTCCACCGGCAACACCGTCAACATCAACCAGCCCGCGACCATTGACGTGGCGTTGGAAGTGGGCGGCGTGGACGACGTGGTGCAGGTGGTCGATTCGGCCGCGCAGGTGCAAACCAACAGTTCCGGCAACATCGGCAACACGGTCGAGCAGATCACGCTCACGTCGCTGCCCATCGTCGGCGCGCGCGGGCGCAATCCGCTGGAGTTCATCAACTTTCAACCGGGCGTCGTGGTGGGCGCGAACACGGGCGGCGGCGTCCACGTCCACGGCGCGCGCGACCGCGCCTTCAACTTCACCCTCGACGGCATCGACATCAACGATACGACGGCAGGCGGCTCGAACTTCACGCCCATCCGCCCGAACCCCGATTCGCTCATCGAGTTTCAGGTCGTGACCTCGAACTTCACCGCCGAACTCGGGCGCAGCAGCGGCGCGCAGGTCACGCTCGTCACCCGCGCGGGGACGAACGATTTCCACGGCTCGCTGTTCGAGTACTACCAGACGCCGCGCTTCCACGCCAACGAGTATGTCAACACGATCAATAACGTGAAGCGTCCGCAGTTCGTGCAGCACATCTTCGGCGGCTCCATCGGCGGCCCCGTCTACCTGCCGCGCTTCGGCGAGGGCGGCCGCAGCGTCTACAGCGGCAAGAACCGCACGTTCTTTTTCACCAACCTCCAGTTGTTGCGCACGAACCAGAGTTTCTTCGTCAACCGCACCGTCTACACGCAGGATGCGCGCAACGGCATCTTCCGTTATGTGCAGGGCGGCGTGAACCGCAACGCCTCGCAGGCCAGCCCCTCGGTCGATGCCAACGGCAACCCGCTGCCGGGGCTGACCATCCGCTCCTACAACATCCTGGCGAACCCGCAGGGGCTGGGTCTCGACCCGACGACCAGAAGCGTTATCGGCGTCACGCCGCTCCCGAACAACTTCAACGTCGGCGACGGTTTGAACGTCGGCGGCTTCGCCTTCGTCGCGCCGCAGACCGAGCGGCAATACGACTACACGGCGCGCGTTGACCACACCTTCAACGACCGCCATACGGTCTATGTCCGCTGGGCGCAGGGTTCGCAGAACACGCTCGGCGATAACGGCAACGCCGGCTTGCGTAAGTTTCCCGACTTCCCGAATTTCGTCGATACGTTCCGCACGCCGCGTAATCTCGCGGTCAACTATCGCTGGGCGATCGCGCCGTCGCTCACCAATGAGTTCGTCGTCGGCTTCAACCGCTTCACGTTCAGCTTCGAGAACCCCGACCCGAACGTCAACCCGCCCATCATTCTCAACGTGCCGAACGACCCGCTCAACTTCGAGGAGCCGGTCAACAACGCGCGCCGCGTCAACACCCGGCAGATCGTTGACAACCTGAGCTACACGCGCGCCTCGCACACCCTCCGGTTCGGCACGAACCTGCGCTTCCAGCAGCACGAGGACGACCGCAGTTCGGTGGCGGGCGGACTCACGCGCGAGAGAATACAATTCAACACGAGCATCAACCCGGTTCCCGCCACCTACGGGACGAGCAACCTCGTCGGCATCAACGCGGCGGATCGCACGCGGCTTGAAAGCACGATCAACGATCTGCTCGGCCGCGTCGGCACGATCAATCAGGCTTTCGTCGCCGTCAGCGACACGGCCTTCGGCGCGCCGCGCACGCGCTTCCTCTACGATGCGCGCTATCCTGAGTACGACTTCTACGGGCAGGACAGTTGGAAGGCGCGCAATAACCTGACCATCGACTTCGGCCTGCGCTGGGAGATGCGCCTCTCGCCGCGCGCGCCCAACAATATCGTCTTGCGCCCGGAGCAGCGACTCGCCGTGGGCGAACCGCCGACCACCTCCTTCCGCTTCGGCGAGGGCAAGCTCTACGACGATTCGCTCTTTCAGTTCGCCCCGACGGCCGGTTTCGCCTGGGATCCGTTCGGCACCGGCAAAACCTCGATCCGCGCCAACTACCGTTTGGCTTACGACCGCACGAACACTTTCGTCTTCTCGTCCTTCATTTTCCAAAGCGCGCCGGGGCTATCGCGCCTCGTCACGAACGAGAGCTTCGGGCGCGAGGGCGGTCTCCTGCGCAACGGCGTGCCCGTGCTCAACTCGAACGACGTGACGCCGCTGCAATTCCGCCAGCCGCCCGGCTTCGGCTCCGGCACGCTGACCGTGGTTGACCCGAACCTCGTCTATCCGCGCACGCACCAGTACTCCGTGAGTTTCCAGCGCGAGCTTGGCTGGAAGACCCTGCTCGAAGTCAACTACATCGGCCGCCAGGGACGGCATCTCTTCGGCGGCTACGATGCCAACCAGGTAGACATCACCGGTAACGGCTTCCTCACGGACTTCAACGAGTTGAGAGCCACCGGCAACAACGCGCGCATCAACGCGCTACTGGCGGGCGATACGCGCCTGCGCGTGAACGAAACCGGCTCGCAGTTCCTCGCGCGGCAATCGCTGGCCGGGCCGGTGACGCTCGCCAACGGCACCACCACGAGCAACCTCGTCACGGGCGGCTCGGTGGCGCAGGCCGCGTTCCTGATCGCGCAGGGCGTGCGCAGCAACGGCGCGTCCGTGCTCGTCGCCAACGGCTTCAGCCCGACCTACTTCCAGCCCTACCCGCAGTTCACCGGCGCGGTCAACGTCATCGACAGCAACGACCGCTCGCGCTACAACGCGCTGGAAGTGCAACTCAGCCGCCGTTTCTCCAGCGGCCTGAGCTTCCAGGGCAGCTACACGCTCGCCAAGTCGGAAGACACGCGTTCGTTCGACCCGGCCTTCGCCGTCGCCAACCGCGCCGCCACGGGTCAGTCTTCGGCCAGCACGCCGTTCGACATCAACAACCGCGATCTCAACTATGCGCGCTCCGACTTCGACCGCCGCCACGCCGTGCAAGGCTACGCGCTCTACGAGTTGCCTTTCGGTCATGGCCGCCGCTTCGGCAACGATTGGGGAGGCGTGACGAACTTCCTGCTCGGCGGCGCGCAGTTCGGCGGAATCCTGCGCTGGTATTCGGGACGGCCTTTCACGGTCTTCTCCGGCGCGAACACGCTCTCGCAGGTGGCGCAAACCCCTGCGAGCTGCAACAACTGTTCGCCCGATCTCGGGAGCACCGTGCTGGAGAACGGCCGCAACGTCTTTTTCACGGCCGAGCAGCGCGCGCAATTCTTCGTGCCCGCGCCCGGAGAGTTCAGCAACGTCGGGCGCAACTTTTTCACCGGCCCGTCGCTGTTCAGTTTAGACCTGACGCTGACCAAGCGTTTCCGCTTCGACGAGTCGCGCAATCTCGAACTGAGGATGGAGGCGCAAAACGCGACCAACACGCCTTCGTTCGCCGTGCCGGATGCGAACCTCGTGACGACGAGCGGTTCCTTCGGGCAGATTCTCGGCTCCACCTTCAGCAGTTCGCGCAAGGTGCAATTCGCTCTGAGGTTCAACTTCTAAACTAAACCCGAGACGAGCGGCAGCCCCGAGACAGACCCTTTGCGGGGCTGCCGCCCGTCTCAATTATTACGTCAGAGATTTTTCGAGTTCTTGATGTCGAGAATGTTTCCCGCACCCCGCGTCGTCTGGCTCGCGCTTCTGCTCGTGGCTATGCTCGGCGCATTTTCCGTCAGGCTGCACCGGGCGCAATCAAATTCCGCCGCCGCGAACGCGCCCGCCTTCGATCTCGTCATCACGAACGGGCGCATCGTTGACGGCGCGGGCAATCCCTGGTATCGCGCCGACATCGGTATCAAAGACGGGCGCATCGCGCGCATCGGGCGCATCGCTCCCGCCGAGGCGCGCGCAATGCTGGACGCGCGCAATCAGATCGTCGCGCCCGGCTTTATAGACGTACACACGCACGCCGAAAACATTTACCGCCAGCCCGCCGCCGAAAACTTTCTGCGGATGGGCGTGACCACGCTCGTCACCGGCAACTGCGGCTCGTCTGCGACGGACATCGGCGAGTTTCTGGGACGCATCAGGGAGCAGCCGCTCGCCGTCAACCTCGCCACTTTGATCGCGCACGGCGACGTGCGCCGGAAAGTGTTGGGGCTGGAAGCGCGCGCGCCCTCGGCGGAAGAGTTGGGGCAGATGGAGTCGCTCGTCGAACAGGGCATGCGCGACGGCGCGCTCGGACTCTCGACCGGCCTCATCTACGTGCCCGGCACCTATGCGAAGACCGACGAAGTGACCGCGCTGGCGCGCGTCGCCGCCCGCCACGGCGGTCTGTATGCAACGCACATGCGCAACGAGGGCGAGCGCGTCATGGAAGCCATCCGTGAGAGCATCGAGATCGGCGAGCGGGCGGGCTTGCCCGTCGAGATTTCGCATTTCAAGATCAGCAACAAGAAGATGTGGGGGCAGACGCACGCCACGCTCGGCCTCGTCCGCGAAGCGCGCGGGCGCGGCCTGCAAGTCACGCTCGATCAATACGCTTACACGGCGAGTTCGACCTCGCTCGATTCGCGCCTGCCGAGTTGGGCGCTCGAAGGCGGGCGCGCGGCAGGGCGGGCGAGGCTCGCCGACCCGGCGATGCGGGCGCGCGTCGTGAGTGAGTTGAAGGATTCGCTCAAGCGCAGCGGCTTCAAAGATTTTTCCTATGCGATGGTGGCGAACTACGAGAAGAATCCGGCCTTCAACGGCAAGTCCATTGCCGCCGTGACGAAAGAGGCGCGCGGGCGGGCTGACGTTGCCGCCCAAATAGAGCAGATGTTGGAGATGTACGCCGAAGGGGGCGCGGCGATGATCTATCACAGCATGGGCGAGCCGGACGTGCAGGCCATCATGCGCGAGCCGTTCACCATGATCGCCTCGGACAGCGGCGTGCGCCGCTTCGGCGAGGGCGCGCCGCATCCGCGCGGCTACGGCAACAACGCGCGCGTGCTCGCTCGCTACGTGCGCGAGTTGCGCCTGCTCACGCTCGAAGATGCGATTCGCAAAATGAGTTCGCTCCCGGCGCAAACCTTCCGCCTGCGCGACCGCGGCCTCCTGCGCGAGGGCTTCGCCGCCGACCTCGTCATCTTCGACGAAGCGACCATCAACGACCGCTCCACCTTTGAAACGCCGCACCAGTACCCGACCGGCATCAGTTACGTCTTCGTCAACGGTCAGGCGGCCGTGACGGAGGGCGCGCCGACCGCCGCGCGTTCCGGCATGGCTCTCGCGCGGCAATAACGATTCAAGGGCGCGCGGTTCTTGCCCCGCGCCGCTGAAACGTGTATGAGATTAAACGCTACTCCGCCCAGTCGGTTTTCGCAGCAGGCATTGTTGTCAGCAGTAAGTCTTAACGTGAACCCCGGAAAATTTGCACGCGGTCTTGAGCGCAGAGGCGGGGTTGCGTCACCAATCAGAAATTTCTTAAAGATGAAAAGGAATCACTCCATGAGACACCATTTAGAGATCGCATGTCGAACGCTCATTCTCTCGCTCATGCTTTGCACGGGACTGAGCCTCGCACACGCGCAAGACATCACCGGCGCGCTCAACGGCATCGTGAAGGACACGACCGGCGCGGCCGTCGCGGGTGCGACCGTGACGATTACCGATGAGAGTAAAAATATCGTCATCCGCACGGTCACCACGGGCGAGGAAGGGGAATACTCCGCGCCGTCGGTGCCGGTCGGAATCTATTCAGTGGCGGTTGAAGCCCCGAATTTTAAGAAGTCCATTCAAACCAATATCAAAGTCGATGTGGGGCAGCGCCGTTCCGTAGACCTTAATTTGGAGGCGGGCAATATCGCCGAGACCGTAACGGTCGAAGCCGACCCGGTGGCGGTTGAATTGACGACGGCCGCCGCCTCCACCGTCATCAACGGCGATCAGGTGCGCGAACTCTCCATCAACAACCGCAACTTCGTCCAACTCGTGACGCTCGCGCCCGGCGTCTCCAGCGACCTCTCCGACCAGGTTTACGTCGGCAACGTGAACCCGGAAGGGCAGGCCAATACGATCAACCTTTCGGTCAACGGCGCGCGCAGCAGCCAAAACACTTTTACGGTGGACGGCGCGGACATCACCGACCGCGGCTCGAACATCACGATTCAAGCCTTCCCCAGTGTGGATTCGATCGGCGAGTTCAGGGTCTTGAGGAGTTTGTATCCGGCCGAATCGGGCAACAGCGGCGGCGGGCAGGTGAACGTCGTGACGCGCTCGGGCGGAGAAGACTTCCACGGCTCGCTCTTCGAGTTCGTGCGTAACGAGCGGCTCAACGCCAACGACTTTTTGAGCAACCAGACCGCCCCCGTCGGGCGCACGCCGGAAGGCCGCGCGAAACGCCGCCCCTTCCGCTATAACAACTATGGGTTCACGGTCGGCGGCCCCATCTACTTCTTCAATTTCGGCGAAGGGTCGAAGGGCGGCGTCTTTAAAAAATTGGAGCGGACGTTCTTCTTCTTCTCGGAAGAACAGCGGCGCGACCTGCGTTACCCGACCCTGACCTCGACCGTGCCGGACGCGAATCTGCGGAACGGGGTCTTCCCCATCCCGGTCTGCATCAACCGCAACGACGTGCCGGGCGCAACCTGCACGGGCGCGAACATCCTCCCGGCCAACACGCCCCTGCCCGCCAGTCTCTTCAACCCGGCGGCCGTCTCGTATCTCAATCAAATCTACAGCCAGATTCCGCTGCCCACGAACCCGACCACTTACGGCCTGATCTCCGCCGCCGTCAATAAGGCGGATTTCCGTCAGGAGATCATCAAGATCGACCACAACTTCACCGATACCTTGTCGGCCTTCTATCGCTACGAAAACGATAAAATCCCGACGCTCGATTCCAACGCACTGTTCTCCAGCGGTTCGGGCTTGCCGGGAGTTTCGACCACGCAGACGAACTCTCCGGGGCGCGCGCACACGTTTCAAACCACCTACGTCGTCAACCCCCGCGCCATCATCGAAGGACGTTATGCTTACTCCTACGGCGCGATTCTCAGCGAGAACGTCGGTCTGATTTCGACGCGGAATTCCACCAACCCGATCACGCTGCCCTTCGCCAACACGCGCGACCGCATCACCTCCATCGCGGGCAACGGCTTCAGCAACATTCAAGGGTTCGGCCCCTACGACAACTTCTCGAACAAACACATCATGGGCACGAGCCTGAGCCTCGTCAACGGCGGGCACACGATGAAGTTCGGCGGCAACTATTCCAGGTATCGCAAGAACGAGAACGCGCTCGTGCTCGATGCCAACGGTGCTAACCAGGGAATTTTCACCGCCTTCTCCACCTCGCTCCCGCTCGGCGTGGCGGCCAGCACGACCAACCAAAACTTGCAGCGTTGGGCTAACTTCCTCGTCGGCAACGCCCTGACGTTCGTGCAAGGCAAGTTCGATTACACGGGCGACCTGCGCCAGCACAACTACGAGGCCTACGCGCAGGACGAATGGCGTTTCCGCCCGAACCTGACCTTGTATTACGGCGTTCGTTATTCGCAGTTCAGCCAGCCGACGGACAAAAACGGCCGCCTGTCGAATTTCGATCCGCGGCTCTACAATCCGGCCAATGCGCCGCAAGTGACGGGGGCGGGCAACCGCGTCGCCGGGACGGGCAACTTCTGCAACGGCATGTACGTCAATTCGCAGAATTATCAAACCGCCGTCAACTGCGCTCCCGCCACGTCGCCCTTCGGCGAGCAAGTCGTCGAAACGCCGAAGAACAACTTTGCGCCGCGCGTCGGTTTGGCGTGGGATCCGTTCGGCGAAGGAAAAACCTCCGTCCGCACGGGCTACGGCATCTATCACGAACAGATTTTGTCCGGTTGGCTCTTGCAGATGATCGGGCAGAATCCGCCGTATCAAGAGAACTTCACGATCTCGAACACGCGTCTGGACAATCCGGGCGCGGGCGCGACCAATCCGCCTTCGGCCGCCGCCTCCACGATTCGCGGCATGGATCCCGACTGGCACACGCCCTACACGCAACACTGGTCGCTCGACGTGCAACATCAGTTGACGAGCAACACCGTGGCCTCCATCGGCTATTACGGCTCCAAGGGAACGCACCTGATCGGCGTGGTTGAAATTAACGAACTCCAGCCCGGCACGGCTCTTAATTCCCAGTGTGCGCCGGGGGGAAACACCTTCCAAACGCCGGGCGTCACGCTCGTGCCCTGTCTGGCGCCCGGAACGGGCTTCTTCACCACGGCGGCCACCAACCTGATCGACCAGCTTCGTCCTTACAGAGGCTATCGCTCGATCACGATGTTGTCGCCGCGCTTCAACTCGAATTACCACAGCATGCAGTTGTCGGCGCAGCATCGCTTCGCGGGCGAGTCGCAAGTGAACGTCGCCTACACGTGGTCGAAGAACCTGACGGATTCGCAGACCGACCGCTCGACCGCGCCGCAAAATTCTTACGACATCCGAAGCGAGTATGCCCGCGCCGCGCTCGACCGGCGGCACGTTTTCTCCCTCAACTACATTTATGAATTGCCGTTCTTCAGAAGCCAGGAGGGCTTCGCGGGCAAACTGTTGGGCGGGTGGCAAGCCTCCGGTATCGTGACGTACAACACGGGCTTGCCGTTCACGGCGACGACCGCGGCCTTCGACCCGGCCGGGCTGGGCTTCATCCCGGCCGCCATCGCCGGCGGGCGTCCGAACCTGCTCTGCGACCCGAACGCGAACGCTCCTCGCACCCAGCAGGAGTATTTCAATACCGCCTGCTTCCAGGCGAATCCTGCCGCGACCGACACCAACATCGTCAACCTGCCCGGAAGCGCCGGGCGTGGCGTGATCGAGGGGCCGAGCACGTCGCGCACGGATTTCACGATGACGAAGAACATTCGTTTCAACGAAAGCATGCGCCTGCAACTGCGCGGCGAAGCCTTCAACGTTTTCAACCACACGAACTTCCGCACCATCGGCACGAACAGAACGCTCGGCACGTTCGGGCAGGTGACGGCCGTGCGCGACCCGCGCACGATCCAACTCGGCGTGAAGTTCTACTTCTAAACGGGACAACCGGATTTTAATCCCGGCGAGAGAGCCGCTGGACTTTTTCGTCCAGCGGCTTTCCTGTTGCATCATCCGAATGCAGAGAGACAAGATGGATTATGTCTAATGAAAGCGGAAAGCTGTGGCTGACGAACGGGCGCGTGGTCTTCCCCGACGGAGTCAGGGAAGGCGTCAACGTCTTGCTCGACGGCGCGCGCATCGAAAGTTTCGACGACGAACTCGACGCGAACGACACGGGCGGCCGCCCGGCCGTCATCGACCTCCGGGGTCTGACTCTCTATCCCGGTTTCATAGACGCGCACATACACGGCGCGGTCGGCGTGGATACGATGGAGGCGACGGCGGCCGACCTGCATCGCGTCGCCGTGTTTCTCGCGCGCGAGGGCGTCACCGCCTGGCTGCCCACCCTGGTGCCCGCGCCCGTCGAAGATTACGAGCGCGCCGTGGCGGCGATCGAAAACCTGATGGCCGCGCAGGACGAACGCGCGCTGCCCGCCGCCGCACGCGCCCTCGGCCTCCACTACGAAGGCCCGTTCATCAACAGCGCGCAGTGCGGCGCGCTCCGCCCTCCCTACTTTCGCACTTTCAAAGAACCCTCCGACGTGAGCAGCCTGCCCGTCGCGCAAGCAGTGCGAGCGATTCGGATGATCACCGTCGCGCCCGAGATCGAAGGGGGCATCGAGTTGGTGCGCGAACTCAAGGCGCGCGGCTGGGTGGTCTCCATCGGCCACACCCGCGCCGACGTTGCCACGCTCGACCGCGCGGCGGCGGCGGGCGCGCGCCACATGACCCACTTCTTCAACGCCATGTCGCCGCTCCATCAACGCACGCCCGGCCCCGTCGGCTGGGGTCTTCTCAGCGACGACGTGACCTGCGACATCATCGCCGACGGGCATCACGTCGCGCCGCTCGCACTGCGGCTCGCGCTGCGCTGCAAGACGCCGGAGCGGCTCTGCCTGATCAGCGACGCGGTCGCGCCCGCCGGGCAGGGCGACGGCGAGTTTCGTATTTGGGGAGAGACGATCAGGGTCGTGGACGGATGCACCGCGAATGAACGCGGCAGCATCGCCGGTTCGGTCAGCACGATGCGCGACGGCCTGCGGCAAATGCTCGCGCTCGGCGTCGCGCCCGCCGACGCGGCGCGCATGGCTTCCACCAACCCCGCGCGCCTGCTCGGCGTCGAGCGGAGTTGCGGCACCATCGAAGCGGGCAAGCGCGCAGACCTCGCCGCGCTCGACGAAGAGGGCAACGTGCGTCTGACTTTAATCGGCGGGCGCGTGGCGTTCGACGCCTCACAGGCTGACCGGAGCTAACGAGCCGGATCAACGTCCGGGCAAGACTGCTGATGAACAGCGGAGATTAACCGCCAGGTCGCGCAGTTCGCGCAGGAAAAAGCAGAGATTAAGAATCTCAAACTTCAAACTTCACATTTCAAATTTCACATTTCAAATTGGCGTTGTTGCACAAAGAGCTACGGAGACGATAGTGCTGGTATCTTCAGTGTGTGGCAAAGAAGAAACGCAAGCGCACGTACCGTCTCCGTAACTGGAGCGAATATAACAAAGCTCTGGTGGCTCGTGGTA
>DASVVO010000040.1:0-10919 GCA_036386515.1 Pyrinomonadaceae bacterium
CTGCAAACCAGAGTCGAACAGATGTTCACCGAGATCGCCGAGGTGTATGACATCACGATAGACGAAATGGAAGTTAGCCCTGACCATGTGCATGTGTTCTGCTCGTTCCCCCCACGCTACTCGATAGCGCAGGTGGTGACGAGGTTCAAAAGTCTGAGCGCGCGAGCCGTGTTCCGCGAGTTCCCACAGGTCAAGCGGCAACTGTGGGGCGGAGAGTTCTGGGAAGACGGCTACTTCGCCAGAACCGTGGGTGATAAAGTGACGGCGGAAGTGATTCGGAAATACATCCAACGTCACAAAGAGGTCGAAGATACGCAAATAGGTCTATTCGACTAAATCACTCGAAAGCCCCACCGCTTGCGGTGGGGTGCTTTTACTCTCACGTCTCCACTACGACAGTTGTGCGCCAACAACTGACAACTGACTACGGACAACTGACTACGGACTAACAACTGCCTCCTCCTCTTCATCGGCGAATTGCAGTTCGTAGAGTTTTTTGTACGCGCCGCTCTGCGTCAACAGTTCCTCGTGCCTGCCCATTTCGATCACGCGGCCGCGTTCCATGACGACGATCAAATCCGCGCGCCGGATGGTGGAGAGGCGGTGCGCGATGACGAGCGTGGTGCGATTGCGCGTCAGGTTGGCGAGAGCTTTTTGCACGAGTCGTTCGGATTCGGCATCGAGCGCGGAGGTGGCTTCGTCGAGCACGAGCACGGAGGCGTCGGCCAGCACGGCGCGCGCAATGGCGAGACGCTGCCGCTGCCCGCCGGAGAGAAAGATGCCGCGCTCGCCGACGATGGTGTCGTAGCCGTCGGGCAATTCCGCGATGAAGTCGTCGGCGAAGGCGACGCGCGCCGCCTCTCGAATCTGCTCGTCGGTGGCGTCGGGGCGACTGTAAGAGATGTTGTAGCGCACCGTGTCGTTGAAGAGGACGGTCTCCTGCGTGACGAGTCCGATGTTGCGGCGCAGGCTCTTGAGGCTCGCGTCGCGCAGGTCTGAGCCGTCCCAGAGAACCCGGCCGGAGACGGGGTCGTGAAAGCGCAGGATGAGCTTTGAGAGCGTTGACTTGCCGCCGCCCGATTCGCCGACGAGCGCGACCATCTGCCCCGCCGCGATGCGCAAATTGACGGAGCGCAGCACCGTGCGTTCCTCGCTGTTCGCGTATTCGAAAGAAACGTCGCGCAGTTCGATGGCGTCGCCGAGCGGCCTCAGTTCGACGGCGTCGGCGCGCTCGATTGTTTCCTCGTTTTCGTCCATCACTTCCCAGACGTGGCGCGCGGCGGCGAGCGCGACCTCCAGAGCGTTTTGCAGGCGCGCGAGTTTGCGCATCGGGTCGTAGCTGGAAAAGAGGAAGAAGAGGAAGGTGAGAAACTGCGCCGGGGTCATGTGTCCCGACATGATCTCGCGCCGCCCGAAATAGAGCAGGATGGCGACGGCAATGACGCCGATCAACTCGATGATCGGCGGCGCAAAACCGTTGATGCGCGCCGAGCGCAGGTTCGCGCCGACGATCTGGCGCGCGACCTCGGTGAAACGCCGACGCTCTCGTTCTTCGCCGCGATAGGCTTTGACGATATGATGATTGGCGAGCGATTCCTGCGCCGTATCGACGAGGCGTTGGCTGCCTTCGTAAGTTTCGCGCGCGAGGTGGCGCAGGTTCTTGCCGAACCTGGCCGTCAGCACGCCGATGACCGGCGCGATGAGCAGCGAGCCGAGCGTCAGACGCCACGAGTAATAAAAGGACGCCGACAGGAAGGCGATGAGCGTGAAGGTCTCGCGCAGCATGTCGCGCAGCGTGCCCGTCACGGCCGCTTCGATGGCCGCCGCCGAAGAGACGAGGCGCGAGACGAGATAGTTGGTGCGATGGCGTTCAAAAAAATCGGCCGATTGCGTGAGCAGGTGCGTGTATAAGTCTTGCCTGAGTTGGAGGACGGATTCCTGCCCGATGCGCGCCATCAGGTAGGTGGAAAAATATTCGGCCACGCCTTTGGCGAGCGTGAAGGCGATGAGCAGGATGGCGATGACGCGCCAGGCGTCGAAACTCGATTCGGGGATGAGGTGTTGTAAATCAAAAAGGGTCTTGGTAGGCTCGGGTTCGCCCTCGCGCCTGAAAGCCTGATCGAAGATGGGCACGATGAGCGCGCCGATCGCGCTCTGCAAAAGCGCACCGGCCAGCATGGCGAAGGTGGCGAGGGTGAACTTTCCCCAGTGTGGCTTGAGATAGGTTAGTAAACGCCGGAGATCGTGCATCGTTCGGAGCGCGCGCGTGATTGCGAATCGTTAAGGCTACCGGGAAGGGTTGTTAAAGTTTAATCGTAACGGAACGAAAACTATACGTACACACCGCCGCGAGCGTCAAGCCGTTGACCGGCCGCCGCGTGCCGGTCGGGCGCGACGCGTGCGCGCGGCCGGTCGGCCGGAGCGCAGCCCGAGACTTTTTTCTTTGACCATGCGCTTTTTGACTTATAATCGCCGCGACTTAAAATAATCGAATCAGCAACAGACCGGAACGGGTCTGGCTCTCCGCACAAACACATAGGGAATCGAGAACAAGTGAACCGAAAACTCCTGATCGTTGACGACGAAACGAGCATGCGCCTGCTGCTCGCGGGCTACTTCCGCCGGCTCGGCTTCGAGGTTGAAGAGAAAGAGAGCGCGGAAGACGCCTTTCAACCCGCGCTCAGCGGCGGCTACGATTGTTTCATCTTCGACGTACAGATGCCCGGCATGAGCGGCATCGAACTCCTACGCAAACTCCGCGAGCGACACATCCACACGCCCACCCTGTTCCTGACGGCGCAGGATAAACTCGACGATAAGGTGGCCGGTTTTGAAGCGGGCGCGGACGATTACCTCGCCAAGCCCTTCGAGCCGCGCGAACTCGAACTCCGCGTCGAAGCTCTGCTCAGACGCCCGGCGCGCGAGGTTGAGCCGCCCGACGGCGAGACGCAGCAGCGTATCGAGATCGGCAGCCTCGTCATCGACAAGCGACGCCACGAGGTGACGCTCGAAGGCGCGCTGGTCGAACTCACGCCCCTGGAGTTTCAGATTCTGGAACGCCTGGCGAGCGAACCGGGTCGCGCCTGGTCGCGCAACGATCTGCTCGACGAGGTGTGGAGCACCGAGTACGAAGGCTATCAACGCAACGTTGACCCGCACATCAACCGGCTGCGACAGAAGATCGAACAAGACCCGAAGAACCCACGCTACGTGCTGACGGTGCGCGGCGTCGGCTACAAACTCAACGACGCCCTATGATGCTACCAAGACGCCCCATGCCCTTACAGCGCAAAACTCTCTGCCTCTGTCTGCTCGTCGCGCTCTCGCTGCCGCTGTGTGCCCGCGCGCAACCCGCGGCCACGTCGCCTTCCTCGTCCGCCGCCACGGCGGCACAAACCCCCGTCTCGCTCAAGCTCAAGTGGGCGGCCAGGCCGCGCGCGCGCCGCTACCGGCTCCAAGTTGCGCTCGACGAAAAATTCACCGACATCGTGTTCGACCGCGCCGTCGTCGGACTCGAACACGAAGTCACAGGCCTCCAGCCGGGCAAGTACTACTGGCGCGTCGCGCCCGCCACGCCCGAGACGGGACGCTACAGCGCGCCCGCCCTCGTCGAAGCGACGCCGCTGGCGACGCCCGTGCCCGTCGTGCCCGTCGCCCCCGTCACGGCGGTGATGCGGCCGCCCACGGACGTTGGCTGGCAAGCGGTGATCGGCGCGGTGGCGCGTCCGCTCGCGGCGCGTTTGCGCGCGGGCAAGAGTTTCGATCTGGTCGCGCTCAACTCGGACGGCGCGGTCTACGCGCTCGACGGCAGCGACGGCTCGGCGTTGTGGTCGGCGCGCTCGCCCGTGAAAGCGGCCGGGGGCGAGGCGAAAGATAAACCGGGCGGCAATCTTTTCACGCCGCTCGTCCTGCCCGCCTCGGCGGAGAGCCGGTCGGTGGTGGCCTTCGCCTTCGCCGGGGGCGTGCGCGGCGTAGACGGCGAGACGGGGCGCGAATTATGGCGCACGCCGTTGGAGGGGCGTCTGGCGGGCGGCACGGCCGCGCAGATGCAGGGCGAGACGGGCGCGACCGAGTTCGCCATCGCCACGAGCGAGCCGGACATGCTCTACGTCCTGGACGGGAAAAGCGGCGGCGTCGTGTCGCGCACGAAACTGGCCGGCGCGATCATCGGCACCCCGATTCCTTTCAAGCACGGCGACGTGCAAGGCATCGCCTACTCGCTCGACAGCCGGCAACTGGAAATCCGCCGCCGCGACGGTTCGATCGTGCGCGCGATCAAGTTCGACGTGCCGTTCACCACGCCGCCGCTCGTGATCACCACGCCGCGCGCCGCCCTCGTCGTGATCGGCACCGAGCACGGCCTGATCTTTTTTGAAGGCGCGGAACTGAAACCGCTCGGCCGCATCACCACGGAGAAAGACGCGCCGCGCGGGCGACTCACGGCGGCCGACCTCGATAACGACGGCACGTTTGAGATCGTGATGGTGACGAAGAACGGGCGCGTCGCCGTGATCAGCGCGACCGGTAAGGTCAACTGGGCTTCCGAAGGCGCGACCGACGCCTACATGGCGACCTTCGCCCACCTGAATAACGACGGCATGCTCGACGTGATCGCCGCCTCCGGCGCATCTTTCGCGCTCGGATTCTCCGGCCGCGACGGGACGCTGCTCTGGCGCGCCGACGAAAATCTGAAAGCGCAACCGGCGAGCGGCGACGGCACGCTGCGCACGCTGGCCGCTTCGGTGACGAGTACGGGCGCGCCGCTGCTCATCGGCGGCGACGCCAACCGCTCCGCCGTCCGCGCCGTCGGCTTACCGGCGGGCGTGGGCAGCGCGGCCGTGAAATAGAACGGGTCGTAAGTTTCCGGTAGTGAGTTTAGACGCCGGCGTCAGGTGTATGTGAATTGATGATCTGGGGGATAGCTTTCATGCTGCTCGCGCTCTGGCTCGTCGGCGTCGTGCTCGGAAACGGCGGCTTTATCCACATCTTGCTGCTGTGCGGCGTCACGGTCGCGGTGGTGCAATGGATGGCCGAGCGGCGGGCGGGGCGTCGGTAGGGAAGGGTTGGAGCGCGGCCGGAGCGGGCGCGCGGCGCGAAAGTCAAAGGAGCACTTGAGGAGGCCGCCCGGAATATTTGGCGGCCTCTTCGCCCGACGGCGCGGCAACTCTCGCGGGCAGCGGGCGCATCCATTCAAGGCGACAACTCGCGATCTCCCGCGCCCGCATCAAGCGGGCGCACCACGATTCCAATAATCTTCGAGAGGCCAAGTTATATGAAGTATTCGCGCACACAGGAAACGTTGCTCGAAAAAATGCTCCGGGGCGTGTTCGTGTCGCTGCTCCTGCTCGCGTCGTTCGCTCCCGTGGTCGTGGCGCAGAGCGACCTGCAACGCGAGACGGTAGCCATCACCTACCCGCTCGATCAAAACGTGTCCGTCCGCTTTCGCGGCACGACCCGTTTGCCGCGCCTGACGGGTGAAGCCAAAGTTCGTCGCAGCGGGCGACGCGGCACGCGCGTCGAACTCAGTCTCAAGAATCTTCCCCGCGCCATCGAAGTGGGCGGCGTCTATACGACCTTCGTGCTCTGGGCGATCTCGCCCGAAGGCCGCGTGGACAACCTCGGCGAGATCAAGCGCAGCGGCAGTTTCATCATCAACTCCAAACTCGACGTGACCACGCCGCTCCAAACCTTCGCCATGATCGTGACGGCCGAACCCCACTTCCTCGTGCGCGGGCCGAGCCGCGCGGTGGTGCTGGAAAATCTGCCGCCGAATAATCCCGGCGAGGCCACCGTCGCCACCGTCAACGTCCGCTATCTCGGAAACGCCAGCGACTACTTGAACAGCAGCCGCGTGCCCGAGATCGCCGACGCCGATTACGTACGCACTCCCGCGTCGCTGCTCGGAGCGCGTCAGGCCGTCAACCTCGCGCGTTTCGCCGGAGCCGAACGCGACGCCGCGACCGAATTGAAGGCGGCCGCCGACCAGCTCGAAATCGCCGAGAACAAGTGGCGTCTGAAACAGCCGGAAGAAGAAGTTGATGTCGAGGCGCGGTTGGCGACGCGACTGGCGACGAACGCCGAGGAGATGGCCGAATCGCGCAGCGCGGCGCGGCAGCGGCGCGAAGAGATCGCGCGCCGCGATTCGGCCGTGCGCGAGGCGGAGCGTTCCGCCGATTCCGCGTCGGAGGAGGTGGCGAACCTTCGCACCGCCCTCCAACGCGAGGAGCGCGCGCGCGAACTCTCGGATCGTGATCTGGCGAATGCCAACCAGCAAGTGCGCGAATTGAGAATGGAAGTGGCGCGGCTGCGCGACGAGTTGCAAGGCGTGCGCGCGGAATCTAACGACGCGAGGGTGAAACTGGCGCGCATCGAGGGCGAGCGCAGCGCGGAGATTCAACGGCAGGAAGCGCAGCATCGGATGGCGCAGCAGCAGCAAGCCGCCGCCGCGCTCAAGCAGACGCTCGCGCGCTACGGCACGGTGCGCGAAACCCCGCGCGGCATCACGCTCGTCCTCGCCGATACCCTGTGGGCGGGCGCGCGCGCCGCCGAACTCGCCCCTAAGGCTTCCGCCATGTTCGAACCGCTCGCCGCGCTGTTCGCCAACAATCCCGACTTTCAAATTCTGATCGAAGTCTATTCCGACAGTCGCGGCGACGGGGCGGCTCTGCGCCAGTTGACGCAGGAGCGCGCCGACGCGCTGGCGGGTCGTCTCACCGCCGCCGGAATCGAGAACGGGCGCGTGCAGGCGTCAGGGATGGGAACCGACAACCCCGTCGCTTCCAACAGCACGCCCGCCGGTCGGCTCCGCAACCGCCGCACCGAGATCACGCTCGTCCCCATCCAGGCCAGCGCGGCCTCCAACGACAGGTAGCAACGTCACAGACGCCAGGCGCGAATCGTCAATCGTCGAGAGCAAAAGCAAAGCGGGCTTGCTTCTCTCGACGATTGGCGATTCGCGTTTGACGGCTTTTGTCTGTTCACGATTTACGCTTCACGATTTACTATGTACCCATGTCGCTGCTCGAAGTTTTACAACTCGTCGGCTACAGCATGGGCGCGGCCTTGACGTTGTGGATGAGCGTGCTGCTGGCGCGGCAGCGGCGCGCGCTGGAGCGGGTGGAGCGCGTGCTGCTGGCTCTCGCCGTCGGCATCGGCATCTGGCACGCGAGCAATCTACTGCTCACCCTGCGCGCCCTGCTCGGCCTCGACGCGCAGCATTGGTCGGGCGTGCTGCGCGTGGCCGACACGCTCGCCGTCACGAGCATCACGTTCTCTTACTCGCTGCTGCTCCACGTTCACCTACACCTCTGGGCGCGCGCTCAAACGCGCGACTTCACCCGCTTCGAGCGGGCGCGCGTCTGGATGTCTTACATCCCGGCGGTCTTTCTCGTCGTCGCCGTCCCGCGCCTCTGGTCGGGCGCATACGCGCCGATGTTGGAGAAGTTGAACTTCTTCGTCCTGCCCTTCGGCGTCTGGGCGACTTATGTGCTCGCGCTCATCGCCGGGACTGACCTCCTGCTCGCGCGCGCTTCGCGCTCTCACACCGAGCGACGCCTGATGCAAACGCTGGCCGCCTCGTTCGTCGGCATCGCCCTGCTGCTGTTGGCGGCCTACGCGCTCGGCGTCGGGCGCGGCACGGTCTCGGGTCATTACTTGCAGACTCTCGCCAACCTCGGCTCGCTGCTCCCCACCGCGCTCATCGCCTATCACATTTACCGCTATCGCTATCTCGAACTCATTATCAGGGAGAGCCTCGTCGTCGCCTCGTTCGCGGCGGTCGTGCTGGTCGTCTATCTCTACGGCATCCGCACGCTCGCGCTCTCGCTGACGGCGCGCTACAGCCTGCGCGCGAGCGCGGTCGAATCGCTGCTCGTGCTGGCCTTCGCGCTCGTCGTCGCGCCCTTGCGCGCGTGGCTCGACAAACGTTTTCACAAACTCTTCGAGCGCGAAGCCTCCATCTACCGCGACGTGCTCGCGCGCATCGGCGCACAGGCCGGAAGCTACAAGCAGTTGCCCGAACTGCTTCGCTTCATCGAAGAACGCACTTCACGCGAACTCGGCCTGCGCCGCGTTTACTTTTACGTGCGCCAACCTCAACTCTCCTCGTCCGTCGATGACGGGCAGGCGGCCGAGCCGTCGTCCGGCGGGCGCGTCGAATGGGAAGAAGTCGTCCTGGAGTTGGCGGCCGAAAACACGGGCGACGCGCTTGAAGACGTAAAACCCCTGCGCGAGCACGGCTTCGAGATGGCGTACCTGTTGAGGCGCGAAAACAAGTCGCTCGGCCTGATGCTCGTTGACGCCGCGCCCGATGCTTTGACGACGGACGTGCGGGCGGTGCTGGAAGTGTTGGCCGGGCAGGTCGCGCTCACGCTCGAAGACTATCGTTTGATCGAAGAGAACGTGCGGCTCGAACGCCAACTCGCGCAGGGCGAACGCCTCGCCGCGCTCGGGCAGATGGCCGCCGCCGTGGCGCACGAAGTTAAGAATCCGCTCTCCGCCATCAAATCCATCGCGCAGGTGATGCGCGAAGACGAACGGCTCTCGACCGAGTACGCGCGCGATCTCGACCTCATCGTCGGCGAAACCGACCGCCTCAACCGCACCGTCACGCAGTTGCTCAACTTCGCGCGCCACGCGCCGCCCGCCGGTCAGCCCACCCACGCGGACGAACTCGCGCGCGGCGTCGTCGAACTTTTTCGCGCCGAGGCCGAAGGGAAAAATATTCACATCGAGTTGCGCTCCGCGGCGCATCAACTGCTCGACGGCGCGCAGGCTTCGGCCGTGCGCGACGCGCTCTCCAATCTGTTGTTGAACGCGCTGCAAGCCACCCCGGCGGGCGGGCGCGTCTCTATCGAAGTCGCGGCCGGGGACGGCGAACTGATTTTCGCCGTGACGGACGGCGGCGCGGGCGTGCCCGCCGAATTACAGCGACGCATCTGGGAGCCTTTTTTCACCACGAAGCAGCGCGGCACGGGGCTGGGTCTCGCCATCGTGCGCAAGCGCATCGAAGACGCCGGAGGACGCGTGCGGCTCGCGCCGCGAACGCAGGGCGGAAACTCCGGCGCGCGTTTTGAACTCCGGCTGCCGCACGCAGGCGCGGCGGCGGAAACTCTGGCCGCGCAGGTTTATTGAAAGCGGCGACGGTTGAAACTATGACGCAAAAAAGATCGGGCGAAGCTGTGGTCAAAGTGCTCATCGTTGACGATGAAGAGGCGGCGCGCTACGGCGTGCGCCGCGCCCTCGCGAGTCTCGGTTACGAGATCGCCGAGGCGGGCAGCGTGGGCGAGGCTCGCGCGCAAGTTGCGGAGGTTGCGCCCGACCTGCTGCTGCTCGATGTCAATCTGCCGGGGCAGAGCGGTCTGGAATTCCTGCGCGAACTGCACGAAGGGGAAGGCGCGCCGCGGGAGGCTCCGCTCGTCATCCTCATCACGGCGCACGGCTCGGAACGCATGGCCGTCGAAGCGATCAAGACGGGCGCGTATGACTATCTCTCAAAGCCGTTTGAAGTTGAAGACCTGCGGCTCGTCGTCAAGAACGCCGTCGAGACGATCACGCTGCGGCGCGAGAATCGAGCTTTGCGCGCGTCGCTCGAACTCGAAGGCGCGCAGCGCGGCTCGCTCATCGGCGTGTCCGAATCCATGCGGCGCGTGCGCTCGCTCATCGAGAAAGTTTCCGAGACGGAGGCGACCGTGCTCGTGCGCGGCGAATCGGGGACGGGCAAGGAGTTGGTGGCGCGCGAAATTCACGAGCGCAGCACGGCGCGACGGCGCGGCGCGTTCGTCGCCGTCAACTGCGCCGCGCTGCCTTCGGAGTTGATCGAGTCGGAACTGTTCGGACACGAGAAGGGAGCGTTTACGGGCGCGACCGCGAGGCGACAGGGGAAGTTCGAGCAGGCCGACGGCGGCACGCTCTTTCTCGACGAGATCGGCGACATGAGCACGAACGTGCAGGCCAAACTTTTGCGCGCGCTGGAGGAGCGGCGCATCGAACGCCTCGGCGGCGCGCAGTCCATCCCGGTTGACGTACGCATCGTGAGCGCGACGCACCGCCCGCTCGAACAGGAGATCGAGCGGGGGAATTTCCGCGCCGACCTGTTTTATCGTCTCCGCGTCGTGACGGTTGACATCGCCCCGCTGCGCGAGCGGCGCGAAGACATTCCCGCGTTGGCCGAGTCGTTCATCCGCCTCGCCGCCGGCAGGTACAAAATGCCGGTGCGCGCGATCGCCCCGGCGGCCATGCGTCTGCTCGTCGGGTACGATTGGCCGGGCAACGTGCGCGAACTGCGCAACGCCGTCGAACGCGCGATGGTGCTCGCCGAAGGCGACGAACTGACCGCGCGCGACCTGCCCGAAGAGATTCGCCCCGGCCGCGAAACGGCTAACATCGATACCCCGCCGCCAACGCCCTCCGGCGAGAGCGCGAGCGGCGGCGGCAATGATGTGCCCGTCCCGTTCACGGCGGATTTTCGCTCCGACCGGCGCGAGTTTGAGCGACGCTACATCACGCGCTGCCTCGAAGAGACGGGCGGCAACGTCACGCGCGCCGCCGCCATCCTCGGCATGCACCGTCAATCGCTGCAACACAAACTGCGCGAACTCGGCCTCGGCCGTCGCTACGTCGCCCTCGACGGCGACACCGCCACCGCGCCGACGCCGGATAAATCCGACAACTGACGCAAAGTTAAAACCCGCCGCCGCAACACGGAGCAAGGTTCCGAAACTGCGCGCAGGAAAGTCCGGCGGCGGAAAGTCCTCGTGATTCCACATTTCAGATTTCAGATTTCAAATTGGCGTTGTTGCACAAAGAGCTACGGAGACGATAGTGCTGGTATCTTCAGTGTGTGGCAAAGAAGAAACGCAAGCGCACGTACCGTCTCCGTAACTGGAGCGAATATAACAAAGCTCTGGTGGCTCGTGGTA
>DASVVO010000041.1:0-43111 GCA_036386515.1 Pyrinomonadaceae bacterium
AACGCATCGGAGAAGGTCGCAAGGCGCTTGACGTACCACGCCGCCTGGCGCACGAACAACTTCTGCTTGTGACGATAATCTTGCTGCGCCAGCAACGTCACTATCGAGAACATTGCCAGCACCAATGGTGTGGTGCGCGCAATGGCTTTCTTCGACCACTGGCGTTGCGTCTCCATCCCCAGATGTGCGCGCGCTTCCTCGAACGTCACTTCGACTTGCCAGCGTCTGACGAACCACCCCAACATCTGGCCGGGGTCACTTTCAAGGTTGGTCGAGAGCAAGGCTTGCGGCTTGAACTTCGCCAGCGGGTCTCTGACCAACACCCAGCGGACGGGAACCGGCGGCATTCCCGTGTGGTACCAGACGGCCACTCCCGAAGCCACTTCCACAACTCGCTCCCTGCCGCCATACCATCCGTCAACCGTGTGCTGACTCCACAGGGTCTGTGCATCGTTGAGTACCATCCCCAGCGTCGGCAGTCGGACTCCCTTCAAGCGGGGTCGCCCGTTCTGTCCTGGTTGGCGCACCGGCGCAGGCTCATAGAGCGCGGCATCGAGGCGCAAGCGCGTAATCACCGTTATCTCCCGCCGCACCGCCGCGAGCAGTTCCAGCGCGGCAAAGCTGCTGTCAGCAACCACGACCATCTCGCGTTCCGGCAACCACCGCTTGACTTGCCGAAGCATCTGCCGTGCCCACTCAGTCAGCTTCTTATGGGGACGCGCGCGATCTGTGTAGTAGCGTTCGGACGGGCACAAGGCGGTCAAGACAGGCAACGCCCACACTCTCTCAGCCCACGGGATGGGTACCGTCAGCATCAAGCAGAGCCATCGCAGTCCGCTCGCCTTGACGAAGTGCGAGTGCGAAGAACGCACCGGGTCGCGGTAAATGCCTTTGGCTGTGATCTGCCCGCCCCGTCGCCGCTCAATCGTGTCGTCAAGGGCAAAGACGAGCGCGCCCTCAGGCGCGAAGTTCCTTATGAGCACCAACAGCAGAATGCGAGAGGCCTGACGGGAAGACCAGCAGGCGCGGTTCAGGACGCGATGATAAGTCTGAAAGTGTCGTTCGTGGCTCAAGCCCATCACGCGCAACGCAGACGTGACCGTGCGCTTGCCGGGAGCCAGAATGGCGCCGACCAGCAGCACCTGTACGTGTTGCCAGACAGGCTTGGAAAACAAAGGGGCGAACGATACAATCAGGCTCGTCAGTTCGGAAGGCAGTGTCAGCATCGAAAGACCTCTCTTGGCAGAGTTGGTCAATCAGCTTACGCTGCCTTTCGTTTATTCTTCAAAGAGCAGAAATGGATAAAGTCGAGCTTAGAGCCGCGCCGGCGAGGCGGGCGACGCGAACGGGTAAAGTCGGCCGCAGGCGCGCAAGCAGCCGCGGACGGTCTGAGCGCGCAAGCGGCCGGGGACGGTCTTAAGCGCGCAAGCGGCGTCGAGACGGTCTGATCGCGCCTGCGGCCTGACCCGGCGTTGCACGCCCTCCGAATCGCTCGTTATAATGCTCTCGTTTGAAACCACACGACACCATTCATCAGGGAGACGCCCGCGCCGGTAAGTTTACGGGCGATAAACTGCGCGGCATCCTGCTGCCCTGCACGACGCCCTTTGCGCCCGGCGGTCAGGACGTGGACGCCCGCGCCCTCTCCGGCAACATCGCGCGCTGGAACCGGACGGGCATCGACGGCTACGTCGTCCTCGGCTCGACGGGCGAGCGCGTTCACCTGGACGAACGCGAAACGCTCGAAGTGGTCAACGCGGCGCGCGCGGGCGTGCCGGGGCATCTGGCGTTCGTCGTCGGCGTAGGCCAACACGGCACGCGCGGGAGCATCGCGGAGGCGCGGCGCGCGGCCGAGGCGGGCGCGGACGCCGTGCTCGTCATCACGCCCCATTTTTACCGCGCGGCCATGACGCCCGCCGCGCTCACGGATTATTACGAATCAATCGCCGACGCTTCGCCCGTCCCCGTCGTGCTCTACAACATCCCGCAAAACACCGGGCTGGCCGTGTCGCTCGACGCGCTCGCGCGCCTCTGCCGGCACGAAAATATCGTGGGCATCAAAGACAGTTCGGGCGACATGGTCAACTTCCTTGAGATGCTCAGGCTCGCTTCGGGCGAGTTCGCCGTCCTGACCGGACACGCTTCCTTGCTCTACGCGGCTTTGTCCGCGGGCGCGTCAGGGGCGATACTGGCCGCCGGATGCGTCGCGCCGGAAGTCGCCGTCGGGATCGCGCGGTTAGTCGAGCGGGGCGAGCACGCCGGGGCGCGCGAGTGGCAGCGCAGGTTGACGCCGCTCGCCCGCGCCGTCACCACGCGCTTCGGCATCGGCGGTTTGAAATACGCGCTCGACCTTTGCGGCTACGCGGGCGGCGAGGTGCGCGCCCCGCTCTCGATGCCCGACGAGGCGGCGCGCCGCGAGATCGCGCGAACGTTGGAAGAGTGTCATCCGTATGTTGAGACGGAGCACGAGACGAAGTTGGCCGAAGGAGCAGTTAAGTGAGCACCGAAATTTCCCCTACGACGACCGAACCCGCCTGTTTCAGCACGCCGCAAGAGGCCGGGCTGCGCATCGAAACTCTGCCCTTCGCGCGCATCCCGCAACAGTCGCGCCTGTTTCTCGAATATCTCGCCGACGCGCCCGCGCTTCGTCGCTACTACCCGAACGCCGTCCGCTTTCATCACGAACTCGCCGCGCGCGCCCCCGAAGTGCTCGCCGCGCACCACGCCGACCGCGCCGCCCTCTGCGACGCTCTCGCGGAGATGAACACGCGCTGGGGCGCGGGCGCGGAGACAGGGCGCAACATCGCGCGGCTGCGTTCGCCCGCGTCGGTCGCCGTCGTCTCCGGCCAGCAGGTCGGACTTTTCACCGGCCCGCTCTACACGATCTACAAAGCCCTCTCCGCCGTCAAACTCGCGGGCTGCCTGACGCAGCGCGGCACGGAGGCCGTGCCCGTCTTCTGGATGGCGACCGAGGATCACGATTGGGAGGAAGTGCAGGCGGCGGAGTTCACGGCCTGCGACGGCCGCCTCGCCTCGACCGACGTGCCCGACGCGCTCCACCGCGAAGGCTCGCCCGTCGGCGGCGTCACGCTCGACCAGACTGCGGCCGATGCCGTCCAACGCCTGCTCGACCTCTTGCCGACCACCGAGTTTCTCCCCGACCTCGAAACACTGCTCCGCGATGCCTATCGCCCCGGCCGCACTTACGGCGAAGCCTTCGCGCGCTTCCTGACCGCGCTCGTCAGCCGCCACGGACTCATCCTGCTCGACCCGCTCGACGCGCGTCTCAAGCAACTCGCCGCGCCGCTCTACGCCGAGGCCGCGCGCCGCGCGCCCGACATCGCGGCGGCCGTCGAAGCGCGCAGCCGCGCCCTCGAAGCCGACGGCTACCACGCGCAGGTTCACGCCTCGCCCGATGCCTTTCCCCTTTTCATCCATCTCGACGGCGCGCGCCGCGCCATCACGCGCCGGAGCAGCGACGGACGCTATCAGGCCAAAGGCGCGAAGGACGACGAGAGCTATACCGCCGAAGAACTCGGCGACCTCGCCGCGCGCCACCCCGAACGCTTCAGCCCGAACGTCACGCTGCGCGCCGTCGTGCAGGATTATCTCCTGCCTTCGATCGCTTACTTCGGCGGCGCGGCCGAGATCGCTTACTTCGCGCAGACCGCCGAAGTCTACCGGCTGCTCGCCCGGCCGGCGACGCCCATCCTGCATCGCGCCAGTCTCACGCTCGTCGAACGCCGCACCGGCCGCACGCTCGAACGCTACCGCCTGCAACTCGCGGATTTCTTCCCCGGACTCGACGCCGTCATCGCGCGCGTCGTCGAAGAACATCTCGGCGCGGAACAGGCGCACGCCTTCGACCGCGCCGAAGCATCCGTCAACGACGCGCTCGCCGAACTCGGCGCGAACCTGCGCCGCTTCGACCCGACGCTCGCCGACGCGCTCACGCACGGCACCCAGAAGATCGAGCATCAACTGGCGGGCTTACGCACGCGCTTCCACCGCGCGCAGATGGCGCGCGACCGCGCCGCCCATCGCCAACTCGAACGCGCCTACGCCGCCCTCTACCCCGAAAAAACTTTGCAGGAGCGACATCTCAACATCACCTCCCTCCTCGCGCGCCACGGCCGCTACTGCCTCGACTGGATTTACGACGCCATCGATCTCGGCTCCGTCGAACACCAGATTGTTTACCTTTAAGTGACAGGTAACAGGTGACAGGTGACAGGTGACAGGAAGGAGTTGCGCCATGCGGCCTCATGAAAATTTAGAGGTCTGGGGTAAAGCCATTGATTTCGTAGTTACTGTTTACAAAGTGACCGACTCGTTTCCAAAGGAAGAAAAGTTTGGCCTGACATCGCAGATTAGGCGCGCTGCTGTTTCGATTCCGGCTAATATAGCGGAAGGTGCGGCGCGTCAATCGCCTAAAGAGTTTGCACACTTTCTATCGAACGCTCAGGGATCAGCCAGCGAACTTGAAACAGAGTTGTTAATAGCCCAGCGTCTTAATTATCTACGGGAAGAAGTTTATTCAGAGATGCGCGCCACCCTCGATAGCATCGGGCGTATGATCGTCGGCCTTTCCCAATACCTCAAGCGTAAAGCTGATTAATATCCTGTCACTTGTCACCTGTCACCTGTCACTATCCTATGTCAAAGATTCGTGTCTTATCAGATCATCTGGCGAACCAGATTGCGGCCGGGGAGGTGGTGGAGCGTCCGGCGTCGGTGGCGAAGGAGTTGGTCGAAAACTCCATCGACGCGGGCGCGCGCCGCATCGAGCTTGATGTGGAGGCGGGCGGGCGCAGGCTCCTGCGCGTGGCGGACGACGGCGAGGGGATGACGCAGGACGACGCCCTGCTCGCCTTCGAGCGTCATGCCACGTCTAAGATCAGCACGGCCGACGACCTGCACAACATCGGCACGCTCGGCTTTCGCGGCGAGGCGTTGGCCTCCATCGCCTCGGTCGCGCGCGTCGAACTCGTCACGCAGATGGAGGGCGAGGCGGAGGGCACGCGCGTCCTGATCGAAGGCGGCCGGATGCGCGACGTGAAGCCCGCCGCCCGCCCGCGCGGAACCACCATCACCGTCCGCGACCTCTTCTTCAACATCCCGGCGCGGCGCAAGTTTCTGCGCTCCGAGGCGACCGAGAGTTTTCACCTGACGAGCCTCGTCACACACTACGCGCTCGCGCATCCGGAGATCGCGTTCGTCCTGACGAACAACGGGCGCGAATCGCTGCGGGTCGCGCCCGCCGCGAATTTGCGCGAACGCGCTTATCAAATCTTCGGCGCGGAATTTCTCGACAGCCTGCTGGAACTGGGCGGCGGGCAGGCGACGGTGGCGCGCGTCTCCGGCTATGTCTCCGCGCCGCGCGAACGGCGCACCACGCGCGACGCGCAATACCTGTTCGTCAACGGCCGCTACGTGCGCGACCGCCTCGTCAGCCGCGCGCTCGGCGAAGGTTATCGCACGGTGCTGCCGCAGGGCGTCTACCCGGCGGCGTTGTTGTTTCTCGAAGTGCCGCTCGAAGAGGTTGACGTGAACGTCCACCCGGCGAAGACCGAAGTGCGCTTTCGCCGCGCCGCCGCCGTGGCCGATGCCGTGCGCGAAGCGGTGCGCGGCGCGCTCGCCGCAGGCGGCTACGTTCGTCTCACGGATGAGCCGGACGGGCGGGCGGCCTCCGCGCCCGAAGCGAACCCGCGCCACGCGCTTGCGCCCGATGCGCTCGGCCAAATGGTTTCCGGTTGGGGCGCGGCGGGGAGCGGCGTCGGCAGTGACGATGAGGCGGCGGGCGCGACGGCGGGATTCGGGGCGTCGGGCGGCGAGCGGGCGAACGAAGGAGCGGAGCGCGGCGCGCAGACCGCGCCGCGCTCACCGCAGCAGGAGGCCATCGAGTTCGGCTTCACTCCGCCGCCTGACGACGAGTTGCTGTTGGCGAGCGAGGAGTTTGCCGCGCGCGCCTCAGCGATGCCGCCTCCGTCGCGCGCCGCTCTGGATGCCATCGCGCGCAACGCCGGAACCGTTCCGCCGGGACGCGAAAACGTCGCCGGTGCGAACGCGCCGGATACTTTCCCCGCCCCGGCGGCCGACGAACCGCCCGCGCGACAGCAGCAGCAGGCGCAAGGTGAAAACGCGGAGTCGGCGGATGCGTCCGCCGCGCGCGGCGCAAACTCGTCGCCCGCGTCGCAGACGGCGCGCGCGCCGCTCCCGCCGCTCAATTCAATCGCGGGCGCGATGTACGAAGTTGAAGTCGAATCCGTCTCCCATAACATCCGCCCGCTCTCTCAACTCGAAGAAAGCTACATCATCGCGATAGACGCGGAAGGCATGTTGCTCATCGACCAGCACGCCGCCCACGAGCGCATCCTTTTCGACAAATATCGCAAACTCGAACAGACCCGCGCCGCCGAGTCGCAACAACTGCTCCTGCCCGAAACCTTCGACCTCACGCCCGCGCAGGCCGCCGCCTTCGACACGGTCGCCGGGGAACTCGAAACCTACGGCTTCAGCCTCATGCGCCTATCGGGTCGCACGGTGGCGATCAAGGCCGTGCCCGCAGACCTTCCGGCGAGCGCGGCGCGCAACATGCTCGCCGAAGTTTTGGAGACGGTGGAATCGGAACGGCGCGGCGCGGCGCGCGAAACTTTGCGCGAGCGCGTCGCCGCCTCGCTCGCCTGTCACGCCGCGATCAAAGTCAACATGCCGCTCGCGCCGGAGAAGATGCGCTGGCTCATAGACCGCCTGCTCATCACCTCTTCTCCGACCACCTGCCCCCACGGACGCCCCGCCATCCTGCGCCTCACCACGCGCGACATCGAGCGCGGTTTTCATCGTCCCTAAAGCGTAGGGCGCGGCGGGAGTAAAAACACCGAAGCGAAAACAGAGATGGCGAAGCGCAGAGGAGAGTCGCGCTTCGCCATCTCTGTTTTTCGCCGCGGGTGCGTTCTAGTTGCGATCCTGCCCGTCGTGTTTCTGGCGGTAGATGTTCCGGCTCGCCTGCCGGAGTTCGCGCTGCACGCGTGCGCGCTCGCGTGCGGTGAACTCTCCGCCGGAGCGGCGGAAGAAGGCTTCGTCCGTCCGAATCGCGGCCTGTCGGGCGGCGATTTCTCTCGTCTCGCGGCGCGTCAGTTCGCCGCTTCGGACGCCCTGCCTGATGCGCGCGTGCTGTCGCCCCTGCCGCGCGTTGACCGACCTTGATATGCAATTCGGGTGGCCTGCCTGCGCCGGCGGCGCGAGCGGGAAAGCCAGCGCGGCGACGAACAACGCCGGGGCTAACCACTTCTTCAAACTTTCTCTCATCAACTTTTCTCCTCTCCTCATCCGACTGATTTCATCACGCGAGGTGATCGTTGGGTTGGACGAAGAGAGGTTGAAGAAAGTTTGAAAAGTTACCCGCCGTCACAAGGCGTCGAATGTTCGGAGCACGAGTTCCGTGTCGGAAAGGTCTGGAAGTATGGCGTCGGGGTGGTGCGCGGCGAGCGTCTCTTGAGTGTCGAAACGCCCGGTGCAGACGGCGACGGAGCGCGCGCCGAAATGTTTGGCGCAGGCGATGTCGTTCGGCGTGTCGCCGATGATGATGAATTGCGCGGGGCGCAAATTGAGTTTGAGTCGGGCGTTGATGCGGGCGGCGGCGATGGCGGGCAGGTCGCGCCGTTCGTGCGAGTCGTCGCCGAACGCGCCGGGGAGTTGTTGGAAGAAGTCGGAAAGCCCGACGAGGCGCAACTTCAAATACGCGGCGGGTTCGAGGTTGCCCGTCAGGAGCGACGAGCGATAGCGCGGATGCGGACGGACGCGCTCCAAAATTTCGCGCGCGCCGGGGAGCAGCCGGAAGAGCGGGTTGTCGGCGGTCGCCGTCGCCGCGACGCGTTCCATCTCGATCATAAACCGCGTGCGAATGTCTTCGACGCGCGCGCGGATATGCTCGTTCGTGAAGCCCTCTTCGCTGAGCGATTCGCCGATAATCTGCAAGTCGGTCATGCCGGACACGCGCATCTCGCGGATGCGCCCCGTCGTGCCGAAGACGCTCTCCAGCGCGGGCGCCATGTAATCCACGAACGCGCCGGGGCGCACCGAGCGCAGCAGCGTCCCGTCGATGTCCCACAGCACGACGCGCAAATCTTCCGGCGCGACTATCGGGTGCTCCGCGTTCATCATGCTTCGCTCACTCGACGACGACCAGCACGTCGCCCGCGTTGACCGTCGCCCCGGCCTCGGCTCGCACTTCGACCACCACGCCGCCCTTCGGCGACTTCAACTCGTTCTGCATCTTCATCGCTTCGACCACCACCAGCCCCTCGCCCGCCTCCACGGTCGCACCCGTTTCGACCAACACGCGCACCACCTTGCCCGGCATCGAAGCCACGACCTGCGCCCTTCCGCTCGCCTCCGCGCCCGCGCCGCGCGCGCCGCGCAGACGCTTCGGATCAAAGAGCCTGACGTGAAATATCTCGTCGCCGATTTGCACTTCGCGCGCCCCGCCCGCCCCGCCCGCCGCAGGATTCGCGCGGCATTCATAGACGCGCCCGCCCGCCGCCAGCAGCAGGAACGCTCCCGCCTCCGTCTCGCGCGCTTCGAGTTCGTAACGACGCCCGTCAACCGAGGCTTCCACGCGCGCGCCCTCGCGTCGCACGTCGAGCGCGTAGCGTTGGCCGCCAATTTCCGCGATGAGTTTCATGTCCGCTTATTCCGCCGCCAGGTTTATGTGTGCTGAGGTTAAGAATTTCAAATCGCAAATCGCAAATTTCAAATTTCAAATTTCAAATTTCAAATTTCAAATCTCGAATTTGAGATTTGAGCTTCAATTGTACCGAGACTTGAGAGTTGACCCCTTCAAGACAGATCGCGCGAGCGATGCTGCGCGATGCGACCCATGACGCGCCACTGGCTCGGCGCGTCAGTGGCAGGCTGGTCGCCGTCGGTCGTGGCCTGCGCGTTCGGGGAAGCGGCGAGCGCGGCGGCGATGATGGCGATGTCGCGCGCGGCGTCGGCGGTCGTCACCGTCGTTGCGTCGTGGCTCTCTGTGCCGCCCTCGTCAGGTTCCGCGCGGCGCGCGGCTTCGGCTGCGACGGCAGCGACGGCAGCGGCGCGGCGCAGGTTGAAGCGTTCGATGAAGCCTGTGTCGAGTCGTCCGGCGACGAACTCCTCGTCGCGCATGACCTCGCGGAAGAAGGGAAGCGTGGTCTTGATGCCGCCGACCGTGTACTCGGCCAGCGCGCGCCGCATGCGCTCGATGGCTTCGGCGCGCGTGCGCCCCCAGGCGGCGAGTTTCGAGATCATCGGGTCGTAGTAGATGGACACTTCCGCTCCCGCATAGACGCCGCCGTCGTCGCGCACGTTCGGCCCGGCGGGCACGCGCAGGTGTGTGATGCGACCGGGCGAGGGGAGAAAATTGTTGTCGGGGTCTTCCGCATAGACGCGGCACTCGATGGCGTGGCCGCGCCATTCGATGTCGGCCTGCGTGAAAGAGAGCGCGTGGCCTGCGGCGACCGTGATCTGTTCGCGCACGAGATCGATGCCCGTGACGAGTTCCGTCACCGGGTGCTCGACCTGCAGGCGCGTGTTCATCTCAAGGAAGTAGAACTCGCGCGTCACGTCCGAGACGAGAAACTCGACCGTGCCCGCGCCCACGTAATTCGCCGCCTTCGCGATCCCGACCGCCGCCGCCCCCATCCGCGCGCGGAGCGTCGCATCGTCAATCGGCGAGGGGCATTCTTCGATCACCTTCTGGTGGCGGCGTTGGATGGAGCACTCGCGCTCGCCGAGGTGGACGGTCTGGCCTCCGGCGTCCGCGAAGACTTGAATCTCGATGTGGCGCGGGCGTTCGACGGCCTTCTCCAAATAGACCGACGCATCGCCGAAAGCCGCCAACGCTTCGGACTGCGCGGCCTCCAAAGCCGACGCGATCTCCGCTTCGGCCGCGACGAGCCGCATGCCTTTGCCGCCGCCGCCCGCCGCGGCCTTGAGCATGATGGGATAACCGAAGCGCGCCGCCGTCTCGCGCGCCTCCGCGGCCGAAGCGAGCGGTTCGGTCGTACCCGGCACGACGGGCGCGCCCGCCGCGATGGCCGCGCGCCGCGCGTTCGTCTTGGAACCCATCAACTCCATCGCTTCGGCGGGCGGCCCGATGAAAGTTATTCCGGCCGCCGCGCACGCGCGCGCAAACTCCGCGTTCTCTGCCAGGAAGCCGTAACCCGGATGAATAGCCTCCGCGCCCGCCGCCCGCGCCGCTTCGATGATGCGTTCGCCGCGCAGGTAACTTTCGGCCGAAGGCGCGCCGCCGATCAAATAGGCTTCGTCGGCGAGACGCACGTGGAGCGCGGCCGCGTCGGCCTCGGAATAGACGGCCACCGTGCGGATGTCCAACTCACGACACGCGCGCAGCACGCGCACCGCGATCTCGCCCCGGTTGGCGATCAGAATTTTTCGGAACATGAAAGCAGAATACAGAAATCAGGAAACAGAATCCAGAAGCGGCCGGATAAATCTCCCCATGCCGATTCACACTCCGCTTGCCGACTTCTGCTTTTTAGACTACCGCCGAGTTGGCCGGTCGGCGCGGGTCGTAGCGAACGATGATGGATGCGCCGGGATAGTAGTCGCCTTGATGCTGGCGTTGGGCTTCGTCGAGAGTTTGGGAGGATTCGTATTCGACGCCGTTGACGTTGTAGGTGTAGAAGACGTGCGTGATGTCGTTGGCATCCGTGGTGGTGACATCGAGGACGACGCCATCGCCGACCCGCCCCGTGCGCAGCAAGACGGCGCGACGCGCCGCCTCGGTGTCAACCTTTTTCCGCCTGAAGAGATCGAGTAGTCCCATTCGCTTGAGTGAGGCGCGTTAGGGTTTCTGCGCGCCGCTGCCGGTGGCGGCGTTCGCGCGCGAGGTGGTTTGCGGCAGCGGCGGCGCGGGGACGATCATGCCGTCGCGGATCATCAGATCATCCTCGGTGCCGAGCGTGTTGTCTTTGCCCGGCAGACGCAATTTGTAGTTGGTGAAGGAGAGGGCTTCGCCCGCCACGTCGCCGCCGATGGCGGTGCGTAGGGCGATGGGGCGGATCGGCACGTTGGCGGCGGAGCGCGGCGCGCTCGTCTTCGCCGCGGCCGGGGGCAGCGCGGCGATGGCCGATTGCGGCTCGTAAGCCTCCGAACGCATCGAGGCCATCAGGCGCGCGACCGAGCCGTCCGGGTCGGGCAGCTTTTGTAAATCTTCGGCGGTCGCCGGGAACGAATTGAAGCGCGCGCGATACTCGTAGAGCACCTTGATCGCTTCGTAGCCTTCGACGTTCTTCGCCGCCTCGATGCCGCGCTCGCGCTGGCGAAGGCGTTCGGGGATCGTCAGTCCGACGAGAACCGTCAGCCCGACGGCCAACACGACCGACAATTTGAACCCCGATTCGGCGAGCCGCAGCCCGGTGAAGCGCGACGGCTCGCGGGCGATCCTGGCCGACACACGCGCGGCCGCCCAGATGATAGCCAGAGAGAGCGGCAGCGCGAGCCATTTCAGACGCCACGCGGCGGTCTCCCCGGCGGCCACGATGTTCCAGAAATCGAAGGCGACGGGCTTCTGCTCCAACAGCGAAAAAAGCGTGTTGATGAGAAAGACAAGGACGAGCAGCGCGCTGCTCGCGCCGACGGCGAGCGCGCTCAGGTAAGAGGGCAGTTCCTTTTCAGGACGCGCGAGCGGCGGCCCGACGGCGTGCGCGCCGCAAGCCGCACAGGCCGTTATGAGCAGATCACCGTTCGTCTTCGCACCGCAGCAGGGACAAATGTTCAATGTGGGAGACCTCAAGTTTATAAGATAACGCGTTCGAATGAACGGGAACTAATCAGATAACGCGGGAACGGCCGAATTCGTTCCGCATGGACATCAATGCGACGCGGACGCTTCGCTCGCGATCTTGGCGGCGGGCGGGTTTTCTTTCGCCGGTTCGCCGCCCTCGCCCGGCGTCGTCGTGCGCCCGGTTTTAGATGCATCTTTTGCCGCTTGCGCTGTCGCCAAATCGGCGCGCCACACCTCGCGCCAGGTGTGATACATGCGGTGCGCAAACGTCCAGTAGGAGCCGACGGCGAGAATCCAGAGCACGGCGGGCATCCGGTTGGCGAAGTAGTTGGCCGAGCCGGGATGGGTTGACAACCCGCCGATGATCAAGAGTACCACACGTTCCGGCCGCCGGAGGAAACCCACGTCGCACTTCGGGATCAGGCTCTCGGCGCGCGCGCTCGCGTAGGAAACCATCACCGAACCCATCATGGCCGCGCCCGCGAGAAACACGTTCAAAGTCGAATGAAACTCCGTGTCGCGCGCGTAGAAAACCATCAGCCCGACGAAGACGACCATATCGGAGAGACGGTCGAGCGACGAATCGAGGAAGCCGCCGAAGCGCGTGACGCGACCCGAAAGTCGCGCGACCTGCCCGTCGAGCATGTCAAACAGGTTGGCGACGATGAGGATGACGCCCGCCCAGAAGAAATGGCCGTAGCCGAACAGCACGCCGGAGAGCACGTTGATGCCGACGCCGATCACGGTCAGCACGTTGGGGTTGATGCGCCCATAGGCCAGCCAGCGCACCATCGCGCTGATGATTCGCTGCGCCCCGCGCCCGATGCTCTCCCCGAACAACTTCTTGCCAGCCTTTCTTCTAAAACACCGACCGGAGGCGATTTAACACACCTGCCCCCGAAATAAACAGTGCATGATAGGGATGCGGGACGGGGTCTGTCAAGAAAAGTAAGGCTCTCGGGCGCGCCTTGAAGTACACGCGCTTCGGCTTTCGCCTCCGGCGTTTTGTGAGATGTGAGTCAACGGGTTAAGAAATGAACTTCGACATTTATACCTTTAAGCATAGAGCAGTTCGCCGCTCGCGTAATATTCCAAATATCCGCACGTTTTGCATCGCATCACTTTATTAACCGTTCTCATCCGCCTGCCCGCATGACCCGAAAGGAACGAGTCCGGTTCGGGCGCTCCCTCGATCCATGAAGGGGGCTGGTGAAGCGTTGCGCTCACCGTGTCGAGAACAAACCCCGGTTCGGTTTCGCCTTTGCATTTGAGGCAGGAATTATTTACTTCCGACATAAGCGTTGTCCCTCTCGCAAGAGATTCATTTACAAACACGCCGCCTCATTCGCCGGGGTCGGCTGCGTCCGCCTCTTTCGCCTTCAACTCGTCGTGCAGGGTGGTGAGACGGCGAATCTCGAAGGAGCGCGCGCCGTTCGGGGTATGCACCTTCACTTCGTCGCCCTCTTCGCGCCCCATGAGGCTACGGCCTACGGGCGAGGTGGTGGAAATGAGTCCGGCCTGCGGGTCGCTCTCTTCGGGCGTGACGAGGCGGTAGGTCACTTCTTCGTCGCGCTCGGCGTCGTAGAGCAGGAGCGTCGAGCCGTAGGCCGCTTTGTCGTGCGGCACTTTGGTGATGTCGATCGAAGAGATTTCGCGCAGACGCTGGCGCAACTGGCCGATGCGCGCCTGCACGAACTGCTGGCGCGCGAGCGCGGCGTGATATTCGGCGTTCTCGCGCAGGTCGCCCCACTCCTTCGCGATCTTGATCTGCCTCGGGAGGTGGACGCGCAGTTCGGTGTCGAGTTCGTCGAGTTCGGCTTGCAGACGGTCTTTTACGTTTTGGGTCACAGTGGCAAATCCGCTCCGGGGTCAGAATATAGACAAAGAGAGGGTAAAGGGTAAAGGGTGAAAGGGTAAAGGTAAAAAGCGGCAAAAGACGGAAAACGATAACGAAGCGTGTCGGCCTCGATAACGACATGCGTCAGCCCCGACGGCGACGCTTTTCAACCTTTTCCCTTTACCCCTTCACCTTTCCCCGTGTCCTCAACAACCGGCCTTGCCGTGGTGTTCGGCCTCGTCAACCGCGCCGAAGGAGACGCCGATGTCGCGCGCCGTGCGGATCAGTTGGCTGTCGCGCGGGACGGTCTTAACGTTGGCGACGGCCTTGGCGAGCGGCACGGTGATGATGTCCGCCGAGTGCAGCGCGACCATCTTGCCCGTCTCGCCGCGCATCAGGGCGCGCACGGCGCACGAGCCGTAGTTGGTGGCGAGCATGCGGTCGAAGGCGTTCGGCGAGCCGCCGCGCTGGAGATGGCCGAGCACGACGCAGCGCGTCTCCTTGCCGGTGAGTCGTTCGAGTTCGCGCGCGACGTGATGGCCGACGCCGCCGAGGCGCGGGGCGTGCTGGCGGTCGCCCGCGTCCTGATAAATTTCCAGCCCGCCCGCTTCGCGCGCGCCCTCGGCGACGACGATGATGGAGAACTGCGAATCGCAACGCTCGCGCTCTCGCACTTTCGCCGCCACGGCTTCGAGCGCGAAAGGGATTTCGGGGATGAGGATCACGTCCGCGCCGCCCGCGATGCCTGAGTGGAGCGCGATCCAGCCCGTGTGCCGCCCCATCACTTCGAGGATCATCACGCGGTCGTGCGAGTCGGCGGTGGTGTGCAGGCGATCGAGCGCCTCCGTGGCGATGTCGAGCGCGGTGACGAAGCCGAAGGTCAACTCGGTGCAGCCCAGATCGTTGTCGATGGTTTTCGGCACGCCGATGACCGGCACGCCCAGCTTATCGAACTCCGCCGCGATGCCGAGCGTGCCTTCGCCGCCGAGCACGACGAGGGCATCGATGCCGAGCCGTTCGAGATTGTCAATCGCCTGCCGGTAAACCTCCAGGGGCTTGAGGTCGCCGTCCGCCCCGCGTTCGACGAAATGACCGCGATTGCGCGTGCCGAGGATCGTGCCGCCGCGCGGGAGCAGGCCGCGCACGTCCGAGGGCGTCAACTCGCGCACGTGCGTCTCGTCGAGCAACCCCTCGAAACTGTCTTCGATCCCCACGACGCGCAAGCTGTACTCCGTCACGGCGGTCTTCACCACCGCGCGGATCACCGCGTTCAACCCCGGCGCGTCGCCGCCGCCCGTGACCAGCCCGATTGTTCGTATTGTCATAAAAGTTTCAGGTTTCAAGTTTCAGGTTTCAGGTTCAAGACGAAGAACATCGATTGCTCAGTCTTGAAACTCGAAACCTGAAACCTGAAACCTATTTCGCCTTGACCGAAGGCGGGTCGTACTGCTCGCCGTAGTCGGCGTATTCGCGCGTGACGACCTGGCCGGGACGGGTGTTCTCCGAGAGCAGGGAGAGCGCGTCCGTGAGCACCTGCCGTTGGAGCGCGCGCATGCCCGGTCGGCCGAGGCTGTTGCCGATCTTGAATCCCCTGGGGTAGAGCGCGCGCGGCGGGCGCATCTGCGCCGAGACTTCCGGGCTGACCGTGATCAAGACCGTCGGGATGCCGCGCATTTCGATTTCGCGTTGAACCGCCACGACCGTGCGGTGACAAACGTTCGGTCAACCGCCCGTGAGCACGACGGCGTCGGCGCGGCTGCCTTTATCGATCTCGTTGGCGATCTCCGGCGCGGTGCCTTCGTACAACGCCTTGAGTTGCATGGTGTAGCCCATGTAGCCGATGTGCTTGCGGGCGAGACCGCCGATCACCCGGTCGGCTTCGAGTTCGCGCAGCAGGTCGAGCGGGAAGACGACGTTGATGTCCGCGTCGGCGTCCGTGTGGTCGTAGTGATGATGGGTCACCATCAACTGCGCGGCCTCCGTGTCGGGCGCGATGACGCGAAAGCCGAGGTCGCCCATCTCGTCCGCGATGTTGAAAGGCTCCTGGTCGCGCAGGTGGACGCCCGCCGCCGTCACGATGGCGATGTTACTCTTCGCCAGTTCGCGCTCGAAGGGCGTGAAGGGCACGCATTTTCTTGCCAGCGTAGTCATAGGGTTTAAGAGGTTAGAGGTTAGAGGTTAGAGATTAGTAGAAATCGGTTTTTGTCTTTCACTGATCTCTGACCTCTAACCTCTGACCTCTGCCTTTCACAGGTTGCGCAGCACGTCTAACAAGTCTTCGTTGTCGGGCTGATCCGAGATGTCGTGAATGTCTTTGTAGGCGATCTTACCTTCCTTATCCACGATGAAGATGGCGCGTTCGGAGATTCCGTCCGCCGCGCGGTATGCGCCGTAGGCGCGCGCCACTTCGCCCTTCGGCTCGAAGTCGCTCAATAAATCGTAGCTCAGTCCGCCGAGCGATTTCGCCCAGGCGGTATTACACGGGACGCTGTCAACTGAAATGCCCAGAACCTGAGCATCGTAGCCTTTGAAGCGTTCGAGGTCTGCTTCGTAGGCCGGCATTTGCGCCGTTCAGACGGGCGTCCACGCGAGCGGATAAAACGCGATCACGACATTATTCTGGCCGCGGAAATTCGAGAGCTTCACTTTTCTGCCTTTTTCAAGGCTCGAACCAAGCTCGAAGTCCGGGGCTAATTCTCCCACTTCAGGCATCTTGAAATAACCCTCCTTCTAGAGTTTGCTGGAATACTAAAATTGTCGCTGTGCTATGCAAGCTGCCCATTAGACTACATGCAAAAGCCGGGCGATTCAAGCACGCGCTCCTTCTGATTGTGTCACCTGAATGTGGCGCGGGCGTGCTTTACAAACGGGGGCGGGACAGGGCAAAGTCTTTACCAAATTTAGCAGCCATGAAAACAACTACCGTCACCGTCTCGCGCAAAGGCGCGGAGCGCGCCCGCTCCGGCCACCTCTGGATTTATCGCAGCGACGTGCTCGACGCCGCCGATGCGTCGGCCGGCGCGGCCGTCCACGTGCGCGACGAGCGCGGCCGCTTCGTCGGCTCCGCGCTCTACAGCGACCGCTCGCAGATCGCCCTGCGCCTCCTGACGTGGCGCGAAGCGGCGATTGACCGCGACTGGTGGCGCGCACGCCTCTCCGATTCGTTCGCCCGCCGCGCCGGACTCGAACGCGACGCCGACGCCTTTCGCCTCGTCTATGCCGAAGGCGACGCGCTGCCTTCGCTCATCATCGACCGCTATGCGGACGTGCTCGTCCTCCAGACGCTCTCGCAGGGCACGGAAGCCGTCAAGGACACGCTCGTCGAACTGCTCTGCGAACTGCTCGCGCCCCGCGCCGTCATCGAACGCAACGACGTGCGCGTCCGCGCTCTCGAAGGCTTGCCGCTCACGGCGGGCGTCCTCTACGGCGACGCGCCCGCCGAGATGGAGGTCGTGCAGCACGGCACGCGTTTCCGCATCGCGCCGCTCGGCGGGCAGAAGACCGGCGCGTTTCTCGACCAGCGCGAGAACCACCTCGCCGCCCGCCGCCTCGCGCGCGGCCGCGCCCTCGATTGCTTCACCTTCAACGGGGCGTTCGCGCTCCACCTGGCGCACTCGTGCGATAGCGTCATCGGCCTCGACATCTCGGCCGAGGCCGTCGCCGCCGCGCGCCGCAACGCCGAATTGAACAACCTCTCAAACGTCGAGTTTCGCGAGGCCAATGTCTTCGACGCCCTGCGCGAAATGCAGGACGCGGGCGAACGCTTCGACACCATCGTCCTCGACCCGCCCGCCTTCGCCAAGAACCGCGCCAGCGTCCGCGCCGCCGCGCGCGGCTACAAAGAGATCAACCTGCGCGCCCTGAAACTCCTCAACCCCAACGGCCTGCTCATCACCTGCACCTGCTCCTACCACATGACCGAGCCGCAGTTCCACGAAGTGATCGCGGAGGCGGCCGCCGACGCGCGCCGCCGCCTGCAGATCGTCGAGAAGCGCATCCAGTCGAGCGACCATCCCGTCCTCGTCGGCGTCCCCGAAACGCTCTACCTGAAATGCGTCATCGCGCGGGCGGTTGATTAAGTAAGGCGGATAGCTGTGTTGACAGGTGAGGAGGGGAAACGCTTGTTAGTTGTGCTTACATTAAAACGTTGAAACCGGCTTGTGTGAAGTCGTGGTCTGCCGTCAGTGCCTCAACAATGTTCAGTTCTTTTCCCCGGTCAGATATTGGTCGAGATTGACTGAAAAATCTTCCGGCGCGTCGATCTGAATGTTCTTTAGCCTGGACATGAAACTCTGCCCGTTAGCTTCAGCTTTGACCGCCGTGAAAGTCCGTACAACCCGGAAAAGCTCATCCAGCCGTTCCTCCGGCACTTTCTCAATCTCCGATTTGATCGTCTCTTTTGTAATCATGGCTCTCTCACCCTGACTCGCCCGCTTGTGAGTCGCGTGGCGCATCTCTTAGCTTTGCGATGCGCCGTTGCGCACAGCCTCGGCGAGGCGTTTGGCGTCGGGGAAGACTTCGAGGGCGCGCAGGAGTTGGGGGTCGGCGTCGAGGAGGGCGCGGATGGAGGCCTCGTTGCCGTAGGCGGCCGTGACGATCTCTTCGCGGATGCGCAGGCGCACGTAGTCGAGGTCGGCGTCGATCTGCGCGTTCGTCAAATTGGATTCGGGGTCGCGGCGAACGTGGGCGCGGAAGGCTTCGAGGACGCGCTCGCTGACAGGGTAGTCGGACGCGCGCGGAAACTGGCCGTAGAGCGTTTTCTCGACGCGGTAACTTTCGAGGCCGGGGATTTGGGCGGCGACGAGTTGGCGCGTGAACTGGAAGGCCGCCTCGAAGATGCGACCGCGCGCCGGGCTGCCCACGTCGAGCGGTTTCACTTCGATGTCGGGCGTGATGCCGCCGCCGCCGTAGAAGACGCGACCGGCGGCCGTCTTAACCGCCGGGCCGGTGGGTGTCGGCGGCGTGGGAGTGGGCGTCGGCTCAAGCGTTGAGGCGTGAGCGTTCGGCGTCGCGGACATCGTCGGCGTCTGCGGCGCGCTCGGCTGCGGCTCGTCGTCGGCGTCGTGGCGCACGTAGTAGTCGTAGAGCGAGCCGCTGGAATAGTCGCGTTGGATCGAGCGGCCGTAGGGCGTGTAATATTTTTGCGTGGTGAGCGTCAGACCCGTCCCGTAGTCGAGGGAAAAGACGCGCTGCACCAGACCCTTGCCGAAGGTCGTCTCGCCGACGAGGTAGCCGCGCCCGTAATCCTGAATCGCGCCCGCCACGATCTCCGAGGCCGACGCGGAGTTGCGGTTGACTAAGACGACGAGCGGGAAGTCTTCGGGGTCGTAAGCCGTGTTCTCGAACGTCTGCGGCGTGCCGTACTCGCCGCGCCCGCGCACGCTGACGATGGTTTGCCCGCGCGGCAGGAATTGGCTCGCCACGTCGATCGACTCTTTGAGCAGCCCGCCGGGGTTATTGCGTAGGTCGAGTACAAGTTGGCGCAGACCTTCGTCCTTGAGCCGCTTGATCGCGCTCTCCAGTTCGTCGCTCGTCGTGCTGGTGAAGCCGCCGGTGAGCGCGACGTAGCCGGTCGAGGGGCGGATCATGTAGGCGGTGCGAACCGAAGGCTGCGAGACGGCGTCGCGGATGATGGTGAAATAGAACGGCGCGTTCGCGCCCGCGCGTTCGACTTTGAGATTGACCGGCTCGCCGCGTTCGCCGCGCACGGCCTTCGAGACCTGTTCGCTCGTCCACTCGCGCGCGTCCTTGCCGTCAACCTCGACGATGCGGTCGCCGTAGCGAAGACCGGCGCGGGCGGCGGGCGTGTTCGGCACGGGCGACTGCACGTAGACGCCGTCGCGGTGGCGCAGGATGGTCACGCCGATGCCGAAGAATTCCGAGTCGTGATCTTGTTTGAGTTTGTCGTAGTCGGTGCGCGTGAAAAAGGTCGAATGCGGGTCGAGCGTGGAGAGCATGCCCTGGATGGCGGCCTGGTTGGCCTTCTCGTAGTCGATCTCGTCGGCGTACTCGTTGGCGATGAGCGAGAGCA
The DNA here is from genome assembly GCA_036386515.1 of Pyrinomonadaceae bacterium. Taxonomy (GTDB): domain Bacteria; phylum Acidobacteriota; class Blastocatellia; order Pyrinomonadales; family Pyrinomonadaceae; genus JAIVJZ01. Next base: position 19,654 of record DASVVO010000041.1, read on the forward strand.
CTTCCTTGTAGTCGTGCTCGATGATGGCGTCGGCGTCCGCGCTCGTGCCCGTCACGATGCGCTGCTCGGCGCGGCGCGCCATGATGCCGCCCGCGACCGCCCCGGCCACCAAGACCAGTGCGGCGATGATGAGACCTAACCTCTGCTTCATAAATTACGTACTTCTTTCCCGCCACGCGATTGACCTGCCCGAATTTTAACACAGCGACGCGCGCGCCGCCGAAACCGCGCACACCTCAAACGCCGTATGCTATAAAAGGGGACTGATGACGGGTGGCGGGCAACAGGTTAATCCGGTCTTTTATCCTGTTAGCCGCCACCCGTCGCCCGTCAACTATCGCAGGAGTTTTCATGTCGCTGAATCTGTCGCTCGTCATCCCGGCCTATAACGAGGCGTCGCGCCTGGGGAAAACCTTGCAGGCGGCCTTCGAGTATCTGAACGCGCAAACGTCGGAGAGCGAGATCATCGTGGTTGACGACGGCTCGACGGACGAGACGGCCGGGGTCGCCGCGGAGAGTTTCGCCAACTTCTCAGGCCGGGTCGGCAGCCACGTCATCCGCCTTCCCGTCAATCGCGGCAAGGGACACGCCGTGCGCGCCGGGCTGCTCGCCGCGCGCGCCCCCATCGCGCTCTTTTCCGACGCCGACCTTTCAACGCCGCTGACGGAGACGCCGAAGCTCGTCGCGCCGATTCGCGCGGGCGAATACGATGTCGTCTTCGGCTCGCGCGCGCTGGATCGGAGCCTCATCGGCACGCATCAGCCGTGGCGGCGGGAACAGAGCGGGCGCGTCTTCAATCTCGTGATGCGGCTCGCCACCGGGTTGCCGTTTTGGGATACGCAGTGCGGCTTCAAAGCCTTTCGTCTGGACGTGTGCCGTCCCCTCGTCGAGGCCGCGAAGATCGACCGCTTCGGCTTCGACGTGGAACTGCTCTACGTCGCGCATCTGGCGGGCTTGCGCCTGCACGAGCGCGCCGTGCGTTGGAACGACGTGGCGGGCAGCAAGGTCAGTTTTATGAACGGCCTCCATGGCTTTCTCGAACTGCGCGAACTGCGGCAAGAGGCGCGCCGCGGCAGCTACGACCGCGCCATCGAAGCCACGCGCGCCCTCATCGCCAGTCCGCGCGCGCGCGCGCCCATCTTCAACGCCGGGGACGCGCCGGAAAGCGACGTGTCGCCCGATCTCGCCAGCGCGGCGCGGCGCATTTGAGGGCGGCGGAAAACTTTTCGCCGCCGGAGAGAAAACGGGTCGGAACCTTGAGCGCGCCCCGCTTCGTGTAAAATACTTTCGCCCGTTTCGCTCACCGGCCGGTTCGCCGCGCAGCGGTCGTTGCGGTGCATCATTCCCGCTCGTCAGGAGAGGCGTCTATGACAGTTCGACTCAACGTTAATATCGATCACGTGGCGACCGTCAGGCAGGCGCGGCGCGCGCCCGAACCGAGCGTCGTCGCGGCGGCCATGCTCTGCGAACAGGCCGGCGCGGACGGCATCACCATCCACCTCCGCGCCGACCGCCGCCACATTCAGGACGCAGACCTCTACACCCTGCGCCAAAGCGTCACGACTTATCTCAACGTCGAGATGAACGTCTCGGACGAGATGATCGGCATCGCGCTCGACGCGCGCCCCGACGCCGTTACGCTCGTGCCCGAAACCGCCAGCGAGATCACGACCGAGGGCGGCCTCGACGTGCGCTCGCAACTCGACGGCGTGCGGAGTGCGATTGACCGTCTGCGCGAGGGCGGACTCTTCGCCAGCGTGTTTCTCGACCCCGACGCCGAACAGATCACGGCCGCGCACGAGGCGGGCGCGCAACAGGTGGAACTCTCGACCGCGCTCTATGCGGAAGCCACGCTCGGCGCACGCAGCTTCCACGGCGAAGGCGCGGCGCGCGCCGCACACGAACTGCAACGCCTGCACGAAGCCGCCACGCTCGCCGCACAATACGGCCTGCGCGTCGCCGCCGGGCACGGCCTCACTTATCGCAACGTCGGCGCGGTCGCGCGCATTCAGGAGATCACCGAGTTCAACATCGGCCACAACATCATCTCGCGCGCCGTCCTCGTCGGCCTGGAACGCGCCGTCGGCGAGATGCGCGCGGAGATCGGCCGCCGCTGAAACCGCAGCCCGCGCCGCCGACCGATAGCTTCGCCGCGCGCATAAAAACGCCGGAGAGCGATCCTGTCAAAGAGCGGCTCCCGATCCGCTCTCCAACCGATGCTCCCCGGCGTTGCCTCCGGCCTGACGAAACCGCCCGGCCGAAACTCAAGAAATCGTCACACGCGTCGCGCGGCCGATTAGGCCGACTGCGCTTTGTTCTGCTCCAACCCGCGTCCCGTCTGCTGCTGCAACTCGTCGATGCGCTTCGACGCCTCGGCCTTCGTCAGGTTCTCGTCAAACTCCGTTTTGGCCTCTTCCGAAAGCGTCTTCAGATACGAACGCTGCGCGCCCGTCATCGGCTCGTCGCCCGTCGTCCAGTCTTCCGGGTTCTTGATGGTGTTGCTCTCGTTCGCCTGCTCCTGCGTTTGCTTGTCCGTCACTTGTTCATTCCCCCTTAAATTGTGTTTGCTTGATCTTTCCGGTCGAACTTAACTCGCCAACAAATCCTGCTGCACTTTCGGCGGCGTGAGGCCGAGGTGCTTGTAGGCCGCGCGCGTGGCGACGCGACCGCGCGGCGTGCGATTGAGGAAACCGATCTGGATCAAGTACGGCTCGATGATCTCTTCGATCGACTCGCGCTCCTCGCTGATCGAGGCGGCAATCGTGCCGATGCCGACCGGCCCGCCGTCGAACTTCTCGATGATGGCCGTCAGAATCTTGCGGTCAACTTCGTCCAGCCCGAACTTATCGACTTCCATCTCGTCGAGCGCGCGCTTCGACAAGGCTTGCGTGATGCGCCCGTCGCCCAAGACCTGCGCGTAGTCGCGCACGCGGCGGAGCAGGCGGTTGGCGATGCGCGGGGTGCCGCGCGCGCGCCGCGCGATCTCTTTCGCGCCCGTCGCCTCGATCTCCACGTTCAGGATTTCCGCCGAGCGGTGGACGATGATCTCCAGGTCTTTCTGCGAATAAAAATCCAGATGAAAGACGATGCCGAAACGGCCGCGCAAGGGGGCGGTGATGAGACCGGCGCGCGTCGTCGCCCCGACGAGCGTAAACTTCGGCAAGTCCAGTTTGATGGAGCGCGCCGACGTGCCCTGCCCGATCATGATGTCGAGTTGGTAGTCCTCCATCGCCGGGTACAAGACCTCTTCGATCTGCGGCTTGAGGCGGTGAATCTCGTCTATGAAGAGAACTTCGCCTTCCTGCAAGTTGGTCAGGACGGCCGCGAGGTCGCCGCCGCGTTCGATGGCGGGCGCGCTCACGCTCTTGAGCGGCGCGTCCATCTCCTGCGCGATGATCTGCGAGAGCGTGGTTTTGCCGAGGCCGGGCGGGCCGAAGAAAAGCACGTGGTCGAGAGCTTCGCCGCGCGCTTTGGCGGCGCGCAGAAAGATTTTCAGATTGGTCGTGATCTTGTGCTGGCCGATGTACTCGTCGAGCGTGCGCGGGCGCAAACTCGGCTCGGCCTGGAGGTCTTCCGGCGTGGCTTCGCCCGAAATTTCGCGCGCCTCGTCCGTCCTCTCAAGCGTGGATTCCTGTGGCATCAACTCTCTCCCCCGGTCTTCGCTTTCCGCCATTTCTCAACGAGCAGGAGTATACCGCATCTGAATCGCTGTTGCAAGTATGAAACAAAAAAGATGACGAAAAAAAGGGAGCGGAAGTTGAAACCCGTGTCTCAAACTTCCGCTCCCGGCTGTCGTCCGGTTTTAACCTGGAGAATCAGCTTGTCGAACTATCGCCCGCGATCTGGAGGCGCGCCACCGAGCGGTCGAACTGGGTGCGGGCGTGTGACATCTCGTCTTCGGAGCCGGTGGCGGAGCCGAGCAGTTTTTCGGCCTGGTCGCGCTCGGTGCGGGCGCGTGCGGCGTCGATCTCTTCGGGACGTTCGGCGAGTTCGGCGAGCACGGCGACGCGGTCGTCGCTCACCTCGACGAAGCCGCCGGAGACGTGCAGGCGGCGCACGGTCGCGCCTTGCGTGTAGGCGAGGACGCCGGTTTGCAGTTGCGAGATGAGCGGGGTGTGGCCGGGCATGATGCCGAGTTCGCCGCCGAGTCCGGGCAGCGTCACCGCGTCAACCGCTTCCGACAAGACGCCGCGCTCCGGCGTGATGATGTCGAGTTGTAATCTGTCAGCCATGATAAAAGTGATAGGTGATAGGTGATAGGTAAGAAGGCGAGTGTTTTATCTCATCACCTATCACCTATCACCTATTACTGTTTTACGATTCTGCGAGTTGGCGCGCCTTGGCGCGCACGTCTTCGATAGTGCCCTGGAGGAAGAAAGCCTGTTCGGGCAGGTCGTCGCACTTGCCGTCGATGATCTCGCGGAAGCCCTTGATGGTCTCTTCGAGTTTGACGTATTTGCCTTCGAGGCCGGTGAACTGCGCGGCGACGAAGAAGGGCTGCGAGAAGAAGCGTTGCACCTTGCGCGCGCGCGAGACGGCGAGCCGGTCTTCTTCCGAGAGTTCGTCGAGGCCGAGGATGGCGATGATGTCTTGCAGTTCCTTGTAGCGTTGCAAAATCTTCTTCACGTCCTGCGCCGTCTGGTAGTGCTCCTCGCCGATGATGCGCGGGTCGAGCAGGCGCGAGGAGGAGGAGAGCGGATCGACGGCCGGGTAGATGCCGAGTTCGGCGATCTGGCGCGAGAGGGCGGTGACGGCGTCGAGGTGCGCGAAGGTGGTGGCGGGCGCGGGGTCTGTGTAGTCGTCGGCCGGAACGTAGACGGCCTGAATGGACGTGACCGCGCCGGTCTTCGTCGAGGTGATGCGCTCCTGCATCTCACCCATCTCGGTGGCGAGGTTCGGCTGGTAGCCGACGGCCGAAGGCATACGGCCGAGAAGCGCGGACACTTCCGAGCCGGCCTGGGTGAAACGGAAAATGTTGTCGATGAAGAGGAGCACGTCCAAGCCCTGATCGCGGAAGTATTCGGCGACGGTGAGGCCGGAGAGGGCGACGCGCAGGCGCGCTCCCGGCGGTTCGGTCATCTGCCCGTAGACGAGCGCGACCTTCGACTCTTCGACCGCCTTGAGATCAACCTTCGAGAGGTCGAACTCGCCCGTCTCTTCCATGTGTTGATAGAAGGCTTCGCCGAAGTTGATGACTTTCGATTCGACCATCTCGCGCAACAAGTCGTTGCCCTCGCGCGTGCGCTCGCCCACGCCCGCGAAGACGGAATAGCCGGAGTGCGCCTTGGCGACGTTGTTGATCAGTTCCATGATCAGCACCGTCTTGCCGACGCCCGCGCCGCCGAACAGACCGATCTTGCCGCCGCGCAGGAAGGGCTGGATGAGGTCGATAACCTTGATGCCCGTCTCGAACATTTCGAGTTCGGTGGATTGCTCGTCGAGCGTGGGGGCGTGGCGGTGGATCGGGTAGCGCGTCTCGGAGTTGACCGCGCCGAGCGTGTCCACGGGTTCGCCGATGACGTTCATGATGCGCCCCAGAGTCATGTTGCCGACGGGCACGGTGATGGGGCCGCCGGTGTCGAGCGCGCGCATCCCGCGCACGACGCCCTCGGTCGGCTTCATCGCGACCGTACGCACGCGCCCCTCGCCGAGGTGCTGTTCGACTTCACAGATGATGTCGATGGGGTTGGGCACGTCGAAGCCTTCGGACGTAACGTGCAAGGCCGTGTAGATCGGCGGCAAGTGATTCTCTTCAAATTCCACGTCGAGCACGGGGCCGATGATCTGCACCACCTTGCCTACATTATGGCCGTTCCCGGCGTTTCCATTAGGCGTAGACATAACTTTAGAGCAACTCCTCTTTTTACGTGTGTCGGTTAAGGGCGAAAATTAGCGGATTACTTAAGTGTGTGAAGATATCATAGACGCGCAAATTAAGGCAAAGCACGATGGTCTCGACCACTTCCGGGCGCGTGGCGGGCGCGGGCTTGAGGCGCGCTTATTCGCCTTCGTCGAAGCGGATTTTCATGCTGCGCAGCGTGCGCCGGTCTTCGTCGGTGAGTTCGAGCATGGCGGCCTGTTCGGCGGCCACGGCCTCGGCCGCTTCGTTGTCGTCGGCCTCGGTTTCGCGCAGGCCGATCTCCAACTTCAGCGTCAACTCCATCTCGTACCCGGCGGCGCGCAGGCGCGAAATCGCGTCGGCCACCTCCGGCGAACGCTCCACCGCCGCGTTGATCGCTTCGCCGATCTCCTGCACCAACTCTTTTGCGTCGTCGTTGATCTCCAACCCGTTCTCCCGTGCCGCCGCCCGCGCTTGTGAAAGATGACCGCGATGCTACGCTGGCCGCGCGCGTTTGGTCAACCGGGAGACGCGCGAAGGGCGCGGAGCGTGTCAGCCACTCCGCGCCCTCTTAGCTTGGTCGAATTGTCGCTCGCCTCACGGCCGCGCCGGCGTCGGTCGCCGGGCGGCGGAAGCGCGGATGTTCTAAGAACGTTTCTCGAAGTTGACGAGACCGTCAACCGAAGCATAGATGCGCAGGTACATCTGCGTCTCGGTGGGGATGAGGGTGCGCCAGTTCGTGCCGCCGCGTTCGAGGTAGAGGCGCAGGCGCATGGGGTTCGAGTTGTAACCCGCGGCCAGCAACTCCGTCTGCGTGGCGATATTCAGGCGCAGCGCGTCTCTGACCTCTTCCTGCTCCAGCAGATCGTCCCAGGTGCCCTGCATGTAGAGCAGCATGGCCTGGAGGGCGTTCGAGTGGTCGCGCATCCCGGCAACGAAGTCGGGGTTGAGTCCGACCGAGGGGTGCATTCCGCGGATCGCCTTGTAGGTCGGCGGGATCATCTGCACCATGCCGCCCGCGCCCGCCGAACTGACGGAGAAGCGATAGGTGTCGCCCGCGTTCAGCGCGTAGAGCGTGAAGATTTCGTTGTAGAGCGAGGCGTGATCCTCGGTCTTGAAACGCTTGTGATCCGTGTGCTCGACGATGCAGAGCCGCTCGGCCGCGTCGATGATGCCGGGCGAGATCACTTTCCCGCGCGCGGCCAAACGCCCGGCCGCCTCATCGAGCATCCGCCGCACGTAAGCCCTGCCGCCGCCCACGAGTTCGGGCGAGCGGAGCGCGGGATGCGCCGACGAGTAGTAGGCGACTTCGCTGAGCGCGCCCTCGCGCTCGACCGGATACTGCACGACGAGCGGTTGAAACTCGCTCCCCGCCGCATCCGTCACGCGCAGGGCGGTGTTGACGTAGTTCGAGCGCACGGCGCGCAGCTTGAACGTCTTGCCCGACGCAGACGCGGCGACGGTCTCCGCTTCTTTGTCGAGAAAAGCGGCTTTGGACAGTTTCAAGAGATGCACGTCCGAGGTGGCCTTGTCCGCGACGGCGACCGTCACGAAGTCCGTCGTGCGCGGGGCTTCGCGTTCGAGCAGACGCCTGGCCGCCTTGATGCGCGCACGCGTCTCGCTCAGGTGCGCTTGCCCCGCGGCGGAGCGTTCGGCCACGGTCTTCGGGGCGACGAGCGCGAAGAGGCCGAGGCCGCTCAAAAAGGAGAACTGCGGGAGGACGGGGGCGAGGAACACAACTAGAGGGAGGACAGACACAAAGAGCATTCTTCTCATCGGGTATGGGTCTTTCTTTGTTGGGTGCTTGTGACTAAGGAAGTGTTCGGGGGTGGATGTTCGACGGACGTTATTCAGACGTACGCGGGGCGGGTTCGGTTGCCAGTAAAAGTCCATTCAAATTGCACGACGCGGGCACGCAAAACCATGCATTGCGAGGGGCGCGCGCCGTGTGCTAGCGTGCTCGTTATAAAGGCGACACCGAAGCTGATTTTCGACTTGCGAAATGAAACTAATATGAGCACCAAAACAGACGCCGCCGCCGCGCCGCCGCACGGGGAACGCCGCGCGCGTTTCGAGACCTCTTCCGGCATCGAACTCGCCAACGATTTCAACCCCCGGAACACCGCCCTGCCCGACTACGAGCGCGACCTCGGCGCGCCCGGCGCTTACCCCTACACGCGCGGCGTCCGGCGCAACATGTATCGCGGCCGCTTCTGGACGATGCGCCAGTATGCGGGCTACGCCTCGGCCGAAGAGTCGAACGCGCGCTACAAGTACTTGCTCGCGCACGGCACGACCGGACTCTCCGTCGCCTTCGATCTCCCCACGCAGATCGGACTCGACTCGGACGACCCGCTCGCGGCTGGCGAAGTCGGCAAAGTCGGCGTCGCCATCGACTCGCTCGAAGACATGGAGCGACTCTTCGACGGCATTCCGCTCGGAGCAGTCTCGACCTCGATGACGATCAACGCCACGGCCTCCACGCTCCTCTGTCTCTACCTCGCCGTCGCGCGCAAGCAGGGGGTCGCGCCCGACAAACTTCAGGGCACGATCCAGAACGACATCCTGAAGGAGTACATCGCGCGCGGCACGTACATCTATCCGCCCGCGCCCTCCCTGCGCCTCGTCACCGACACCTTCGCCTATTGCGCGCGCGACCTGCCCAACTGGAACACCATCTCGATCAGCGGCTATCACATCCGCGAGGCCGGTTCGACCGCCGCGCAGGAGATCGCCTTCACGCTCGCCGACGCCATCGCCTACGTCGAAGCCGCCACGGCGGCGGGCTTGCTGGTGGACGACTTCGCCCCGCGCCTCTCCTTCTTCTTCAACGCGCACAGCAACCTCCTGGAAGAGGTCGCCAAGTTTCGCGCCGCCCGCCGCCTGTGGGCGCGCATCATGCGCGAACGCTTCCATGCGCGCGACCCGCGCTCGCTCATGCTCCGCTTCCACACGCAGACGGCCGGTTCGACCCTTACCGCGCAGCAACCGGAAGTCAACGTAGCGCGCACCACGATTCAAGCCCTCGCCGCCGTGCTCGGCGGCACGCAAAGCCTGCACACGAACGCCTCGGACGAAGCCCTCGCGCTCCCGACCGAAGCGGCCGCGCGCGTCGCCCTGCGCACGCAACAAGTGATCGCACACGAGTCGGGCGTCGCCGACACGGTTGACCCGTTCGCGGGGTCTTACGCCGTCGAACACCTGACGGACGAACTCGAAGGGCGCGCCGTCGCCTACATCGAAAAGATCGACGCGCTCGGCGGCATGCTCCGCGCCATCGAACTCGGTTACGTCCAGCGCGAGATTCAAGAGGCCGCCTACGTCTACCAGCGCGCCGTCGAAACCGGCGAGGCGACGGTCGTCGGCGTCAACCGCTTTCAGATCGAGGAGGAGGCCGCGCCCACGCTCCTGCGCGTCGAACCCGCCATCGAAGGGGCGCAGGTCGAACGCCTGCGCGCCCTGCGCGCGCGACGCGACGCGGCGGCGGTCGAGGCCGCGCTCGCCGCGCTCGAAGCCGCCGCGCGCACGACGAGCGAAAACCTGCTCCCGCGCATCCTCGTCGCCGTCGAGGCTTATGCCACGGTCGGCGAGATCAGCCACCGCCTGCGCGGCGTCTGGGGCGAGTACAGGGAAGCGGTGACGGTATAACCGGAGTTGGCGAAGTCCCGTCGGTAACGGTCGAGAAGTCCCGTCAGTGACGGTCAGGGAGCCGCGTCAGTAACGGTTGGTTGGGAAGGCCCGTCGGTAACAGTTGGGAAGCCCCGTCAGTGACAGTTGAGAAGTACCGTCAGTGACGATCGAAAAGTCTTATCAGGGACGGTCGAGAAGTCCCGTCAGGGACGGTTGATAATAGCCCGGCACTTCAGTGCCGGGAATAAGTTGAGATAATGAATCCCAGTCCCGTAGGGACGATTGAAAATTGCATCCAAGAGATTCAATCGTCCCTACGGGACTCTATTCAAAATTGATGCGCGCTATCCCCGGCGATAAATCGCCGGGCTATTATCAACCGTCCCTGACGGGACTCCTGAATTATCAATTGTCCCTGACGGGACTCCTGAAACTGCCTTGCGGGCGCGTGATAGGTTGACGGGTGGTTTTAAGTGATAAGGTAACGAAACCGGAGAGAGATTCGATGAAGAAGCTAACAAGCGTGTTCGCGTTGGTGCTCTGCGCGGCTCTCGCGTGTGTGGGTCAAACCGCGTCAACGTCGCCCGCGCAAAGAGGGCGCACCGCCACGTTGCCGCCCGTCGTCGCGCCCGCTGGCGAAACGGCGGCCGCGCAACTCACGGGGCTGTACCGCATCGACCTCGCGCGCAGCGACAAGTTGTATTCGGTGGTGGCGGGCGCGTCGAGCAACCTGCCTTTCGGCGAGCAGCAGAAATTCTTCATCGACCTGACCGTGCGGCTCACGCCGCCCGACCTGCTCGCGATCGAGCGACGCGGCCGCCGCATCACGCTCGCCTCCTCGCGCGCCCCGCGCATCGACTTCGACGCCGACGGCGTCACGCACAGCGAACGCAGCGGCGACGGCCAGAGCGTCAACACGCTCGCCGCGCTGCGCCCCAACGGTTTGACGGTGGCCGTCAGCGGCCAGAGCGGAGACAAGTTCAACGTCACGTTCGAGCCGCTCGAAGGCGGGCGCGCGCTGCGCGTCACGCGCCGGCTCAACAACGAACAACTGACGCAGCCCGTCCTCATCCGCAGCGTCTACGAAAAAATCTCCGACATTCCCCAGTGGGACATCTACGACGCGCCGCCGCCCCGTCCCGGCCTGCCGCCCGTCGCTTCCTCCGACGCTCCCGCGCCCGTTTCGCGCGGCCGCGAACGCAACGCCGCCGCCGCCCTGCGCCGCGCGCTCGACGAATGGATCGCGGCCACCAATGCCCGCGACATCGACCGGCAGATGAATTTCTACCCGCCCGTCATGCGCGCCTTCTATCTCCAGCGCAACGCCTCGCGCGGCTCGGTGCGCGCCGAAAAGGAGCGCGTCTTCCAGAACGCGCGCACCATCGACATCCGCGCCGATGCGCCGGAACTCATCTTCCAGGAACCGGGGCGCGCCGCCATCATGCGCTTCCGCAAGAGCTACGCCATCGAGGGCGGCGGGCAAAACCGCAGCGGCGAAGTTATCCAGGAACTGCGCTGGCAACTCACGCCGCAAGGCTGGAAAATCTTCAGCGAACGCGACGTGCGCGTCATCCGTTAAATTGACGCTCTAGCGCAGTCGTCAACCGAACCGACGCTCTAGCGCGGTCATCCGTCGAACCGGCGGGCTGCTCGGTCATTCATCGAACCGACACTCTGCTCGGTCATTCATCGAACCCACTTTGCGAGAGGTTAAAGCGTGATGAGAAAACTCCGGCGGCCGACCGCGCCGCGCCTGTCCGTCTTCCTGCTGTTCGCAGCCTTCTGCGCGTTCGCCTCGCCCGCGCTCGCGCAAAGCGGCGCGGCGGGCAAGGCCGCGCCGACGACGCCCGCGCAAGGCTCGCCCGAGCGCAAGGCCGTGCTCGATGCCGTGCGCGTGCGTTTGCAGTTGAAGAGCCAATTCAAGGTTTATCATTTGAAACTCAAAGGCAACTGGGCTTACTTCCACGGCGGGGAAGTGTTGGACGCCGGAGAGGGAGAGTTGCAGGAAACCGACCTCGACGTGAAAGCTCTCCTTGAGCGAAAACAGATCGGCGGCAAACCCTTGTGGACGGTCGCCGAGTTGTGGACGCTGCCGACGGAGGACAAATTCCCCTACAAAAATTTCGTCGCGCGCACCCGCCGCCGGCAGAAGCTGTCGAAAACGCCCCCGGACATTTTCCCGGCCGACATGTGATGCCCCGTGAGCGGCCAAACATGCCCGCTCTCACGCACGAAGCCGTCCTATGGTAATCTCGCAAACCTTATGTCGCACTTGCTCGAAGTTAAAAATTTGCAGACGCACTTCTTCACGCGCGCGGGCGTGGTGCGCTCGGTTGACGGGGTGAGTTTTCATCTCGACCGCGGGGAGTTGTTGGGACTGGTCGGCGAGTCGGGGTGCGGAAAGAGCGTGACGGCGTTGTCGGTGATGCGTCTGGTCGGGTCGCCGGGAAAGATCGTCGGGGGGGAGATTCGGTTCGACGGGGAAGACTTGCGCGCGGCTTCGGAGAAGCGTCTGCGCGAGATTCGCGGCGACGACATCGCCATGATCTTTCAAGACCCGATGACTTCGCTGAACCCGGTCTACACGGTGGGCGAGCAGATCGCGGAGGCGTTGCGCCTGCACCGTAAACTCTCGCGCGGCGCGGCGCGCGAAGGCGCGATCGAGGCGATGCGCGAAGTGGCGATCCCAGACCCGGCGCGGCGCGCCGACGATTACCCGCACCAGTTGTCGGGCGGGATGCGGCAGCGCGTGATGATCGCCATGGCGCTCGCGTGCGACCCGAAACTCCTTATCGCCGACGAGCCGACCACCGCGCTCGACGTGACCATTCAGGCGCAGATTCTCGAACTGCTCGACGGCCTCAGGAAATCGCGCGAACTGGCGGTGCTCTTAATCACGCACGACCTCGGCGTGGTGGCGGAGGTGGCCGACCGGGTGGCGGTGATGTACACGGGGCGGATCGTGGAGGAGTCGCCGGTCGAAGAGTTGTTCGCGCGCCCGAAGATGCCTTACACGGAAGGGCTGTTGAAGTCGGTGCCGAAGTTGACGGTGGGCGAGGCGCGCAAGGCGGAGCGTTTGCAGACCATCGAGGGCACCGTCCCGAAGCCGACCAACTTGCCGCCGGGTTGCCACTTCGCGCCGCGCTGCCAGCATCGCATGCCGCGTTGCACCGAGGGCGAGCGGATTCCGCTCTACGAACTCGCAGGCGGCGTAAAAGTGCGCTGCGTGCTCTACGACATGGCGGCGGCGGTCGCAGCCGACAATCAGGCCACGGAGAGCACATCGACTTAGCAGGTTTTCGTCGCACGCGCCCCTCTTGCGTCGCCTTCGAGGCACGGACGACGCAAGAGGGGCGCGGAGGAACGCAAGCCACGATCTCAAATCTCAAATTTGAAATCTCAAATTTGAAATTTCAAATAATTCAAATTTGAAATTTCAGATAATTTAACTCTCTCCGTCCGCTTGCATTCCGGTGGCGAAGATTTCGGCGTGTGGTTTTAGTTTCTAATTTATGAGTACCAACGAACGGATGCAGACTGTTCCCGAAGCCGAAGCGACGGCGGCGACGCACGACGCGCGAGGCGCGCAGCCGGAAGCGGCGGCGGCGGCGGAACTCGTGCGCGTGCGCGCCCTCTTCAAACACTTTCCCGTCGCGGGCAGCGACGACGTGGTGCGCGCGGTTGACGGCGTGACGTTCGAGATTTTTCAGGGCGAGACGCTGGGGCTGGTGGGCGAGTCGGGCTGCGGGAAGTCAACGGTGGGGCGTTGCCTGTTACGCCTGATCGAGCCGACGCGGGGCGAAATCTCTTTCGAGGGCAAGAACGTGCTCGCGCTCTCCGGCAAGGCTCTCAGGAGCGTGCGCGCCGAGATGCAGATCATCTTTCAAGACCCTTACGCCAGTTTGAACCCGCGCCTCAAGGTGCGCGACATCGTCGGCGAACCGCTCGTGATTCACGGCGCGGGCGGGCGCGAGGAGCGGCGCGAGCGCGTCGCCGAACTGCTGCGCAAGGTCGGCCTCGACCCCGATTATATGAACCGTTACCCGCACGAGTTTTCCGGCGGCCAACGGCAGCGGCTCGGCATCGCGCGCGCCCTCGCCTTGAACCCGAAGTTGATCGTGGCGGACGAGCCGGTGTCGGCCCTGGACGTGTCGGTGCAGGCGCAGGTCATCAACCTCCTGGAAGATTTGCAGGCGGAGTTCGGCCTGACGTATCTCTTCATCTCGCACGGTCTGGCCGTCGTCGAACACATCTCGAACCGCGTGGCCGTGATGTATCTCGGCCGCATCGTCGAGGTGGCGTCGGCGGTCGAGTTGTACGCGAACCCGCAGCACCCTTACACGCGCGCGCTGCTCTCGGCCATCCCCGTGCCCGACCCGACGCGCAAGCGCGAGCGCATCGTGCTGCACGGAGACGTGCCGACGCCCATCAACCCGCCCTCCGGGTGCCGCTTCCACACACGCTGCCCCGATGCCATTCCCGAATGCGCGCAAATCGACCCCGACCTGCGCGAGGTCGCCCCCGGCCACACTGTCGCCTGCATCCGCGCCCCCGGTTGGCCTGACGCGCCGACTTCGGCTTGACCGGCGCGGGCGCAACCCTTTCCGCCTCCCTGCGCGCCGCAGCAAGAGTTGAAGAGTTCGACCGCACCGCCATCCGGCAAATGGCTCATCCTTCGCGCTCGTGCCCGGCCTTTCGGCGGGCGTCTGCTTCCCGCTCGTCCCGTCCAGTCGCTCGCGCGGCCGAACCGGGAGGGGGAAGGGTCGCCGCCCCGGCCTTCAGTTATGGATAATTTGAAACCGTCATCCGGCGCGACACGTATTGACAGGCGATGACTAATCCGATGCGGCGCGCCTAGAGTCTTCAGCGAACGGCTTCGCACCTCGCCGCTCTCCCTAATAAACTTCCAACCACGGAGAACTCCCCATGAATCGTATTGTCGCGATAGCAGTGCTGGTCGTCGGCCTTTTGCTCTTGATCGCGGGCGTGATGCAACTTCTGCCGGGCGCGGCCACCGCCGGCGGCGCGCTCGTCTTCCTCGGCATCGTGATGCTCGGTCTCAGTTTCATCCGGCGCGAGTCGGCCGGGACGGACGACCCGCCGCCCATGTCCGAGACCGAGAAGATCACTTCGGTCTTTTACGAACCGGCGCGCGTCTTTCAGGAGTTGCGCGCGCGACCCCACTGGGGCACGGCCTTTCTCGTCATCGCGCTCTCGGTCGCCGTCTACCAGTTCGCCTACACGCAGCGCATCGGCGCGGAGACCCTCGCCGTCGCCGCGTTCGACAAGACGGTCGAAGGCGGCTTCATCCCGGCCGACCGCGCCGCCGAGATGCGCGAGCGCACCGCCGCCGACGCCCGTCAACCGTTCGCCAAGGCTTCCGGCGCGATCAACGGCGTCGTCGGCACGTTCGTCATCCTGGCGATCCTGGCCGCACTCTACCTGCTCGGCGTGTTGGTGTCGGGGGCGCGCATCAAATTCTGGCAGGCGTTCTCGGTCGCGGTCTTCGCGGCGTTGCCCGTGATCGTCTTGCAGAACCTGATCAGCCTGCTCCTTCTCTACCTCAAGTCGCCCGACGAAATCGACCCGATCAAAGGGCAACGCGGCCTGGCGCGCGCAGACCTCGGCGTGCTCTTTAGCCCGGCCGAGCACCCCTACCTGTTCGTCCTCGGCAGCAGCATCGGACTCTTCACGCTCTACGGACTGTGGTTGACGGCGACCGGCCTGCGCAACAGCGGCGAGAAAGTCACGAGCGGCACGGCGTGGGCGATCTCCATTGGCCTCTGGGTCTTCGGCCTGCTGCTCGGTTTGGGAGCCGCCGCGCTGTTCCCCACCTTCATCGCTTAAAAGCAGAGGTCAGAGGTTAGAGGTTAGAGGTTAGTAAAAACGAAGGCCGGTGAAAGCGCGAGCAAGTTCGCTTTCACCGGCCTTCAATCTGTTCTCAACTGATCTCCGAACTGACCTCTAACCTCTAACCTCTAACCTCTAACCTCTGACCTCCGACCTCTACTCATAGCGCAGGGCTTCGATGGGGTCGAGGCGGGCGGCCTTCCACGCCGGCCAGAGGCCGAAGATGAGGCCGATGCCGACGCTGGCGACGAAGCCCGCGATGGGCGCCCACACCGGGACGTAAGAGGGCACGAACATGCTGATCAGAAACGTCGTGCCCCAGCCGAGCAGGAGGCCGACGAGGCCGCCGAAGCCCGTGAGGGTCATCGCCTCGATGAGAAACTGCCAGAGGATGTCGGCGCGGCGCGCGCCGATGGCCTTGCGGATGCCGATCTCGCGCGTGCGCTCCGTCACGGAGACGAGCATGATGTTCATCACGCCGATGCCGCCCACCATCAGCCCGACCGACGAGATGACCACCATCGCAATCGCCACGCCCGAAGTGATCGAGCGGAAATTGGAGATGGCCGATTCGGCGGTCGTCACGCCGAAGTTGTTCTTCTCGCCGAAGGGCGTCTGGCGGCGCACGCGCATCATGTCCACCACCTGATCCTGCGCTTCCTCCATCAGCCCCGGCTTCGCCACGGCGAAGATGAACACATCGTCGGCGTTCGGCTTGAGCTTGCGCGCGACGTTGTAGGGCATGTAGATGACGTTGCTTTCGTCGTTGTTGCCGCCGCCGCCGCCGAGTTGCTCGCGTTTTTCGAAGATGCCGATGATGCGAAACTTGTTGCCGCCGATGTCTATCTCCTGTTCGAGCGGCGACCCGAACGGAAAGAAGTTCTCGGCCACGCTCGCGCCCACCACGCACACCTGCTGGTTCTGGTCGTTCTCGAACTCGGAGAAGAAACGCCCTTCGGAGACGTTTTCGATCCCGGCGCGCTCGTAATCGGGCAGCGTGCCCTGGAGGCGCACGGCGGAGGAAGTCTTGCCGTTGGCGGAGACGTTGATCTTCGAGCCGAAGAAGTTGTTCGTGATGTCGAGGAAGGGCACGGAGACTTCGACGGCCGGGAGCGCGCGCAAGGCCATCGCATCCTCGAAGGTCAACTCCTTGCGCATGCGCTCCTCGCGCGAGCGGCGGCCGATCTGGATGCCGGTCTCAAACTTCGTCAGGATAATCGAGCGCGTGCCGAACGACTCGATCTCCTTGGTGACGGCCAGATCGATGCCGCTGATGATCGAGGCGATCGCCATCACCGTCCAGACGCCGATGATGACGCCGACCACCGTCAACACCGAGCGCAGTTTGTTCGTGCGCAGCGTCGCCAACGCCATCTTCAGGTTTTCGTAAATATCGCTTCTGAGCAGTTTCATGATGCTGTCCGTGGTCAGTCGTCCGTGGTCAGTTGTTTTCTCCCGCCCGTGTTGAAACTTTCAGCTTCAGCGCGCCGCCGACGAAGCCGGATGCAACGGGCAACTGACGACGGACAACTGACGTTTTTAATCGGAGCGCAGGGCTTCGATGGGGTCGAGGCGGGCGGCCTTCCACGCCGGGATGATCCCGGCCAGTACGCCGATGCCGCCCGACACCGTGACGGCGACGATGACGGCGGCGATTGAGAGAAACGTCGGGAAGAAGACGGCGGTCAGGATGCGGCCGACGATCCACGCGAGCAAGACGCCGGTCGCGCCGCCGAGAGCCGAGAGCGTCATGGCCTCGACGAGAAATTGTTTGAGGATGTCGCCCCGGCGCGCGCCGAGCGCCTTGCGGATGCCGATCTCTTTGGTGCGCTCCGTCACGGAGACGAGCATGATGTTCATGATGACGATGCCGCCGACGACCAGGGCGATGGCGGGCACGGCGATGGCGACGATGAAGATCGAGCCGAAGATGCGGTCGCGCAAGCCCGTGATGGCGTCGGGCGTCATGATGCCGAAGTTGTCGCGCTCGTTGGCGGGCACGCGGCGGCGCGCGCGCATCAGTTGCCGCGCCTCCTCGACGGCGTCGTTGAACAGTTCGTCGGACTTGGCGGTGGCGACGAAGTAGAGCGAGCGGTTGTTGCGGAACCCGCCGAAGGCGTTGCCGTAGGTCTTGAGCGGGATGTTGATGAAGTTGTCCTGCGGGATGCCGAGCACGCTGCCCTTGACGACGGCCACGCCGACGACGCGGTAGGGCAGCCCGGCGATCGAGATTTCCTCGCCGACGGGACTCCTCGCGGGGAACAACTTCGAGGCCACGTCCGCGCCGAGGAAGGCGACGCGCGACCCCGCCTGATTCTCCGTCTCGGTGAAGAAGCGGCCGTCGGCGATCTCCACGGCATTGATCTCGGCGACGTTGGCCGTCATGCCGTCGATGGGAACGTCTTCGAGTAGTTCCGCGCCGCGTTTGACCTGCGCGCGCGAGGGGCGCGCGCCCGCGCCGAGCTTGTCGATCAACACGGTGCGCGCCTTCAGATACTCGAAGTCGTCCATCGTCAAATCTTTGTTGCGGCGCGTGGCGGCGGCGATGGTGTCGGTGTCTTTGAAGTCCTCGAAAATGTTGAAGCGTTGAACGGTGAACGACTTCGCGCCGATGCCCGCGATCTTCTCGTCCACGTAACGGTTGAAGCCCTGAATCAAAGAGACGACGACGACGACGGCCGTGACGCCGATGATCATGCCTAAGAGCGTCAAGGCCGAGCGCAGCTTGTGCGCCCAGACGGCGGCGAAGGCGAGTTTGAGAGTTTCGATGAATTTCACGGCTGCTTTATTACGGGGGATACCGGCATTTAGTTGCACGGGCAGCGACGCCCGTCGGCCGTCGGCCATCCTCAGTTGTGTGTGATGCGGCGAATTATGAAGCGTCGGGCGGCGCAGGGTCAAACGCGAAGCCGATTGATGCGGCCGGGCGAACCTGTGAGCAGCCGAAAAACAGAGACCCGCGCGGCGGGCGCGGAGCCGGAGTTCCGTCCCGCGTCGGATGCCGGGAAAAAATTGACAGCGCGAGGGAATTAACCTAGGTTACGAGTCATCACATCGGTTTAGCGCAGGCGGATTGTTCCGAGTTCGCCGCACCTCTTTCTCACAGCCCCGACACCTTCGAGGACAACCGCTAATGCTCAAACGCATCACCACCCTCTCGACCATACTGTCGCTTCCATTCGCGCCTCGGCGGAATCGCACGCGCGCGATTCCGCCGACATAGCCGCGAGAGCCTTTGGCGGTAGTTGAACGGTAGGCGGCAAATGGTTGCATGTGCGGGAGGGCTAAAATGGATCGAGTTACTAAAACGGCGTGCGGAGTGTTGGTCGGCGTCGCGCTGATCGTCGCGCTCGGTGTGCCGGCGACGGCGCAGAAGAGAGATGGTAAAAAGCAGGCCGGGTCGCGTCCGAAGCCGCAGAGCACGGTGGCCGCTGCTCCCCCGACGGCGGAGCAGCAGGCCGCACTGTACGCGCTCGAACAACTGTTTGAATCCGCCAGGAAGTTTGAGGACAAGCTGCTCGGGCTGAGGACGCAAGCCCAAGTCGCCGATCTGCTGTGGGGCTACGACGAACCGCGCGCCGGCAGTTGGAAGACGCCTTTCGCGCCACGGCCTCGTTTAAAGTTGAGAGGCCGGAGCTGCCTCCTTCCACGTCATCGCTCGCCGCGCCCGCCACCCCGGTATCCGAGTTGCAACGTGAGATTCTAAGTTTGATCGCGCGGCGTGATGTTAATCTCGCGGAGAAGCTGATCAACTCGGCCGTTGAGGCCAAAGCGGAAACCCGTGGGATGATTGACGCGCCGGGCGGCGGCGGCGTCGCATCCGAGGGAGAGCGTCACGGTCTTTACTTGCAAGCCGCCCTCAGCATCGCGGACACTGACCCGGAACGCTCCGTGCAACTGGCGTCGGCCGGTCTTGCAGGGGGCATCAACCCCTCAGTCCTGAGCGTGCTGCTGACGCTGCGACAAAAAAGCCCGGCACAGGGCGACGCGCTCTACCGGCTCACCCTGGCGGCGGCGCGGCGCGACCTGAAATCGGCTACCCTCCACCTGAACATCCTGGCCTCTTACGCGATGCCCGAATTTATCACGGCGGGTTTCGGCCGCGTGCCGTCGCCGAATACGGAGGCGGAGCAGGCCGCGGGCGCGAGGGCGATCGAGCTTCTCAACTTCGCCTACGACACCTTCCTGCACTTGTCCGCCCCGGCGCAGAGTTCCGCGACGAATCCGGCCGACTACATGCTCGGACAGCGATTGCTGCCTTTTTTCGTCAAATATCAGCCGGAGCGCGCGCCGATGTTTCGCAGTCTGCTCGGCATCATCGCCCGGAGAGCGTCGCACAATCCGGCCATAGACACGGTGAACAATCTCTATCAGCCAAGCGGCATGGATGATTTGTTGAAGCAGGCCGAGGCGGCGCAAGACCCGTTCCAGAAAGACTTGCTCTACTTTCGCGCCGTGATGACGGCGACGGGCGAGGGCGATTTCGAGCGCGCTCTGTCAATTTCCACACAGGTCAAGGACGCGGATTTTCGCGGCGGCCTCGATTCACTCGTCCGCTTTCAAGCCGCGACGATTTTGAGCGGCAAAGGCGAGACGGACGCGGCTCTGCGTTATGCCGCGAGCACGCCGGACGTGCGGCAACGAGCCTACTTGCTGGCGAAGGTGGCGCGCGCCCTGTTCGACAAAAAAGATATTGCCCGCGCGTCGGAAGTGCTCGCGGATGCCAGAGCATCGGTCGCCAGGGCAGACGCGGGCGCGGAAAAGGCTCAGGCGTGGCTGCTCATCGCCGGGGTCGAGACGCGCCTCGACCCCGCGCGCGGCTTTGAGGGAATGGAAGCCGCCGTCAAGGCGTTCAACGACATCGCCGCCGGGACGGGCGGCGCGGCCAAGCCCCCGCCCGCCCCGGCCTTCAATTTGTCGTCGATGCTCGCCAAATTCTTTAAACTCGAACAGCCCGACTTCGCGCCGGCTTTCGCCCTGCTGGCGCGCGCGGACTTTAACCGTGCGGTACAACTCGCGCAGACGCTGAAGAAAGATGATCTCTCCGTCCGCGCCCAGTTGGCCGCATGCCGGAGCGTGCTGGTCAAACGGCAGGAGAAAAAATCGTGAGTGCTGATAAAGGCGCGGCGGGCGTGTCGGCCGCTGGCGAACCGCGCCGGGAAGCGGGGCGTATGAACTGCTGCTGCGGCGGGAAGCGAGGTGCGCGAAAATGAAGAAGCCCATGCTGTGGCTGTTCGGGCTGGTGATCGTCGCCGTCGAGGTGTGGAGCGTGTACCGGGCGGACTGGCTCCTCTTCGGGTTCAACACGGCCATCGGGTTGAGCCTGTTCGCCGGCCTGAGAAAGTCCGGGAGGGCGCAGCGATTTCAGGTGTTGTTGTTGTTGGCGGCGGCCGTGCTCGGCTTGATCCGCCTGGCGCGCAGCCTCTTTTGAAGCCGGTCTGCGCTAACTTCCCGCCGCGCGGAGAGACGGCTTTTTCGACCGCCGCGCGAACAAAGGCGCGGCAGATTCCCGTTCGGGAATCTGCCGCGCCTTCATTATTATGTTTCTCCGGATTCGCGCCAGCGCGTTGCGCTTACCTGATGCGCTCGTCCTTATCGATGATGCCGTCGCGGATGGAGATGACGCGGTGGGCGCGCGCGGCGATGTCCGGCTCGTGCGTGACGACGATGATCGTGTTGCCCTCGGCGTGAAGTTTCTCGAAGAGGTTCATGATCTCGATGCTGGTTTTGGAATCGAGCGCGCCCGTAGGTTCGTCGGCCAGCAGGAGCGAGGGATGGTTGACGAGGGCGCGGGCGATGGCGACGCGTTGGCGTTGACCGCCGGAGAGTTCGTTCGGGCGATGCGTCATGCGGTCGCCGAGTTCGACGGCGCGCAGCGATGCCTGCGCCTTCTCGCTGCGGTCGCCCGCGCTGATCCCGGCGTAGATCAGCGGGAGTTCGACGTTGTGGAGGGCGGTGGCGCGCGCGAGCAGGTTGAAGGTCTGGAAGACGAAGCCGATCTCTTTGTTGCGAATGCGCGCGAGTTCGTCGTCGTCCATGTCGGAGACGAGTTTGGAGTTGATCCAGTAGCGACCCTGCGAGGGCGTGTCGAGACAGCCGATGAGGTTCATCAGCGTTGACTTGCCGGAGCCGGAAGGGCCGATGATGGCGACGTACTCGCCGCGCTGCACGTCGAAGGAGACGCCGCGCAGCGCGTGCAACTCCTCCGAACCCATCTGATAAGTCTTCCAGATGTCGCGCATCGCGATGAGCGCGGCGGGCACGGCATCGTGCGCGAGCAGGTCGCCGGGTGCGAGACGTTGTTCGATGGGCGTGGCCGCCACGGATGCGTTGCTCATAAACTCACTTTCGCCTTACTTGCTCTCGCCCGCCTTGCCGTCGGCCGCGCCGGGAGCGCGCGTCTGTTTCTTCGCCGTCGAGTTCTCCTTCAAAGTGCGGAGCACGCGGCTCGGCCCGGTGATGACTTCCAAGCCCTCTTTCAGCCCGCTCACGATCTCGATGTCGGACTCGCCCGTGATGCCCGTCACGACTTCGAGGAACTTCACCTTGTTGCCTTCGAGCACGTAGACGCCCTTGATCTCCTTCGGCTTCTCGCCCTGCGCGGTCGGCGCGGGCGTGGCCGCACCGCCGCCCGCGGCGGGCGTCGGCGTGGGCGGAGCTTTCTCGATGACGGCCTGGAGCGGCACGGCGAGCACGTTCTGTTTGGTCTTCGTGGTGATGTTGGCCGTGGCGGTCATGCCGGGGCGCAGGGCGTTGCGCACGTCGTCGGGCATGTTGCGGAGTTCGACGATGACTTTGAACTCTTTCGCCTCCTGCACGTTCACGCGGTTCTGGAGGCCGCCGCCCTGCGTGTCCGACTTGCCGACGGCGAGCGGGTTCTTTTGCGTGACCACGCCCTCAACCTCTTTTTCGCCGAGCGCGTCGATCTTCACCTTCGCCATTTGCCCGACCTCGACGTTCCCGATCTCCGTCTCGTCAACGTTGACCTCGACGTTGATCGTGGACATGTCGGCGATGGTCATCAAAGGCGTGGAGGTGAGATTGGCGAGCGCGAACTGGCCTTGGCGCGCGGGGATGTCGGCGACGACGCCCGTCAGGGGCGACAGTTGCGTGGCCTTCGAGCGTTGGCTCGACTGGCCGCGCAGGATGGCCTGCTGCTGGTTGACGCGCGCCTCGCTCGAAGCGACGCCCGTGCGGGCGCGCTGCACGCCGATCTGCGCGTCGCGCACGGAGACCTTCTGCTGGTTGACGCGCGCCCTCGATTCTTCGACCGCGATGCGCTGCTGTTGCAGTTGCGCCTGCGCCGTGCGCAGCGCGACCTGCGCCTGTTCCAGACGGTCGCGCGCCGCGTCGTACTCGAAGCGCGACGAGACGCCCGCCTCGACCAGATCGGTCTGCCGTTTCAATTCGCGCTGCGCGGTGTTGAGATCAACCTGCGCGCGGTCAACGCTCGTCTGCGAGGTGACGACGCCCTGCCGCGCCTGCGACAGGCCGGTTTCGGCCACCGCCAATCCCTGCTGCGCCTGCGAGACGTTGTTCTCGGCGGCGGTCACGGAGGAGCGCGCGTTCTGCACGTCGCTGATGGCAACCTGCACGCCGGCCGTCTGCGCTTCCTGCGAAGACTGCAACTGCGTGGGGTCGAGACGCACGAGCGGCTGGCCGAGCGTGACGGCGTCGCCGGGGTTGACGAAAATCTCTTCGATGCGCCCGTTGACCTCGCTCGTCAGGTTGATGAACTTAACCGGCCGCACCTCGCCCGAAGCCGTCACGGTCGAGCGCAGTTCGGGGCGTACCTGCACTTTCACGACCGTCACTTCCGGCTCGTCTTTGCGCCCGGCGGCAATGCTGATGATAACGACGAGGGCAATGACAGCCACCGCCGCCACCGCGATAATGATTTTCTTCTTCCGGCTCAGAGCCATACGTCTTCAACTTCCTTTAAACCAGGGGATCGAGTGTTCAGTCGGGGCGAAAAGACCAACCACGCGGCCAAGCGAAATCGTTGCCATACCTATAACGCTTGAACCGACAAACCTTTTACGTCTCGTTTGCGAAAACAGTTTCAAAATCTCGGATTTGGTAATCGTCAATCGGCAAAGGACGTAAATCGTCGATCGTCGATCGTGAATCGGCGAGAGC
>DASVVO010000042.1:0-63724 GCA_036386515.1 Pyrinomonadaceae bacterium
GAGACTTCCACGCCTGACCAGAGCTTTGTTATATTCACTCCAGTTACGGAGACGGTACGTGCTTTTCGTATTCTTGCGTTTCACACCTCAAGATTACCAGCACTCCCGTCTCCGTAGCCTTTTATGCAACAACGTCTTTGAAATCTCAAATCTCAAATTTGAAATCTCAAATCTCAAATCTCAAATTTGAAATTTTAAGTTCACATGTGAAATTTGAAATCAGAGATGCTTTTCTCCGCTTCTTCTCTGCGCGCCGAAGTTAAAAGGGAAGCCCGAACCGGCTGATGCCGTTCGGGCTTCCCTTTTTAACTTTTAGCTTTCTAACTTTTAACTTCCGCTATCGCGCCATCAACTCTTCGATCTCCTCGATCTGTTTGGGGGCGGCGCTCGTCAGGACGCGGTTGCCTGCCGGGGTGATGAGCACGTCGTCTTCGATGCGGATGCCGATGCCGCGATATTGTGCGGGGATGTTTTCGGTGTCGGCGGCGATGTAGATGCCGGGTTCGACCGTGATCACGACGCCGGGCGCGAGCGGCCGTCCCTGCTTCGTCTCGCGCTCGTAGTACGGCCCCACGTCATGCACGTCGAGGCCGAGGTAGTGGCCGAGTCCGTGCATGTAAAACTGCTTGTACTTCTCTTCCTCGATCAGCTTCTCCGGCTCGCCCTGCAAGAGTCCGAGCCGCACCATGCCCTCGGTCAGAATTTCAATCGAATGCTTTTTCAGTTCGTCCATCGTCACGCCGGGGCGCGCCATCTCGACGCAAGACATCTGCGCGCGGAGGACGAGTTCGTACACTTCGCGCTGCGCCTTGCTGAAGCGGCCGTTGACGGGGAAGGTACGCGTGATGTCGGAGGCGTAGCCCTGATATTCCGCGCCCGCATCGACGAGCAGGAGGTGGCCGTCCTCAAGCGTCGCGTCGTTCTGAATGTAATGGAGGATGGTGGCGTTCGCGCCCGTGCCGACGATGGAGGTGTAGGCCGGGGCGGTCGAGCCGTGGCGACGGAAGATGTGCTCGATGAGAGCCTCGATCTCATACTCACGCATCCCCGGCCGCGCGGCGCGCATCGCCTCGCGGTGCGCCTCCGCCGCGATGTCGGCCGAACGCTGCATCAACGCGATCTCTTCTTCCGACTTGATGAGGCGCATCTCGTGGAGCAGCGTGCCGGGTTCGATGATGCGGTCGGGCGCGTGCTTGGAGGTGCGCGGGTTGGCGCGCAGACTCCTGAGCGCGCCGACGATCATCTCGTCGAGCGCGGGGTTCGCGCCGAGTTTGTAATAGAGGTTCAAGGGGCCGTTCAGCAACTCCGGGAGTTTGTCTCTGAACTCCTGGAACGTGTGGGCGGCATGCGCGCCGTACTCTTTGATCGCGCCTTCGACCCCGGCGCGCCGCCCGTCCCAGATTTCCCGTTCCGGGTCGCGCGGGCGCACAAAGAGCATGAACTTGTGTTCGGGGTGCGAGGGCGCAACCACGGCGATGGCTTCGGGTTCGTTGAAGCCGGTCAGGTAGAAGAAATCGGAATCCTGGCGATAACGATAGTCGGTATCGTTGGAACGGTTGGCCTCGCGCGCGCTCGCAATGATGGCGATGGAATCCGGCTCCATGCGCCGCATAAACTCCGCGAGTTGTGGTCGTGACATAAGAAGTCTCTCCTTCGGAAACAATAGAGCGTGTGATGTGGTGGCGGCATTGTAACCGAAGAGGCGCGCCCTGTTGAAGACCCGCGCCGCCGCGTGCGCCCTCCGGGGCTTCCCTCCGGGATGTTTTCCGACGATAATTTGCCGCACCTCGCAAGACAACGGAACGACGACGCGGAAATCCTATGGCGACTCACATTCACGAAGCGACCGGCGCGCGCAAACCGGCCGTGCCGGCGGCGCGACAGCTCATCTCGTATGACCCGGCCACGGGCGCGGAGGTGGGGCGCGTGCCCGTAGCGACCGCCGACGAAGTGGCGCGGGCGGCGGAACGCGCGCGCGCAGCGCAAAAGGCGTGGGGCGCTCTTTCCTACGCGGAGCGCGGGCGCGTAATGCTCGCGGCGCGCGCGGCTGCGCTGGAGGAAATGGATGCTATCGCGGAGTTGATCTCGCGCGAGTCTGGGAAGCCCGTCGCGGAAGCGTTGATGATGGAACTCGTGCCGACGCTCGACCTGATGCAGTTCTTCGCGCGACGCACGGCGCGGTTGCTCGCAACGGAGAAGATCAACATCGGGCAGTACGCCTTGATGGGTCGCACGTCGCGCATCGTCTATAAGCCGCTCGGCGTGGTGGGGATTATTTCGCCGTGGAATTTTCCGTGGGCGATCCCGCTCGGCGAGGTGGTGATGGCATTGATGGCGGGCAACGCCGTGGTCTTGAAACCGAGCGAGTTGACGCCGCTCGTCGGCGTGAAGATCGGGGAGGTCTTCAGACGCGCCGGTCTGCCTGACAACTTGCTAACGGTCTTGACGGGCGACGGGGCGACGGGCGCGGCTGTAGTCGAAGCGGGCGTGGACAAGATCATGTTCACGGGGAGCGTGGCGACCGGAAGGCGCGTGGCCGAAGCGGCGGCGCGCAGGTTGATCCCCTGCGTGCTCGAACTCGGCGGTAAAGATCCGATGATCGTGTTCGAGGACGCGAACCTCGAAGCGGCGGCGCAGGCGGCGGTGTGGGGCGCGTTCGCCAACGCGGGGCAGGCGTGCGCGTCGGTCGAGCGTTGCTACGTACACGAACGGATCGCGGAGCGGTTTACGGCGCGCGTGGTCGAGTTAACGGGCGCGCTCAAGCAGGACGCGGGCACGCGAGAGGGCGCGGACATCGGCGCGATGTCGAGCGCGCGGCAGCGGGAGATCGTCGAGTCGCACGTGAGCGACGCGCTCCGGCGCGGGGCGCGCGTGCTCGTGGGCGGCGGTCGCGGCGGACGTGAGAATGGTTTGTTTCATGAGCCGACGGTCGTGGACAAAGTTGACCACACGATGGAGTTGATGCGCGAGGAGACGTTCGGGCCGGTCTTGCCGTTGATGACTTTTCAAACTGAGGAGGAGGCCATCGCGCGCTCGAACGACAGCCCCTACGGTTTGACGGCGAGCGTGTGGACGCGCGACATCCGGCGGGGCGAGCGCGTGGCCGCGCGCCTGGAGGCGGGCACGGTGATGGTCAACGAAGTGCTCTACACCCACGGCATCGCGCAAACGCCGTGGGGCGGCGTGAAGTTGAGCGGCATCGGGCGCACGCACGGGCGGGCGGGCTTGCTCGAACTCGTCTCGGCGCAACACATCCACGTCAATCGCCTCGCCCGATTCCATGATCTCTGGTGGTTCAACTACACGCCCCGCGCCGCCGAACTGTTTCGCGGCTTCGCGCGCCGCTTCACGACCGGCTCGCCGCTGCAAACATCGCTGTTGCTGCCCCAGATGTTGCGCCGTTTTTCCGAGCGCAGAGGGAAAAAGAAGTCTTAGAAGGACAAGTTCAGCCAGTTTTAGCCCCGAAGTACGGTACGGCACCGCACATATAAGTGCTCCCAAGCGGGGTTAAATTGTTCTTTTTTTGTTACGGTGGAGAAATGCTACGTTTTCTTGCAAATTTTGTTGCAAGGAATGTAAAAAAAGCTGTCAATTATCTTACAACAATAGTATAGTGCCCGCTCTCTTGGTTGGGTTCCCCATCGCCCAGCCTTTCCACCAATCTGTCAGTTCAAACTTTCGGAGACAAAGAATGAAAAAGTTCACCCTAGCTTTAGTTCTGTTTGCCCTCAGCTTCGCGTTCCTGCTCGCGAGCGTCCCCGTGAAAAATGCCGGCGCGCAAGGCGGCCGTCCTGAAGACCCCGGCCACCAATCGGCAGTCAGAGCCGACGGCAGAGTCGTCGCTCCCGACGGCGTGGTTTTTGAATCTCATAAAGCCTTCCTCGACGCCGGCCGTAAATGCAGCACGCGCCACGCCGACGATATTGAAATTGAGCAGGTCAACAAGCAGATCGCGAAGAACCGCTCGGCCAACGGCGGCGGCGGACAGGGCGGCGGCGGCACCTCCACCGATGACGCACGTCTCTACGGAAACGGTGCCATCACCATCAACGTCTATTTCCACGTTGTTCGCACGGCGAGCGGCACCGGCAACATCCCCACTTCGAGTCTCGACGCCCAGATCGCGGCGATGAACGAGCATTATGCCGGTCAGGACTCTCCGGTTTATAGAGGGTCTGCCGCGAACATGTCGTTCCGCTTCGTGCGTGCGGGCGTGGATGTCACCACCAACGACACGTGGTATAACGCCGGCCTCGGCTCGGCGGCGGAATCGCAGATGAAGAACGCGCTGCGCGTGGGCACGGCCGACGACCTGAACTTCTACACCACCGGCGGCGGCGGTTATCTCGGCTGGGCGACCTTCCCGAATGAATATACCGCGCGTCCGAAGATGGACGGCGTGGTCTGCTACTGGGCGACGCTCCCCGGCTCCAACTACGCTCCCTACAACGAGGGCGACACCGGCACGCACGAAGTCGGCCACTGGCTCGGCCTCTACCACACCTTCCAGGGCGGTTGCCAGGGCAGCGGCGACGGCGTTGCGGACACACCTGCCGAGCGCACGAACATTTTCGGCTGTCCCACCGCTAATACCGACACCTGCAAGTCGAACGCCGGTCTCGATCCTTACGAAAACTTCATGGACTACACCGACGATCCCTGCATGTACAAGTTCAGCTTGGGTCAGGCGGATCGCACCGACTCGATGTGGTCAACGTATCGCGCGGGCAAATAAGCCTTCCGACGTTAGAACCTGTAACCGGAAAGTTGAAGGAGCGTCTCCACGGGGGCGCTCCTTCTTACCTTTAGCCTTGAGGGAATTTTTTCGATGCGTATACTTTCAACGATTCTTTCCGTAATGCTGCTATCCGTTGTCCCGACGGGCGCGGCGCGCGCCCAGCAGCAGCAGCCGCGGGGAGGCCGCATCATGCCCGCGCCGGGGCTGAAATGCGACCGCAGCGATCTCACCTTGTACGATGGTCGTGTCATCGCCTATCGTCGCCGGAAGGGGAGCACCTTCCTGCGCATCCGCACCAACTTCGACACCACCGAAGAGGTTTCCATCAGCCATCCCGCGACCGACGACCCCTCCAAATTCTATCTGCTCAACGGCGAGCCGTTCACCAGGAGCGACTGGCGACGCATCGAGCGCAGAAGGAATGTTTTAATTACCGGCATGCGCGCCAACGTCTGGGTCTGCCGGGATCGTCCCTCGATCCAGCCCGTCGTCGATTGGCGGCCTGACGACACGGGCGCATACCCGCGCAGCCGTTGACAAGCGCAGCGGGCGGCGACAGCGAACCGCTGCGGACGGGGCTACGGAGCCGCGCGCTCGAATTTCTCCGCCGCGTCGAGGCGACGTGATGAAGCTCGCCGCCAGGCGCGCGCCGCGGCACGAAGCGATAGACGCGACCATCAGGCAGGGGTCATCATCGAGAATCTCTGCTCGTGAAATGTTCGCTCACTTTCCTCTCACCTTTGCGACAGCAACTTACAACAGCAACTTCGGCCACCTCATAATTCTTTTTCTGTTGGATCGCAACTTTCGCTCTGAGAAAAATATTGCCAGTGCCTTAAGAAGGTGTTAATACTTCCGTCCCCCGAAGTTGTCATAAGATTGTTATCAAAATTCGTTTCGACCTTACGCCGGTCAATATCTCTCGGATAATCCAGACCGGCGTCCCGAGCAACAATTCGGTCTCACGGCGACGCACTTCTCTAGCGGTGCTCTGTGCTTTATTTACTCTTTTTTAGTCAGCGCGACTTGTTTCCTCCTTCCCGCCATATTTCCGTTCGTGGGGCTGCGCCATGCGCGTCGGCCTCATCCTTCAGCAACCCCACACACCCAAAGAACCAACATAAGGAGAATCAATGAAAAAGCCCATTTTCGTGATCGCGATCTCCCTCGCGTTCATCTTCGCCCTCGCCCTGCCGCGCCGTGATGCCTCCGCCCAGCGCAGCAGCAGCAATGCCCCCGACAAGCTCGCGCGCGCCAAAGACAAAGCTCTCCGCGTCATCGAAGAACACGCGGGCAAAAAGGGCATCTCCGGCAAGAGCGACCTCAAGGTCAAGCGCGTTTTCGCCGACGACCAGGAAAAAACGCACACGCGCTTCGAGCAGACGCATAAAGGCGTCACGGTCTTCGGCGGCGAGGCCATCGTCCATCTCAACCCGGACGACTCTGTTTTCGCCGTCACCGACGACCTCGTCGAATCGGTGCAGGTTGACACGGAACCCTACCGCTCCCCGGACGAAGCCGTCCGCACGGCCATCAGCGATCTCGGCTGCGAAACTTGCCTGACCGCGCCGCCCGCCACCGACCTGCAAATCCTCCGCCACGGCGGCAACGATTACCTGACCTATCGCGTGCAACTCTGGCGCGAGGACGGTTCGCACGAAACCTCCATGCCCGTCTATTTCGTTGACGCCAAGACCGGCAACGTCGTCTGGGAGTACAACAACTTGCAGACCGCTTCCGGCTCGTCGCTCTACAGCGGCACGGTGACGATCAACACCTACTTCAAGTCGCCGTCTTATTACATGGAAGACATCTCGCGCAAGATCGGCACGTTCGACATGCGCAACGGGACGAGCAGCGTCTATCGCTTCACCGACGCCGACAACGTCTGGAACACTTCAACTCAGCGTGCGGGCGTTGACGCCCACTACGGCGCGGCCAAGACCTACGACTATTTCCTCAACGCCCACGGGCGGCGCGGCATCGACGGCGCGGGCGGCCCCGCTTTGTACACCTCGGCCGACGGCGTGACCGGCCTCATCAGTTCCAAAGTCCATTACAGCAGCGGCTACAACAACGCCTTCTGGAACGGCAACTCCATGACCTACGGCGACGGCAACGGCTCGTCCTTCGGGCCGCTCGTCACGCTCGACATCTGCGGCCACGAGATGACGCACGGCATCACCGAGCGCACGGCGCGTCTCACCTATTCGGGCGAGTCGGGCGCGCTCAACGAGTCGATGTCCGACGTGTTCGGCGCGATGGTCGAACGCTCCGCGCAGGGGCAGACCTCGAACACCTGGAAGATCGGCGAGCAGTGCTACACGCCCTCGAACGGCACGGGCGATGCCCTGCGCTACATGGACAACCCGCACTCCGCCAGCAACAGCGGCTACACGGCCGACGACGACCCCGACCACTACGCCGAGCGTTACACCGGCACGGGCGACAGCGGCGGCGTCCACATCAACTCCGGCATCGGCAACAAGGCGTTCTACCTCGTGGCCGTCGGCGGCACGCACCATCGCGGCGGCTCCGTGACCGGCATCGGCGCGGACGCGGCGGCGAAAATCTGGTATCGCGCCCTCACCACCTACATGACTTCGAGCACCAACTTCAAGGGCGCGCGCACCGCCACGCTCAACGCGGCGGCCGCGCTCTACGGTTCGGGCAGCGCGAACTACAACGCCGTCGCGCAGGCTTGGACGGTCTGCGGCGTTCTCTAAACCTCAGTTAGTCGGCCGACGGCGGCCGGGAACGACGACGGCGGGCGGGAGAAGTTTTCGCGCCCGCCGTCGGCTCCGGCGGGCGCGGGCGTTCGCCGCAAGGACGCCCGCGCCCGTCGAACTGCCGTAGGCAGCGAAGGCTCGTCGGCTGCCGACTTTTCGTGCGGCGCGCGCCCCTCCCGGCGACGCTCCGCACATATCCGCCCGCGCAAACACCGGGCACAATCTCTCGCACCCGAACGGCGTCTTAACGTCGCCCACACACGCGCATCCCCCGTAACAGGCGAACGCCACTCCAGAGTGCGCGCGTCCGCCCCGCCATTCATTGTTACGTCTCACAGTTTCAGGAGAAGATTGATGAAAAAGTTTTTCGCTCTCGTCGCCATCCTCGCCCTCGCCGCCCTCACCTTCATGCCCTCAAACATGGTCGGCAGTTCGACGGGTTCGGCCGCGGTCAAGCCCAGGTTCTTCAAGAAGGAGAAACCCGTCCCCAACGAGTACATCGTCGTGCTCAAGGACTACGCCGCCGACCCGCGCGGCGACGACTCGCTGGCCGAGTACATCGCCAACGATCTGGCGGGCGCGCACAAAGGCAAGGTCAAAAAAGTTTACAAGCACGCCCTCCATGGCTTCTCGATCCGGATGTCGGAAGCGGACGCGCTCGCTCTCAGCGAAGACCCGCGCGTCGAGTTCGTAGAGGAGGACGGCGAAGTCCACGCCTCGACCGTGCAGACGGGCGCGCCCTGGGGACTCGACCGCATCGACCAGCGCAACCGCCCGCTCGACGGCAACTACAACTACACGCCGACGGGCGCGGGCGTCCACGTCTATGTCATCGACACCGGCATCCGCAAGACGCACACGCAATTCGGCGGGCGCGCCAACGGCACGGCCTTCTCCGCCATCAACGACGGCAACGGCTCGAACGATTGCAACGGCCACGGCACGCACGTCGCGGGCACGGTCGGCGGCTCAACCTACGGCGTCGCCAAAGGCGTCTCGCTCCATGCCGTCCGCGTGCTCGACTGCAACGGCGACGGCACGGACGCGACCGTCATCGCGGGCGTTGACTGGGTCACGGCCAACCGCGTTACGCCGGCGGTTGCCAACATGAGTCTCGGCGGCGGCGCGTCGGCCGCACTCGACACGGCCGTCCAGAATTCGATCAACGCGGGCGTCACCTACGCCGTCGCCGCCGGGAACGAGTACGGCGCGAACGCTTGCAACGTGTCGCCCGCGCGCGTCGCCGCCGCCATCACCGTCGGCTCGACCACTTCGACTGACGCCAAGTCCGACTTCTCCAACATCGGCACGTGTCTCGACATCTTCGCGCCCGGCTCGAATATCCAATCGGCCTGGTCAACGTCCGACACGGCGACGAACACCATCGGCGGCACTTCGATGGCGTCGCCGCACGTGGCGGGCGTGGCCGCGCTCTACCTGCAAAACAACACGGCCGCCTCGCCCGCCACCGTCGCCTCGCAGATCATCAACACGGCGACGACAGGCGTGCTCACGGGCATCGGCACGGGTTCGCCGAACCGGCTGCTCTACTCGCTCCTGACCACGGGCGGCGGCGGCGGTGGCGGCGGCGCGCCCTGCACGAACTGCACGCTCTACACCGGCTCGCTCTCAGGCACCGGCGACTACGACTACCACCCGAACGGCACCTACTATTACAGCAGCGTCTCCGGCACGCACCGCGGCTGGCTGCGCGGCCCCACCTCCGGCGCGGACTTCGACCTCTACCTGCAAAAGTGGAACGGCTCTTCGTGGGTCATCGTCGCGCGCGGCGAGACCGCCACGTCCAGCGAGGATGTCGTCTACAACGGCACGGCCGGTTATTACCAATGGCAGATTTACTCCTATAGCGGCAGCGGCAGTTACAACTTCTGGAAACAGAATCCCTAACTCGAACTGTCAGGGGAAGGGGTAAAGGGGAAGGGGTAAAGGTGGAAAGCAAGCGGCGCACGACAAACGCGCCTTCTTGTCTTCCCCTTTACCCCTTCCCCTTTACCCCTTCCCCTGTCCCCTTCCCCTATCCCCTTGCCTTTTCGCTTTTGACCTTTCGCTCTGTTACCCTTAAGTTTTTTGCGGAGGTCGAAAAGGTAAGTTGCTCAAACGCCGGATACAGATCAGGGAACGCCATTACGCCACGCGCGACACGAATCGCATCGTGCGTCCTTTCGAGTGGGGCGCGTCTTTCGTCGTCGAACACGCGAACGGCGACGACCCGCGCGCGCTGCTCGCCGCGCACACGGAGCGCGCGCTCGCCGATAGCGACGCGTTCTTCGCGCTCCCGCCCGTCGCGGACTATCGCCTCGCCGGGCAAGAGTTGACATGGACGAGTTCCATCGAAACTCCGTCGCCGGAAAACAACACGGCGCACGCGCGCTTCTTCCGCGAGTCAACCATCAGGGGCAGGGAGAACGACACGCGCCGCGCCGTCGTCGTCCTGCCGGAATGGAACGCCCAGTTGCCCAGCCACGTCGAACTGTGCCGCATCTTCACGCGCTTCGGCATCGCCGCCCTGCGCCTGACGCTGCCCTATCACGGCTCGCGCCGCCCGCCCGAACTCGAACGCGCCGATCATCTCGTCAGTTCCAACATCGGGCGCACGCTCCAATCCATGCGGCAAGCCGTGCTCGACACGCGCGCGGCCGTCGCCTGGTTACACTCACAGGGCTATGAGCGCATCGGCATCATGGGCACGAGCATCGGTTCCTGCATCGGCTTTCTCGCGCTCGTGCATGAGCCGCTCGTGCGCACGGGCGTCTTCAACCACGTCTCCGGCTACGTAGCCGACGTGGCCTGGCGCGGCATCTCTACCCGGCACGTGCGCGCCGGCTTCGGCGACGCCGTGACGCTCGACGAACTGCGCCGCTACTGGCTGCCGATCAGCCCGCTCGCCTACTCGGACAAACTCAAACGCCTCGCGCCGCGCCCGATCCGCTTCATCGCCGCGCGCTACGACCTGACCTTCCCCGAAGACCTCTCGCGCGATGCCATCGAGGGCGTCCGCAACGCCGGACACCCGCTCGACGCCGTCTGGCTGCGCTGCGGCCACTACACGCTCGGCCGCTCGCCCTGGAAATACATCGACGGCTGGAAGATCGTCACCTTCATGCGCAAGCATCTCTGAAGCCGCCGCGTCGCGTCCGAAGCCGCCGCCGCCGTCGCCCGCCCGTGCGCTGTCGCCGCCCGCGCGCTTATAAAGTGGTGTCATAAAATCTCAAGCCGACTTATAATCCGCGCGTCTTCAACCCGCCCGCGTCCCACACGTACACGACGGGCGCGGGCGGCCAATTTACGATTCCTCATCAACGAAAAGGAGACGCAGAACCCATGCCCCTCTACTACTCACTCAGCGGCGAAACGACGGACGGACGGCGCACTGCCGAAGGTTTGGTCAGACTCAAGGACGCCTTCGACAAAGAGAAACTTCCGCGCCGCACCGCCGACCACACCCTCATGCTCGCCACCTGGAATATCCGCGAATTCGACTCCGAGAAGTACGGCCGCCGCGACCGCGAACCGATCTTCTACGCCGCCGAGATCATCTCCCACTTCGACCTCGTCGCCGTGCAGGAAGTGCGCGATGATCTGAGCGCGCTCAACACGCTGATGAAGTATCTCGGCAACTGGTGGAAGTATGTTTTGACGGACGTGACCGAAGGCACGATGGGCAATCGCGAGCGCATGGCCTTCATCTACGATTCGCGCAAGATCAACTTCGGCGGCCTCGCCAGCGAGGTCGTCATCCCGCCCGTGCGCCGCAAGGGGCGAAAGACGCTCGAACCGGCGCAGCAACTCGCGCGCACGCCCTTCCTCGTCGGCTTCAGCGTCGGGTGGTTCAAGTTCACCATCTGCACGACGCACATCCTCTACGGCAAAGCCATCGCCAACGAACCCGACCGCATCCGCGAGATCGAAGCCCTCGCCAACTTCCTCGCCGCCCGCGCCCGCGAAGAGCACGCCTGGGCGAAGAACATGATCCTGCTCGGCGACTTCAACGTTTTCGACACGACCGACGAGACCATGAACGCCATCCTGCAAGCGGGCTTCTTCATCCCCGAACAACTCAAAGGCCACCCTTCCAACGCCCTCAAGACCAAGCACTACGATCAGATCGCCTTCATCGCCCCCGGCATCCAGGAGAAGCTCAAGCTGTGCAGCGCGGGCGCGTTCGATTTCTTCAAGTACGTCTATCGCGGCGAGGACGAGGCGATGTATGAGAAGTCCATGGGCGCGGCCTACCTCAAGAACAAGCAGGGCAAGGAGCGCACCGCCAAGGAGCGCACGCGCTACTACAACGACTGGCGCACCTTCCAGATGTCCGACCACCTCCCGCTCTGGATCGAACTCCAGATCGACTTCGGCAAGGAATATTTGCAGTCGAAAATCCGGCACGAGTCGAAGTCGCAGGCGACGACGAACATCGCCGCCGGTTTCGTCACGGAGTGATGGTGAAATTTTTATTGTCATTCGCCGTCGCCGTCAGTCTGTTGTCGCCTACTTCAAACGCGAGCGCGCAACAGCCACAGCCGCCGACGCGCGCCTCGGCCAGTCTCGCCGATGCCCACCCGACCAACTGCGAGGATCGCACCGCCATCGTTGACGGAGTTGCTCAGAGCGTCGCGCCCGCTGAATTGATCATTGTCATCTCGCGACGCGGCAACGGCGATACGAAAGCCAATATCGGGCGACACAGGCTCTCCAACGCGCGCGCCTACTGGACGAAATTTTTGCCCGCCGGAATTAGACGCGAACCGGAAACGATCATTCTCGGCGAGGGCGAAAAGGTCGAGGGATTGGGGCGGGTTGAGTTTTACACCGGCGGCAAGTTGTCCCAGACAATCAAGTTCAGGCGCAACGAGCATTTGCTCGTCGGCGAGTGTTACCCGCCCGACGACAGTTACATCAGGAACGGTTTTTTCAACCTCTGCGAAGTGAAGAGTAATCGAATCTTCTACCCGTGCCTCGACGTAAAGGTGCGGCGCGGCGGAAGGGCGCGCTGATCGGACGTGCGACGGACGGGAGAAGAAATTTTCAAGCGGCGATGA
The DNA here is from genome assembly GCA_036386515.1 of Pyrinomonadaceae bacterium. Lineage (GTDB taxonomy): Bacteria > Acidobacteriota > Blastocatellia > Pyrinomonadales > Pyrinomonadaceae > JAIVJZ01. Next base: position 12,528 of record DASVVO010000042.1, read on the forward strand.
TGCGCGCAAGCGCACGCTGCTCGTCTTCGGTGAGATAGGTGAAGGCGAGGCTGAAGCCGACGTGCTCGTCAACGGACGCGACTTGCCCGCGCAGTTGCAGCCATTTGCCGTCGGGTCGCTTGATGGCGAAGACGACGAGTTCGCCGATCTCGGCTTTGCTGAGCGTGTCTATGAAGCAGCCGCCCAGGCTGAGGTCTGAGACGCGCGCCTCGTGCCGCCCCGATTGCCCCTCCCACCAGGCCTGAATGGAAACGCTCGCGCGCTTGTCTTCTCGACGTTCGTTCTCCATGTTCGCTCCCTCGCCTTCTCCCGCTATCTTCCGATTGACTCCATCAAAGCCGTTTCCACGCGCGCCGCGATCTCGCGCGCGCGTTCCAGCAGATCGTCGGCGCGTGAGAGGTGTTCGCCCGTGAACTCTTCGTCCTCGATCTCGAAGGCGTTGACGAGCACGTTGTAACGCGCGGCGACCACGGCGGCGAGCGCGAGTTGCGCGCCCGTCGCCGAGTCCGACAGCCACGCCGGTTCGCCGAGTTCGGCCAGCGTCTCCAACAACCCGGCCACCTGCACCGCCAAGCTCGCCACTTCGAGCGGCACGGCCGCCGCACCTTTCAAAGCCTCTTCCAGTGCGTGCGCCCGCGCGCGCCGCTCCTCGTCGCTGCGCCCCGGCATCCGCCGCGCGCCGATGACGCCCGCGAAGCTCGCGCCGTCGGCGTCGGCCGCGTCCAGCAGGCGCGCGCGCAAATCGCCGAGAGCCTGCAAGGCGTCGCGCGCCTCGCGCTCCATGTCCTCTTGCTTGCCCTTGCGCTCGATGAGGTGCGCGACCATCTCGCCGAGCGCGGCGGCGAGCGAAGCCGCGTGCGCCGCCGCCGCGCCGCCGCCCGTGATCTCGTCGGGCGCGCCCTGTGCAGCGTCCGACGCGACGCGCGAACGTTCGCTCGCGGCCGTTACGACCTCGCGCTCCGGCACGACCTCGCGCTCCGGTACGACCTCGCGCCGCTCGATCGCTTCCGCTTCGACATCCGCGCTCCAACCTTGCGACTCGCGGCCGGAGACATCTCTACCCGGCGCGTCTCCGCTCTGCCCTGGAGCGGCGGTGGCGACGACGGCGGCGCGCTTTCTGGCGAGCGCGGCGGCGATGCGGTTTTCGAGCACGAGGTCGGGCGAGAAGTTTTCGATGCGGAGGAAATATTCCGCGCTGCGGTCGAGCGCGGCCTGCGGGATGAGGCCGACGATCTCGCTGCCCACAACCCTCACGCCGTAACGTTCGGCTTCGCGCCTGACGGCCTCGAACGCGTGGTGCAGCGCGGTCTTCTCGAAGCGCACGAGGTTCAGCGAAACCTGCGTCAGGTTTCGCTCGCGCAACTCGAAGCCGAGCGCCTTCAAAAAACGCAGGCCGCCGTCGCGTCCGCGCACGGCGCGCGCAATGCGGCGCGCGACCGTCAGGTCGGTCGTATCCAGATTGATGTTGTAAGCGATGAGGAGCGAACGCGCGCCGACGACCGTTGCGCCCGCGGTCTCGTGAATGCGCGCCGCGCCTTCGTCGGGCGCGCGCTCCGGGTTCGTGGCGATCTCTTCGCGCAGAAGCTCGAAGCCGCCGCGCCGCACGTCTTCCAGATTCACACGGTCGGGTCGGCGCGCTGCGCTCTCGTAATAATAGACGGGAACGCCCACCTCGCGTGCGATGCGCTCGCCGGCCGCGTGCGCCAGGTGAATGCAATCCTCCAGCGTCACGCCGCGCACCGGCACGAAGGGCAACACGTCGAGCGCGCCGATGCGCGGGTGGACGCCCGCGTGTTGCCTTAAATCGATCAACTCGGCCGCGCGCGCCGCCACGCGCACTGCCGCCTCGACGATTGCTTCCACCCCGCCGACGAACGTGATGACCGAGCGGTGATGATCCGCATCGACGTGCGTGTCGAGCACCGCCGCGCCCTCAACCGATTCGACGGCTTCCACCAAACGCGCGATCACTTCCGGCCTGCGCCCCTCGCTAAAGTTCGGCACACACTCGACGATGCGTTCCAACCGTGTCTCCTCTCAGTCTTTCCCCGGTCGTCAAACTTGAAACCGCGCGCTGCCGCCCCCTCGCGAGTTTTACTCAGGCTCCGCGCTCGTCGCCGCGTCGAGGGCGAGGCGGAACACCAGCATGTCGCGCACGACGAGGCCGTGCTCGTAGACGGGTTCGTCGTAATACCAGAAGTAATCGTGGCGGATGTGATCCGCTCTGAAGCCGCACTTCTGATAGAAGATGATGTTGGCCGCGCTGGTCGTGCTCGTGCCGACGATGATCTCCGGCTTGCCGCGTCGTCGCGCTTCGGCCACCAACCACGCGACGAATTGCTTGCCGAGTCCCGCGCCCTGCCGCTCCCTCAGGATCGCCAGTTCCAACATCTCGCACGGGTCACGCCGCCAGCGCATCGAGGCCGCCCCGGCCAAGGCTCCGTCAACGTCCATCCGGTAGAGCGTGTCGCTCAGATTTTTCAATCCCCAACGCAGCGCGCTCGCGGAAGGCTCCGCCAGCAGGAGCAGCGGAAACAGCGTTTCGAGTTCGTCCGGGCGCGCTTCGCGGATGACGGGTGGCATGGCCTGAAGTTAGAGACTCCTCGCGCTGAAGGTGTCGCCCTGCCGGATGTCGCCGGTCTCGTATCCTCTTTTGAACCAGCGGACGCGTTGCTCGGAACTGCCGTGCGTGAACGAATCGGGGACGACGTAGCCCTGCCCCTGGCGTTGCAGCCGGTCATCGCCGACCGCACTGGCCGCGCCGAGCGCTTCCTCGATGTCGCCGGGTTCGATGATGCCGCGCCGCGCCGCGTAGTGCGCCCAGACGCCCGCGTAGAAATCGGCCTGTAGCTCCAACCTGACGGAGAGTTGGTTGGACTCCGTCTCGCTCGCGCGCCGCTGCCGCGCGTCCACCTGTTCCATCGTGCCGAGCAGGTGTTGGATGTGATGGCCGACCTCGTGCGCGATCACGTAGGCTTGCGCGAAGTCGCCGGGCGCGCCGAGCCGCGTCTTCATGTCGCGGTAGAAGGAGAGGTCGATGTACACCTTCTCGTCGCCGGAACAGTAGAAGGGGCCGACGCTCGCACCCGCCACGCCGCAGGCCGAGCGCGTCTCCCGCGTAAAGAGCGAGAGCGTCGGCTCGCGGTAACGCTTGCCTGCTTGTTGAAAGATCGTGTTCCACACGTCTTCCGTCTCGGCCAGCACGACGGATGAGAACTGCTTGAGTTCGTCCTCCTGCGGGTTGACGGGTCGCGTGGTTTGCGTGCCACCCTGGGCGGGGTTGCCGCCCTGGCTTTGGTCGAGCAACTCGCGCGGGTCTGCGCCGAACAGCAGCGCGAGCGCGACCAGGACAATGGTGCCGAGTCCGCCGCCGACCGCCATCCCGCCGCGCGAGACGCCCCGCCGATCCTCCACGTTCGCGCTTTCACGCCGCCCTCTCCAACGCATATGTTTAGTTCCCCTCCCCCGCTCCTCGAATTTCGTGAATATGTTTTTGATTATAACTGCCTGTTGACCGGACGGGCGATTTAATTTGCGTGCGCCGCACGGCGACGGGTAAACGCGGGCGATGGGTGAACGTCGGAAGGCGCGCGCACCTGCTAGAATCATCCGCGCCCGAAGGTTCGGCGGAAGGAGGGCTGACACATAGTATGAACACGATCCAGATTCTCGGCCTCGCGCTCGGCACGGCATGGACTTCCGGCATCAACCTTTATGCGACCGTGGCCGTGCTCGGCTTATTGCAACACTACAAACTCGCGCATCTCCCCGGCGGCCTTCACGTCCTGGACAACTGGCTCATAATCGGCCTCGCGCTGTTTCTCTATACGGTCGAGTTCTTCGCCGATAAGATTCCTTACGTGGATACGGTCTGGGACGCGGTGCATACGTTCATCCGCGTCCCGGCCGGAGCGGTCATCGCCGCGGCGGCGACTTCCGACATCAACTCTTCAGTCCAGTTCATCGCGCTGCTGCTCGGCGGAGGACTCGCGCTCTCGACTCACGGGACGAAAGCGACGCTGCGCGCCGGGGCGAACCTGAGTCCGGAGCCGCTCACGAATTGGTCGCTCTCCGTGCTGGAAGATGTCGTCGCCATCGGCGCGGCCGCGCTCGCGGTGTTCAGCCCGATCGCCGTGCTCGCCCTGATCCTCGTCTTTCTCCTGCTCCTCGTCTGGATACTGCCGAAGGTGTGGCGGCGCATTCGCCGGATGCTCAAAGCCGCCGGTGATTTTTTCGGCGGGCGAACCGTGGCCTCTCCCTGAAACAACCGTCCGTCTCACTCAACCGCACATTTCGAGAGTTCTCCGTCCGCAACGGATGACGGGCGTGAGATGTCTGGTGCTAGAATGCGTGGGCGGCGGCAACTTCCGGCCGTCCGGCGTAACTGACAAGTTCGGCCTCTCTTTTTATGTCCTCGAACCGTTTCATCAACGAACGCAAGGGCGCGTGGCAACGGCTGGAAGATTTGCTGACGCTGCTGGATCGCATGTCCCTGCGCCGCCTGCACCGCGAGGAGGTGCGCGAACTCAGCCGCATCTATCGTCGCACGTCGTCCGACCTGGCGATCGCGCGCGCCGAATCGCGCGACCCGCGTCTGGTCAACTATCTCAACAGCCTCGTCATCCGCGCGCACGGGCGCATCTATCGCGCCGGGGCGTTGGAGGGCGGAGCGCGCGTGCGCCGTTTCTTCACACGCGACTTCCCGCAGACGTTTCGCCGCACCTGGCGTCACACGGCCTCGGCCTTCGCCATCTTCATGGTCTTCTTCGTCGCCGGTTTTTGGGGAACGTGGCGCGATGCGGAGTTTTCCGCTCTGGCCGGAATCAGCCCCGCGTGGCGCGCCCAAAACACGGAGGCGCGCGTGCGCTGGTGGGAAACTCTGAACGAGGCCAACCAGGTAGGCGGCGCGGCCATTATGACCAACAACATCCAGGTGATGTTCATGGCCTTCGCCTTCGGCGCGCTCGCCGGTCTCGGCACGCTCTACATCATGGCCTTGAACGGAGCGAGCATCGGCGCGGTGCTCGCCCTCACCTATCGCGCCGGGTTCGGCCACGAACTCGTCGCCTTTATGGCCGGGCACGGCGTCATCGAAATGACGTGCATCTTCATCGCAGGCGGCGCGGGGCTGCTCGTCGGCGGCGCGCTGCTCATCCCCGGCGACCTCTCCCGCTTCGACTCGATCCGCCTGCGCGGCCGCGACAGCATCCAACTCATCATCGGCTGCATCCCGCTCCTCGTCCTCGCCGGCATCATCGAAGGCTTCATCTCCCCCGCTCCCATCTCGCGCCTGATCAAATTCAGCGTCGCCATCGCCACCGGCCTCGCGCTCTACACCTATCTGTTGCTCGCGGGGCGGGGGGAAGTGGGGAAGGGGTAAAGGGGAAGGGAGAAGGGGGAGAGAGATAACTTTTGCTTAGCTGATTGATGTTTTGATAGCCCTAATTTGATTGGATAATGATTTGCTTATGGCAATGACGGCATCGCGGAGTTTGTCATGGCGTATCTGATCCAGATAACCGATTTCTAAAGCCACTCTCAGTAAACTTCTGACCTCGCCGGCCGACCCTTTGGCTATATTTAGGAACTGTAAATATTCTTTGCGTGAGGCGCGTTCAAATCCCTCGGCAATATTCGTAGGAATGGAAACGGAGGCTCGGCGGAGTTGATCCCGCAATCCAAAATCTTTATTCAAATCCCCATCCCTCGTTAAAAGATACACAGCTTTAACCAGTTCAATCCCACTCTGCCAAACCCTCAAATCCTCAAAACTTTCTATTCTCTTTCGCTCCATCAAAGAACACCTTCTTCTGTTTTCCCTTTACCCCTTCCCCTTTACCCTTTCCCCCTACAGTAAACCTCTTTCCTTCACCCGGATGTAACTCTCAAGCAGCGCGGGCGCGAGCGTGGCGGCCGTCACGTCGAGGGCGAGGCCGCCGAGGCGTTCGACCATCCGCAGCGCGGCCTCGCGTTGGAACATGATCTCTTCGGCGACGGATTGCGTGAACAGGTCGCGCACGGTTTCCGGCGTGTCGCGCACGGCCGCCGTCAGGTCGCGGTCGCCGATGGTGGCGACGAGCGGGAGATGGCGCGGGCGCAGGAGTTTCAAAGACGCGAGCAGTTCGCGCGAGCCTTCTTCGTCCACCAAGTCCGTGAGGACGACGACGAGCGCGCGCCGCTTACAGTTGGCCGCGATGTACTCGAAGGCGCGCGTGTAGGAAGGCTCGATCATCTCCGGCTCGACGGCGTGCAGGGCTTCGAGCACCGCCTCCATCTGCTCGTGCCCGCGCGCGGGCGGGATGTACGCGCCGACGCGCCGACCGAAGACGGCCAACCCCGCGTTGTCGCCGCCGCGCGCGGCCGCGCTCATCAAGGCGAGCGCGGCGTGAATGGCCGCATCGAACTTCGATTCGGTTTCGATGCGCGCCGTCATCAATCGCCCGGCATCGAGCGCGATGAGGATCGTCTGGTCGCGCTCGATCTGGTATTGGCGCGTCGTCAAACGCCCGCGCCGCGCCGTCGCGCTCCAACTGATGTGGCGCAACTCGTCGCCCGGCACGTATTCGCGCAGCGACTCGAAATCCCGCCCCTCGCCGCGCCACGCCGAACGCCTGTGCGCGGCGACGAGCGAACGCGCGCCCAATGCCTTTAACTCCGCCTCGCGCGCCCGCCGCAGATTCGGATAAACCTTCACCCACTCCGACTCGCCCGCCCGCGCCGCCGACCACACCAGACCGAGACGCGAAACATAACGCACGGCCACCCGCCCGAACTCGTAACGCCCGCGCCGCGCGGGCGTCAGCCCGTAAACCAGACTCGCCGTCGTCTGCGCCGCAACTTTGAGCGACGCCTCGCGCGGCGACGATAGACGCAACTCCGGCGGGAACTCGTCCTTGACGCGCAGGCGCAGCGGGCGCGGCGTGTGGTTCGCAATGCGGACGCGCACCTCCGTCTCCGCGCCGAGATGAAAACGCCCCGCGAGTTCGCGCGTGATCTCGACGCCCGGCGGGAGCGCGCGGCTCACGCGCGCGTCCACGAAGACGAGCAGCAGGAGCAAGGCGTCGTAACAGGCGGCGTACCAACGCAGGTTCGGCCACGACCAGGCGAGCGACAGCGGCACGAAGCCGAGCGCGAGCAGCACGTAAAAGAGTTTTGAGAAGATGAAGCGCATCCGCTTGCGGTGCAGGCGACCTCGATGAGTGTTCGATGAACCTCTCGCATACTAACGGCACCCCCGCAAGTAAGCAAACTTATGACGCGGCGGCACGCAATATTTATGGCGCGCATTTCCTAACGCGGCTACAATGCCCATTACGCGCTCCAACATTCATCCGGCGTTCGCGCCTCATAAATTCATCCGAGGTTAAATATGAAACGTTCGTTACTCGCGCTCTTCGTCGTCCTCTTCGTTTTGACGCTCAACGCCGGCGCGCAGGAGAAAGACAAAAGCATTCGCACGCGCACGAAGGGCTTGCTGAAACTGGACGGCTACATGCCTCTTTACTGGGACGCAGAGGGCGGCAAGTTGCTGTTGGAGATCGAGCGTTTCAACGCGGAGTTTCTTTATCAGGTGTCGCTCCCGACGGGCGTCGGCTCGAACCCCATCGGCCTCGACCGCGGCCAACTCGGCAGCACCAACGTCGTCTTCTTCGAGCGCACCGGGCAGAAGATTTTGCTCGTCCGCCCGAACTATCGCTATCGCGCTATCACGAACGACGCGCAGGAGCGGCGCGCGGTCGAAGAGTCGTTCGCGCGCTCCGTGCTGTGGGGTTTCAAAGTCGAGGCGGCGGATGACGCGCGCGTGCTCGTGGACGCGACCGCCTTCTTCATGCGCGACGCGCACGGCGTAGTCGAAACTTTGCGCCGGACTAACCAGGGACGCTTCCAGTTGGACGAGTCGCGCAGCAGCCTCTACCTGCCGCGCACGAAAAACTTTCCGCAGAACACCGAGGTTGAAACTCAACTCACCTTCACCGGCGACGAACCCGGCCGCCTCGTGCGCGAAACCGTGCCGACGCCGCAGGCCATCACCCTGCGCCAGCACCACTCGTTCGTGGCCTTGCCGGAAGCGGGCTACACGCCGCGCCGTCTCGACCCGCGCGTCGGCGTGATGGGCGTGGAGTTTTACGATTACGCTTCGCCGCTCACCGAGCCGATCGAGAAGCGTTGGATCAACCGTCATCGCTTGCAGAAGAAAGACCCGGCGGCGGCCGTCTCCGAACCCGTCAAGCCGATCGTCTACTACGTTGACGCGGGCGCGCCCGAACCCATCCGCGGCGCGCTCATCGAGGGCGCGTCGTGGTGGAACGCGGCGTTCGAGGCCGCCGGTTTCCGTAACGCTTTTCAGGTCAAACTGCTCCCGCCCGACGCCGACCCGATGGACGCGCGCTACAACATGATCAACTGGGTGCATCGTTCGACGCGCGGCTGGTCTTACGGCGGCAGCATCGAAGACCCGCGCACGGGCGAGATCATCAAAGGCAACGTCACGCTCGGCAGCCTGCGCGTCAGGCAGGATTTCCTCCTCGGCACGGGCATGATTCCGCCCTACGCTCCCGGCGGCTCGCAACTGCACGGCGGCGGCGACGCCTTTTGCGAACTCGGCATGATCGCCGCCGACGACGACTATCTGACTCAAGACTCCACGACCGACGCCGCCGCCATGTCCCTCGCGCGCATCCGCCAACTCTCGGCGCACGAGGTCGGCCACACGCTCGGCCTCGCGCACAACTTCGCCGCCAGTACTTACGGCGGGCGCGCGTCCGTCATGGACTATCCCGCGCCGTTGGTCGAGATCAAGAACGGCAAGTTGGATTTCTCGAACGCCTACGGGCGCGGCGTCGGCGAGTACGACAAGTTTGCGATTCGTTATGCCTACACGCAATTTGCGCCGGGCGCGGACGAGGCGGCGGAACTCGAACGCCTGCTCACGGACGGCACGGCTCGCGGCATGCTCTTTATCTCCGACAACGATGCGCGCTCGCCCGGCGCGGCGCACCCGCTCGCCAACCTCTGGGACAACGGCGACGATCCGGTCGCCATGCTCAAACATGAAATGGAAGTGCGCCGCATCGGCCTCGCGCAGTTCGGCCTGGGGAACATCCCGCGCGGCACGCCGCTCTCGATGCTCGAAGCCAAGCTCCTCCCGCTCTACCTCCATCATCGCTATCAACTTCAAGCGGCCGTCAAATCCGTCGGCGGGCTTTACTACACCTACGCCGTCAAGACCGCGTCGGGCGTGAACCCGGCGCGCGTGCAGGAGATCGTCTCGCCCGCGCGTCAACGCGAAGCCCTCGCCGCCGTGCTCGACACGCTGCGGCCTGAAACGCTCGCCATCCCGCCGCGCATACTCGCGCTCATCCCGCCGCGCGCCTACGGCTACGAAGGCGGCACGAGCGAATACTTCCAGCACCGCGCCGACCCGGCCTTCGATCCGATTGCCGCCGCGACCATTGCCGCCGACCTCGCCATCCTTCCGCTCGTCGAACCGCACCGCGCCGCCCGGCTCAACGGCTTCCACGCGCTCAACCCCGCGAACCCCGACTTCAAACAGATTCTCGACGCCCTCGTCGCGCGCACCTGGCTCGACCCCGCTCCGCGCGATTCGTATCACGCCTTGATCGCACGCGCCGTGCAGAGTCTCACCGCGACGCGCCTGATGGACATCGCCGCCAACCCGGACGCCGCGCCGCAAGTCCGCGCCGCCGCCACCGAAACCTTGCGCGACTTGAACGAACGACTCAAGCTGCCCGCTTCCGACGCCGCCCTCGCCGCGCACCGCCGCGCCACCCGCGACGACATCGAGCGTTTCCTCACGCGCCCCGACGCCCCGCGCAAACAGACCGCGCCCCTCGCCATCCCGCAGGGCGACCCCATCGGCGGCGGGAGTCGGCAGCCCTGACCATCTCGATTTGTGCGTGTGCTTTCTTGAGCGGGGAGGGCGATGGGAACTTCTAAACGGCGTTTGATTTCGATCACGTGCAGCTTCCTTTGGCTCGGCTGCCTCCTGCTCGCGCCGCTTCGCGCGCAGGAGCAGGAGGCAGCCGTGAGTCTACAAGCGCGCCGGGTGCAAACTTATAACGATAGAATCGGAAGCAGCGAGGCCGAGCAGTGGCAGCTTGAGGATTTCCGTGAACTGTTGTTGAAGGATGCGAACTCGCAGGCCTTCATCATCGCTTACAACGGGCGTGAAGATCATCCGGGCAAGGCTCGCCGCTACGCCTGGCGTGCGAAGAATTATCTGGTGCGGTCTCGCGGCATCAATCCTCAGCGCATCTTCGCCATCGAAGGCGGAAGGCGTGAGGAGTTCATCGTCGAACTGTGGCTCGCGCCCAAAGGCGCGGAGGCTCCCCGACCGACGCCAACCATCGGCGAGCAAACCGATACGGGCGACAACCTCCTGTACGATTCATACAGCCCCGGCTACGACAATTTCGGGAACTACCACGAAGGCGCGGAGGGTCGGCTGGATGGCTTCGCACTCGCCTTGAAGAAGGAGCCTGACGCCTGGGGCTGCGTCGTCGCTTACGCGCAGAACGGCGACGACAAGGTAGGCGTGACCTGGGACGCACCCGATACCGCCCGGAAAATCTCTCGCGGCGTAAAGAATGATCTCGTCGGGAAGCACGCTTTTCTCCCGTCGAGAATAAGCGCGGTGGATGGCGGCTATAGTGAAGTGCGGACGGTGGAGATGTGGATCATGCGGCCGGGCGCGCGATTCGACAAAGGCCCTTTCGTGTATCCCTACAGGTTGAAGGCCGGTCGCGGCGCGACTTTGACGCTGGAAAAGCACGACTGGCTGAGTGATTGTTGTAAAGCCTGCGCCCGCCAAAGCGTGCGGCCTCGGAGCAATCCCCGGCGAACGCGCCACTAACAAAATCTCTTAATCAGCGACGGCTCCTCGTGCGCGCCGTTTGCCGTCGTTCGTCAGCGCGGCACTTCGACCGTGTTGAGGATGTCGGTGATGATGCTATCGGCGGTCGCGCCGTCGAGTTCGGCCTCGGCGCGCAGGCGCAGGCGGTGGCGCAGCACCGGGCGCGTGATGTCGCGCACGTCGTCGGGCGTGGCGAACTCGCGGCCGCGCATGGCGGCGAGCGACTTCGCGCAGAGCAGCAACGCCACCGAGGCGCGCGGGCTGGCGCCGTAAGCGATTGAAGGGTGCTCGCGCGTGCGGCGCACCAATTGGACGAGATAATTCTGCACGCCCGCCTCCATCTGCGTGCGGCGCACCTCGGCGCGGCACTGCGAGATGGCGTCGGCGTTGGCGAGCGGGCGGATGTCGATTTGGTCGAGGCGGCGCGCGTTGAACCCTCTGTCCCAGTTGGCGACGACCTGTAATTCGTCCGCGGCCGACGGGTAGCCGATGATCACTTTCAGGAGGAAGCGGTCGAGTTGGGCTTCGGGCAGCGGGTACGTGCCTTCATACTCGATGGGGTTCTCGGTGGCGAGCACGGTGAAGAGCGGCGAGAGCGGGTGGAGTTCGCCGTCAATCGTCACCTGCCGCTCCTCCATCGCTTCGAGCAGCGCAGCCTGCGTCTTGGGCGGCGTGCGGTTGATCTCGTCGGCCAGCAGGATGTCCGTGAAGATCGCGCCGCGCCGCAGGGAGAAATTCGACGTGGCGACGTTGAAGACGTTCGTGCCCGTGATGTCCGAGGGCATGAGGTCGGGCGTGAACTGGATGCGGCCGAAGTCCGCGCCGATGATGCGCGCGAGCGTCTTCACGAGCAGCGTCTTCGCCGTCCCCGGCACGCCTTCGATGAGCGCGTGGCCTTCGGCCAGCAACGCTACCAAGACCTGCTCGATCACTTCGTCCTGCCCGACGATCACCTTGCGTAATTCCGTCAGGATATGTTCGACCGTTGAAGAAACATTTTGCAGCAAAATTTTGTGTCTGAGGATTGACGGCCGACGACCGAGGGGAAAAACCTTTGCCGATTCTCAGTCGCCGGTTCCCGCCGCTCCTTTTCCCTTTCGATAAAATTTGGCGATCCTGAAGTTCAGCGAGCGACGGCCGGCAGGCAAACGAGGCACAAGAGAGATCGGGCGATCCGACGTGAGCGAGACATGCTTCCTTCTCCCTATTCAAACCGCGACGCTCGGCGCGCGAGTTAAAGTCGTCTGTGAAATAACCGGGGTCGCTCTGTCCGGCGTGAATCGAACCGGCCTTCGCAAAGGAGCGCACGCGAGTCTAACGAAGAGTTGGAAGGAGACGCAAGAGTCGCGGCCTGGCGGCGGAATCGGCGGCTCCGCCCGCGCTCGTCGAAGCCGCGCAAACCTGATGCGCCGGGCGACCCTCTGTGCTAACATTCGCGCCGCCTGTGAAACGCATCTCAGGCTCTACTGCCGCCGCCGCCGCCGCCGTTCCCGTGCGCCCGCGGCCAGACATCTTCCTCAGCGATCGGTCGCATGAAAGGTCTGCACTATGTTTAAAAGACCCTCCCTCGTTTTCGCACTCGTCTTCGTCTTATTCATTAACGGTCTCGGGCAAACTCAACAGCAGCAGCGGCCGCTGCCGCCGACGCCCCAGCCGCAACCCGCGCCCATCCAAACACCGCCGAACGATGACGACGACGAGGTGGTGCGGATCACGACCAATCTCATCCAGGTGGACGCCGTCGTCACAGACCGCGACGGCAAACAGATCACCGACCTGCGCGCGGAAGACTTCATGATCACGGAGAACGCGCGCCCGCAACAAATTACCAACTTCTCCTACATCAACGCGGGCGGCGCGGCCACGCCCGCGCGGCCGGAGACGCTCGCCAAAGCGACGCCCCCGCGCGACCGCAACGCGCCGATCATCCCGCCCGCCCGCCTGCGCCCCGGTCAGGTGCAACGCACGCTCGCGCTCGTCATAGACGATCTCGGTATGTCGGCCGATAGCATCGCCGTCGCGCGTCGTGCGCTGCGGAAGTATGTGGACGAGCAGGTTCAGCCGAACGACATGGTGGCGATCATCCGCACGAGCGCCGGCGTCGGCGCGCTGCAACAGTTCACCAACGACCGGCGGCAACTCTACGCGGCCATCGAGCGCGTGCGCTGGCTGCCGCGCGGAATCGGCGGCTTGAGCGCGCTCGAATCCATGAGCGGCACGTCGAACGCAGCCCTCACGCCCGACAGCGTGGACGCCGAACGCTCCGGGCTTCAGGAGATCAACGAGTATCGCAAGGAGATGTTCACCGTCGGCACCCTGGGCGCGCTCAACTTCGTGGTGCAGGGCTTGCGCGAGATGCCCGGCCGCAAAGCCGTGATCCTGTTTTCCAACGGCATGTCGATGATGGATTCGCGCGGCGAAAGCGCGCTCTACATCGGCATCCTGCGTCGGCTCGTCGATCTCGCCAACCGCGCCTCGGTCGTCTTTTACACGATTGACGCGCGCGGCCTGCAAACGACCAGCCCGACGGCCGCCGACAACACCGCGGGCAGCCCCATCGGCGCGGGCGGTAGTCTCGGCATCCCCACTCACCAGATCGGGCAGCGCGTGATCAGCGCGCGCTCCGGGGCGTTGTTCGAGGGGCAGAGCGGCCTGAAGTATCTCGCCCATGAGACCGGCGGCATCAGTCTCGTCAATAACAACGACCTTAACATGGGCGTCCGCCGCGCGCTCGACGACATGCGCGGCTACTACCTGATCGGCTACCGCCCGGACGAGTCGTCCTTTAACGCGTCCACGGCGCGCCTGCGATTCAACAGCCTGAAGATCGTCGTTAAAAACCGCCCCGACCTGCGCGTCCGCACGCGCAGCGGCTTCCTCAGCGTTTCGGAGGAGGCCACCCCCGCGCCGCAGCGGCGCACGCGCGCCGGGCAACTAATGGCCGCGCTCACCTCACCGTTCGGCAGCGGCGGCGTCGGCCTGCGCCTCACCTCGCTCTTTATCAACCATACCGGCAACGATTCCGCCATTCGCTCGATGTTGCTCATCGACCCGCGCACGCTCACCTTCACACGCCAACCGGACGGACAACATCAAACCGTGATCGACCTCATGGCTGTCACCTTCGGCGAGAACGGCCAGCCGGTCGATCAACTCAACCGGGTCGAGACGATCCGCGTGCGGCCTGAATCATTCGAGCGTTTTCTCAGCCAGGGCATGATCTACGATCTGCACGTGCCCGTTAAAAAACCCGGCGCGTATCAACTCCGCATCGCCGTGCGCGACACGGCAAGCGAACGGATCGGGGCAGCCAACCAGTATGTCGAAGTGCCGAATTTGAATCGCAAGCGGCTCTCGATGTCGGGCTTGGTCGTGGCTTCCGCGCCCGTAGAGTCTCAGGTTAAAACGACGAACGCCGTGGCCGACAACAAGGGTGCGGTCTTCATCGAAGACGTGCAGGTTAGTCCCGCCGCGCGCCGCTTCCGGCTGGGGATGATGTTGGACTACGGATTCGTCGTCTACAACGCGCGGCTGGATCGCGCCACCCAACGCCCGCAGTTGACCATGCAGGCGCGGCTCTATCGTGAGGGTCAGGAAGTGTTCGCCGGTCAAGCGCAGCCGCTAGACCCCGGCCGGCAGACCGCCCTCAACCGCATCGAAGCCGCCGGACGACTGCAACTCGGTTCGGAACTGTCTCCCGGCGAGTACGTTTTGCAAATCATCATCACGGACGCGCTCGCCGATAAGCAGCATCGAACCACGACCCAGTGGATTGATTTTGAACTTGTTAAATGAGCTTGAGCCGGTGCGCCGGTCGTAGCTCCGCGAGCCGATCATAAGCTCTGCGAGCCGGTCAAAGTTCGATGAGCCTGACGCTCATTTCGCTTCTGACGCTCATCTCGCTCCGGCCTGTTTGATCTCGCGTGCGCGCATGCGGATACCGAGCGTGCGTTCGAGTTCGCGCAGGCGCGCGACGAGCGCGAGCGTTTGGCGCGGCGTGACGGGCGCGCCGTTGATGGCATCTTCACACTCGCGCATCAGGGATTCGATCTCGTCGCGGTTGCGGCCTGAGCGCGCGGCGACGGCGGCGGCGATGGTCGCGCGCGGCGCGGAGGTGTCCGCGCCGCCGTAGCGCGCCAGCGCGCGACGCGTGCGCCCGTAGATGTTTTCGATGGCGAGGTCGAAGGCGCGCGCGCGTTGTTGCAGTTCGGCCATCGAGGCGACGAACTCCAACCTGGAACGCCTGTCCACGCGCGGCGCGGGCAGCGGCCGCCCGAAGCGACGCCCGCGCGTCCAGACCACGGCCGCCGCGAGCAGAAACAGTTGCGCGCACATGGCGAGGACGGGCGTGCCCGCGAAGTAGGCGGCAAACTGGTTGCGCGTCGTGCCGCGCCCCTGGTGAAACTCGTCGAAGGCGATGAGACCTTTGCCGCCCGCCCCCAGGACGACGTTCGCGGCGAGTTGCAGATTGTCCCCGCGACCGATCCCGCGATTGGCGACGATGAAGGGATCGCTCAGGACGACGATCCGCCCGCGCCCGCGCGCGAAATCCGCCAGCAACGCCCCGCGCTCGTCGCTCAAGTGAAAGACGGGCGCGCGATCTTCCGGCGCGGGCGCGGCTTCCGCTTCAACGTCCGTGCCCGCATCGCTCTCGCCGGTCATGGCTTCATCGCTCTCGCCCTGCGTTACTTCATCGCTCCCGCCCGCCTCTCCGTCCGTCGCCGCATCGTCGCTCCTGTTGCTATTACTCTCCGTCGCCGCGTCGTCCTCGTTTTGCGCGTCAGGCTCCTCTTCGCCGACGACGACGGGCGCGCTCGTCGCGTCGGGCGACGCATCCCCCGTTTCCGCGCCCGCGCTCTCGTCCGGCGCGAGGCGCGCGGCGCGCAGGCGACTGGCGTAGCGTGAGGGCGCGACGCTCGCGACATCGCGTGTCAGGAGCGTCGGCTGCGCGGGCGCGAGTTGCGGCGTGTCGCGCGTCAGAGCCTCCGTGTCGTCGGCGCGCAGGGTCGATTCAGGCAGCGCGCCGCCGTGCGTGGAAACGCGCCACGCGTCGCCCTCCATGAGCGACGCGGGCGGCGCGCGGTCGATGACGACCAGACGCCCGCCCGCTTCCACCCACGCCAACAAAGCGCTCACTTCCTCCGGCTTGAACTCAAGGCGCGTGTGGCCGACGACGACGAACGTATCAGGTCGCGCCCCCTCCGCCACGCGCGCGAGCGCGGCGGGCGGCTCGCGCCAGCGCATCACGCGCTGCCCCGACTCTTCCAAAAACTCATACAACGCGCGCGTGCCCGAAGGCCCCGCGTTCAACGTCGAACGATCCGGCCGCAACTCCAACTCCGCCTCCCGCTCGACGCGCACATACGACGCCGCGTTCAAAGCGACGAGCAAGACCGCCAGCGCGCCGACGAAAACCGTGATGGAGAATTTTCCACGCATATAGGGAGTTTCAAATTTCAGATTTCAAGTTTCAGGACTGAGAGTTCTCAGGTTCTTCAACTTGAAACCTGAAACCTTCAACTTGAAACTTTGATGGCTTCCCGGCAACGGGAGCGAAAGTCGTGCCAGTCGGCATCGGTGGCGGGGGCGCGGCCGTACCAGTGGCGTTCGTAGTTGTGTGTCAACGGCTGCATGTCGCCGTAGAGCGCGACGCGGTCTCGGCGGAGGGCGGAGAGGTAGTCGCGGTTGGTTTTGTGCGCGGCGAGGCGCAGCACGCGGCGTTCGCCGAGTTCGAGAAGGACGGCGATGTAGGCTTTGCGGATCGCGCCGCGCAGGTCGCCCGCGCGGGCGAGGGCTTCGGCCTGCTCAAGCAAGTCGGCGGGCGTCTGGCCGGGCGCGAGGCGTTCGCCGAGCACGACGCGCGGCTCGCGTTTGGCCTGCTTCCGCGCGCGATTGCGCGGCAAAAGTTGCGCGCCGTATTTCCAGAGCACGTAGATGATGACGGCGGCCGTGAGCGCGAAGACGAAGAGGCGCGCAACGACGGAGAACGTATTGGCCGCCTCCTCGCCGACCGGACTCGACTTCGGCATCAGGCCGTCCAGCCACGCCTTGAAATCTTTCCAGAGTTGCGCTAGCGCGGTGTCTTCGGCGGCCTGCTCGTTGTACTCGCGGCGTTGGAGGATTTCATTCAAACGACCCTTCTCGGCCTCTTTGTCGCGCGCCGCTTGCGCCGCGTTCGCCGCTTCCGCGAGGCGCGCATCGAGCGCGCGCAGGCGTTCGGCCAGGCCGAGCAGTAGCTCGTCTCGCTTGCCTGTTTCGCTCACCGTGATCTTCGCGTAGAGGTCTAGCTCGTCGTGCAGCCAGCGGTTGTCAACGTCGAAGGCAAGGCCCGCGCCTTCGATTTTTTCATGCGCGGGAAGCGCGGCGCGCACCTCCCGGAGAGTTCCCTGTTCGAGCGCGAGAAACTCCGGCGCGCTCGCGTCGCCCGTTTCGTCGAACGCCCGGTGCAACTCCTCCATCGCCTCCGCCGCCTGGCGCGCGCGGGCGCGGTAGTCTTCGAGCGTGGCGGCGGCGAAGGCGACTCGCGTGTGCAGTGCGAGGAAGCAGCAGAGCGAGGCGCAGAGACACGCCGCGAGAATCTTCGCGCGCGGCGCGCTGCGGCGACGGCGCGGTGTGTGGACGCGGGCGTTCATTGCGGGTTACCGTCCGTGGCGGTGGGGGCGTCGGCCGGCGCGGGCGCGTAGTCGGGCGCGGCGGGCGCGTGGTCGGGCGCGGCGACGAGGGGCGCGGGAAAAGTTTGCGGGCGCGCGGGGGGAAGCGGCTGCGTTTGTTGGAGCGCGGGGGTCTTTGAGATGGCGGGCGTGAGCGGCGCGAGTTGGCCGTCGGGCAGAAGCGGCATCTCGCCGAGTCTTTGCGCGGCCATGAGTTCGATGTCGTAGCCTTCGTGGCGCACGCGCTCGTCCACGTACAGGAGCGAGAGGCCGAGCATCCACACGGGCGCGAGCAAAATCGAACTCGCCTGCGTCAACACCTGATAGCCGACGGCGTACCAGACCGGCCACTCCGACTGATCGAGCGCGAGCGGGTTGATGCCTTGCAGGTAGCCGTACCAGCCGAGCGGGATGATGAAAAGCATCAAGGCCGAGTAGGTGGCGAAAGTGGTGAAGACGAACATGGCCGTCAGGCGGCGCACGTTGCCGCGCGCGAGCGTGATGCTGCGGCCGATGGCCTCGAACACGCCCCGCCCTTCGACGAGCATCACCTGCGGCACGTAGGCCGCGCGCCCCACGATGGAGAAGAAGAGAAAGAGCGCGGCCGCCGTGATCAGGACGAACAGCAGGATGCCGAGCAGGCCGCCGAACCACGTCACGCCGCCCCCCAGCGCGAGCGCGCCCCCGGCCACCATCATCACCGCGAGCAGCCACATGAAAGCGACGATCATGCCGACGATCCAACCGAAGAGTCCGATGAGAAAGAGCGCGCCGACGAGTCCCCAGAAACGCGCGCGCACGCTGCGATAGATCGTGCGCGCGGCGACGGGTTCGTCCCAGAGCAGGTGCATCACGAGATTGCGCGACGCGCCGCCCATCACGAGCAGGAAGAAGAAGCTCCCCGCCATCAACAGCAACCACCCGACCACGGCCATGCCGATGTAGAACACGAGCCGGACGCCGCTGCCGGTGGCGGGGATGGCGTGCATACTCACCGTCCACAACACGGAGCCGACGGCCGAGCCGATGACGGGCGGCGCGGCCGTGCGGATGAGCGTCAGGAAGTGGCGACGGTAGAGACGGATCGTGCGGTCGATGAGATCGCCCGCGCCGAGCGGTGACAGCGATAAGCGACTGGCGGCGGGCATGTTGGTCTGCATCGAACGAGAAGATTTCGGATGAGAAGCGCGCGTCGGTTGAGTTAGACAAACAGATTCTAGCACACGCCGCAAACGTCGTTCACCGCCGCCCCTCGCAAACTATCGGCGACCTCTAGAGGCCGTCGCTCGCCGGGCGTCCTGAGCGTAGCGCGTTCAACTTTTGATCCGGTACTTGTCGAACGGAGTCGCCGCTCCGCAACGTCGCTCTCGTCGCGGGCGAGGGCGGCGGCCGATTCGATGATCAGGCGTCCGGCTCGCGGCCGCTTGCTTACAGGGATCGGATAGGAGCTATAATGCAGCCGTCTCCGCTTCCCCGGCTTCGGCTCAAACAAGAGGTACAAGATGAAGAATGTGAGTTTGGTACTTTGTGCGATTTTGCTCGGCGCGCTCTGCGCCGCGGCACAAACTTCTTCAAGCGACTCGGCTGCGCCCGACATCGTCGTGCTGCAAAAGAACTGGCGTCTTCAGGTGCGCAATTCGGCGCTCGACGACGACCCGTTTAGCGCGAACGCGGAATTCAACGAAGCCTTACGCGTGCAACGCGCGAACGAAATTCAGAATGCGATCAGAGCCAGAGGCTCGGAATCGCGCCAGCCGCCGCCGCAGCGTCGCAGCAACAGCCGCGACATCACCGCCGAGCCGTCGGAGGTCTACCTTTATCAAGTGAAGATCAAAAACACGGGCGCGAAAACGATCCGGGCGATCGATTGGGGATACCTGTTCCTCGATCCGAAAACGCGGCAGGAACTTGGCCGGCATCGCTATTCATCAAATAAAATTAAGATTCGCCCCGGCCAAAACAGCGAACTGGTCGGGCGCACCGGCAGCACGCCGACTTACATCGTCAACGCCCAGACCGCCGGCAAGGACATGAGCAAGCAGCTTTCCGAGCAGGTCGTGATCTACCGCATCGAGTATGAAGACGGAACCGTCTGGCAAAATCCGGCCAAGTAAGTTTCCCGCGGTGTAGTTTCCGCGAGCCTTACCGGCCGGACTTTTGCCGACATACGTTTTTAACTGTGCCGCCCGCGCGGGGCGAGACTCACGGGGCAAACTCTTTTCTCCGAGAGAAAATCTAGTTTGCTTCCACGTTGAAGCTCTTTTCCTCAATCGGTTGATTGAAAGCGAATTGATCGAGGCTGATGTCCCACTTGTGGGTGGTGGTGCCCTGCCGGTTCTGGATTTCCAACACGAGTTTGTAGGTATGCGGCAGAATCAGCTTGCCCTCTTCCTTGAAGTCTGAAAAATCTTCCGTCATTTTGAACCGCCGCGCCTCCTGGGTGGTCTGGGCATCGATGCCCCCACCGCTGAATCCGGCTCCCGCGACCCGTTCATACTGCGTCCGCACGTGCTGAAAAGTTTTCGCGTCGAAGTAGAGGCTGATTTGCAGGTCTGAACCCTTGTTCGGCATGTATTTCAGCCGATGCACCGACAGGTCGCCGATCTTCTCAGTCCCCCCGTATTCCAACTTCGGTTTTCGCTCCGCCAGATTCAGCAGCGGCCAGGCCGAAGAGAGCACGCCGCTCATCAGTCCTTCTTTGAAGATGGAATCGTGAATCAGAATAAAGCTGCCCAGGGTGGAACGCTGTCCCGGTCTGAGGTAGCCCACGGTGAACTTCTTCCCGTCGAACCCAAACTTCTCGCCGATGTAATCCGGGTTGTCGAACCCCATCCCGAACAGGATTTTGTTGTTTTCCGAAGCCAGCACGGTGCGCCCGTCGATCGCGCCGATGCCGGTTCGACCTTTGAACACGGCGCGCGAAACGCCGGCGGCGACGCGGCTCGACGCGCCCGCGCGTGCGGCCTGTGTGCCGAGGGCTTCCAGATGTTTGGCGACCACCTCTTCGGCCTTCATTTTATCCTGCGCGAGGGCGTTCGGGGTCAACGTGTTTGTTAAAAAGAGTGGTGCGGCGATTAAAGCGCAGAACAGGGTCAAAGCGCGCCGGTGTAGACGAATCTTTCTCATGTTAGTCCTCCTTCGAGACGTGCATCACGGGGCATCGAGAAACCGCCCCGGCGAAGTTTGCGGCTTGTGTTCTATAAGTTTGAAATAGTGACGTTAAGTGGGCGTTTTTGTGCAGGAGAGCGCCATCACGCGAGCGTCACACGGCGGAGTATATTCCGTACGGGCGATTATAAACTATTCCCCGGAAGCCAACTAGCACATACAAAGCGCGCGCTCGACAGATAAAAGAGGGCGGCGCTTTTTTGCAAAAGCACCGCCCTCAAGAGTTAGCCGCCCTGATTCAGAGTTCAGGACGCCAAGTTAAAACTCGAAGCGCGCTCCGAACTGCACGATGCGCGGCGAATAAGCATTCCCCGATGAAGTGAGCCGACCAAAGCTGGTGCTGCCCACGTCGAGGTTGCCCGAGAAGAAGTTGGCACGATTGAGCACGTTGAAGACCTCGGCGCGAAGTTGCAGCCGGGTATTCTCGGTGATGCCGATGTTCTTGAGCAGGCCGGCGTCCCAGTTGACGTAGACGGGGCCGTTCAAGAAGTTACGCGACAAGTTGCCCGTCGAGCCAGGCTGGTTGGGGAAGAAGACCTGACCGGCGAAGGGCGCCGTGCCGACCGGGTTCGCGCCGCGCACGCTGACGATGTTGAAGCCGGGCGGAAGCGGTTGATTCAGGTCGAAGCCCGACATCGTCTGCCCCGTCGCAGTGTTGGTCGCCGTGGCGAACAACGCGCTGGGGTTGATGACGAACACGCCGTTCGGCGTTTTGAACACACCGAACAGTTCCTTAATCTCATCGCCCGACAGCGAGGAGGTGGCCGGCTGGGTGGCCGAACGTCCCGCGCGGTTCAAGGTGCCGCGCGCATCGGTGATGCTGGTCGGCACGCCCGAACTGATGTTGACGATGGACGAGATTTGGAATCCGCCGATGAGTTTGTCAACGACGCCGCCCTGGTTGAAGAAACGCTTGCCGTTGCCGAAGGGCAGTTCGTATTGACCGTTGAAGTTGAAGGTGTGCGCACGGTCGTAGATGGCGCGCGCGTAGTCGAGTTGCGGGTTGGCGTTATCGAGGAAGGGTTCGACGCGCGTCTGGTTGACTTCGTCGGTGCTCCCCGACACGTTCGTCAGAATTTTCTGGAACGTGTAGTTCGCCTGCAACGCCAGTCCGCCCGTAAAGCGACGGCGGAACTCCGCTTGCAGCGAGTTGTAGTTGTAGCGACCACCGTTGGTCGTGAAGTTGACGACGCCCGAATTCGGGTTGGCGACAAACTTGACATCGCCCTGCAAAACGTTCTGCAGGTAGATGACGGCCAAATCCGCGGGCACGCCGTTGCGAATCTGCGTCAGGATGGTGGCGTTGGTGAGCAAGCCGCCGCCCGCGAGACTCGGGAAGACGGTGAGCGTCTGGCTTCCGGCGACGTTCGTGTTCGGCGCGGCGCTGACCGGGAAATTAGCCAGGAGGGCAGCGAGTTGCGTCGCGTTGGCATTGGGGTTGGCGGCGATGATCTGCGCTCTGCGCGCTTCCACCAACGCCAGGTTCGACTGCGCGCGAGTGAAGTCCGCCAGGAACCCGTTGTTGCGAATATCAACCTGGTTGTAGTCGATCGAACGCGTCAGCTCTTTGCTGTAGCCGCCGACGTAGCGAATCTCGATGACGCTCTGGAATCCGACTTCACGCTGGATGCCGAAGTTGTACTCGTAGTTGCGCTGAACCTGGAAGTTCGGGTCGATGAGTGAAATCGTTCCGAAGTTGATGCCGGTCTCGTCGTTGTTCTGTTGGAACGTGCGACCCGCGTTGACCGACGTGAACGCCGAAGGCGGCACGACGATGGGCGCGAGCGTGGGCGCGTTGCCGGCGCCGATCACGCGGAACTGGGTGGCGCCATTGGCCGTGCCGCCGAAGCGCGCGTTGGCCGTGGTCGAACCCAAACCGGAGTTGTTGAGCGCGGCATTGTCGGGCGCGCGCACATATTCGTCGTTGACGTAGTTGACGCGGTAACCGCCGCGCAGGACGGTGCGGCCTTCACCGGGTAACAAGCTGCCGAGGAAGCGGTTCTTGAAGTCCGGCGTGTAGGCGAAACTGATATTCGGGCCGAAGTTGTTTTTGTCGGCCTTGAAGAAGTCGCCCGGGTTACCGGCGTTGCCGCCGATGAACTGGAACGAACCGACCGGATTGAGAATCGTGGCAACCGGATCGGCTCCGTTCGGCACGACCGGCTCCAGGTACAACCCCTGCGGGTTATTGAGCGGCGAGTAGAGTTCGTAGCGCAGACCGAGGTTCAACGTCAGTCTTTGCGAAACGCGCCACTGATCCGAGACGTAGGCCGAATAGTTGTTGAAGTTCAATTGACGAACCGAGTTCGCGCCCGCGAGGAACCCGGAGGTCTGGCTCACGGCGTTCACGGTCTGCGTGCCGCCGCCGACGACGCCGCCGAGCAGGTAGCGCAGGCTGTTAGCCCTGGCGAGGTCGGTCGTGTTGATGCCGCCGGGGAACAGTCCCGCAGCCAAACCGGGGGTCGCGGTATTGGCGGTGGTGCCGAGGGCGTAAGTGGGCGTGACGCCGGCGTTGTTGAGCGCCTGAATGCGATAGAACTGACCCTGCGCGCCGAAGCGAAACGAGTGGTTACCGCGCGTGTAGCTGGCGTTGTCCTGAATGTTGTAGTAGCTCGTGTTGCGGCCCTGGCTCTGGAAGCTGGGTTCCGGGTTGGTCACGAGCGGAATGGTCAGCAGGAACGGAAGGTTCCGCGGGTCGTTCGACGGGTTGAAGAACGGCTCGGCGCGCTGATAACCGCCGCGAATCTCGTTGGAGAAAGCCGCGGTCGGCGACATGCGGTAGGCCGCCACGAGCAAGGTCGTCGGGCCGCCCTGATCGACAAACGTGCCGCTGGAGAAGCCCGCGCCGATGTCGGTACGCGCGTCCGTGATGGTGTTGCGCTTGTAGATGAAATTGAAGGAGTTGGTGTCGTTGAAGTCAACGTCGAAGCGGCCGGTGACGGCATCACGAGTTTCCGGATTGCTGCGCTGGAAGGCAACCGTCTGAAGGAAATTGATGCCGGTCAAGGCTCCATTACCAGAGGTCGGCAGGTTGTTGATGATGCGACTCTGGATGGTGGGGTCAACTCCGAGCACGCCGCCCGCCGTGGCGGGGATCGCGCCGGTGAACCCGGTGCCGGTCAAAACATTGACCGTGCGCAGGACAGGCCCGCCGTTAGCGGCCGAGGTATTGTCGAGATAGCTGAAGGTGCCGTTGCGCGCGGTGGGCAGCAGCGTGGTCGTCGAAACCGGAACCTGATTGGCTAAACGGAAGCCTTCGTAGTTCGCGAAGAAGAACGCTTTGCCCCTCAGGAACGTCGGGCCGCCTTCGCCGAAGCGCGGCACCGTGACGGGGCCGCTCAGCGTGCCGCCGAACTGGTTGCGGTTCAGGAAAGCGCGGGGAACGTTGTTTAAGTTGTTGAAGAAGTTGTTAGCGGCAAAAACCGAGTTGCGGTTGAAGGCGAACAGGTTGCCGTGGAAATCGGCGCCGCCGCGCGGCGTGACGAGCACCACCTGCGTCGAGCCGGTGCCGTATTCCGCGCCCGCGTTCTGCGTGATCACCGTGAACTCGCCCGTATCGTCAACGGTCGGCTGGTCTGACACGAAGCCGTTACGGATAAAGTTGTCCTGCACGTTCAGACCGTCGCGCGTGTAGTTGACGGACGACGAGCGTTGGCCGTTGATCGAACTGCTCGTGGGATTGGAACCCGCGATCAGGTTGAGCAGCGAGAGCGGGTTGCGGCCGTTGATGGGCAACTCTCTCACCTGGCGAGGGGTGACGGCGGTACTCAACTCGCCGTTCGAGGCATTGATCACATCAGCCCCGGCCACCACTTCCACCGTCTCATTGATATTACCGACCTCAAGCGTCGCGTTCAAAGTGTAGTCGCGACCGACGTCAATCTTAAGATTGCTGGTGTTGAAGGTCTTGAAGCCTTGCGCCGTGACCGTGACGGTGTAGGTGCCGGCCTCAAGCTGAGGAATGTTGAAAGAGCCATCCTCGCTCGCTTGCGCGGTCTGCTCTTTGCCGGTCTGATTATCTTTCGCTGTAATGGTGGCGCCGGGGATATTGCCGTCAGGGCCGGCAACAGTTCCGACAAGGCGACCGCCAGTGCCTTGTGCAACTGCCAACGCAGTGAAGGCACACATCGCCAACACCGCTAACATAAATCTCTTCATTGTGGACTCCTTAGACAAGTAGGCTCTTTTCACAGGCTTGCCCCTAAGCCATTCCTTAAAATGAATGCTCAGAGGCGGAAACAGGATTTAGGTGGTTTTCCAAAAGACGTTATTGCGTCAAGTAAGAAAATCCGTACTTAATGCTTAACTAGGCGTGATGCTCGCAAGAACCATGCCGCCACCCGGAGCTTCCGCACGAGTTGCTTAAGTTGTTTATGATGTTGAATTAAACTGTGGAAAGGGTCGGGAGAGGCAGGCGGTTATTGCTAAATTTGGATTCTCTTCTACAAATTATCGGATTTCTACAATAAATTAATGGGCGCACCGGCTAAGACCCCGACCCGCTTCTCTAATGGAGTTCCGTGCGATGAAACGAACCTTCATTTTACAGTTTGAAATTTGACGCGCGGGCGAAACGCGTTGGTCTCGACTTGAAGCGTCCGGCGACCAGCCGCCAAGCGACGGGCGGGCAGCGGGTAAGCTGGTGAAGGAATTGAACTTCAGAGTCAGACGCGAGTTTTCACCCGGTGAGCAGCAGCCCGGCGAAGCCCTCGAAATCCAGCACGCGCAGAGGGAGGCCGAGTTCTCTTTCGAGTTCGTCGCGCGTCGTGCCGTCGAGCATGACGGGTTCGTCGGATTTGAACATGACGCTCGGCAAAATGACGAACTCGCCCTCGATTTGGTCGCGCACGGCGAGCACGTCGCGCCCCGTCACCAGACCGGCGACGACGATGTCCGACCCGAAGTAAGTGTTCTCGACGGGCAACACCTTCAGGCGGACGCCGAAGCTGGCGTCGAGGCCGGCGACGAGCGTTTCCAGTTCGGGCGCGAAGAGTTTGCCGGTGAGAATGGTGGCGTGGAGGCGCGCGGGGCGTTGCGGCGGGCGGCGTTCGAGCCTGCGCCGGAGTTTTTGAAACTCCTCGCGGAAAGAGCGCACCATGCCGACGCCGTCCTCGATCTGCGGGTAGTCGCCGTAATGGCGGCGCGAGGGGACGCTCATCCCGGCGCGCAGGTAGAACTCGTCGCCGAGAAAAGCGAAGTTGGTGCCGAACCGGGCGTGCATTTCGCGCTGCAATTGCCTGACCTGCCGGATCGCGCTGCGGCAAAACTCCGGCGTGACGGGCGTGAGCCGGGCGTCTGTGTTGTAGCGCGTGAGGCCGAGCGGCACGATGGCGACGCTACGCACGAGCGGGTGGTCTTCGGCCAAATCTCTGACGGTGCGATTGAGAATCTCGCCGTCGTTAATCTCCGGGCACAGCACGACCTGCGCGTGAATCTCGATCCCGGCGTCGAGCATGCGCCGCAGTTTCGAGCGGATATCCGCGCGTTTTTGATCGACGCCGAGCAGGTAGGCGCGCACTTCGAGGTCGGTGGCGTGGACGGAGACGTACTGCGGCGTGAGCCTTTGTTCGATGACGCGCTGCATCTCGGCCTCCGTGATCGAGGTGAGCGTCGTGTAGTTGCCGTAGAGGAAGGAGAGGCGCACGTCTTCGTCGCGGAAGGAGAGGGCGGGGCGCGCGTCGGGCGGGTTGCCGTGGCAGAAACAGAAGAGGCATTCGTTGGCGCACTGGCGCGGCACGATGTTCTCAAACTGCAACCCGAAATCCTCGCCCTCGCCGCGCTCGATCTCCAACTCCCACTCCTCGCCGTTTCGCTTCAACACGTCGAGCGTCAGTTCGGTTTCGCCGCCCGTCTGGAAACGGAAGTCGAGATAGTCGCGCACGACGCGCCCGTTGACGCGCACGATGCGGTCGCCCGCTTCGAGTTCCAACTCGGCGGCCAGGCTCTCTGGCGCGACCTCGGAGACTTCCACGCCGCGGCGGCGAATCTGCGTGATGGCTGGGGTAACGGCGAATTCGTACATCTTAAATCAACTATTCTCCGGCGGAAACCGACAGGTCAAAATTTGCGACCCTGACGAAACCAACAGTATCGTCTATCGCACCGGCGGATTCAACTCGCTGACGCGTCAAAACGCCGCAACGGCATGCTGCAATCTGACCGCCCCGGCTGCCAAAATGATGTATGTTGACCACCCCGCGACCCGGCTTCCAAGGTATTTCAAACGGCCGGAACTCTCTTCCGTCTCCCGGCGCGCTTCCCGATTTTACGGCAAACCTTCTATTCACCCGAACTTCCACGCTTCGACCGGGGCGGCCTGTCCGCGTTGTCGCGCCCACTTTGGCCGGGCGACGCCTGGCGGGCACGCCGCTTGCCACGGAACGGGCTAACGCCGCCCGCCAGGGCAGGGCGAACAGTCTTACGGAGTTTCAATTCCATCAATGAGCATGCCTGAGACAGTTCTCGACCAGCCGGTCGCGCCAACCGACATTCCCCCGCCGATTCACGCCAAGCTCACCGTCCTTCTCGCGGAAGACGATGCGGCGGTGCGTCGCTATCTCGAAGTCATCCTGCGCCGCGCGGGCTACACGGTCATCTGCGCCGCCAACGGACTCGAAGCGATCAAGGCCGCGTTGTCGGCAAAAGTGGACGCCGTCGTGACGGACGCTTTGATGCCGCACCTGAGCGGAAACGAACTCTGCCGCTACCTGCGCGCCCGCCCCGAACTCGCGCGCATCCCCATCCTGCTCCTGAGCGGACTCGAACCGAACGCCGACGCCCCCGCCGCCAGCGTCCATGCCGACGCGCACCTCACCAAACCCGTCCGCCCGGAAGATTTCACCGACTGCCTCGCCCGCCTGCTCGCGGCGAATAACTGATCCGCTCCCGACGATCCCCTCTACGCTTACGGACATCGCGGAAGTTACCGCCCTCGCCCGCGCGTCTTTTTGACTTACAACCTGCTCGCCGGGTTGTTGCTCACGTCGCCCGGCGAAAAATTCGGCGCGATCGCACCGGGCGTCCCGCGCGCGGAGACGGAGCGTGGCGCGGGTCACGATCCTTAGTCTTGCGCGACCTTCGTTTGCCCGACGCCCACGGCGTCATCGTTCCGACCCTAACCTTTCTCTGGCCTTAGTCGCTGTTTCTCACGAAATGAAAGAGGCCGCCCCCCGTGCGTACAGGGGGCGGCCTCTTTAACATTTGATTGAACCGGCGACGCGCCGGAAAGAGCGTGCCGCCGCGACACTAACGCGCGGAGACTAACCCTTGGCCGTTGACTTCGCGCCGAGTATTTCGTCGAAGGGCGAGTATTCCAGATTCTGCGCCTGCGCGACGGCCTCGTAGGTCAACTTACCGGCATAGGTGTTGACGCCCTCCTTGAGACCGGGGTCGCCGGCGACGGCCGCGAGGAACCCTTTGTTCGCCAGTTTCAAAGTGTAGGGCAGGGTCGCGTTCGTCAGGGCGAAGGTCGAGGTGCGCGGCACCGCGCCCGGCATGTTGGCGACGCAATAGTGCAGGACGCCTTCGACGTAGTAGGTCGGGTCGCTGTGGGTCGTCGGGTGCGTCGTCTCGATGCAGCCGCCTTGATCCACCGCCACGTCAACGATGACCGCGCCGTTCGGCACTTTCTTCAGCATCTCGCGCGTGACCAGTTTCGGCGCGGCCGCGCCGGGCACGAGCACCGCGCCGACGATCAAATCGGCCTCGGCAATCGCGCCCTGAATCGCGTAGGCCGACGAGGCGAGCGTCGTGATGCGCGAGAGAAAGATGTCGTCGAGTTCGCGCAGGCGATCCAGATTGTTGTCGATGATCGTGACGTGCGCGCCGAGGCCGACGGCCATCTTCGCCGAGTTAGTGCCGACCACGCCGCCGCCGATGATGACGACGCGCGCCGCCGGAACGCCCGGCACGCCGCCGAGCAACACGCCGCGCCCGCCGCTCATCTTCTCCAGATATTGCGCGCCGACCTGAATCGCCATGCGCCCCGCCACTTCCGACATCGGCGTCAGGAGCGGGAGCGTGCCTTTCCTGTCCGTGATCGTCTCGTAGGCCACGCCCGTCACTTTGCGTTCGAGCAGTTGGCGCGTGAGTTCGAGATCGGGCGCGAGGTGCAGGTAGGTAAAGAGCAGTTGGCCTTCGCGCATGCGCGGGTATTCGGGCGCAATCGGCTCTTTCACTTTCACGATCATCTCGCCCTGCGCCCACACCTCGTCCGCGCTCTCCAGCATCGTCGCGCCTGCGCGCTCGTACAGCGCATCTTCAAAGCCCGAGCCTTCGCCCGCGCCGCGCTCGACGACGACCTTGTGCCCGGCGTCCACCAGCGCGCGCACGCCCGCCGGCGTCATCCCGACGCGATATTCGTTATCCTTGATCTCTTTGGGGAGTCCGACTAGCACTTAATTTAACCTCCAGAAATCAGAGGTCGGAGGCCGGAGGTCGGCACGGTCTTTGACTGACCTCCGATCTCCGGCCTCCGACCTCCGTGTTATTCAAATTTCACTTCGTCGATCTGCGCGCGCTGCAACTTCCCGCTGTAGTCAACGTAGACGGACTTCCATTCGGTGAAGATGTCCAAGACCTGCGTGCCCGCTTCGCGGTGGCCGTTGCCGGTGGCCTTCGTGCCGCCGAAGGGCAGGTGAACTTCCGCGCCGATGGTCGAAGAGTTGACGTAGAAGATGCCCGTGTACATGTCGTTCATGGCGTGGAAGGCGCGGTTCACGTCCTGCGTGTAGATGGCCGCCGACAGGCCGTAGCGCACGTCGTTCGCGATCTCGACCGCCTCTTCCAGATTGTTCGTCGGGATGACGGCCGTGACGGGGCCGAAAATCTCTTCCTGCGCGATACGCATCGCGGGCTGAACGTCGGTGAAGACGGTCGGCTCGATGTAATAGCCGTGGGCGTGCGCGCCCGTCTCCAAACGCTTGCCGCCCGTCGCCAATCGCGCGCCGTCTTCACGCTCGCCGATTTCGATGTAGCCCATGATTTTATGAACCGCGGCGGCGTTGATCACAGGCCCCATGTCCGTGTTGGCGTCCGCGCCGTCGCCGACGCGCAAACCTTCGGCGCGCTCGACCAACTTCTGCGTGAACTTTTTATAGACCTTCTTGTGGACGACGATGCGCGACGAGGCCGTGCAGCGTTGACCCGACGTGCCGAATGCGCCCCACACCGCGCCTTCGACGGCGAGGTCTATGTCGGCGTCGTCCATCACGATGATGACGTTCTTGCCACCGAGTTCGAGCGAGCAGATGGCATTACGGTCGGCGCACGCCCCGGCGATGAGTCGCCCCGTCGCGGTCGAACCCGTGAAGGAGATCAGGCGCACGTCGCGGTGCTCGGTCAAAGGCTGGCCGGCCGCCGCGCCGTAGCCCGTCACCATGTTGACGACGCCGCGCGGCACGCCCGCCTCTTCGCACGCCTTGATGAGATTGTAGGTTGAGAGCGGCGTGTCTTCGGCGGGTTTGATGACGACGGTGTTGCCGCAGACGAGCGCGGGGATGAGTTTCCACGAAGGGATCGCCATCGGGAAATTCCAGGGCGTGATCAAACCGCAGAGGCCGACGGGCTGGCGCACGCACATGGCGAACTTATCGGGCATCTCGGCGGGGGTCGTGTAGCCGTGCAGGCGTCGGCCTTCGCCCGCCGTGTAGAAGGTGCAATCGATCGCCTCCTGCACGTCGCCGCCCGTCTCCTTCAAGACCTTGCCCATCTCGCGCGTCATGTCCGCCGAGTGAGAGTCTTTGTCGCGGATGAGAATGTTGCCAAGGCGAAAGAGTATCTCGGCGCGGCGCGGCGCGGGCATCCGCCGCCAGCCTTCCGCCGCCGCCTTCGCCGCCGCCACAGCCGCGTCCACGTCCTCCGCGTTTGAGACGGGGAAGCGTCCCACGACATCGCGCGTGTCGGCCGGGTTGACGTTCTCGAAATACTCGCCGCCGGCGGCCGCCACCCACTCGCCGCCGATGTAGTTGCTGTAAGTTTTGACCGATGCGCGCGCGCCGCCCTTCCTGCCGTTGCCGCTCACGCCCGACGCGCGCGCCGCGGCTGTGGTTGCAGTACGCGTGCCCTTTTTCGTCGCCCGGCTTAACGCTTTTTTCGCCTGTGCCATAAGAAAGTGATAGGTAATGGGTGATAGGTGATAGGTGAAATCCAGTTCTTCCCTATCACCTATCACCCATCACTTTTTACTGATAAGTGAACTGGATGATGGTTTGCGTGATCAGGCTGCGGCGGTCGAGGAACGTGACGTTCATCACGACCGCGTCGCCCACCTTGAGACTGTTGATGACGCGCTCGAACTCGGCCAGCGTATTGACCGGGATGCGGTTGACGCGCTGGATCACCATGTTCTCGGTGATCTGCGCCTCGAAGGCCAGCCCGCTCTGATCCACGTCGCGCACGAGCAGGCCGCGCACGCCCTTGAGGTTGCGCTCGTTGGCGAGTTGCAGCGTCAGTTCGCTGAGCGTGAGTCCGAGGGCCGGGCGGTCGGCGTCGCCCGGCTTATCGGAGTTGATCTTGGGCGTTCCGCCGGGCGTGGGCGTCGGCGTCGCCTCGGCCGCGCTGCGCGGCGGACGCTCGCCGACCGAGACGCCGACGGTGCGCCGTTCGAGTTGGCCGTTCACGTCGCGCAGGAAAGTCAGTTGCACGGTCTCGCCGACCGGGGTGCTCGCCACCTTATTGATCAAGTCCTGCGAGTTGGCGACGGGCTTCGCGTTGAACTCGACGATGATGTCGTTGACCTGAATCCCGGCGGTGCGCGCCGGGCCTTCGCGCACGTCCGTGATGATCGCGCCCTTCGCATCCTTCAACCCGTAGACGCGCGCGAACTCGGCCTTCACCGAATCGAGCAGCACGCCGAGGTAGCCGCGTTTGACGCGACCGCCCGAGACGAGTTGGCGATAGACGAAGCTGGCCTCGTTCGACGGCAGGGCGAAGCCGATGCCGTTATAGTCGCCGGTCGAGGTGGCGATCTGCGAGTTGATGCCGATCACTTCGCCGCGCATGTTGACGAGCGGCCCGCCGGAGTTGCCGCGATTGATGGCGGCGTCGGTCTGGAGGAAACGTTGGAAACTGGAAGAGACGGGCGTCGTGCGTTCGCGCGTCGAGATGATGCCGGCCGTCACGGTTTGATCGAGGCCGAAGGGCGAGCCGACGGCCAAGACCCAATCGCCCACCTGCGCCTCGTCGGAGTTGCCGAGTTTGACGGTCGGCAGCTCGCGCAGCGGTTCGACTTTGACCACCGCGAGGTCTGTCTCGTCGTCTTCACCGACGACGCGGCCGCGCATGAGTTCGCCCGACTGCAAACGCACCGTGATGCGCGTCGCGCCTTCGACGACGTGCTGGTTCGTCAGGATGTAGCCCTTCGGATCGACGATGAAGCCGCTGCCGACGCCGCGCGAAGGGCGTTGCGGCATCTGGCGGCGAAACATTTCCAGCAGGGGATTGTCGCCCTCGCCGTCCTTCTCGTCGGAGTCGTCGTCGGTGTTGCTGTTGCCGTTCCCGTTGCCCGCCGCGCCGCGCTCGGCCGCCTGCGGAGCGGAGACGGTATCGATGTTGACGACGGCCGGTTCCACGCGTTGCGCGATCTCGGCGAAGGAGGCTGAGAGGGCTTCGGGCGCGCGGGCATTTTGCGCCGCGCGTTGAGTGTCGTTCTGCGCCACGGCGGGTCGCCCGGCGAGCATCGCCCCGATGCCGACGCCGACCACCAGACACGCCAAACCGAGCGCAGCGATCCACACGCGCAGGCGACGCAAAATCGCCCGCTCCGCCTCATTCGTCTGTCCCTGGGGAAGTTGATACATAGAACTTTTACCGCTTTCTACCGCTCTTGAAAAGATGACGGCCGCCCGCGCTTCACGCGCCCGCCCGGTTACCGGCTGAGACGACGGCCATGCCCTGATTACCCGAAGCCGTATTCGCGCCCTGATGTTGCGAAGCGAAGTCTGTCGAGTATAACGAATCGCCCGACGCGCCGCAAAGCAACAGGCGCGCGGGCTGGCAAATAGACACCGCGCGGGGACACACGGTTGACAAATTTTGTGCAACGATTTTCGTTGACGCCCTCAAGCGGCGCGACTATGATGCGAGCGTCTCACATTCCCCTGCTTGCTCGGACTTAACATGGCAGGCCGACCCGCAACCCTCTTGCCACTTTACTCACACTGGTGTGGCTACCCCTTACCTTTGGATAATAATATTGGAGCATTAAGTGAGTAGATCAATCTTCCTCTGCGTGCTTATTCTATTTCCAACTCTTTCTTTTAACGCCCAATCGGTAATATCCGAACGGAAGAATAAAGAGATAGAGGAATCTCTACTGCTCACGGAACTGCACGGCCTTGAAACGGACGCCGCGAAACTCGACAAGCCACTTGCGTTCGCCGCCGCTAAAGCTGAAATAGCAAGTGCGGGTTGGACGCTCGATCAAGAATGGGCGAAGAAGTTACTGCGCGAAGCCTATGAGTTGACATTGCCGCCGGAGAAAGAGCAGGTCAAACTTCGTGAAAAGCCTGTCGGGGCACCACCTACGTTATCAACGAGCGGCGACTGGGTCAGAAACTCCGTGCGTCGTCGGGTGCTTGAAATCGCCAGTCGGGATAAAAAATTTAGCGACGAGTTAGTTCAATCAGGGACGGAGAAACTAGGCAGTTACGAGACACACCAACGCTATTCCGAGTTAGCCTATGAAGCGGCCAGGCAAGGCGACACACAGACCGCTGGCGATTACATCCTCAAAGCAATCGAGACAGACCCGACGCATTTAGCCCCCGTGCAAGGCATCAACGAGATCGCGATGAAAGATCGCGCGGCGGCCGACAGGCTAATTCTTCAATACATAGACCGGCTACGAAGTTTCCCGATCTCCGATGAAAACCAGAGCGCGTTGAGAACTTCATACATGTTGAACATGCTTGTCTATCCGAGGTCGTCATTCGGCGAACCGCTGCCGGACATCCCCCCGCCCGGAGTCGCAGTTATGCGGGCTTACGTGATGTATATAATCGAGGGCGTCGGTAAGTCAGAGGGCGGTGCGCTTCAAAGGTCGAGAGCGAGGCTTCTGGGCATCTGGGAACCGCTCAAAAAGTACGCGCCGGAGTTGACGGCGAGATTTATGGAACTGGAGGCACACAGTCGTGCCCCCGGCGACAACTCGCCCTTGCCGACTAAACAGAACAGCGAAGAGCAAAACAAAGAGCGTTACGAAAAACGACTCAAAGACGCGCTCGACAGGGGCGAAGCCGACGACCTGACCATCAACTTCGCCATCTCCCGCGGCGACTTCGAACGCGCCCGCAAGCTCATCGCCAAACTTCCCGACGGCGCGCAGAAAACTCAGTTCACGGACATGTGCAACTCGCGCGAAGCCGTCGCCCTCGCCGCCCGTGGCGACATCACCGGCGCGGAACGCCTCGCCGAACAACTGACGCGCGCCACCTCTCTGCTCGAAGCCTATCCCGCCATCATCAACCGCTGCCTCGCCGCTAAGAACAGGACGTGCGACGCGAGTCTCTTAGTCCACAAAGCCGTCGGCCAACTCAAGCGCGCCGACCTGACCCCGAACACGCCGCCCGCCGGCATCCCCTTACCCATCGTCACGAATCGAGAGTTCGACCCCCTGCTCTCCGGCCTCTCCAAACTCGCCGCGCTCGTCGCCCCGCTCGACGAGCAACTCGCCCTCGAAGTTCTCGACGAAGTGGTCGTCGCCGCCAACTCAAGCGCGCTCGATACGGAACAGGCGCGCACCGGGTTGGACGTGGAACTGTTTCGCCGCTTGTCGTTGAAAAACGAAGTCAGGGTGAGACAAGCGGCCGAGGCTTTAAAGGATCGGCTGCGGCGCATCGTCGCGCTCGCCGCCATCTATCAGGCACAGGCCGACGCGCTCGCGCAGCAGCAGCAGGCCGCGAAGAAGTCGTCGCTAAACTAGATTCTGTTTTCTTTGCCGAACGCTTCCGCCCGCGCGCGGTACATCGCGGCGAGGGCGGCGATTCGCGGCAGACGCTCCTTCAAGGCGTTGGCTGATTGGAGCGCGCGCGCCTCATTTTTAGCGGCGAGCGTTTTGAAAATTTCGGCGTTGATGCCGGGACGCCCGAGTTCGGCGTCTTTGAAGGGGTTGGCGTTGGCCGCCACCGCTTCGTCGAGCGCCTCAAAGGCCAGTTCAACGTTCGCCGGCGCGATGGCCTGCGCCAGTCCGCTCAGGCTCAAGGCGAGCGCGGGCGAATCGGGCGCGCTCGCCTTGAGTTGCTTGACGGCCTGATGCGCCAGCGCGTTCGCGCACGCCGCGTCTTTACGCTTCACACACCCGCCGATCAAAGTCGGATAGACGCGCAGAATAGATTCGGCCTGACGCAACAGTTGCGCCGGTTTTTCCGCGCCTGCTCCATCGTCCTTCGCCGCCAGACTCAGAGACTCATCGGCGTTGACCCGTTCGATCAGGCTCGACTTCTTTTCGCCGTCGGGCAGCAGTTCGATCAACTTACGCAAGTTGACGAAATCCTGACGCCCCAATGCGCGGCCGATGACATCGTCGTTGGGCTGGCCGCTCTTGAGGGCTTCCTTAATCGCCGCATCCTCTCTCGCCCGCCGCGTCTCGGCATCGCTCCCCGGCCGGGGCAGGCTGCCGTCGTCGCCCGGCCTCCGGCTCAACTTCTCCAACTCCATGAACGCCCCGGTCAACTCCGGCGCGTACTGCTTGATCGGCAGCCACGCGTACATGAGATACGTGCGCAGGTTCTTAAAACTCTCCGGCTCGGAGCGGGCTACCTGCGTCATGCTTTCGACGACGTAGCTCGCGTATGCCTTGATTAAAGCGGGATTGGGCGGCGCGGTCTGTTCCCTGTGACCGAGATGACCCGCCATCATGGAGAACAGAAAAACATGCACCCGCAGCGCGCTCACAGTCGCCATCGAGAGCGGCGTAACTCTCAACTCTTCGATGTACTCCATCAGCAATTTGTCGGCGGCTGCCTGATCTTGTTTGGCGAGATTGGGGATGATCTCCACGAGAGTTATTACTGTCGGCTCGGCCTTGATGGACAGAGAGGTGTACTTACTGACGGTTTCGATGTCGCCCGCACGCAGCGATTGTAAAGCAAGACTTCGATACCTTTCGACCTGCTCCACGCGCCCCAATTCCCGCGCCCCGAACGAAGTCAACTCGTCGGCGAAGGCTCTCTCGCGCCCGGCGACGGCGAACACGCGGTTGCGCATCTCGGTGCGCGGCCAATCGAGACCCGTAGGCGGCGTCAACTTCGCCCCGATGGGCTGGCTGCGCAGGCGTTCGCGTTCCTTTTCCTCCGGGAACGTCAGGACATAGGCTTCGCGCAGCAACTTCTTCGCCCACTCGCGGTCTATCGTCCACGCGGCGTCCGCGATCTCCACTCTGGCGCGCGCCTGCGCGAGCGGCGGCACGAGTTTCAACGCCTCGGCCTCAAGGGCTTGCAGGTCGAAGCGCAGGGCGTTTCGCTTCTGCATCGCTTCCGCCTCGCCGTCCGGCCTGGCGGCGATTGTTTGAGCGTGCGCGGCGCAGGTCGTCAGCAAGATGAAAGCTAAAAGGAGTTGGAGTCGTCGCATCATAAATCACCACGCGTTGAGGAAGCGGAGAGAGGATAATTCGAGTTCGAGCCGCGACTACGAAAGGATGTGAGTTGTTTCAGCGAAACGGAGAATGAAGCGCGTTCTAACGAGAACGCGCGCGGGCGGAGAGTAGCAACGACGAAGAGGGCGCGTCAACGATTTTATCGCAGGCCAGCAGCCCTGGCCGTCAGCCTTCCGCTTCGCGCACGATCTCATCCGCCGGTTGTCTCTCCCGCGCCGCCTTCAGCTCACGCCGCTCGCTCCAACGCGTTTCCGAGATGATGATGCCGGTGAAGATTAACGCCGCGCCCGCCCAGCCGCGCCCGCCCATCCATTCGCTCGCGCCGATGACGGCGACGGCGAAGGCCGTGGCGAAGACGGGTTCGAGGCTGAAGATGATGGCGGCGTGCGTGGCGGTGGCGCGCGCCTGTCCCCACGTCCAGCAGAGGAACGCGCCGACGGTGGCGACCGTCGCCAGATAGACGAGTTGCCACCCGATGCGCCCATTCCACACGAGCGGCAGCGTCTCGCGCGCGAACGCGGCGGGCATCGTCTCCGCGCCCGCGAAACTTCCCCACGCGCGCAAGCCCACCCACACGACGGCGTACAGCACGGCGACGGACACGACCTGCAAGAGGGTCAACTGCCGCACGTCGTAGCGGCGCGCGTAGACGCTCATCAGCGTGATGTGCGCGGCAAACAAAGCGGTCGCGGCGAGCGTCAGCATATCGCCGAGATTGACGCTCGCGTCCGCGCCCTGCGGCGCGAGGATGAGCAGCCCGCCGAGCGAGGCGAACACGACGCCGACCAGGTTTTCCACGCCCGGCCGCGCGCGCAGGATCAGGTAGGCGACAAAGGGCACGAGCGGCGTCGTCAGTCCCGTCACGAAGGCGGACTTCGAGGCGGTCGTGTAAACCTGTCCGGCCGCCTGCAACCCGAAGCCGACGCCCATCAAGAGGCCGAGCGTCGCGCCCGCGCGCCACTCCGCGCCGCGCGCGCGGGCGAGCCGCAGCGGAAACATCGCCGCCATCAGCAACGCCGCCCCCGTGAAGCGCACGAACATGTAAGCCATCGGCGGCCACACGCCGAGGATGTCCTTCGCCATGAAGAAGGTCGAACCCCAGATGAGCGTCGTCAACATCAACGCGCCGTCGGCTGCCCATTCGGATTTCAGTCGCATGTCTTTGCACAGTGACAGGTGACGGGTGACAGGTGACAGGATTTAAAATCCGTCTTCATCCTGTCACCTGTCACCCGTCACCTGTCACTCTCTTACGGTCTGAGCAAAACTTTCAAGACGCCGCTCTCGGTCGCGCGTTGCATGGCGCGCAGGCCGTCGGCGAGCGGAAACTCCGCGGTGACGAGGCTCGCCACCTCGACCGCATCGCGCGCGAGCAGTTCGAGCGCGGGGGCGAAGCGGCCGCAGCGCGAGCCGACGACGTTGATCTCGTCAACGACGATGCGCGCGGCGTCGATCTCGGTCGCGCCGTGAAAAGTTGACTTCAAGACGACGACGCCGCGCGGGCGCGTCAGTCCGACGGCGAGCGCGAAGCCGCCGCCCGCGCCCGAGGCTTCGACCACCACATCGAACGCGCCCGACCAGGCGCGCGGCAACTCGCCCGCGAGCGCGGTCTCGATGCCGCGCGCGCGCGCGATGCGTAGTTTGTTTTCGTGTTTGCCGACGAGCGTGACGCGCGCGTCGCTCTGCGCCTTGACGGCCTGCGCGCAGAGCAGCCCGAGTTTGCCGTCGCCGACGACGGCCACGCGCGTGCCACCGTCGATCTCCACGCGCTCCATGATGCCGCACGCCGCCGCGAGCGGTTCGGCGAAGACGGCGCGCTCGTCCTCAACGTCGTCCGGCACGGTCAACAAATTCACGACCGGCAAACTCAAGTATTCCGCGAACGCGCCCGCGCGCGCGACGATGCCGAGCACCGTGCGGCGCGCACAATGGCGCGCGTCGCCCGCCGCGCACAATTCGCAACGCCCGCACCCCGCGTTGATCTCGCCGACCACGCGCCGCCCGACAAGCTGCGGCGCATCGGGCGCGCTCTCCACCACGCCCACGAACTCATGGCCGAGCGTGCCCGTAAACCCCGCGTACCCGCGCGCGATCTCCACGTCGGTGTTACAAATCCCCGCCAACGTCACGCGCACCAACGCCTCGCCCGCCGCCTCGCGCGGCGCGGCCGTCTCCCCTACCTGCAATCGCCCGTCCTCGTAGCGCAGAGCTTTCATAAATGCAGAGGTCAGAGGTTAGAGGTCAGAGGTTAGTGAAGACAGTTTTTACTGATCTCTAACCTCTGACCTCTGCCGTCAAAATCTTTTCGTCCTCATGTAAGCGTTCGCGGCGGTGAGTTCGATTGTCTGCTCGCGCCCGGCGACGTTGACGGGCAGACGCCAGACCACTTCCTGCGCGCCCTCTTGCGTGACGTGAACCCACCAGCGGCCGGGCGGAACGTAGACGATGGTCTGGCCGCTCGCGTCGAGTTGCGCGCGGATGGGCTGGCGCGCGCCCATGCGGCGCACGATGAACTCTTCAAAACGCTGGCCGGGGCGTCGCTCGTCGAGAAACTCGCGCTGTGCCGCCGCGACATCGATCGAGTAAAGCTGGACGGGCGTGGCGGTGGCGGCGGCGGCGTTCTGCGCGTCGCCTCCGCCGCCGGGGCGCGGGAGGACGTGGATGCGCAGGAGCGTGTCGCGCGTCTGCCCGGTCGCGCCGAGGGTGTGCGGCGCATCGTCGGCGGGCAGGCGGTGATAGACGAGCCAGCCCGCCCCCGCCAGTGCGACGACGAGCGCGACGCGCAAAAGTGCGACGAGCCAACGATGTGTATAACCGGAATCGCTCACTTGGAAATCGAATCCTGTATTTAAACGGCGACGCGGACGGCGACCCCGCACGCACGCCACGCGCGGCGACGACGGCGTGTGCTTGCCGCGCTACCGTTCAGGTCGGAATCGCTCCGTCTGGTTCGGCCGGTGCCGTGCGGCGTCGCCGCCCGCTTTGTCGCCGTGCGGTCAGGCCATGAATCCCTTTTCGCGCAGCGCGCTCTCCAACTCGCGGTTGGACGGAACCGAGAGCACCTGCCCGGCCAGGTCGAGCGTGGGCTTCCGCTCCTTGCCGTCGTTGTGCTGCCGCACCCACTCGGCGGCCTCGGCGTTCTCCTCCACGTCGATGTACGTGTGCGCCACGC
The DNA here is from genome assembly GCA_036386515.1 of Pyrinomonadaceae bacterium. Classification (GTDB taxonomy): domain Bacteria; phylum Acidobacteriota; class Blastocatellia; order Pyrinomonadales; family Pyrinomonadaceae; genus JAIVJZ01. The sequence continues at coordinate 51,983 of DASVVO010000042.1, forward strand.
CGAGTTCCTTCAAGTGCCGCAGCGTATCCTGCGTGTCGTGACACCAGCCCGCTCCGTAAACTTTAACTTCCATGTTGTACCCCCTGGAATTATCAGAATTATTTGACGGCAATCATAGCAAAGCGGCGTGGAAGTAGGAACGCGCGACGCGCGAGACGGGAGACAGAAAACAGAAGTCAGGAGTCAGAATAAAAACGCGGAAGCGGATTTCTTCTGACTCCTGACTTCTGCTTTCTGTCTTCTCCTTCAACGTTCTCCCGCCGGGTGTTACAATGCGTCTTCAACTTACTTTTTCTACTGCAAATTTTCCCGTGACGACGAAAGCAACAGATAAATTTCGCGACGAGTGCGGCGTCTTCGGCATCTACGGCCACGCGGAAGCCGCGCGCCTCGCCTACCTCGGACTCTACTCGCTGCAACATCGCGGGCAGGAATCCTGCGGCATCGTCGCCTCCGACGGCAGAGAGTTGCGTTCCGAGCGCGCCATGGGACTCGTCTCCGACGTGTTCGACGCCGCACGCCTCAATCGCCTGCCCGGCGCATCCGCCATCGGCCACGTGCGCTACTCGACGGCCGGAGAGGTCTCCATCCGCGAAGCGCAGCCCTTCCTCGTCGCCTGCCAGCACGGGCAAGTCGCCGTCTGTCACAACGGCAACCTTCCCTTCGCCGGCGAGGAACGCAAACGGCTCGAACGCACCGGCGCGATCTTCTCTTCCACTTCCGACACCGAAGTCATTCTGCACGGCATCGCGCGCTCGCAAGCCGCGAACATCAACGAGGCGATCCCCGAAGTGCTGCGCGAGACCGAAGGCGCGTTCTCGATGCTCTTTCTCACGCCCGATTCGCTCATCGCCATCCGCGACCCGCGCGGCTTCCGCCCGCTCGCTCTCGGCCGCCTCGGCGAGGCGTGGGTCGTCGCCTCCGAGACCTGCGCCTTCGATCTCATCGAAGCGAGCTACGTCCGCGACGTGGAACCCGGCGAGATGATCATCATCGATGCGAGCGGGCTGCATTCGTCGCGCCCGCTCCCCGCGCGCGAGCATTCGATGTGCATCTTCGAGCACGTCTATTTCGCGCGCCCCGACTCTCTGATCTACGGCCACTCGGTCAACGAATCGCGCCACAAGATGGGCAAGCGGCTCGCCCTCGAACAACCGGCCGCGGCCGACCTCGTCGTGCCCGTGCCCGATTCCGGCGTCGCCGCCGCCATCGGTTACGCCGCGCAAAGCCACATCAGTTACCGGCAGGGCCTGGTGCGCAACCACTACGTCCATCGCACCTTCATCGAGCCGAAGCAAGCCATCCGCTCTTTCGGCGTACGCATCAAGTTGAACCCCGTGCGCCACCTCATCGAAGGTCGCCGCGTCGTCTTGATCGACGACTCCATCGTGCGCGGCACGACCTCCAGGAAGATCGTCCGCATGGTCAGGGAAGCCGGGGCGACGGAGGTACACCTGCGGATCAGTTGCCCGCCGACCATTAGCCCCTGCTTCTACGGCGTGGACACGCCCAACCGCGACGACCTCATCGCCGCGCAGATGTCCGTCGAAGAGATACGCAACTTTATCGGCGCGGACTCGCTCGGCTACCTCTCCCTCGAAGGCATGCTCGCCTCGACCGGCATCGAGCCGCGCGCCTCCTGCGTCGCCTGCTGGACGGGCAGCTACCCCACCCGGATCACGCGCGAAGCCGAAACCCAGTGGGCGCGCGAACGCGAACCCGTGCCCTCCGATTGAGTACGAGCAAGACCGCTGGAAGGAATGAGCCATGCAGAATCGTGAATTCGATAAAACTCTCAGCGCGTGGCCTGCGGTGGCGGGGAATATTTTCGTCCCCCACACGGAAGAGCAGTATCAACGCCTGGTCGCTTTGCTCGACCAGTTAGTTGACGAAGTTGGTGAAGACGAAACGCATCCTTATTCGTCGTTGATGGAGTTGATCGGCTTGCTCATCGAACACTACGAAGCCGAGCACGTTCCTGAACTAACAGTCGATCAATAATCGCGCAAGCGCGGTAGACGCGAATACGAACCCGTCCTCTCAGATTGAGCAAGGGAAGATATGAACAGGTTATAACTGTTGATATACTGTTTGACGGCAAATGAGATTAAAGCTCTCGGCTGGAACGAGATCATGTCCGAAAATTTACTGGAAAGAATAACTGTCAATCCCGAACAATGCGGCGGTCGCCCGTGCATTCGCGGCATGCGCATCAGGGTGATAGACGTGCTCGATCTTTTTGCCGCGGGTCTGAGTTCGGAACAGATTTTGGAAGAGATGCCCGATCTTGAGATGGATGATCTGAGAGCCGTTCATCTATATTCGGCGGTTATTTTGATCGGGGAGGATACTAATCATAGGCATGTGCCATTAGCAGATAAGAGACTGTAGTTTGGACTACAACGCATTGAAGTGCGTACATCACTACGATAGTTACGCCTATTATGAGTTCAAGAAGCCTTGAAGCTAGTAAAAATTCATTCACTTCACATCTATATGTTAGCTTCCGTGCTTCCTATGGTCATGTTACGGCACTGTTAGGCATAGTGTTGGTATTTTTGAGTTATTTCAGCATTCCAACTACTCAAACGATTACAACACGATGGCTCATCATTTCTATCGTAATAAGTCTATACCTCATTTTCGGTTTGCTACATGCTGCTTGGACAGCATTCTATCGCGATAAGGATATATTGCCCGCTGTACGATATGCAGCACCGCCACCTAAAGCAATTCAATCTTCCCTTGCCCTCCTTGTTTTAGACCCCTCAATAATTTTTTCCTATGACTCGATTGTTGGTATTTACTCAGTTGAAAATGAGTATGAGAGGTTAATCGGGTTAGGTAAGGTGATCAATATTCAAGAGGATAGAAAAATTCAAGTATTGGTGACTCAGGATGTTGATTTTGGTGAACAGTGGAAGGCTATAATTAATCGTGAGGTGAGATTAACTAATATAAGAGTAAAACCTACTGTCCCCTCATTCGCATTGGAGGTAGCAAATAGCTATGACAAATGAGCCGATTTCTACGCAAAGATTAGCGACCGCAGTATTTCCCGCTACTGTAGTTGAAGTACCTGATTCCTATACCGTTGCAATCAATAGGGGTCTTATACATGGAGTTAAAAAGGGACAAGTATTCTTAATTTACGGTTTGAGCGATAAAGACATTATAGACCCGGAGACAAATGATAATTTAGGTAAGCTTGAAATTGTCAGAGGCACTGGTGTTGTTGTAAATGTGCAAGAAAAGCTCGCTTTGATAGAGTCTGACAAGAAATCAAAAACCAAGCGTGTTATAAGCCGTAAACCTCGCTCTACTTTCCTTTCGAGTTATAGTGCAATGGAGGAAACAGAATCAATTGAGAGTGAAGGGACATTGCTCGCTTTTGATTCCGCTACTATAGGTGACAAAGCAAGACCTGTTTAGCTATGAATCAATCATTAAGCAATAACATTGGAGGGTTAGCACGAGGTGGCTCAAAGTAGAAGCATGCGCGGGTGCGGGTGTGTGGGGGTGGCGCTGGCGATCGTGGTGGTCGCCGGGCTGGTCGCCTATTTCAAGTTTTACAAGCCCGCGCCGGGGCCGCAGCTTCCGCCGCCGTCGGGCGACGAACTCTCCATCCACGTCCTCGATGTCGGGCAGGGCGATGCGATTTTGATCGTCGCGCCGGGAGGCAAGACCGCGCTCGTGGACGCGAGCGTGCCGGGCAGCGGCAAGAAGATTCTCGCCGCGATGGCGCGCGCCGGCGTTGACCACCTCGACCTGCTCGTGACGACGCACGCCCACGCCGATCACATCGGCGGCGCGGACGAGGTGATCAAGGGCACGAAAGTTTACAAGGTGCTCGACAGCAAAGTGCCGAACACGACGAAGAACTACGAGGACTTCCTCGACGCCATCGAGGCGCGCATCGAAAATCCGCAGGACAACTTTATCACCGCCGCGCCCGGCCAAACTTTCGACCTCGGCAGCGGCGCGATCATCTCCGTGCTCGCGCCCATCCAGCCGCTGTTCACGAAAGATCAGTTGCGCTCCGGCGGCAACGAGCCGAACGCCAACTCCGTCGTCACCCGGCTCGACTACGGCGAGTTCTCCATCCTCCTGACCGGCGACGCCGAGGCGCAGACCGAGGGGCGGATGATGGAACAGGGCGCGCGGCTCGCGGCGCGCGTGCTGAAGGTCGGGCATCACGGCTCGAAGTACGCGAGTTCCGAAGACTTCCTGCGTCAGGCCAAGTTCAAAGACGCGGTCATCTCGTGCGGCGCGGACAATCGCTACGGCCACCCCTCGCAAGAGGTCTTGGATCGGCTCCGGGCGGCGGGCGTGAAAGTTTACCGCACCGACTTGCAGGGCGAGATCACGATCAAGACGCGCGGCGCGGCGGACTACCAAATCACGACCGAACGACAAGCGGCGGCCGACGAAATCCAGGCGGGGCGCAAGGCGCAAAAAGACGACTCGGCCAAATCGGGCTTCATTCAATACGGCGACTTCGGCCCCGCGCCCAAAGCCTCGCCCAAGTCGAAAGCGGCAGCGAACAGCAGGTGAACCGGAGATGACCGTGCGCAAAGAGAATCCGCCGGCGAACGACGACAGCGTGGAAGTCCGCGCCGTCGTTGACCGCATCGAAGACGGCGACATCGCCGTGCTCAGTTTAGACGACGAAGCGAAGTCGCAACTCGACGTGCCCTGTCAGCAGTTGCCCGCCGGCGCGAACTCCGACGGCGACCACCTGCTCCTGAAGTTCGACGTTGACCGGGAGAGCGGAGAGCGCACGCTCAAATCCATCAAGGCCGCGCCCGCCGCCCGCGCCTCCGCCGAAGACCGGATCAAAAAGATGCAGGAGCGTCTCGCGCGCATGAGCGGCGCGGCGGACAAGAAGGATTTCAAGCTCTAGCATTCGGGAGTCAGAAGTCAGAAGTCAGAAGTCAGGAGTCAGGAGTCAGGAGTCAGGAGTCAGGAGTCAGAAGTTAGGAGTTAGGAGTTAGGAGTTAGGAGTTAGAATAAATTGCCGCCATCCGGCCGTGCTTCTGTTTTCTGACTCCTGACTTCTGACTCCTGTGTTCTACACGCCTATGACCAAACCCATCACCTACAGCGACGCGGGCGTCTCGATCGAGGCGGCGAACGCGACCGTCGACCGCATCAGGGAGATGGCGCGCGCCACCTTCAACGCGCGCACGCTCTCCGAGATCGGCAGCTTCGGCGGCATGTTCGACGCCGCCTTCCCCGCGCTCAGCGCGCCCGTCCTCGTCGCTTCGGCTGACGGCGTCGGGACGAAACTCAAAGTGGCCTTCGAGACGAACACGCACCACACGATCGGGCGCGACCTCGTCAACCACTGCGTCAACGACATCCTCGTGCAGGGCGCGCGCCCGCTGTTCTTCCTCGACTACGTCGCCACCGGCGCGCTCGCGCCCGAAGTGATCGCGCGGGTCGTCGAAGGCATGGCGCGCGGGTGCCGCGAAAACAACTGCGTGCTGCTCGGCGGCGAGACGGCGGAGATGCCCGGCTTCTACGCCGCCGGGGAATACGACGTGGCCGGTTTCATCGTCGGCATCGTTGACCGCGCCCGCGTGATTGACGGCAAATCTATCGCCGCCGGAGACACGCTGCTGGCCTTGCCTTCCGTCGGCCTGCACACGAACGGCTACTCGCTCGCGCGCAAACTCTTCTTTGAAGTCGCCGGTTTCGACGCCTCCACGCACGTCGCCGAACTCGGCATGACGGTCGGCGAGGCGTTGCTCGCGCCGCACCTGAGTTACCTGCCCGCGCTCGAAGAATTGCTCGACACGGGCGCGCTCAAAGGTCTCGCGCACATCACGGGCGGCGGTCTTATCGACAACATCCCGCGCATCCTGCCCGAAGGCACGGCCGTCGAGATCGTGCGCGGCTCGTGGCCGTCGCTTCCCGTCTTCACGCTCATGCAGCGGCTCGGCAACGTCTCGGAGACGGAGATGCACCGCACCTTCAACATGGGCGTCGGCATGGTGATCGTTTGCGCCGCCGCCGACGCGCCAACCATCCGCACACACGTCGAAACGCGCGGCGAGAAAATTTTCGAGATCGGGCGCGTCGTCGCGGGCGCGCGCACGGTGGAATTCGTCTGAACAAGTTTCAAGTTTCAGGTTTCAAGTTTCAAGTTCAAGACGAAGAACCTCAGACTTGAAACTTGAAACTTGAAACCTGAAACCTGAAACTTCATTCCTGAAACTTCATTCCTGAAACTCATACCTTGAAACTTGCCGTTCTCATTTCCGGTCGCGGGTCGAACCTGGTTGCGCTCGCGGAGGCCATCGAGCGCGGGCGCGTGCCCGGAGCGGAGATCGCGTTCGTCTTGAGCGACCACGCCGACGCGCAAGGCTTAACGCGCGCCGCCGCGCGCGGCATCGAGATGCTTGCCGTCGAACGCGCCGGGCGCACGCGCGCGGAGCACGAGCGCGAGATCATCGCCGCCCTCGAAGCGCGCGGGATCGAACTCGTCTGCCTCGCCGGTTTCATGCGCCTGCTCTCGCCGCGGTTCATCGAAGTTTTTCGCGGGCGCATCCTGAACATCCACCCGAGCCTGCTGCCCGCCTTCCCCGGCCTCGACGCGCAACGCCAGGCCATCGAACACGGGGTCAAGGTGAGCGGCTGCACCGTCCACTTCGTAGACGAGACTCTGGACGGCGGCGCGATCATCACGCAACGCGCCGTGCCCGTGCTCGACGACGACACGCCGGAGACGCTCGCCGCGCGCATCCTCCTCGAAGAACATCAAGCCTACGCGGAAGCCGTCGCGTTTATTGTCAGCGGAGATTATGAGATTGAAGGTCGGCGCGTGAGGCGAAGAAGGCAGGAGTAGTTTCGAGTCGTGCGTGCGGCGCGCCGGTGTCGCGGCGGTTCACTTACTTCCGGCCGAGCGCGACGGCGCGCTGGAAGGCAGCGTAGACGGCCTTCGAGAGCACGGTGCGAAGGCCGCCCTTCTCCATTTGATAGATCGCTTCGGCGGACGTGCCGCCGGGCGAGGTGACCATGTTGCGGAGTTCGGCGGGGTGCTTGTGCGATTCCATCGCGAAGCGCACCGAGCCGAGCATGGTCTGCAAGACGAGTTCGCGCGCCACCTCGCGCGAGAAGCCGAGGTGGACGCCCGCGTCCACGAGCGATTCCATGACGAGAAAAATGTAGGTGGGGCCGGTCGCGCTCAAGGCCGTCGCCATGTCAACCTGCCGCTCCTCTTCGACGCGTATCTCGCGCCCGAGCGCGCCGAGCATCGCGCTCACCTGTCGCCGCCGCGCCTCGTCCACTTGCGGCGTCGCCGTCCACACCGTCATGCCCTCGCCCACCTGCGCGGGCGTGTTCGGCATCGCGCGCACGACGGCCGGGTGCAGCAACTCGCCCGCCAACGTCTCAAGCGTCGCCCCGGCGACGATGGACACCACGAGGTCTGCGGCGCGCAGCGCGTCTTTCAACTCGTGCAGGACGCCGTTCAACTTCTGCGGCTTGACGGCGAGGATGACGATTGCGCCCGAGACCGGGGAACCGGCCTCGCGTTCGCCCGCCGCTTCGAGCGACACGGCCTCGCGGTTGCTTTCGACGAGACGGATGCCGTAGGCCGCTTCGAGTTCGGCGCGTCGCGCGGCGCGCGGGTGGCTCCCGGAAACTTGCGCGGGCGCGACGAGCCTGCGCTTCAACAAGCCCGCGATCATGGATTCGGCCATCACGCCCGCGCCGACGAACACCAGGCGCACGCCTGCGAGCGGATTCTCGTGGCCGGTTTCGTTCGTGTGGTCGGTCGCGGCTGAGTCGGTCATGAGAGGAAAGTAGCTCAAAGCGCGAATAGATTCAAAGCCCGCGCCGCGCCGTCGCCCAAAGCGTCCTTCGTCTATTTACGATTTACGATTCACGATTTACGATGAAGCCATGACGGAAGCCATGACGATTGACGAACAACTCGACTACCTGCGCAAAGGCGCGGTCGAGATCATCCGCGAAGAAGACCTGCGCGCCAAGTTGGAGCGGAGCGCGCGCACCGGCGTGCCCCTGCGCGTCAAGTACGGCGCAGACCCCACCGCCCCCGACATCCACCTCGGCCACACGGTCGTCATTCGCCGCTTGCGCGCCTTTCAGGAACTCGGCCACACCGCCATCTTTCTCATCGGCGATTTCACCGGACTCATCGGCGACCCCTCGGGCAAGTCCGTCACGCGCCCGCAACTCACGCGCGAAGAGATCAACGCCAACGCCGAAACCTACAAGGCGCAAATCTTCAAACTGCTCGACCCCGCGAAGACCGTCATTGATTTCAACTCGCGCTGGATGGACACGCTCGGCTCCGACGGCTTCGTCCGCCTCGCCGCACGCACCACGGTCAAACAGATTCTTGAGCGCGACGACTTCCAGAAGCGGCTCGCCGACGAACGCCCCATCGCCTTGCACGAACTGCTCTACCCGCTCGTGCAAGGCTACGATTCCGTCGCCCTCGAAGCCGACGTGGAACTCGGCGGCACGGATCAAAAGTTCAACATGCTCGTCGGCCGCAACCTCCAGCGCGAATACGCGCAGCCGCCGCAAGTCGTCATCACCATGCCGCTCCTCGAAGGCACGGACGGCGTCCAGAAGATGTCGAAGTCATACGGCAACTACATCGGCATCAACGAACCCGCGCCCGCGATGTTCGGCAAAGTCATGTCCGTCTCCGACGACTTGATGTGGCGTTACTACGAACTCCTGACCGACCTGCGTACGGACGAGATCGCACAGCTTCGCGCCGCCGCACAGGCGGGCGCGCGCAACCCGCGCGACCTCAAAGTCGAACTCGCCAAGCGCATCATCGCGGACTTTCATTCCGCATCGGACGCGCAAGCCGCCGAGGAAGAATTCAACCGCGTCTTCAAACGCAAGGAAGTCCCCGACGAGATCGAGGAGCGCGCCGTCGCAGCGGGCGAATGGAAACTGCCGCGTCTGTTAGTCGAGACCGCGCTCGCGGCTTCGATGGGCGAAGCGCGCCGTTTGATCGAACAGGGGGGCGTCCGCGTTGACGGCGAACGCCTCGCCGCAGACGAACTTAATTTGCGCGCGGAGCAAAGCATCCTCATCCAGGTCGGCAAGCGTCGCTTCCTGCGCGTGCGCGGCGTATGAAAAGGTTGCTGGGTCGGAATTAAGAGCGTCTTTAACTTGTCACCTGTCACTCGTCACTTGTCACTGTCTTGAAGATGTCAGCAACCATCGCCAACGAAGAGACTTTAATCATCGAGACGCCGGAGCGCGTGCCGTTGCACTTCGCGCTGGCTTCCATCGGCAACCGTTTTCTGGCGTGCGCGGTTGACCACGGGTTGCAGTTGTTGGCGATGCTGTTCGTCGGGCTGGTGTTTCTGTGGACGGGCTACGGGCTGGAATTGGGAAGCCGCGTGTCGCAGATGCCGAAGTGGTTGCTGGCGGCCGTGATCGTGTTGGTGTTCGTGCTGTGGTCGGGCTACTTCGCCATCTTCGAGTGGCTGTGGAACGGGCAAACGCCGGGCAAGCGCATGTTGCGCCTGCGCGTGATCCGCGAAGACGGCCGACCCGTCACCATCTGGGAAGCGGCGGCGCGAAACCTCTTGCGCGTCTTCGACATGATGCCGTTTCCGTTCTACTCGATCGGGCTGGTGTCGGTGTTCATGAGCGGCCGCGACCAACGCGTGGGCGATTTCGTGGCAGGCACGGTCGTCGTGCGCGAGCGCGAGGCGCAGGCTCCGACGTTCGCCGAAGTGTTCGGCGTGCCGACGAGCGATGTGGCCTTGCGCCGTTCGTTCCAGCCCGTCGTGTTTACAGGCGACGCCAACGCGCTCAGCGAGGGCGAGATCGAAGTGGTCGAGACCTTCCTCCGGCGGCGTTGGGAACTGGCGGACGCGCCCCGGCAATGGATGGCGTGGCGCGTGGCGACGCCGATTCTCTACAAACTCAAACCCGACTTCGACCGCGCCACTTTCACCTACGAAGGCTTCCTCGAAGAACTGCTCCACCGCTACCGCGCCGCGCACCGCTTCACCGATTGATCGCTCTTGAAGAATCGTAGCAGAGTAAGATATCAGCCGCATTCAGAAGAGAAAGGCGTGAGACTCGGAGTCTCACGCCTTTCTCTTCATCATAACCGGAGACCGGCACTTTTACTTCTTCCACTCAATGGGAAACATCGCGCCCGCGCGGGCGGGATCGAGTTTGACGTTCACGAGTTCGGCGGCGCGCGCCAGCACCGGGTCGCGTCCGGCCGCCATGTCTGCGGGCGTCGGGCGGAGCAACTCGTCCGGCTGGACGCCCGTGTGTTCGAGGCTCTTGCCGTCGGTCATGACCACGTCGGCATCGGTGATGCTTGCGCCGTAGATGACGATGGTGTTGACGCCCATCTCCTGCCGGTAAAATTTCGACTGCATGACAGCCCCCGCCGACACGTCGCCGACGACGACGCCGCGCTTTTCGAGTTGGATCAGGCGCGCGAACATCTCCGAGCAGGAGGCGGATTTACTGTCCACCAGGACGATCAGTTTGCCCTTGAAGATGTCCTTGCCGCGCGTCTTGCCGAGCATCGGCTTCATCTCCTTGCGCCCTTTGCGGTCGGCGATCTTGACATCGTGATCGGAGAAGTGTCCGGCCAGTCGCTCCAGCGTCACGATGTAACCGCCGGGGTTGCCGCGCAGATCGAGGATCAGCGCGCTGTGCCCGTTCACATGTTCGGACATGATGCTGTCCACCTGCTCCGGCTCGAAACTGAAGCTGGGCATTTTCCAGATGACCACGCCGCCTAATTTGCGGAAGCGATGTTGCCTGAGTTGCGCGGAGTCCTCGCTCTCTCGAATCACCTCGTTGAGGTCGAAGGTGGCGTTTTTACCCGCCAGATCAATGATGCGTCTCTCCTGTCGCACCTTCGCCGCCACGTCCACCTGCCGCGGCTCCTGCCCCGGACTTTGCACGATGAGCCGTATGCCCGGCCGGGGGCTGAGCGCGTAATAGTAATACTCCATCTTCCAGAGTTCTTTGCGCGAGGGCTTGAAGCCGTCAACCGAGAGCACCAGATCGCCCGGCTTGATGCCCTTCGCCTCGGCATCGCTGCCCGGCTTGACGGCCACGACGTAACACCGATCGCCGATGGCCTGCATCTGCCATCCGTACTCCACGCTTACGGCGCGCGAAGGCGGGCTGAACGAAGTATGCGAATCGTTGAGGTCGAGCAAGGTCTGTGCGATCGCGCCGAAGGCCTGACCGAGGGAGCCGGCCTGCTTGATCTTCTCTTCGGCAACTTTGAAACGCGCCTCCACGTCCATGCCGCGAATGGTCGGATCGTAGTAGTTCTTTTTGAGTTGATCCTTGATGTTTGAAAGCATCGAGAGCGCTCGCTCGCGTTCGATGCGATCAAAAGATTGTGCGTGCAGAGCCTGCGGCGCGAAGCCGACTACGAGGAAGAGGACAGCGGCGAAAATACCCTGGCGGGCAAAGGCCGCGGCGGCGGACATAGTGACTCCGTATTTCACGAGGGTTACTCCTTAAAACAAGATTGAACTTTTAGAGGTTCACGTTGCGGATCAGAGGTCGAAGGCGGCCACTGTGAGGCGGCAATATTGACACAGGCATATTTTATTTGGGTCTGATGAAGTTAAGCACAATTTGATGGGTGCTAAACTTCTGACGTGCAAAGGCTAAACCGCTATTATCGCCGTTCACGAATCGCAGAGCCTAAATTCCGTCTGCTTGCCCGACACTTTGCGCTTGATTTGACAGCCA
>DASVVO010000043.1:2500-66095 GCA_036386515.1 Pyrinomonadaceae bacterium
AAGGCTAATCAAATTTCGTGATAGCTCGTTCTCGCCGAAATAGCTTTAGGGCTAGCCTCGGATGAATCGTCGCGGTGGTAAAGCACTGAATGGGCTAGGGGCCTCACAAGGTTACCGAACCCAATCAAACTCTGAATGCCGCGCACGTATATCCGGGAGTCAGACTACGGGGGCTAAGCTCCGTGGTCGAGAGGGAAACAGCCCAGACCGACAACTAAGGTCCCAAAGTTACAGTTGAGTGGAAAAGGAAGTGGGGAAGCACTGACAGCCAGGAGGTTGGCTTAGAAGCAGCCATCCTTTAAAGAAAGCGTAATAGCTCACTGGTCAAGCAGCCCTGCGCCGACAATTCAACGGGGCTAAACTGTACACCGAAGTTTCGGATGTTCTAACGAACATGGTAGGCGAGCATTCTGTAGCGTTGAAGCGACACCGTAAGGGTCGTTGGAGCAATCAGAAAAGACTCTGTCGGCATAAGTAGCGATAACGCGGGTGAGAACCCCGCGCGCCGTAAACCTAAGGTTTCCTGAGTAAAGTTAATCTGCTCAGGGTAAGTCGGCACCTAAGGCGAGGCCGAAAGGCGTAGTCGATGGAAATCCGGTTAAAATTCCGGAACCAGTAGCGTGTGCTGTGGGGGGACGCAGTAGGGTAGGCAAGACCGGTGATGGATATCCGGTTGAACAATCATAGCCTGTCGCTTAGGCAAATCCGGGCGACATCAAGGTAAAGATTGGGACGAAAGTACAGCTCTTCGGAGCTGGAATAAAGTTGCTGACCCCAGCTGCCAAGAAAATTCTCGTTCAGCTATACACGTGATCTGACCGTACCGCAAACCGACACAGGTAGGTGGGGTGAGAATCCTAAGGCGCTTGTGAGAACTCTCGTTCAGGAACTCGGCAAATTGTACCCGTAACTTCGGGAGAAGGGTAGCCGCGTTCACCAAGAACGCGGTCGCAGAGAAATGTCCCAGGCGACTGTTTACTAAAAACACAGGTCTCCGCAAAGTCGTGAAGACGACGTATGGGGGCTGACGCCTGCCCAATGCTGGAAGGTTAAGAGGAGTGGTTAGCCGCAAGGCGAAGCTACGAATCGAAGCCCCAGTGAATGGCGGCCGTAACTATAACGGTCCTAAGGTAGCGAAATTCCTTGTCGGGTAAGTTCCGACCTGCACGAATGGCGTAACGATCTGGGAGCTGTCTTAACGAGAGACACAGCGAATTTGTAGTACCGGTGAAGATGCCGGTTTCCCGCATCTAGACGGAAAGACCCCGTGCACCTTTACTACAACTTGATAGTGAATACGGGCAAACGATGCGCAGGATAGGTGGGAGGCTGTGAACTCGGGGCTTTGGCCTCGGGGGAGCCAACGGTGAGATACCACCCTTCGTTTGTCTGCGTTCTAACCTACCACCGTTATCCGGTGGAGGGACACTATCAGGCGGGTAGTTTGACTGGGGCGGTCGCCTCCCAAATTGTAACGGAGGCGCTCGAAGGTTGGCTCAGGCTGTTTGGAAATCAGCCGTAGAGTGTAAACGCAAAAGCCAGCTTAACTGTGAGACAAACAAGTCGAACAGGTACGAAAGTAGGAGTTAGTGATCCGGCGGTTCTGTATGGAAGGGCCGTCGCTCAACGGATAAAAGGTACGCCGGGGATAACAGGCTGATCCTACCCAAGCGTCCACAGCGACGGTAGGGTTTGGCACCTCGATGTCGGCTCATCGCATCCTGGGGGTGCAGAAGCTCCCAAGGGTTTGGCTGTTCGCCAATTAAAGAGGTACGTGAGCTGGGTTTAGAACGTCGCGAGACAGTTCGGTCCCTATCTGGTGTGGGCGGAGCAGGTTTGAGGGAATCTGTCCTTAGTACGAGAGGACCGGGATGGATCCACCTCTAGTGTACGAGTTATCGCGCCAGCGGTAGCGCTCGGTAGCTATGTGGAGCATGGATAAACGCTGAATGCATCTAAGCGTGAAGCCAGACCCAAGATTAGACCTGCCAGTGAGACTCGTGGTAGACCACCACGTTGATAGGCTGGAAATGTAAGCATAGTAATATGTTCAGTTGACCAGTACTAATGTTCCCAAGGCTTGACCATTAAATTTATTGACGAGCAAAACGTCAGTGGAATTCTTTTGGTTCGCTTCGCACAACTTTTGAAAAACCTGGAAACTTTCACTATTCGATTGTCCAAGCCCTTTTGCCTGTTCTTTCAAGTTTTCCGGTGATTTTGTCGAGAGGGTCACACCCGTTCCCATCCCGAACACGGCAGTTAAGCCTCTTAGAGCCGATGGTACTGCGCGGGTAGCTGCGTGGGAGAGTAGGAAGTCGCCGGATTAATTACAGAGAAGCCCGTCCAAGTTATGCTTGGACGGGCTTCTTTTTTTAGCGGGTCAGATTGAGCGTCTTTGCGTCTAGATTTACTTATTCATTCCTTCTGCGCGCAAGCACATCTGTTTGGGCATTTACAGCACGCCCAGTAGCCGATACCGCAAGTTACGCTACAACCGCTGCTCCCCGGACACGTGATGCTGCATTCACTTGCGCCCTGGCCGCCGGCCGTGCAACCCTCTGTGTCGAACCCCCCGTCGTCTAATGCCCGCACGTCACGGCGGACGACGAAATCCGTTTCCAAGTCAATTAGGGCAGGCAGTTTGGCTACCTTGGGCGATTTCCCGAAGTTAACAGCCTTGGATGAGTCGCTGATAATGGGAACCTGGCGAACAAGGCCGATGCCCTGGCGCAGGCGAATGGTCTGGGGCATGTCTCTCGACTGATCGCCGTAGGTCGAAAATTTAGCATCGGTCTTCTCAATTTCTTCGACCGACAGGCTAAGCATAACCTGATTGTTTTTTGTGATTACCGCCAAACGCCCGCGCTGGAAGAATACTTGAGCTTGTTTAAGGTTAAAGGTGATGTCGTCGTAGCGGTATAAGTCTTCTTTCAAAGGGGCGAAGCGATAGACTAAGTCCGGGATGCCGTCGGGTAACGTTTTAGCGGCGTTCGATGAACCGTCAACAATCACCACGATGTTGCCGTTTAATGCCCTTCTGACGGCTACGTTGCCGGTAATTACGCTATCCTCGCGTGAAACTCCGGAAATGTTTTTGTGGGGAGCTTTAGACGAGTTGAGAGATGGATTGAGGATAAAATCCGTCTGCGCAGTGACAATGGACAAAAGTAAGCAGATGAGGGTTATTCCGTACATTGTTCGCCTCCTGATGAGAGTGAGTTAGTTGAAAGCTGAGAGGGACAACCGGCGTTGCAGCCCCTCGCTTCCCGTGTTTTGCTTTATACTTCCTTAAATTTTTCGGGTCAAGTATTTTTAACGTGAGTCCGGTTAGACAATTCTCCGAATCGAAGCGGTGAGGAAGCCGCTCTACCCCGGAACCTGAAGCCGCCTATCCGGGAGCGATTCCCAGCGAGCAATGAGCAGCTTCACCGGACATGCTTTTCTAATTTGTGCTGCTCTGAGAAAATATTCCGGCAAGTCGGGGAACTTCCGGCGAGCATGACTCATCTCTAATGTAGAGGGGTGCTTGATGAATAAACAGCTATACCGAAATTCGCTGCTTGCCTGCGTGCTCCTGATCACGGGATGTAGCGGCGGGGTTGAGACGACCGCGGCTAACGCCGGACGACAGACACCCGCCGCGCACGAGCCGACCGGGCAAAATGCCACGGCTCAAAACGCGAATGCCGGTCAGACCTCCGAAGCTGCGACGACGGCGACGCTCGAAGAGGTGCCCACATACTCTTATAAAATCAAAAACTCCTGGCCCCACGACCGACGCGCCTACACGCAAGGGTTAATCTTCCTCGACGGCATACTCTGGGAAAGCACCGGGCAATACGGTGCGTCGAGCCTGCGTAAGGTCGAGTTGAAGACGGGCAAAGTCATCAAACACATTTCCGTGCCCAAAAATTACTTCGCCGAGGGCATGACGGTCTTTCACAACAAGGTCATCCAGTTGACGTGGCAGGAGCATAAGGGCTTCATCTACGACCCGGCCACTTTTCAAAAACAGGGCGAGTTCAGTTACACGGGTGAAGGTTGGGGGCTGACGCACGACGGCGCATCCCTGATCATGAGCGACGGCACGGATCAAATTCGCTTTCTCGACCCGTCCAATTTCCAAACCACGCGCACGATCAGCGTCACGGACAGGGGCGCGCCGGTCGATCAGTTGAACGAACTCGAATACATCGACGGCGAAATCTACGCCAACATCTACATGACGGATCGCATCGCGCGCATCGAGCCGAAGACGGGCAACATCCTCGGTTGGATCGATCTCACGGGGCTGCTCGCGTCGAAAGACCGGACGGGGGGCGAGGACGTTTTGAACGGCATCGCCTATGACGAGGCGGGGCGACGCCTGTTCGTCACCGGCAAGATGTGGCCGAAGTTGTTTGAGATCGAGATCGTCAAACACAAAGCGCGCTCCTGAGCGCGTTCTCTCCGCATCAAAATAGACGTGAATTTCGACGCTTACTTCCGCATCTCTTCCTACGCGATGATCGCGAGCGGCACACTTGCGCTGGCCGTCTCCGGCGGTATGGGGGCGGAACTGAGCGCGGTCTTCGCCCTGCTGCTCGCGGCGGCGTGGAAATTTGAGGGAACGCGCCGCCAGTTGTCGGAGCGCGCGGGAATGTTCGCGGTCGTTTCGTCGCTCCCGCTGCTTTATCTCGACTGGAAATTTCAATCCTCCGTCCTCTGGCCGGGCGAAGCCGCGCGCGCCGGAATCGCCGCGCTCACGCACTTCATACTTTTCCTCTCCGCCGTCAAACTCGTACAGGTCAAGGCCGACCGCGATTGGTTGTTCCTCTATCTCATCTCGTTTTTTGAAGTCCTGCTCGCGGCGGGCTTGAGCGTCAGCCCTCTCTTCGTCGCGACGCTCGCGCTCTACACCTTCTGCGCGCTCTCGACGGTGGTCTGCTTCGAGATCAGGAAGGCGCGCCGCGCCATTAAAATTCAGGAGACGCGGCTGCTCTCCGCGCCCCGCGTGCGCTGGTTGAGCGGCCTGTCGAGAAAAGCAGGCGCGCTATCGGCGTCGTCCTCGTCGTCGGGCGAAGCGCGTCGTCTGCCGCTCGTCGCGTTTTCTCTGCTCGCGCTCATCTTCGCGCTCGCGTTGCCGATCTTTTTCATCATGCCGCGTTTCAGCGGGAGCGCGCTCGCACGCGCCGACGGCGGCTTGAGCGGCGTCGTCGGCTTTTCCGACGAAGTGACGCTCGGCGAGATCGGCCGCCTGCAACAGAGCCAGCGCGTCGTGATGCGCGTGCGCGTCGAAGACCCTCTGGCCGGGCGGCATCAAACGCTGCGGTGGCGTGGCGTCGCGCTCGACGAGTTCAGCGGGCGCACGTGGCGCAGGTCGAGCCGCGAGACCGAATACCGGCGCGGCAACGAACGCAACCTCTTTCAGTTCGGCACGACGCAATCGTTGGAGAACCTCACGACGCAGACCTTCTTCGTCGAACCGATAGACACGCCCGTGCTGTTTATCGCCTCGCGCCCCGTCGCCATACAGGGCGCGCTGCCCTACATCGGGATCGACGAGGAGGGCAGCCTGATCACGCGCGATCACTCGCAGGAGCGTATCTCTTACCGCGCTTACTCCGACACGACCGAGCCGCCCGCCGAGCGGTTGCGACGCGATCTCGCCGCCTATCAGCCCGAGATGGAACGCTACCTGCGACTCCCCGACAATTTAGACCCGCGTATCCGCGAACTCACGCGCGGGCTGATCGTCGGCACGCGCTCCGGCAATCGCTACGACGCCGCGCGCGTCATCGAGTCGTATTTCCAGCAAAACTTTCGCTACACGTTGGAGCAGAAATCGGGCGGCGCGGACGACCCGCTGGCGGATTTTATGTTCCGCGTACGGGAAGGGCATTGCGAATATTTCTCGACGGCGATGGCCGTGATGCTGCGTACTGCCGGAGTCGCGTCGCGCGTCGTCAATGGTTTCCAGTTGGGCGAGTATAACGATGCGGCGGACGTGTACACCGTCAGACAGTCGGACGCGCATTCGTGGGTCGAGGTTTATTTCCCCGATACGGGCGCGTGGGTGACTTTCGACCCGACGCCGGTTGACGGTCGGCCGGGCAACGACGACGCGGGCGGCCTCGGCGCGCGCGTCGGCAAGTACGCCGAAGCCCTCGAACTGTTTTGGATTCAATATGTCGTCGCTTATGATAAGCAGGAACAGCGTTCACTCGCGACCTCCATCCGCAGCAGTCTCGGCGTCTATCGTCAGACGACGGGGCAAACTCTCGCCGAACTGCGCTCCGGGTTCGCTCTCTGGTGGCGGCAGTTCTCCTTTGGCGCAGGCGGCGCGGGCGGCGAGGCACAGATCAATGTTCCGCTGCTTGTCGCGCTGACGTTGCTTCTCGGATTGCTGATGCTGTTCATCGCGCGCGCGCGGCGTTGGAATTTAGCGGGGCTGTTGAAATTCCGCCGGCGTGAACGGAAAGATTATTCATCCGTCGTCTTCTACGAACGCATGATCAAGGCTCTCGAATCGCGCGGCCTGCTGCGCGCGCCCCACGAGACGCCGCTCGAATTTGCGGCCGCCGCCGGCATGCCCGAAGCGACGCTCCTGACACGTTCTTATAACCGCGTCCGCTTCGGCGCACACGAACTCACGACTGCGGAAGCCGCCCGCATCGAAGAATGGCTGCGGCGCATAGAGAGAAGTGGTGATAGGTAATGAGTGATAGGTAATAGGAGAAAATCTTACTCTTTCCTATCACCTATCACTCATTACCTATCACCCAAAGATTGTTATGAAGAAAATCGGCTTTATCAGTTTGGGCTGTCCGAAGAATCTGGTTGATAGCGAGGTGATGATGGGTCAACTCGCGGCCGCCGGTTATGAGATCACGACGGACGAGGCCGAAGCCGACACGCTCGTGGTCAACACTTGCGGCTTCATCGATTCGGCGAAACAGGAATCCATCGACGCCATCCTTGAAGCGGCGCGCATGAAGACGGCGGGGAAGGCTCAACGCCTCGTCGTCGCCGGATGTCTCGTCGAGCGTTACCGCGACGAACTGCGCGCGGAAATACCGGAAGTCGATGCCTTCATCGGAACGAATCAGATTAACGACATCACGAAAGTCTGCGACGACCGGGTGAACACGCGCTCGCTTCCCATCGTCACGCTCGGGAACCAGAGCGCGACTTACCTCTACGACGAATCGACGCCGCGCGTGCTCGCCACGCCCGGCTACACCGCGTTCATCAAGATCGCCGAAGGGTGCGACCGCCCGTGCGCCTTCTGTTTCATCCCGCAGATGCGCGGCCATTTTCGCAGCCGCCGCTTCGGCTCGGTGGTGAGCGAGGCGCAGGGGTTGGCGGCGCGCGGCGTCAAGGAACTCATCCTCGTCGCGCAAGACTCTTCGCGCTACGGCGAAGACCTCGCGCAGCCCGACGGCCTGGCGCACCTGCTCCGCGAACTCGCGCGCCTCGACGGGATCGAATGGGTGCGCGTGATGTACGCCTACCCGACCCACATCAGCGACCTCTTCCTCGACGTGATGGCGTCCGAGCCGAAGGCCGTCAAGTATCTCGATATGCCTTTGCAGCACGCTTCGCAGAACGTCCTGAAGTTGATGCGGCGCGGCGGCAATCGCGCGAGCCTCGAACGCCTGATCGAGCGCGTCCGGCGGCGCGTGCCCGGCATCGGCGTCCGCACCACGTTCATCACGGGTTTTCCGGGCGAGACCGAGGCGGATTTCGACGAACTCCTGGCCTTCGTGCGGAGCGTCGAGTTCGACCGTGTCGGCGTCTTCACTTATTCGGATGAAGAGGGCACGGCCGCTTTCGACTTGCCCGATAAAGTTGACCCGAAGGTCGCCGCCAAAAGGCGCGACCGCTTGATGCGCGAGCAACGCCGCATCTCGCTCAAGCGTAACCGCGCGCGCATCGGCGAAACCTACCGCGTCCTCTTTGAAGGCGCAGCGAAAGAGACCGACCTGCTCTGGCAGGGACGACTCGACAGCCAGGCGCCCGACATCGACGGCGTCGTCCTGATCAACGACGCGCCCGAGGGCGACACGCCCGTCCCCGGCGATTTCGTCAACGTCCGCATCACCGGCGCGCACGAATACGATCTCATCGGAAGCATCGTTTAAGAATTGTCAGTTGTCCGTAGTCGGTTGTCCGTTGCATGTGGCTCTCACGCAAGTTGCTAAAGACTGGCTTGAACAACTGACCACTGACAACTGACTACGGACAACTGACCACGGACACCTTATGAAAGTCGTTAAGGAATCGAGCGATGAACTGAACCCGTCGGTGTTGACGACGGCCTTCATCGGGCGCGCGCCGCGCGAGCGTGGTCTGAAGGATTACGCCGCGCTGGCGGTGGCGACGTGCGGCGTCGGCCTGATTCCGCTTGCGCCGGGCACGTGGGGGTCGCTCGTCGGCGTCGGTTTGTATCTCGCGGCGAGCGCGGCGAGCGCGCGGGCTTTCCTCTACGCGGAGGCGCGCGGATGGAGCACGCCGCCGCTCGAATCCCTGCACACGACGGTCGTGCTCTTGATGTTGATCGTGATGACGATTGCGGGCATCTGGGCGGCGAGCCGCTGCGAGTCGCTGTTGTCGCGCAAAGACCCCGGCGCGGTCGTGGTTGACGAAGTGATCGGGCAGATCATCACTTTCGTGTTTTTGCCCGCGGGCATCGGGGCGTGGGCGATCGTCGCGGGCTTTCTGGCATTTCGCGTGTTCGACATCTGGAAGCCCTACCCGATCCGTCGCCTCGAATCGCTCGAAGCCGGTCTCGGCATCATGGCCGACGACGTGCTCGCGGGCGTCTACGCCGCAACGCTGATGTCGCTCTTGACCTCAATTTACCTGCTCTTTTAGTGAAGGAGAAAATATGGACGAAGCCAAACAGACGAACCCTCCGAAGACGGACGCCGACACCGGCGCACAGACCGACGCGCGGCACGAAGAGGCGACGAGCCATGAGACCCTGAGCGACCTTCAAGAAACTCAAATCGATTCGGCCGCTTCCCAAAGCGCGACTTCAGAATCTTCCGACTCGTCGTCCCTGCCTTCGCCCGACGGCATGCCCGACGCGACGGGCGGCGGCGGAGACTCCGACGACCCGATGTAAGCAGTTAATTGATTCAACGGTTCATTGATTCATTGATTCGATGAACCGTTGAATCAATGAACCAATGATTCGATTCTTCCCATCTCTTTCCCGATCAATTCTTCCCTTATGGACAATATCAAAATTCTGGTATCCGACGATGTGAGCGAGAGCGGACTCGAACCTTTGCGCGCCGCGGGTTTCACGGTGGAAAAACGCACCGGACTCAAGCCCGACGAACTGCGCGAGATCGTGCGCGACTATGATGGCCTGGTCGTGCGTAGCGAAACGAAAGTGACGGCCGCCGTGATGGACGAGGCGGTGCGCCTGCGCGCCATCGGGCGCGCCGGGGTCGGCGTTGACAACATAGACGTGCCGGCCGCCACCTCGCGCGGCATCATCGTGATGAACGCGCCCGACGGCAACACGATGACGACCGCCGAACACACGCTCGCGCTGCTGCTCGCGCTGGCGCGCCGCGTGCCGCAGGCGCACGCGAGCTTGCAGGACGGCAAATGGGAGCGGAAGAAATTCGTCGGCGTAGAGTTGCGCGGCAAGACGCTCGGCGTGGTCGGTCTCGGGCGCATCGGTCGCGTGGTGGCGAGCCGCGCGCGCGGCTTCGAGATGAAGGTGCTGGCGTTCGACCCGTTCGTCGCGCCCGAACAGGCGCGCGACATGGAGTTGGAACTCGCGCCGCTCGAAGTGGTGTGCGCCCGCGCCGACTTTCTCACCGTTCACACGCCGCTCACGGCGGAAACGCGCGGCATCATCGGGGCGCGCGAGTTCGCTTCGATGAAGCCCGACGTGCGCATCATCAATTGCGCGCGCGGCGGTCTGATAGACGAACGCGCGCTCTACGACGCTTTGAAAGAGGGACGCGTGGCGGGAGCCGCGCTCGACGTGTTCGAGGAAGAACCGCCGTCGCCGACGAATCCGCTCCTGCAATTCGACGGCGTGATCACGACGCCGCATCTCGGCGCGTCAACGAAAGAGGCGCAGGAAGGCGTGGCCGTGACGGTCGCCGAGCAGATGCGCGACTACTTTCAGACGGGCGCGCTGCGTGGCGCGGTCAACGCCCCCGCGCTCGGCGCGCAGGAGTTGCACACGCTCTCGCCCTATCTCGTGCTCGCCGAACGCCTCGGGAGATTTCAGGCGCAGTTGTTGGACGAGGCCGTGCGCGAAGTGAAGATCGAGTATGCGGGAGAGTTGGCGGAACTGGAGGCCGCTCCCGTCACGCGCGCGTTTCTCGCCGGGCTGTTGCGCCACATGAGCGCGCGCGTCAACGTCGTCAACGCGTTTCTCATCGCGGAAGAACGCGGCATCACGGTGACGACTTCATACACGCGCGGCGTGGGGCAGGAGTTGTCCTCCGCCATCACGACGCGGGTCGTGACGGCCACGGGCGAGCAGAGCGTCTCCGGCGGGCTGTTCGGTTCCAGGGGAGCCGGCGGCTCCGGCGGCGGCGACGGGCGCATCACGGAGATCAACGGCTTCCGCATCGAAGCGATCCCTTCGGGGCACATGATCGTCACGCGCAATCGCGACGTGCCCGGCGTCATCGGCCGCGTCGGCACCATCCTCGGCGCGCACGGCGTCAACGTCAGCCGCTTTCATCTGGGGCGGCGCGAGCGCGGGGGCGAGGCCATGGCCGTCATCGAAACCGACGCGCCGCTCGACGATACGACGCTTGACGAGTTGCGAACCTTCGAGCACATCGTCTCGGCGCGCCGCATCGTGCTTGAATCGTGAGAGGGCATTGATGAAGATCAAAGCGGCGCGATTATTACGAAGGCTGCTGCTCGGCGGCGCGCTCTCCCTGACGCTCGCGTGCGCCGCGTTTACCGGGGAGCTGGCGGCGGAAACCAATCACGCGTTGGTGGCGGCGAGCGTTCCGGCGAGCGGCGAACAGGCGGGCATCTCGAAAGATGTGCCCGGAAAAATCGACGCGCGGGCGCGCTATCTTTTTTACCTGCACGGGCGCATCGTCGAGGATAAAGGCATCCGCCCCATGAGCGAACAGCACGGCGTCTACGAGTACGAAAAGATTTTGGAGACGTTCAAAGAGGCGGGCTTCATGGTCATCAGCGAAGCGCGCGCGAAAGGTACGGATGTCGGGCAGTATGCGGCGAAGGTGGCGGGGCAGGTGAGCGCGCTGCTCAAGGCGGGAGTGTCGCCGCGCCACATCACGGTCGTCGGGGCGTCGAAGGGTTCGATGATCGCGATGCACGTCTCGTCGCTGCTCAAAGAGCGGGAGGTCAACTTCGTCTTGATCGCCGGTTGCGGCGAACAGACGTTGAAGAATCCCGAATTGGACTTGAACGGCCGCGTGCTCTCCATTTACGACGCGAGCGACGCGGGCGCGGGAACGTGTGAGAAACTTCTCGCGCGCTCCGGGGGGTTGAACCGGCGCGACGAAGTTAAGCTCAACCTCAAACTCGGACACGGCTTTATCTATCGCCCGCTCAAAGAATGGGTCGCACCCACCGTGGAATGGGCGAAACAGCCGTAGCGAATCAACGAAGTCAAAAAATCAAGAGCAAGTGCGGCGTTGAGGCGAAGGGCGCATGCAAAGTGAGAGTTGCAACTCTCACCTTTGAGATTGAACAGGCTTTCCTCCGCGCCCCCTCAGCGCGGCATGTGTGCGCGCCGCCGCGCCGACAACCTTTATCCCGCCCGCGAATAAAATCAGCGGGCATCTTCACTCAACCATAAATTTTGCGCGTTGCCTGGCCGTCGTCTTCGAGACGCGGTCGATGGCCGTGATCTGGATGGCATAACTGCCGGAGGCGAGGCTCGCGAGGGAAATCTCGGCGGCGTAGGGGAGGCTCGTGAAATCGGTGACGCCCTCCGTGTTGAGTTTGCGAAGGGGCGACGTGATGACGGGTTGATCGTCGCGGAACACTTGCACTTGCAGGGCGATGTCCGGGCTGCCGCCGCTGTCAGGCGCGCGCGCCGCGTTGTAGACGTAGGTGAAGAAGCGGAGGCGCGAGGTGCGCGCGAGGCGGCGATCCACCGCGATGACGGCGGGGAGCGCGTCCGTGGTCGCGTCTTTCGCGGGCGCGACCTCGTCGCCCGTTTGCTCTCCGAGAAAGAGGCTGCTCAGGGCGAGTTTGCCCTTGCCGAGGTCGGGGATTTCGACCCACTGCGACGCGCTGCCGGTGCGCCCGCCGCGCGCTTCCCGTGCCGCGATGCGAACTTGATAGATGCCCGGCGTGATCGGCAGATGCGTGCTCACGATGAAGCGATTCGACCCCGGCGCGGCGGGCGAGGCATCCGGGGCGGCGGCGGCGGCCTTCGGCGTGACGCTCAGGCTGC
This sequence comes from Pyrinomonadaceae bacterium, assembly GCA_036386515.1. Classification (GTDB taxonomy): domain Bacteria; phylum Acidobacteriota; class Blastocatellia; order Pyrinomonadales; family Pyrinomonadaceae; genus JAIVJZ01. Next base: position 14,907 of record DASVVO010000043.1, read on the forward strand.
GCTGGAAAGACTGCTTGAGTTCGCCGCGCTCGTCGTAGAGCGCGCCGACTACTTCGACTTGCTCCGTCTGCGCCTTGTCGTCGGCGGCAGCGGCGGGCGCGCTCGCGCCGAGATCAACCTGGATGGAAGTGGTTAAGAGCATGCCGCGCGCCGGGAGGCTGAAGTAGTTGAGCGCGAGCGAGGTGGGGAGCGCGGCCTTCGGGTAGAGTGAATGCAGGGCGGCGATCAATTCTTTGTTCCGCGCCGTGCCCGCCGCGGGCGCATCCTTCTCTTTAGCAGCCTTCTCTTTGGCGTCCTTTTCTCTCGCGTCCTTCCCGCGCCTGGCTTCATCCCTGTTGCGCGCGGGTTCGGGCGGCGGCGTCGTGTAATAGCCGCGCTGCACGTGGACGCTCACCTCCGCGCGACCCTTCACGCTCACTTCGATGCGCTGGAATTTGCCGCCGCGCTGCTCCGCGCTCTCCGGCCGCCACGCCAGCAGGTAATAGACCGAAGTCTCTTTGAAGGCTTTGGCGAGGGCATCGGTGAGGGCGTTCGTGTTGAGCAGCGCGCGCCCGCCGGTGTCTTCGGCGATGAGGCGCAGCGGCTCTTGCCGCGCCGTCGCCTCGTTGAGCGAGCCGGCGGAGAGTTGTCCCGCGAGGTCGGGCGCAGCGTCGCTCGAAGCGTCGGGCACGCCGCCCACGTCCGCCGTCAAACCGCGCGCGTCGAGCGTGTAGACGACGACCCCGGCACGCACCGCCGCGTCCGTCACGCGCCGCAAACTTTCTCCCATGTTTGAACGCTGCATCTCGACGGGGAAACCGTCCGAGATCAGATAGACGATCTTGCGACCGGGGAGCGGGGCGAGCGAGCGCAACATGCCGCGCAGGCTGTTGAGCGTGTTCGTGGCCGCCGCCGCGCTCGACTGGACGAGGTAGGTCGCGCGCTGACGCACCTGCGATTCCGCCATCGCGCGTGCGCTCTGCTGGTTGCCGAAGCCGATATTCTCCCTGAGCACGGCCTCGATGAAATAGTTGAGCACGTTCGGATCGTTTCGCTCGATCGCCAGAGCCTGGAGTTCGGTCATCGCCGGGCGTTGGAAATCGCGCACCGTGGCTTCGCGCAGCTTGAGACGCGAGGCGGCCGCGCGCAGCACGCGCTTGTCGTCGGAGAGTTGTTGGAGGAAGCCGAGTTGGTTACTGGCGGTTGCGATAACGGCCTGATCGTTTTGTCCCATCTGCTCTTCGACGAAGCGGAGCAAGAGATTGCGCGTGCGCGCCAGGCTGCCGGGCGAGAGGTGCAGATCGTCCACGAAGAACAGGACGTTGCGCCCGCGGTCGAGCGGTTTGGCGGAGGCGTTGGAGGCGTTGGCGGCGGGAGTCGCTGTGAGGCCGCCGCGCGCCGCCGCGAGTTGCGCGTCTTCGTCGATGCTGCCGGCCGTCACGCGCTCGAAGAAGGTGATGACGCGCGGTGCGCCGTTCACGCGCAGCTCAAACTGTTCCGGCTTGAGGCCGTCAACAAACTTCCCGCCCTTGTCCAGGACGATCACGTCGGTCTGGACGAGTTCGGTGTTGACGCGGATGATGTCGTCCGGCGTGTCGGGAGGCGCGCCCGGCTGTGGCTGTTGCGCGCGGATGCACGGGGCGTGCGACAGGCAGAGAAGCAGAAGCAGAACCGGAGCGCGCCGGATGAAAATGGTTTTTGAGAGCATTGCCGACAAGCCTGTGCAGAAGAAGTGAAGGGAGACGTTGACGCGGGCATCATAGCACCGGAGCGGGCGCGGCGCGAAAGCGGAGTTACAGGCACAGGGGCGTGCCGTAGAACTTTCGCCGCGCGCCGCCCGTATACACCGCCGTCGTGAAGGAAGTTTAAGACGCCCGACCGCAACGCTTACTCCGGGCGTTTGCCGGAATTGGAGGAAGTCTCTTGAGTGAAAACGCCGTGACCCTTTCGCTGGCTCGCGTCTCGAAAAAATTCGACGAGTTCGTGGCGGTTGACGAACTGAGTTTGGAAGTTCGCGCCGGGCGGATTTTCGGCTTGATCGGGCCGAACGGCGCGGGCAAAACCACCACCATCCGCATGATCGTCAACATCCTCGTGCCCGATTCCGGCCGCATCGAACTCTTCGGCGAACAGATGTCCGAACGGCTTCAAGACCGCATCGGCTATCTTCCCGAAGAGCGCGGCCTCTACAAAAAGATGCGCGTCGGCGAGCAGTTGCGCTACTTCGGCGAGTTGAAAGGTCTGACGGCGCGCGAGGCCGAGACGCGACTCGACCGCTGGCTCGAACGCTTGAAACTGTCCGAGTGGAAACAGCACAAGACCGACGAACTCTCCAAAGGCATGCAGCAGAAGATTCAGTTCATCACGACCGTGATGCACGAACCCGACCTGCTCATCCTCGACGAAGTTTTCTCCGGCCTCGACCCCGTCAACGCCGAGTTGATGAAAGACGTGCTGCTCGAACTGAAGGCCGAAGGCCGCACGATCATCTTCTCCACGCACATGATGTCGCAAGCCGAACAACTCTGCGACGACATCTGCCTCATCAACCGCTCGCGCAAAGTTTTGGAGGGAAGCCTGCGAGAGGTGAAAAGCAGTTTCGGCCGTCGCGCCGTCGCGCTCAGGGCTGAGGGCGGCGACGCGACGCTCGCCGACGAGCGGCTCGTGGCGGGCGTCAAGTCTCACGGCGACTACGTGGAAGTCATGCTGGCCGAAGGGGCGGATGCCCAGGAGTTGCTGCGCCGTCTCGTGGAGAGCGGGGCGCGCGTGACGCGCTTCGAACAGGTGGAGCCGAGTTTGCACGACATCTTTTTACAGAAGGTGGGAGAAGGCGCATGAAGAAACTACAGGTCATCATCCGGCGCGAATATCTCGGCCGCCTCCGCACCAAGGGCTTCATCATCTCCTCGGTGCTCGGCCCGCTCATCATGATCGGCTTCGTGGTGGTGCCCGGCCTGCTCATCGGGATACAGACGGGCAGCGCGACGAAGGTCGCCGTCGTTGACCTGACGGGGAAGATGTACGAGGGCATCCGCGAGTCGATTCTGACGAAACGCGACGACGAAGGCGGGCGCGGCGGCGGCGGGCAACAGAATCAACCGCCGCGCGCCGCCTCCGCGCCGGATCGTGAGGCGCAACTGCGAAAGGCGGCCGGCGCGCTCGGCGCGCGCTACGAGGTCGAGCAGGTGACGCCCGGCGGGCGTTCGTCGGAAGAGATCAAGCAGGAGTTGAACGCGCGCGTGCGGAAAGGCGACCTGGGCGGCTACGTCGTCCTGCCGGAAAAGATTTTGGAAGAGGGGCGCGCGGAATATTACGGGCGCAACGTGAGCGACCCGATCACGACGGCGCAATTGCGGCAGAGTTTGAACCGCGCCGTCGTCGAACAACGCCTGCGCGAGGCGAACATCGATCAGGTGCGCGTGCGCGAATTGTCGAAGGGCATCGAGTTGGAGATGACGAAGGTGAGCGAGGGCGGGGTGGAACGCGACAGCGGCGGCGGCTTCGCCGTGGCGATGTTCGTCAGCTTCTTCATCTACATGGCGATTTTGATGTACGGGCAGGTTATTCTCTCGTCGGTCGTGGAAGAGAAGACGACGCGCGTGTCCGAGGTGCTGTTCTCTTCGGTCAAACCGTTTCACCTGATGCTCGGGAAACTGGTGGGCGTTGCGCTGGTCGCCATCACGCAGTATATGATCTGGGCGGTGGCCTTCGGCGTGTTCGCGCTCTACGGCGCGACGATGCTATCGGCGCGCGGGATGGACGTGCCGCTGCCGCGCCTGCCGCTCTCTTTCGCCGTCTACGCGCTCCTGTTTTTCATTCTCGGATTTTTGATGTATGCCACGATCTACATGCTCGTCGGCGCGATGGTGACGACGGAGAAGGAAGCCGGGCAGATGGCCTTGCCCGTCATCTTCCTCTCGGTGATCAGCATCTATCTGGCGTTTCCCGTCATACGCAACCCAAACTCGTCTTTCGCCTTCTGGATTTCCATCGCGCCCTTCTTCTCGCCGATCACGATGCTCGTCCGCATCATGACGGAGGTGCCTCCCTTCTGGCAGATCGCGCTCTCGCTGGCCGTCGGGTTCGCGAGCGTGGTTGCGATGGTCTGGGTGGCGGCGCGCATCTACCGCGTCGGCATGTTGATGTACGGCAAGAGCGCGAGCCTTCCCGAAGTCGTGCGCTGGCTGAGGCAGAGTTGAAGATTGTCCGTGGTCAGTTGTCAGTTGTCCGTGGTCAGTTGTTTGTGTTTCACGAGCAAGTGACTGAAGATGTGAGCGGCAACTTCGACCACAGGCGACAACTGACCACGGACAACTGACAACCGACAATTTTTTTATGGGCACAGAGATCGAGAAGAAGTACCGGGTGAGCGTGGCAGAGGCCGAGAGTTTGCGCGGGCGTCTGCGCGCGGCCGGAGCGGAGGCGCGCGGCGAGGAATTCGAGGAGAACACGTTGTACGCGGGGGCGGCGCTTGAGCGCGGCAATCGCGTGTTGCGTTTGCGGCGGGTGCGGGGCGGCCGCGCGGTCTTCACGTTCAAAGAGAGCCTGGCGGCGGGCGCGGGGGGCGTCAAGCGACGCCGCGAAGACGAGACGGAAGTGGCCGACCCCGAAGCCCTCGCCGCCATCCTCGACGCGCTCGGCTACACGCCCGCCGTCATTTACGAGAAGCGCAGGGAGACGTGGCGCGTGGCGGGCGTCGAAGTCGTGATCGACGAACTGCCGTTCGGCCGGTTCGTCGAGATCGAAGGCACGGAGGAATCGATCCTTGAGGCCGAGCGACAACTCGAACTCCACGCGACGCAATTCGAACCGAAGTCTTACCCGCAGTTGACGCTCGAACAGGGAACGCGCCGGGGCGCGCTCGTCGAGTCGCGATTCGAGAAAGGAGCACACGAACATGGCTGACGATAGGCGCGAGGGCGCACACCCGCATTTCAACGATCGCGGCGCGGTGCGCTGGCACACGCATCTGGCCGACGCGCTCGCCGAAGCGAAGCGCGAAGGGAAGTTCGTCTTCGTCGAGCACGGCCGCTACGCTTGAGGGAACTGCCGCGCCCTCGTCGAGGGCATCATCCCGCAAACTTCCGTCGCCGCTGTGCTCAACGAGCACTACGTCTGTCTGGCTTCCAACTGCGACCGGCCGGAGCCTGAGATCAACGCCATCGGTGCGCGCCACATGTCTCACGCGCGCGCGCTGCCGTTCTGCCTCTATCTCGATGCGGAGGGGAATTTCATCCACGGCACGCAGGGCGGCGTCTCCGTCTATTCGTTCCGCGAAGATTTGGAGCGCGTGGTCAAAAGTCGCCCCGCATCTCTCTAACTCAAAATGAACTCGTCATACATCTCGCCGAAGGCGGCCGTGAGGGAAAGCCTGATTCACGGGCGCGGCCTGTTCGCGGTCGAGACGATAGGGCGCGATGAGATCGTCGCCGTCAAAGGCGGGCACGTCTTCGACCGTCGCACGCTCGTCGAAGTCGAGCGCACGCTCGGCGCGGCGGAGATACAGATCGGCGAAGACCTCTTCATCGGCCCGCTCGCTGAAAGCGAACGCGAAGGGAGCATGATCTACAGCAACCACTCGTGCGCGCCGAACATCGGCGTGCGCGGGCAGATCATCTTCGTCGCCATGCGCGACATCGAGGCCGGAGAGGAGTTGACGCACGACTGGGCGACGACCGACGATGATACCTACCGGATGGAATGTCGCTGCGGCGCGCCCGCGTGCCGTAAGATCATCACGGGGCAGGATTGGCGGCGCACCGAGTTGCAGGAAAAGTACGCGCCTTACATGTCCTGGTACCTGCTGGAAAAGATCGCCAAAGCGGGCGGCTGAAACTTCAACGCGTCCCTTCGCCGCACATCGCCGCCGCGCGTCGCCGCCGCGCGCGAACATTTTTCTCTCCACGCGGCGAACCTCGCCGACTTCATAACCCACACAATACTGGGCAGCGCAAACCAGGGGCACGATACCCGTCCGGGGCAGGCCGTAGGAGTGTTTGCCCCGCCACGGCGAAAGGGGGAGCGTGCCATTCCAAGTATGAATAAAGGACGCGCTGCATCTGCATCGTACACAAGATTGCAGCAGGGCGGGAAAGCACCACTCTTTTACTAACAAACTCGGCGCGCGCGGGTGAGAGACGCATGGCACGTCGGTTGCGCTTGTGTCCGGTCAGATAAAGACAATTCTGCTTAACAATGGAGGAAGATAAAAGTGGGAAAACGTTTAAACGTGAGCTTGTGTGCGCTGGCTCTGTCGATTTTGGCCGCCGGATGCGGCGGTGGTGATAACACTAATGCCGGAAACATGAACGCGACGAACGCCAACGTGACCGCCGCGACCGAGGCGACACCGATGATGACGCCGACGACGACGGCGACGGGCGGCGCGGACGCCGAAATCGTCACGACCGAAGCGGACGGCGTGCGCACGCAAACGCGCACTTTCACGAACAACCCGCGCGTCGAGCGCGTCGTCGTCACGACGGACACACGGACGGGTAAGCGCACGGCGCGCGTCTACACGAGCGGCGGACGGATGCGCGACCTGCCGGAGAACGAAGTTGATCGAGCCTTGACGGCGACGGGCGAGGCCGTGGCGGATGCCGCCGGGTTCGCGAAGGATAAGGCTGTGGATGTCGGGCGCGGCGTCGCGGACAAGGCCGAGGATGTGGGCAGGCCGGTCGCGGATAAAGCCGAGGACGTTGGGCGCGGCGTGGCCGATAAGGCGGAAGACGTGGGTCGCGGCGCGGCGGATAAGGCCGAAGATGTGGGTCGGCCGGTCGTCAAAGGCGCGAAGAAGGTCGGCCAGAAGACCGTCTCCGGCGCGAAGAAAGTCGGCGGCGCGATCAAAGACGCCGTGACGCCTTAACCGGGTTCGGCGTTAAGCGGTAAGCAAATAGAGAAGGGCGACGATCGCGTGCGGAGGCGTCTACGGCCGCGCGCGCGATCGTCGCCCTTCTACTTTTATCCCATGCCCGCGCCCGACCGATTCCATCGTGCGAAGTGTTATAATTCGCCCGCGCGCGCGTCAGGCGCAACGAGCGTATTTCCCGACGAAGGAGTCTGTTTAGTGACGAACACCCCACGCTTCACCCTCATCTGCCCCTGCTGCGAATCCACTCTCATCATAGACGCGCAGACCGGCGCGCTGATCTCGCATGAGGAGAAAACCAAGCCCATCGCCTCGTTCGAGGAGATGGCGAAGGGACTGGAGCGGCAGAAGCAAACGCGCGACCAAATCTTCGCGCAGGAACTCGGCTCGCTCAAAGACCGCGAGCGCATCCTCGACGAGAAATTCCGCGAAGCCATGAAGCGCGCCGAGAAGGATAAAGACATTCCCTATCGCAACCCGCTCGACATGGACTAGACGGCATGAACTGATGACATAAATTGGCGACATGAACTGACGACCCGGCCGCCGCGCGGTTGAAGACTAAAAGGCGCACCGGCGCGAAAGGTGTATGAAACTTCCTTTCGCGCCGGTGCGCCTTATACGACTTTCGCCCCGCCGTCACGTTCGTCGAAAGTCTGCCGGGCTAAACCAGAAGATAGCAGAATCCGAATGTGTGGAATCGCCGGTTTTATCAATCTCAAGCAGAGAGTCGTTTCGCCGGGTGAGAGCTTGAGGGCGATGACGGCTGCCATCGCCCATCGAGGCCCCGACGACGAAGGCCATTGGATCGACGGCGAAACCGGGGTCGCCTTCGGCCATCGCCGCTTAGCCATCGTCGATCTCTCGCCCGCCGGGCGTCAACCGATGGTCTCGGCGAGCGGACGCTTCCGGCTCTGTTACAACGGCGAGATTTATAACTTCCGCGAACTCCGGCAGACGCTAGCATCCGCGGGTCATACGTTTCGCGGGCAGTCGGATACCGAGGTCATGCTCGCGGCTTTCGAGGAGTGGGGCGTCGAACGCGCCGTGAAAACCTTCGTCGGCATGTTCGCCTTCGCGCTGTGGGATGAGCGGGAGCGGCTTCTGCATCTCGTCAGAGATCGCGCCGGGGAGAAGCCGCTCTATTACGGTTGGGCGGGCGACGTGTTCCTGTTCGGCTCGGAACTCAAGGCTCTCCGCGCGCACGACGGCTGGGTGGGCGACATTGACCGCGACGCGCTCGCCCTCTTCATGCGTTACAACTATATTCCCGCGCCGCACTCGATCTACAAGGGCATCCGCAAGCAGATTCCGGGCACGATTCTCAGCCTGAGGGTGAGCGGGCTTGAGGTCGGCGCGGCTCCCGTGGAGACGGCTTACTGGTCGGCCGAAGAGACTGCCCAGAAAGCGGCCGCCGATCCTTTCAACGGCACTGACGCCGAAGCGGCCGACGCGCTGGACGCGCTGCTCCGCGATTCCGTCAAACGGCAAATGGTGGCCGACGTGCCTTTGGGAGCTTTCCTCTCCGGCGGCATTGATTCCTCCACCGTGGTCGCGCTGATGCAGGCGCAGAGCGCGCGCCCGGTCAAGACTTTCACCATCGGGTTCAGCGAAGCGGAGTATAACGAAGCCGCCGACGCGAAGCGGGTCGCAAGCCATTTGGGAACCGAGCACACCGAGTTGTACCTCCAGCCGGAGGACGCGCTCGCCGTGATTCCCAGGCTACCCGCGATGTATGACGAGCCGTTCTCCGATTCCTCGCAGATTCCCACGTTTATCGTCTCGCAACTGGCGCGTCGTTCCGTGACGGTGTGCCTGTCGGGTGATGGCGGCGATGAACTGTTCGGCGGTTACCGGAGATATGTGGAAGGCGAGAGACTGTGGAACAAAGTCCGCCCCTTCCCCGCGCCCCTGCGTCGCGCCTTCGCGGCCGTCATTGAGAAGACGCCGGTCGGCACGCTGAATCTACTGTTCTCAGGGTTGAACGCGAAACTCGATCGCTTTGGCGGCAGCAGTTCAATCGGCAACAAGATGCACACGATGGCCGGGCTGCTGCACGCCACCTCTTCCTCCGATTTCTACCGGCATCTGGTTTCTCAATGGAAAGAGCCGTGCGCGGTGGTCTTGGATTCGAGAGAAGCGGCTTTGGCTCCGATGGCGGCCGGGTACGCGCGCACTTTGACGGGCTTCGCCGAGCGGATGATGCTCATCGACGCGGTGAGTTATCTCCCCGACGATATTCTCGTCAAAGTCGATCGAGCGAGTATGTCGGTCAGTCTGGAAAACCGCGTGCCGTTTCTGGATCACCGAGTGATGGAGTTCGCTTGGCGGCTCCCGATGCGGATGAAGGTGCGAGACGGTCAAGGGAAGTGGCTGCTGCGGCAGGTGCTCAAGCGATACCTCCCCGAGAAATTAATCGAACGCCCGAAGATGGGTTTCAGCATTCCTCTCGACCGGTGGTTGCGCGCTCCGCTCCGTGATTGGGCTGAATCGTTGCTGGACGAGAGACGCTTGAGAGACGAGGGGTTTTTCGACCCGGCACCGATTCGCCGGATGTGGGCGGAGCATTTGTCCGGCCGCCGCGACCGCCAGTATTATGTCTGGGCTGTTCTTATGTTTGAGGCTTGGCTGGAACGCGGCCGCTTCCCGCCGCAAACGGACGAGTGAATAGTGCGTAGACCGGCACGACCGGCCGGGGCGAGCGCGCCGCCCGCACTATTCGATTGATCGCTTATATGCAGTTAGGCATCGACGCTTCCAATCTCCGAAGCGGGGGGAGCATTACACATCTTTCCGAACTGTTGAAAGTGGCGCGGCCGGAAAAGTATGGGATCGCGCGCGTCTTTGTCTGGGGCGGACGAAACATTCTCGGCCACTTGCCGGGGCGCGAGTGGCTGGAGAAGATTCACGAGCCGACGTTGGACGGGACGCTGCCCGGTCGAGTTTGGTGGCAGCAGACCAAGCTATCGCGTTTAGCGCAGCGGGCGGCTTGTGATCTGTTGTTTGTGCCCGGCGGCACCTACCTCGGCGACTTCCGACCCTTCGTCACCATGTCTCGCAACGCGCTGCCCTTCGAGTCTGCCCAGGTGCGACTCTACGGCGCGTTCGCCATGCAACTGAGGTTTTTACTCCTGCGCTTCAGCCAGGTTAAAACTATTCGCAATGCCGACGGGACGATCTTTCTGAACGAGCACGCGCGCGCGCTGGTCATCCGCAGAGTGGGGAAACTCAAACGGCCGGACGCGATCATCCCCCACGGCGTGGCGGCGCGATTTCGTGCCGCCCCCAAAGCACAGAAGCCTCTGAGCGCATATTCCAAAGAAGCACCGTTTCGCCTGTTGTACGTGTCCACGATAGACGCTTACAAACACCAGTGGCACGTCGTTGAAGCCGTCGCCGAGTTGGTGCGCCGGGGCGTTCCGCTTACTTTGGAACTCGTCGGGCACGCCCGCCCGCCTTCGTTGCAGCGTCTTCAAAGCGTCGTCAGCCGCCTGAACGCACAGTCCTATGTGCATTACCGCGGCGCGGTTCCTTATCACGAATTGCCGGATATTTACGCACGTGCAGACGCTTTCATATTCGCCTCCAGTTGTGAGAATCTACCTAACACGCTGCTGGAAGCCATGACCGCCGGGCTGCCCATCGCCTGCTCGAATAAAGACCCGATGCCGAAAATCCTCGGCGACGGCGGCATCTATTTCGAGCCGGAAGACCCTTCGGAGATCGCGGCCGTCCTTGAGCAGTTACTCGTTTCGCCGGAAGCCAGGGAAAAGTATGCCGCGCTGGCATCCGAGCGGGTGCGGCCATACACCTGGGAACGCTGTGCCGACGAAACTTTATCGTTCCTCAGGCAGATCGCTTGAAGCGCGAAACGCCCGGCGCGCTCGCGCGCCTCGCGGTGTCGCCGGTTCTAAGTCGTCCGCAGCACGCGGAAGTTTTAAAGAGAAGGGGAAGGAGTCGCAGCATAGGCCGTACTCCTCTAGGAAACGCGCCTCAACCTCGCCCCCACGGTCTCAAGCGGGAGAGCGGTAAATCGAGCCGGGGGGCATGACGCGCCGAAGCCATTATGTTGTCGAAAGCAAGGGGGAAGTCGGAGCATCGCTGGTATTCCTTCCATCTCGTCGGTCTCTGTTTCTCAATGGCGATGCGGCTGATACCGCGCCGCCGCCGGTTCGGCGCGGCCGTCCTGCTCGCGCGCGCCGCCGTGCCGTTCGTCCGCCGCACCCAAGCCTTTCGGGAACAGCGGAAGGGTAACGTTGACGGCGTCCGCGAGATCGCGCTCCACCTCGTGCTAAACACGTTGACGAAGAACGGCACCCGGTTCGACCCCCTGATCAACGTGAACGGCAACGAGGAGCTTGAGCGCGCGCTGGCGGCCGGTCGGGGCGTCCTGTTAATTGCCCCCCACATGGCGCTCGGCCTGTTGATGGTTCGCGTGTTCCACGACGCCGGGCAGAATCCGATCGTGATCGCCGCCGATCCGCAGATGCGTGTGAGCGGAAGCACGCTGGCGGCAAATATCCTGCAACCGTCGCCGATGTTTCTCGTCGCGCTCCGAACCAGACTACGCAAAGGGCAGTTCGTCGTCGGAATGCCGGATAGGGGCGAGCATGCCGAAGGGCGGACGATCGAGTTCGACACGGCGAGCGGCCGGATCATCCTCGCCCCCGCGCTGATACAGGTGGCTGCCCGCTGTGCGGCGAATGTGATCTTCCTCACGGTGCATATGGAAGGACGCGAGGTAGTGGCGACGATGGTCAGACCCTCGCCCGCCTCGCACGGCTCAAGCGATGCCATCACGGCGGATTTCATCGAGTTCGTTCGAGCGCACGTCGAGTCTCGCTTCGCCTGTAACAATTAAACTCGCAACGCCGCTGCCGCTCTGCGACTTTCGTGTCAGACTAAAAAACCCCGGGCGGCGGAGACGGCTTTTTCATGCTTCGCCTTGTGGCCGGGTCGGAATGTAATGAACAGAAGAATGGAGGACAACCCGATCAGGCGCGCCGTCAACACGGGGAGGCGATTGTCGGCCGGGCGGTTTTCCGTCTTCGCCGGGGGCGGCGGGCGTCTGCTCGCGGCGGCGGCTTTGCTCCACGTCGCTTTAGCCGTGGGGCTGTTTTCGGTTGGCCGGGCGCAACTCGCCCCGCAGCTTCTCAACCGCGATGCGATCATGATCGTCTCCGACAGCTATCAGTATCAGAGCGGGGCGGTACGGCTGGCAGAGATTTTGCAAAACAAGGGACTCCGGGCGTGGGCGGCGGAACCCGAACGGGCGCACGTTAAATTGATCTCGATCCAGTTTGCCTGCCTCAGCCCTCTCTTCGGATACAGCGCGCTCAGCGCGGAACCTTTTAATCTGTTCTGCTACGTCGCGATCTTGATCTTCGTCTTGATGCTCGGTCGTGAAGTGGGGGGCGGGCGAGCCGGCCTGCTGGCCGCGGGCATCGTCGCGCTGTGGCCGACCTTCATCCTGCACACAACGCAACTTTTAAAAGACCCCCTCTTCATCGCCGCCGCGCTCGCCCTCATCCTGCTCGTGACGACGTGGCTGACGAGAACTTACAGTTGGGTGGCCGCCGTCAGCACGAGCGCGTTGATGTTGTTGGCGGCGGGTTTGCTCCTGCTCATTCGCGCCAGGTTCGCCGTGGTCATCTTCGCCATCGTATGCTTCGGATTTGCTTTGCTGGTCGTGCGCCAGTTGATGGAAAGGCGTTTGCTGTACTGGAATCTGCTGTGTCCCGTGCTGCTCCTGTGCGCCGGCGCGCTCGCGCCGTTTTATCTGACCGCCGCCAACCAGAAGCATAAACAATATCCTTCAGACGGGAGCGGCCAGCCCAAATCGGTCGTCACGGGAAAACAGGCGCGTGGCGTTGTCGCGCACCGGAGTCAGGTTCCCCTCAAGCCGAAGCTGCCTCCGAACGGCGCGGGGCGGCTGCACGCGACGATGGACAGGGCTGCGCTGGAGATCGGCGGCGCGCGTTATAAGTTCAACGTTAGTTGGCCTGAGTCCGGTTCGGGCATTGACCGCAACGTCGAATATAAAAATTTACGGAGTCTGCTTCTTTATCTGCCGCGCGCCTTTGCGATCGGATTCTGGTCGCCTTTCCCGGCGGCCTGGAGCGGCGAGGGCAAGAGTGTGGGCAGGGCGGGCAGGGTATTGTCCGGCGCGGAAACTTTGCTCATGTACCTGTGCCAACTGCTGGCGTTGCTGTGTCTCTGGCGCGAGCCGCGCTGCCTCCCCGCCTGGCTCCTGTTGTTGATAACCCTGCTCGGAGTGAGCATGCTTGGATTGGTGGTCTCAAACCTCGGCACGCTCTACCGATTCCGCTACCTGTTCTGGATACTGTTGATTATCCTGGGCGTGAAGGGTTATGAAAACGTTATGACCGGGAGGCGAGCGGGAGCTACAGACTCCTTTGAACGAACAGGCGAACTGAAAGAGGCTGGGTAAAGGCTGCCTCCGCCGCGACGCGGGTTGGCGAGCCGCCGCGACGGGGCGCGAAACGGATGCGTGAAGCGACATCGTTTCTCTGAATCCGATCGATAGCGATGCCGGAACCGGGCTGTGACCGGAGAGCATTTAAAGACGTGAGGTTAGAGAAGAAAGACCCGGATCAAAGATCGGCGGCCGGCATCACGCTGGCCTGCCTGCTTGTCGCCGTCGTCTGCTCCTGCTCGCCGCCGCCCGGTTCGGCGCGTGACGATGCGAACCAGGCTCCGCGCGCGTCTTCTACGTCTGCGAACACAACTGCTCCCGCGACGGCGGGCGACTCCCGAATCCACGATGCGGCCTTGGCGGGCACACTGGATTTCACGCTCATCAATTACACCGGCTTGGGTCTCTCCGCGGTTTACGTCTCCCCGCACGATTCGGCGGGCTGGGAGGAAAACGTCCTCGGGCGCGAGGAGTTATTCGATGGCGAGTTCGTGGAGATCAAATTCGCCCCGGCGGAGACTATCGCCGGGTGGGATTTGCGAGTGGAGGATAAACACGGAAACAACGCCGAGTGGAAGAATCTCAACCTGCGAGAAATCTCCAGGATTACGCTCCGCAGAGGTGACGACGTGGTGGTGGCCGAAGTCGAATAGCGGCAATGGCGCGAGAGCGCGGCAAGGGGTAGCGCGGGCGTTGAATTATGGGACGACTTGAGAGAAACACTTTCGCGAGCCTGATCGGCACCGTCTGGTCGATCTCGCTCGGAGTGGTGTGCATCCCCCTCTACATCGATGTGATCGGCATCGAAGCCTTCGGGCTGACCGGCATTTTCCTCGCCCTCCAAAGCATTTTCGTGGTCTTCGACCTCGGCATCGCCGCCACCCTCAATCGAGAGATCGCGCGCCTATCGGCCGAAGCCGAGAATGGTCAGGAACAGCGCGACCTGGTTTTTACGTTGCAGCTCATCTACTGGCTGATCGCTCTGCTCATCGGGGCGACCGTCTTCGCGCTCGCGCCCGTCATCGCGCGCCGCTGGGTGACGTTGCAGTCGCTCTCCATCGAGACGGTGAGAACCTGTATCAGGATGATGGGCGTGGGCATGGCCTTACAATTCCCCTTCGTCTTTTATCAGAGCGGCCTGCTCGGATTACAGCGACAACTATTGCTCAACAGCTTGATGGTGACGCTGGCGACGATGCGCGGGTTGGGCATCCTGCTGGCCTTGTGGTTGATCTCGCCCACCCCGGAGATGTTTTTCGCGGGGCAGATTGCGACGAGCGTGGTGGGCACGGGGACGGCCGTCATCCTGCTCTGGCGTTCGCTGCCCGCACCGGCCGGGAGCGTCCCCGGCTTCAAGTTTGAACTGATTCAACGCGTGTGGCGATTCAGCGCGTCTTACGCCGCCAACGCCCTCGCCAATCTGGGTCTGCTCCAGGGGGATAAAATCATCCTCAGCACGCTGCTCCCCCTCAACCTGTTCGGCTACTACACGCTGGCGCAAAGTCTCACCAACGGACTCTACGCGATCATCATCTGCGTCAACGGCGCGATCTTTCCACAGTTCTCAGGGCTGATTGTGCGAGGCGGCGAAGCGGAACTTTCCTACATCTATCATCGCGGCTGTCAACTCATGTCCGTGATCTTGATGCCGGTCGCCATCATCATGGCGATCTTTTCGGGTGAGGTGCTGATGCTCTGGACTGGCGACCCCGTCATCGTCGAGCAAACCCGACACCTCCTCAGCCTGCTCGTCGCAGGGATGCTGCTCCACGGCCTGTTTCAGATTCCATACTATTTGCAGGTCGCCTACGGTTGGTGGCGGCTTATTTCAATCACCAATCTCCTTCTGCTCGTGAGCATCATCCCGCTGAATATTTTGCTGATCAAAAACTATGGAGGGTATGGCGCGGCGGCGGTCTGGGTTTTACTCAACGTCTGCTATCTGATTACCGTGCCGATCATGCACCGGCGTTTCCTGCGCGGCCAACAAGGCCGCTGGTTCATGGAGGATGTGTGTCTCCCGCTCGGCGGCGCGCTCGTTGTCGGCGGAGTCGCCCACCTGTTAATCCCGAAACACTTATCGCGGCTCGAAACGCTGGCCTGCCTGAGCGCGGCCGGGCTGCTGGCCGTCGTCGCCACGGCCGCGCTTGCTTCCCAACTAAGACCCCCGATTGTGGCGCGCTTGCGCCGGTCGGCAAACGTTCTATAGCCTGAATTCGCCGGGCGCGAAGATGCTCCGCCAGCCCAGCAAGAGGAGACGCGCCCGACCGGAGCGGGGAAGCAGGCGTGCTTTCCGCGCTTCCGCCTCCGAATCAAATATATGGAGTTGGCACAGACGCTTCACGGCGTAAAAGAAAGAGTCGCCCGCGACAAACGGTTCTTCTCGGTCATCCCGGTGGCGGTTGGCGCGCTCAGTCTCCCCTTCTTCAGCCCGGAGCAGAGACAGGTGGCGTTGCCGGTACTCGTGATCGTCAACGTCGCCGTCTTCCTGGTGGCGAGCTTGTGGGGCAGGGCGGAAGAGGAACCCATCCCGCTGTTCGAGATCGGAACCGTCTATTGCGCGGCGTTGACGGTTTACAGTGTCGTTCCGTTTCTCAACTACCTGTTGGCGGGCATGAGTTGGACGAAACTGAGCGATAATCGTCTCTTGACGCTCGATGCTTCGGCGGCGACGGTCGGCCGCTTTGCCTGGAATTACGTCGTCTACTTCGCCGGCTTCGCGGCCGCCTACCTGTGGGCGAGGGATCAGGCCGGGAGCCAAAAACGGGTGGCGGTTATCTCCGACAGCCCGCCGCTTGTGAGCGTCGCCCTGTTGCTCTCCGCGCTTCTCGTCTACTTCTGTTTGTTGAATGTCATCTGGGGCGTGGACGCCAACCCCGGTTACGCGAAAATAAGCGATAATCTGGATAATCTAAAACGGCTGCCTCTCATCGTCTATCAGATTTCGGCGCACCTGCGAGGCATCCTGCTCGTCTTTAAAATGGCGTTGGTGTTCCAACTCTTCGAGAGGTGGGAGTCGAGACGCTGGCGCGCCGTCTTATGCGTGTGGCTGATAGCGGAAACCGCGTACACGATTCTCAACATGGGCGCGCGTTTCGAGACCGCGCTACTTTTGTTGAGCGCGCTGCTTTTCTACCACCGCCTGGTCAAACCCGTCCGGCTCGCGCGCGCCTGCGCCATGGGGCTGCTCTTTATCGCGGGATTCCAAATCATGGGGATGGCGCGCACCTACATTATGAGGGGTGAGAGGGCGGTGCCTCCCATCACGCTCCGCTCGCTCGCTTCGGCGACCAACGAATTTCAATCCATCTTCGCCACCGCTTACGACCTCGACCGGATGAAGAAAGCAGGTCAACTGGAAAACATCCCCGCTCAACTCTACGTCAACGACTTTCTCATGCCGGTGCCGCAGCAGTTACTTCCCATGGAGAAGCTGGAACCGTCCGAGTGGTACTTAGACGTGCGGGGTCTCGGTAACCGGACGGGTTACATGTTCGGCGTCATCGCCCAGTCCGTGATCGGATTCGGACTATGGGAACTGGCCTTGCGCGGCATCGTCATCGGTCTCCTCTTCGCCTGGGCGCAACGTTGGTATACGCGCCGCTCGTCGCGCTTCCTGCCGACGCTGATCTACGTCTGGCTGTGCGTCTGGAGCTTTTACACGTTTCGCGCGTCCACTTTCTACCTGCTCGCTCCCATCATCTATCGTTTGCTGCCCGCCGTCGCGCTCATCTATGTCGGCGCGCGGCTCGCCGGGAGGCTGCGTCGCGTCGCCGCTCACGGTCGGCCTGCGCTATGAGGATCATGTACTGCATCCCGACGCTTGAACACGGCGGGGCGGAGAGGCAACTCTCCTACCTCGCCTTAGAACTGGCGCGGAAGGGGCACGAGATTCACGTCGTTTTTTTGCGAGACGGCGCAAACCTCGAACGGATGAGGGCGGGCGGCGTGGCGGCGCACCGGCTACCTTCGGGCGGCAACCACGATCCTAAAATTTTCCTCGGGCTGCTCCGGCTGATGCGGAAGGTAAGACCCGACATTATCCAAACGACTCTGCCGCAGATGGATGTGCTCGGCGGGGCGGCCGCGCTCGCGACGCGCACGCGCTGGGTGTTGAAAGAGTCGAGTTCCGCTGCCGCCTATCCCGCGCACTGGAAGAATAGCCTGCGTGCGTCGCTTGGCAAACGCGCCGACGCCATCGTGTCGAACTCTCAGGCGGGCGATGCTTACTGGCGCGCGAAAGGAACCGGGCGTCCTCGCTACGTGATTCCGAACGGACTCGCGTTCGATGAAATAGCGGCGGCGCGAGCCGCGCCCGCTCCGGCCGACCTCCGCTTCGAGCCTGGCGAAAAGCTCGTGCTCTACGCGGGACGGATGGATAGCGGGAAGAACGTGGAAACTCTTATCGTCGCGCTTTCGTGGGTCGCGATCGAGACGCCGTTGACCGCCCTCCTGTGCGGCGACGGCGTGCTCAAACCAAGACTCGAAGGGCTGGCCGCCGAACTCGGCCTCAAGCATCGTGTCGTCTTTAGCGGCTACGTCTCGAACCTCTGGGCATTGATGAAACGCGCCGACGCATTCGCGTTCCTGAGCAGGTTTGAAGGCTGCCCCAACGTCGTGCTGGAGGCGATGGCCTGCGGCTGCCCGCTGATCGTCTCGGATATTCCGGCGCACCGGGAAATCCTCGACGACCGAAGCGCATGTTTTGTTGATCCAGACGAGCCGGCGGCGATAGCCGAAGCCCTCGCCACAACTCTCCTGTTCGGCGACGCGGCGCGCGCCCGCGCCGGTGCGGCTCAGGCCAGAGTCGCGGAACGGACTATCGAGAGAATGGCCGAACGTTACGAGCAACTTTATCTGGGCGTGCTCGAAAGAGGTCGTGCGTAAACTCCTCTTGAAACCCCCGGCCGCGATCATCGCTCCGTAGCGACTGTGGTCGGAGGCGAGGCGAAGGCTGCCCGCTCCGGCGCGCGCGCGGAGACGTGCGCCCGGCGATTTTTATCCCGGCGGTAAGACGATGCGAAAGGAGCGATCAGCATGATCGGAATAACCCACTTCAAGATATACGAAACGTCTTCGAGATAACGGAGTTGCCACGGCAGGTACGCTTGCGCCCCGGCGAAGACAACGTTGCCTTCCTTCCCGTAGACGCGCGCCAGCCAATCCACATACTCCTGCGAGTATCCTCTTTCGAGATAGTAGGGTTTGATCAAATCCGTCTTATCTTCGATCTCGCCGATGTCGTGCTTGACTACTACGCCGAGGTCTGCGTCAACGACCCACCAGCCGTCGGGCGCGTCGCCGACCCGCGCCATCGCGACGACGTGTTGATCGAGAAGAATTACTTTGGAGTCAACTCCGTGGTCTGCGAGCAGAGCGGCGATGACGGTGGCGTGGAGCGAGCAGATGCCCACTCCTCTTTCGAGGTTCTTATATTGATCGGCAAACTCATACTTGCGGTAATATCGCGGGAAGACGTGGCCGGCGAGAAAAAGCAGGTAATTTTCGTGAACCGGCACGCGCAAGTTGTATTTCTCGACTCCTTCGTCTTCCCAGTAATAGGCGATGCCTTTATTGACAGCCTCGTTCAACCGGACGACATAAGCCTCGGCCGGCTCGTTTTGCCTTCTCCCGGCCGCCCGTAACAAGTCGGCCGCGGGCAAAGTAAGATCGTCCCGATCTCGTAGCTTCTGCTCCGCGTAGATCGCCGGATTTCTTAAAGACACGAAAAGCCCCGCGAGGTTTATCCCGCCCAACAGGAGGCCAACGACGAAAAAAATGAGTTTATAGTAACTATGCGCCATCGAAACGGAACCGGACACTGATGAGATGGAAACGACGCACGAAGCGTCCGGCATGTGCGAGATATACTTGGCCTTTCGACGGCGGTTGTCAACGGACGCGAACGCGCGCGCGCGGCCGCCGCCCGTCGTTCGCGTCCTTATGGAGAGTTGATTCTATCTCCGTCTCCCGTGGATAATGACCTGCAACGGGTGTTGAGCAAGGGGGCGAACAACCTGCCGCGCGGATCACATCTCCGGAATTCAATCGATCGGGCTGAAAGGTAAGAGGACGGGGCGCGAGACTGTGTATATTCTCGGCATCAATGCATACCACGGCGACGCCTCGGCGGCCATCGTGCGCGACGGCGAATTGTTGGCCGCCGTCGAGGAGGAACGCTTCAACCGCTGCAAGCATTGCGCGGGGTTGCCGGTCGAGGCGATCAAGTACTGCCTGACTACGGCCGGGATTTCCCTCGAACAGGTTGACCACATCGGCATCTCGCGCGACCCTTCGGCGCACCTGCATAAAAAGATTCTGTACGCGGCGACGCGCGCGGCG
Organism: Pyrinomonadaceae bacterium; assembly: GCA_036386515.1. Classification (GTDB taxonomy): domain Bacteria; phylum Acidobacteriota; class Blastocatellia; order Pyrinomonadales; family Pyrinomonadaceae; genus JAIVJZ01. Next base: position 34,535 of record DASVVO010000043.1, read on the forward strand.
AAGAGTTTGCGCCGCCGCGATCAGCCGGACGCGGGCGCGGAGAAGGCGGAGCGGAACATCTTCGGGGCGATCGGCGAGCGCATCGCAAACTCGATGAAGGTGCGCGACCTGGGGGAGGATTTGGCGCGCCGTCTCGGCGTCAAGCGCGGACGGCTGAAGGCGAAGTTCCATCAGGTCGAGCACCACCGGGCGCATCTCGCCAGTTCTTTTTACGTGTCGCCCTTCGAGCGCGCGGCGTTGCTCTCGATTGACGGCTTCGGCGATTTCATCTCGACGATGTGGGGCGCAGGGCAGGACAACTCGATCGAGGTGTTGGGACAGATCGAGTACCCGCACTCGACCGGCATCCTCTACACGGCCACGACGCAGTTCCTGGGCTTCCCGCATTACGGCGACGAGGGGAAGGTGATGGGACTTGCGCCCTACGGCGTGCCGAGATACATGGACGAGTTTCGCGACATCATTCGGACGGACGAGGGCGGCCGCTTCCGCCTGAACCTCGACTACTTTCGGCACCACACGGAGGGCGTCGAGATGAATTGGGACGAAGGCTCGCCCGTCGTCGGCCGCATCTTCTCCGACGAGTACGTCAAACGCTTCGGCGCGGCGCGCGTCGAGGGACAACCACTGACGGAGCGCGAGCACGACATCGCCGCGAGCCTCCAACAGCGACTCGAAGAGGTCAGCTTTCACCTCCTCACACACCTGCACGAAAAGACGGGACTCACAGACCTCGGACTCTCCGGCGGCGTCGCGCTCAACTCGGTGATGAACGGCAAGATACTTTCGCACACGCCGTTCAAGCGCATCTTCGTGCAGCCCGCGGCGGGCGACAACGGCACGGCCATCGGCGTCTGTTACCTGATCCATCACGGGATGCTCGACCGCCCCCGCTCGTTCGTCATGGAGAACGCCTACACCGGCCCCGAATTTTCCGACGGGGAAATCCGCGCGGAGTTGGAGCGGAGCGGCCTCGCTTACGAGAGCTATGCGGAGCGAGAGGTGACGCGGCGCGCGGCAGAGGACATCGCCGGCGGCTCCGTGGTGGGCTGGTTTCAGGGGCGCATGGAGTTTGGGCCGCGCGCCCTCGGCAATCGCTCGATCGTCGCCGACCCGCGCCGCGCGGACATGAAAGCCATCCTGAACGAGCGCATCAAGAAGCGCGAGCCGTTCCGCCCGTTCGCGCCCTCCATTCTCGAAGAACGCGTCGGCGACTACTTCGAGCAGACGCACCCCGCCCCGACCATGCTCATGGTCTATCAGGTGCGGGAAGAGAAGCGCGCCGTGATTCCGGCGGTCGTTCACGTAGACGGCTCGGGGCGGCTCCAAACCGTCTCTCGCGGCGGCAATCCCCGCTATCACCGGCTCATCTCAGACTTCTGCGAGTTGACGGGCGTGCCCGTCCTCCTGAACACTTCCTTTAACGAAAACGAGCCGATAGTTTGCACGCCGCGCCACGCGCTCGACTGTTTCCTGAAAACCCGCATGGACGTGCTCTACATGGGAAATCACGCGGTACGTCGGGTTACGGTTTGAGCGGCCGTCCAAAATTTTGTACATTGTGAGACATGCGGAAAGCGCGAACGACTTCGTCGTCGTCCCCAGAGGGCGACCCATTGCCTCAGCGGGTTCCGCGAACAGGCATTCGACCGGCACGACCGCGAAAGGAAACGGTATCTTGAGACTGAGCCGCGCTACTTGCGCCCAATCAAGAGAATTAGAAAGCTGATGAATAGCGAACTCGGAAATAAACGCATCTGCGTGACGGGCGGGAGCGGCTTCCTCGGAGAGCATGTGGTGGCGCGGCTGCGCGAACGCGGCTGCTCGCAGATTTTCGTCGTGCGTAAGCGCGATTACGATCTCGTGCGCGGCGAGGCGGTCGAGCGGCTCTATCGCGAGGCGCGCCCGGACATCGTCATCCACCTGGCGGCCGTCGTGGGAGGCATCGGCGCGAACCGCGAAAACCCCGCCCGCTTTTTCTACGAGAACTTGATGATGGGCGTGCAGTTAATGGAGAGCGCGCGCCTGCACGGCGTGGAGAAGTTCGTTCAGGTCGGCACGATCTGCGCCTACCCGAAACACACGCCGGTTCCGTTCAGAGAGGAAGACCTCTGGAACGGCTACCCGGAAGAGACCAACGCGCCCTACGGCATCGCGAAAAAGACGCTGCTCGTCCAGTCGCAGGCTTACCGCGAGCAATACGGGTTCAACTCCATTCACCTGCTGCTCGTCAATCTCTACGGGCCGGGCGGCAACTTCGACCTACGCACTTCGCACGTGATCCCCGCGCTCGTCCGCAAGTGCGTCGAGGCGGTTGAGAACGGCTCCCCTACCATCGAGGTCTGGGGCACCGGCGCGGCCACGCGTGAATTCCTCTACGTCGCCGACGCCGCCGAAGGCATCGTGCTCGCCACCGAGCATTACGACGACGGCGAACCCGTCAACCTCGGCAACGGCCGCGAGATCAGTATCCGCGACCTCGTCTCCCTGATCGCCGAGGAGACGGGCTTTCAAGGCCGGATCGTCTGGGACGCCACGAAGCCCGACGGGCAGCCCCGCCGCGCTCTCGACGTGAGCCGGGCTGAACGGATGTTCGGCTTCCGCGCCAAAACGGATTTCATCGCCGGGCTGCGCGAAACCATCAAATGGTATCGCGCCGCGTATGCCGCCGATGCTCACCTGACGGTCGGCGCGGACTAATGCACACGCGTGGCCGTTTCGGGTCTGGCGACGAATTATTGATGTTCATGCAACAACGCGGAGAACTGCTTGGAAGCGGAGAGCGCACGACAAGCAACCAGGCGAAGTGCGGCTCTTAATCCTCAATCAGTTCTTCTACCCGGATCACTCGGCCATCAGTCAGTTGATGACCGATCTGGCCGAGAGCCTGGTTGAGCGCGGCCTGTGTGTGACCGCGCTCGCGGGGCGCGGTCTTTATAACGGCGGCAAGACGCTCCCGCCGCGCGAAGATTACAGGGGCGTGCGCGTCGAGCGCGCGTGGGCGACGAGCTTCGGCAAACGCTCGGTGGCCGGTCGGCTCGCCGACTACTTTACCTTTTACCTGGGAGCGACCTGGAAACTTCTGACGCTGCCGCGCCACGATGTCGTGATGGCGCTCACGCTGCCCCCTTTGATCGCCCTGCCCGCGCTGTTCGCCTGTCGGTTGAGAGGGATGCGGCTCGTCGCGCTCGTGGAGGATATTTACCCGGATGTCGGCATCGCGCTCGGCACCTTCCGCGAAGGCGGACTCCTGGCGCGCCTGCTCGACCGCCTGAATCGTCTCGTCCTCTGCCGGGCTGACCGCGTCATCGTCCTCGGCGACTGCATGCGCGAGCGGGTCATGGACAAAATCCGCGACACCTCCGAAGACCGGATAGACATCATCCACAATTGGGCTGACGGTGAGAAGATTCGCCCCCTCGCGGCGGGTGAGAGAAACTACTTCGCCGAGGAGCAGGAACTGGGGCAGCGCTTCGTCGTGCAGTTCTCAGGGAATTTCGGGATGGTGAACGACTTCGACACGCCGCTCGAAGCCGCCCGCCTGCTCCGAACCCGCGCGGATATCATGTTCCTCTTCATCGGCGACGGGGTGAAGGCCGGTGAGATCAAAGATTTCGTGAGCCGTCACCGTCTGGCGAACGTACGGGTGCTGCCTTATCAACCGCGTGAGAACCTGCTCTACAGCCTCGCCGCCGGGCACGCGCACCTCGTCACCCTCGCGCATGGCTTGGCCGGCCTGAGCGTGCCCAGCAAAACCTACGGGATACTGGCCGCAGGCCGACCCGTCATCTTCGTCGGCGACCCGCGCAGCGACATCGCACGCCTCGTCGCCGATCACGGGTGCGGCGCGGTGGTGGGGACGGGGGAGGCGGCGCGCCTGGCAAGCATCATCGCCGCCTGGGCCGACGACCCCGCCGCCCTGGCGAAACTGGGCGACAAGGCGCGCGCGCTGTTCGCACGCCGCTTCGACCGCCCGCAGGCCGTCGCCGCTTACGCGGAGAGCCTGTCGAAGAGTCTCAACCCGCCCTTCAGCGCGGGTGCGGCGGCGGGTGCGTCGCCGGAGCGGAGCAGTAGTGACTAACTCCCCGCCGCTAAGATGAGAGGTGCGAGAGCCGCGCTATTCTTCCGGCTCGTTTCCGAGAGCCGGGTGGCGATAGGTGGCGGCCAACGCCAGCACGGCGGCCACGGCCAGAATGCCGGGCGCGAGCAACGGGTTCGCGCCGCCGAGCGCGCCGTAGAGCGTCGCGCCCGTGGTCGCGTTGGGGCTGATCTCGCGTTGCAACGCGAGGTTGCTCTCCACGTGTAGATAAACTCCGAGCAGACTACCCAGGACGACGATCGCCATGCACACGCGCAAGACCATGAGCGTGGCGCGTTGCGGTCGCACGAGCGCGGCCAGCGTGGCGAGCGCGCCCAGCCCGCACAACCCGAAGGGGATGAACTGCACGGGGTCTTCCGTGTGCTCGATCAGCCACAACTCCAACAACGCCCCGCCCAACAGCAAGACGGAAAAGACCCAGAGGAATCGCCGCAGGCGCGATAGTACGACGGCGGGACTCATTGGCCGCCCATGTAGGTTTTCGCCACCGCCAATTCCTGCGCCGAAACTTTCTCGGAGAGTTTCGTGAGAAAGGCGTCGCGCGAGGCGTAAGGCCGACCGGCGATCAGGGCTTCGGCTTCGGACGGATCGAGGCCGGGAATCTGTTGCAGCGTCGCCGCGTCCGACTCGTTCTCCGCGATCGGCACATAGACGTATTTCTCATACTCGGCGATCTGCTCCGGCTTGACGTACTTGCCCATCTCCCGCCGGAACTGCTGCATGCTCTTGTAGGGGCGGTACTCCTCGAACTCATGCACCATCCGGTTGCCCAGCCCCGGAATCTGCGCGAGGAAGTCGCTGGAGGAAGCCGTGTTCAAGTTCAGTTTCGCCTTGCTGGTAGTTTGCCCGGCCGTAGTCTGACCGGCCGTAGTCTGACCGGCCGTAGTTTGACCCGCGTTCGCGTTGTTATTGGATTGATTGGCGTTGACGGCGGGAGCGTTGGATGTTGACGTATTGGTGGCGGACTTCTCGCCGCCGGAACTGCAAGCGGTAGCGAGCAGCGCGCACAACAGGGCTGACGGTAACATGACGGAACGGACGGTTGACGGTCGAAGCATGATCGGCATTCCTTTCGTATGACCAAAGTTATTTGATTGAGTGGATTTAGCGAGCCAGGGCATTATAAGCATTTTTGGTTTTTTGTAACCCGGCTGATATATCCGCCGACGCCCGCGCCGGTTGAGAACTGCGGCGGGGAGCGCGCGTTTGAAGCAACTCACGGCGTCGAAATGAGGCGCGCCGCGTGAACTTTCGACGATTCACGCGGCGCGCTCTCTATCTCAACTGTGTTCAGGTTCAAGCGGTGGCGGCACTCTCCGCGGGACGCCAGCGCAGGGTGGGTTTGCGGGCGGCGGCGGCCTCGTCGAGGCGACCGATGCGCGTGGTGTGGGGCGCGCCGGTGACGAGGTCGGGCGTCTCCTCGACCTCGCGCGCGATGGCGCGCATGGCTTCGATGAATTGTTCTATCTCCTGGCGGCCGACGGATTCGGTCGGCTCGATGAGCATCGCGCCCTGCACGATGAGCGGGAAGTAGATGGTCATCGGGTGAAAGCCGTAGTCGATGAGACGCTTGGCGATGTCGAGCGTGTGGACGCCCTTGCGCGCCTGCCGCTTATCGGTGAAGACGACTTCGTGCATGGGCGCGGCGTCGAAGGGCTTGTCGTAGTCCGAGGCCAGGCCGTGCGCGATGACGCGCGCGTTCAGAACGGCGGCCTCGGTCGCTTCGCGCAGGCCGTCCGCGCCGTGCGTCTCGATGTAGGAGAGAGCGCGCACGGCCATGCCGAAGTTGCCGTAGAAGGCTTTGACGCGGCCGATCGATTGCGGGTAGTTGAAGTCGAGACTGAAACGCGAGGCGCCGTCCTCGCCGCCCGTCGAGACGACGCGCGGGACGGGCAGGTAAGGTTCGAGTTCCTTCGTGCAGCAGCAGGGGCCGGAACCGGGGCCGCCGCCGCCGTGCGGGGTGGAGAACGTCTTGTGCAGATTCAGGTGGATCACGTCCACGCCCATGTCGCCGGGGCGCGCCCAGCCGACGAGCGCGTTCATGTTCGCGCCGTCCATGTAGACGAGGCCGCCCGCCTCGTGAACGATCCGGCAAATCTCGCGGATGCTGCGCTCGAAGAGGCCGACCGTGTTCGGGTTGGTCAACATCAGACCGGCCACGTCGCCCGCCGCGCACAGTTCGCGCAGCGCGTCGAGGTCGGTTTGGCCGTCCGCGGTCGAGCGGACGGTCTTGACGGTGAAGCCGGAGAGGTGTGCGGAGGCTGGATTCGTGCCGTGCGCCGAGTCGGGGATGAGCATCACGCGGCGGCGCGGGCGGTCGTCCTCGCCCACGCCGTCGCGGGCGTCGAGATAGGCGCGGATGAGCATCACGCCGGTCATCTCGCCGTGCGCGCCCGCCGCCGGTTGCAGCGAGACGGCGGCGAGGCCGGTGATCTCGGAGAGGTGCTGTTGGAGTTCGTAGAGCAATTGGAGCGCGCCCTGTGAATCCTCCTCCGAGGCGAGCGGGTGGAGATTGGCGAAGCCTTTGATGCGCGCGACGCGCTCGTTGAGGCGCGAGTTGTACTTCATCGTACACGAGCCGAGCGGGTACATGCCGAGGTCGATGTTGTAGTTCCAGGTGGAGATGCGCGTGAAGTGGCGCACCACGTCAACCTCCGAGACTTCGGGCACGCCCTCGAGGTCGTCGGTGCGACGCAAGGCGGCGGGCAGCAACTCGTCGATGGGCGTCTCGTCAACGTCGAGCGCGGGCAGCAGGTAGCCTTTGCGCCCCGGCTGCGAGCGTTCGAAAATCAACGCCTCGTTCTGCGTGATGTGTGTGCTGGCTTTCGTGTTCATAATAAAAGTTTCAAGTTTCAGGTTTCAGGTTTCAAGTTACAGAGCGAAGAACTTTTCAGTCCTGAAACTTGAAACCTGAAACCTGAAACTTATGTTAGCTCTGCTAATCCGTTGACGAGCGCGTCTATTTCGCTGCGCGGATTGGTTTCGGTGACGCAGACGAGGATGTCGTTGGTGCGTTCGGGGAAATAGCGCGAGAGGGCGAGGCCGCCGGTAATGTTGCGTTCGGAGGCGAGGCGGCGGAGCAGCGCGTCGGCCGCGACGGGCGCGCGGACGACGAACTCGTTGAAGCGCGGCGTGGCGGCGTAGGGAAGCGAGAAGCCTTCGATCTCGCCGATGCGGCGCGCGGCGTAAGCGGCCTTCTGCGCGCACTGCATGGCGACCTCTTGCAGGCCGTGCCGCCCGAGCGTCTCCAGGTAGATCGTCGCCATCAGGGCGATCAAGCCTTCGTTGGTGCAGATGTTGGAGGTGGCCTTTTCGCGGCGGATGTGCTGCTCGCGCGTGGCGAGCGTCAGGACGAAGCCGCGCCGCCCTTCCTTGTCGTGGGCGATGCCGACGAGACGGCCGGGCAACTGCCGCGCGTACTTCTCGCGCGTGGCGAAGAGTCCGAGATAAGGGCCGCCGAAACTGAGCGGCACGCCGAACGACTGGCCTTCGGCCACGACGATGTCCGCGCCCGAAGCCCCCGGCTCGCGCAGGAGGCCGAGCGAGATGCTTTCCGTGACGCAGACCACCAAGAGCGCGCCGACTTTGTGCGCGCGTTCGGCGAGCGACTGTAAATCTTCGACGCAGCCGAAGAAGTTCGGCGACTGTACGATGATGGCCGCCGTTTGGTCGTCGAGCGCGCCGAGTTCGTCGAAGTTGGTCGTGCCGGTCTGCTCGTCGAACCCGGCGCGGACGAGATCGATTCCGGCGTGCGCGACGTAAGTGTCGGCGACGTGGAGGTATTCCGGGTGGAGCGCGCCGGAGACGACCACCTTGCGGCGGCGCGTGACGCGTTCGGCCATCAGGACGGCCTCGGCCACGGAGGTCGAGCCGTCGTACATCGAGGCGTTCGCCACGTCCATGCCGGTCAACTGGCAGACGAGCGTCTGAAACTCGAAGATGGCTTGCAGCGTGCCCTGCGAGATTTCCGGCTGGTAGGGCGTGTAGGCCGTGAAGAACTCGGAGCGCGAGATCAGGCTATCGACGATGGTCGGTTGATAGTGCGAGTACGCGCCCGCGCCGAGGAAACTCGGCCGATGCGCCGCCGCGTTTTTGGCCGCCAGCGACTCGAAGCGCGTGATGAGTTCGGGTTCGGAGAGCGCGCTCGGCGTGTCGAGCAGATCGCGCAGCAGGATGTCGGCCGGGATGGTGTCGAAAAGTTCCTCCGGCGAGTTCAAACCGACCGAGCGCAGCATCTCGGCGCGCTCCTCCGGCGAATTGGGAATGTAGCGCAACTTCTCTTACTCCGTGATTTTCTTGGTGTAGTCTTCGTATTCGGCGGCGTTCATCAACTTGTCCACCTCGCCCGCATCTTTCAAACGCAAACGCAGCATCCACGCGTCGCCATAAGGGTCTTTGTTGACCTTCTCCGGGTCGTCGTTCAACGCCTCGTTAATCTCCAACACTTCGCCGGACACCGGGCAGTAGAGATCGGAAGCCGCCTTGACCGACTCGACCTGACCGAACACTTCATGCGCCTCGAAGGTCTCGCCCGTGCGCGGCAGTTCGACGTAGACGACATCGCCCAACTGGTTCTGCGCGTGGTCGGTGATGCCGACGGTGGCGGTGTCGCCTTCGACCCTCACCCATTCGTGATCCTTACTGTAATGCAAATCGTCCGGGATGTTTGCCATGATGCTCCTTGTTGATGACTGTCCGTTGTTCTTTGTCCGTTGTCCGTCGTTCAATCCTGCCGGTAGCGATCTACTCCGTTCAGCACATGCAACGGACACCTGGCAACGGACTACTGACCTGCTTTCCGTTCGCGTTTATAAAAAGGCACGGGGACGATGCACGCGGCGACGGGACGGCCGCGCACTTCGATCTGAATTTCCTGTCCCTCGACGGCGTGCTCGACGGGGATGTAGGCCAGCCCGATGTTCTTCTTCAAAAAGGGCGCGGGGCTGCCCGAGGTGACGCGCCCGGCCGGCTCGCCGTTGATTAAAACCGGGTAGCCGTCGCGCGCGATGCCGCGATCGGTGACCTCGAAGCCGACCAGTTTTTGTTTGACGCCTTCGGCCTTCTGCGCGGCGAGCCGTTCGCGGCCGTTGAAGTCGCCTTTGTTCAATTTGCAGACCCAGCCGAGGTTGGCTTCGTAGAGCGTCGTGGTTTCGTCAATCTCATGGCCGTAGAGAGCCATCGCGGATTCGAGCCGGAGCGTGTTGCGCGCGGCGAGTCCGCAGGGCAGGATGCCTTCGGGCGTGCCGTATGCGCCCGCTTCGAGGATGCGCTCCCAGAGTTGTTCGGCGCGTTCCGGCGCGGCGTAGACTTCAAAGCCGTCCTCGCCCGTGTAGCCCGTGCGCGAGATGATGGCGGGCACGCCGTCAACCGCGCCTTCGCGAAAGTGGTAATACTTGATCTCGGCGAGCGGCGTTTCGGTGAGCGTTTGCAGGATGCCGAGCGCGTCCGGCCCCTGCACGGCGATCTGGCAGAAGTCCGCGCTGCGGTTGGCGAGTTCCACCCGCTCGTCGCCGTGATGAGCGTTGATCCAGTCCCAGTCCTTCTCGGTGGTCGAGGCGTTGACGACGAGCAACAGGTGATCGGCGGCGAAGCGGTAGACGAGCAGGTCGTCAACCACCGTGCCGGTGGGCGTGGTGAGCGCGGAATAGTGCGCCTGGCCGTCAACGAGTTTGGACGCGTCGTTCGAGCAGAGGCGATTGACGAAGGCGATGGCGTCCTGGCCGCGCACGTCGATCTCGCCCATGTGCGACACGTCGAAGAGGCCGGAGTGGCGACGCGTGCGCAGGTGTTCCTCAACCGTCCCGGCCGGGTATTGGACGGGCATGTCCCAGCCGCCGAAATCAACCATGCGCGCGCCCAGACGGCGGTGCGCGGCGTTGAGCGGCGTCTGCTTGAGTGGTGTCGGCGCAGTAGTCAAACGACTCTCCTGACTCTCTCGTTGAGATGGGTGGAACGCGGAAAATTATTGATGTTTACGAAGGAGAAAACCTAACATGCCGCGCCCGGTGCGTCAAGCAAGTCACTTGCGCGGGATGCGCGGGACGCGCGCCTTGATGATAGGCGGGCGGGCTTGGCCGCGAGAGGCGCGCGCGCGACACGCGAGAATGTGCGTGGAAAAACCGTTTGAGATTTCAAATATGCAATGCCGACCCGGCTCGCTCCGCGCCCGCTCCGGGTTACGCGCGCCGCCCGCGACGGCTTTTCCCCGCTTTTTCCGCCTGGCGAAACTTGACGGGGCGCGAACTCCGGCGGTAAAGTTGCGACCGTCTCGCCGGTTCGGCGAAACGTTCCGAAGACACTGTTCTTCGTCGTTTCCATGGCCTCGCCGGACATCCTAAAACACATTTTTCGCGTCTTAGCTCAGACCTTTGGCTGACCCGTTTGAACGGCCTCCGCAGTTGCGAATTATTGCCGGTGTTCGTTTCGTCCGTCGCCAATTTACCCGTAAATTTACTGGCCGCAGCAAACCCCCTCACGCCAGTCGAAACTTTTCCTGCATTTTTAATCGAGAGCCGCACATTGTTGTTGTTCCGGCTTCACACTTGAAACGGCCGCCCCGGCCATTCCCCGTACATCACGACGAGCGTTGATTTTTCGCCCTTTCTAATCTAGAGGACGCAAGTTTTGAAAAAAATCTATTTCCCCGCCTCGCGCCCCCCCTTCTCGCGCCGCCGCCTGCGGTTCGCCTTCTTCTTCGTCTTGAGCCTATCGCTCGCGGCGTCGGCCGCTTTCCTGTTTTCGGCCGCGACGGTCGAAGCCTCGAAGGGCGCGCAGAAAAAGCGTCAGGCGATCAGGCGACGCGCCAACGCGCCCCGCGCGCGTAAAGGGGCGGCGGTCGTTCCCGCCGCGAAGTCGCGGCAACCGTCGTCTGCCGGGATCGACGAGCCGACCATCGGCGACCCGGAGGACGGCGACGAGCGCGAGGTGATCGACGCGCGCCAGCAATGGTTCATGATGCAGCGCGCCTACCCCTTCGACGCGCCGCCCGCCGAAGGCCGTCTCAAGGCCTGGCTCGCACGTCCGAAGGACGCCGGGCGCGGCAAGGATGGGAGTATCGACACGCGCTCCCTCGCGCAGTCGTGGCGCAACATCGGCCCTTCGCCGACGACGCCCGCTTTCCCGAATAACTGGGGCGTGACGAGCGGCCGACTCAACTCTATCGCCGTCCACCCCACCGCCCCGCACATCATCCTGATCGGCACGGCCACCGGCGGCATCTGGCGTTCCACCGACGGCGGCGTGAGTTTCGTCCCCGTCAGCGACACGCACGTCGATCTGGCCGTCGGCTCAATCGCTTTCTCGAAGAGTAACCCGTCCATCGTCTACGCGGGCATGGGCGATCTCGACAACGGCTATTTCGGCACGGGCGTTTTGAAGTCAACGGACGCGGGCGCGACCTGGACGCGCATCAGCAACAGCACGCTCCCGCCGCTCGGCACCACGGCCGAGATTGAAGTTGACCCGACGAACTCCAACCGCGTCTATGTCCTGCAAGCGACGCGCACGCTCGCCACTTCCTACAATGATCTGAATCTCGACGGGAACCTCTATCGCAACGGCTTTTACGTCTCCCAGGACGGCGGCCTCAACTGGCAACGCACGCTGGCGGGCAGACCGCGCGACATCGCCATCCACCCGACGAATCCGCAGATTCTCTATATCGGCATGACGCTCGTTGACCCGCTCGGCCTCATCCCCGCAGGCGCGGCGGGCATCTACAAGTCTGTGGACGGCGGCGCGACGTGGCTGCCCGCGCCCATCTTCACGGCCGCCGCCGGCACGGCCACGTCCGACGTGCGCATCGCCGTGACGCCCGACGCCCCCGAACGCCTCTACGTCGTTTCCGGCACGCGCACCGCCATCAATGTCGATATCAGCGACAACGGCGGTCTGACCTGGACGGGCAGGCCGACGACCGGCGTTGACCCCGGCCAGTTCGGCTACAACGCCTATCTCCACGTCGATCCCGCGGACGCTGATAAAATCTACATCGGCACGCGCGACGTGTTCAGGAGCCTCAACGACGGCGCCACCTGGACTAATCTGACCAGGAATTTCAACGGCGCAAATTTCAGCTACACTCCTTTCAGTTCGACCACGCACCCCGACCAGCACGCTTTCGCCTTCGTCCCGAACGACCCGCACACCATCTACGCCGGCAACGACGGCGGCATCTCGAAATGTGCTCTGGCAATCGTCAACGGGATCGACACGGCGACCTGCCAATCCCTCAACGCCTCGCTCACGCTCTCGCAATTCATAGACATCACCGCGCACCCGACCGACCCGAACGTGACCTACGGCGGCACGCAGGACAACGGCACGCAGGTGCGTTCAGCCAACGGGACGTGGCGCGAATTCGCGGAAGGCGACGGCGGGCGTCCGGTCGTCGTCACCACGCCCGCCACGCCCGCCAGTCCCGCCAAGATGTTCAGCACTTACGTGTACGGAACGATCCGCCGCTGGCCTCTGCGCAGCGACGGCTCGCTGCCCGCCAACGATGATTTCCGCACGAACGACGCCAGCTTCGGGGAATGCACGCCCGCGCCGTCGAAACCGGAATGCGTCCGCCGCATCGCCTTCTACCCGCCTTTCAAGAGCAACGGCGTTGACTCGACGCTCTACTTCGGCACTTACAGGTTGATGGTCAGCGCCGACCTCGCCGCCACGTGGGCATCGCCCGGCGGTACCAGAGACCTCACGAAACAAGAGAATGTTAATTGCAGCGTCAGCCCCGCGCCCGCCGAGTGCGGCGACGTGTTGAGCGCCATCGGCGTCGAGCGGAAGGCCAACGCGCAGGTCATCTACACGGGTTCGGCCAGGGGGCGTTTGATGGTTTCGACCGACGGCGGCGCGACCTGGACGGACAGAACCGCCGGCCTCCCCAATCGCTTCATCGAAAGTATCACGGTTGACCCGGCCAACGCGGCGATAGCCTACGTGACCTTCGGCGGCTTCGGCACGCCGCACGTCTACAGGACGACGAACAGCGGCGCGACGTGGGCGAACATCGGCGGCACGCCGGGGCAAGCGACGGCCATTCCGAACGTGCCCGTCAGCGCGTTCCTCATCGACCCGACCAGTGCGAACACGCTCTACGCCGGTTCGGACATCGGCGTCTTCCGCTCCACCGACAACGGCGCGACCTGGGCGACTTTCAACAACGGCATGCTCCCGGCCATCGTCACCGGCTTCACCACCAGCGCGGCGGGCGTCATCCAACTCTCGACCTACGGGCGCGGCGCGTATGAGTTGACCGGCGCAGCCGTCCCCGCCCCCGTGTACACCATCAGCGGCAGCATTCGCAACGCCGCCGCCGTGCCTTTCAGCGGCGTCGCCGTCGCGCTCGGCGGCGCGCAAACCGCCACCGCCACGACCGACGCGCAAGGCAACTACACGTTCGCCAATCTGCCCGCGGGCAACTACACCGTCACTCCGTCGCACGCCAATCACACGTTCGCGCCGCTCAATCAGAGGTTCGACAATCTGAGCGCGAACCAGACCGCGAATTTCACCATCGCCGTGCAGCAATACTCCATTGGCGGGCGCGTCGTGGACGGGAGCGGCGTCGGCCTCGGCGGCGTCGGGGTGACGCTCGCGGGCGGCTCTCCAGGCAGCACGACGACCACCGAGTCGGGCGGTTTCTACGCCTTCAACAATGTGCCCGCGGGCGGCAACTACATCGTCACGCCCGCGAAAGTCAACTACACCTTCACGCCCGCGAACGCCACCGTCTCGAACCTGAGCGGGCACCTGTCGGCCGTGAATTTCACCGGCAAGTCAACGTGCAGTTACTCCGTCGTGGCCGTGAGTCCGCAGCAGTTTCCGGCGAGCGGCGGCGCGGGCAGTTTCAACATCGTGACCGCCGCGGGCTGCGCCTGGTCTGCGCTCAGCCTCGACCCTTCGTGGATCACGATCACGAACGGGAGCGGCACGGGCAACGGAACCGTGACCTACAACGTCGCCCCCAACACGGGCGCGGCGCGCAACGCGCAGATTCTTCACACCGACGACTCTTTCTACACCGTCAGCCAGGCCGCCGCCACCTCGCCCGCCATCGTCACGTTCGGCGTGGCGAACTATGCGGGAGGCGAAGGCGAGGGGCGCGCCACCATCACCGTCACGCGTTCGGGCAACACGTCGGGCGCGATCTCGGTCGATGTCGCCACGGTGGACGACCCGGCGGCCGTGCCCTGCAACCCGGAGGCGAAGATGCCGAACGGCCTGCCTTACCCGCAGGGCAAGGCTTACGCGCGCTGCGATTACGCGACGAGCATCGAAACCGTGAGTTTCGCGGCGGGCGACACGCAGCCGAAGACCGTGGTCGTTCCGCTCATCGACGACGCGCACGTGGAGGGCGCGGAGACGGCGCAACTCGAATTGCGCAGCCCCGTCAACGCCCTGCTCGGAACGTTGAAGACGGCCACGCTCACCATCAACGACAACGGCGATGCGAGCGGCGCGCCCAACCCGATCAACGCCACGCCGCTTTTCGTCCGCATGCAATATCTCGACTTCCTCTCGCGCGAGCCGGAAGTGGGCGAGCCGTGGTCGGGCGTCTTGAGCCGCTGCGCGAACCCTTTCAACCTCGATCCCCTCAGCCCTTCCGCCACGTGCGACCGGCTCATCGTCTCGCGCTCGTTCTTCGAGTCGGCGGAGTTTCGTTTGAAGGGCTTGTTCGCCTTCACGTTCTACCGTGTGGCCTTCAATCGCCTGCCGGAGTATGCCGAGATCATCCCCGACATGCGTTCGGTGACGGGGCAAACTCCCGCCGAGGTCTACGCCAAGCGCGCCCTCTTCCCGGTGAATTTCACGGAGCGTGCGGAGTTTCGCGCCGCCTACGACGCGCTCTCCAACACGGCCTTCGTGGATGCGCTGCTGGCTCGCTACCCTGTGCCGTCGCTCTGGACGCCCGACCCGGCGAACCCGGAAGGCGGCGTTAACATCAGGCTCACCCGCGCCGATTTAATCAACCGCCTCAACCTGCACACGCTGACGCGGGCACAGGCGGTGCGGGCGATCGTCGAGTCGGATGAAATCAAAACGGCCGAGTACAACCGCGCTTACGTGGCGATGCAGTACTACGGCTACCTGCGCCGCACGCCGGAGGAGGAAGGCTATCAGGCCTGGCTCAAGGTCATCAACGCAGACCCGACCAACGTTCGCGTCATGATCAACGGCTTTATGAACTCCAACGAATACCGCGCGCGCTTCGGTCAGTAGACGCCGCGCGCTCAACGGAAAACGGGTAGGCCGCCGGTTTAATGCAGAACCGGCGGCCTACCCGTCTTTCGGTAAGGAGTGTGGATAAAGTAGAGCGCGGTGGGTTAGAAACGGCTTTCGTGAACGCTGACTTTGGAGACCGAGATGACGACGCGCAAGGTGGCCGGGCGGCGGTCGAGCGAGGCGGGCACGAAGGCGGGCGTGCGCCGGAAAGCCTCCTGCACCTCGTCGAGCAGGCGCGGGTTGCGCGGCGGCTGCACGACGCCCGCGAGCGACGCGCTGCCGTTGCTGAACACGTCGGCGTAGATCACCATATCGTCGGCATCGTCGTCGTCGCCGCGCGAGGGCGTCTGGATGAGCGCGGCGAGCGCGCCGTGCGGGTTGATGGTCGGGACGGGTTTCGTCACGTCGTAGCCGCCGCCTTCAAACAGGGAATTGTCGAGCGATTCATCCGCCACGCGGGCGGCAATCGTCAACTCGCGGAGCACGCCCAACTGCGGCCGCAGGGCGTTGACCACTCCGATGAACAAAATCAAAGAGGCGAGCGCGCCCACCGTGTAGGGCATGAGGCGAGGTTCGAGCCAGCGCAGGGCGCGCGCGGGGAGTGAGCCGGTCGGCTGCTGGCGGCGCGCGGCGCGTTCGATCAAAAGCTGCCGGTTGATGGAGGCGGCGAGGCCGGCGGGCACGGCCGGGCGTTCGAGTTGCGCGAGCGAGCGCACGAGCGTGCGCGTGCGCGCGAATTCCGCACGGCACACGGGACAGACGACGAGGTGCGCGTCCACGCCCTCGCGCACGACGCGCGCCAGTCGGCCGTCCAGATGCGGCGAAAAACTCTTTCGTGTCTCCTCACAAGTCATAGATGTAGAGGTTAGAGGTTAGAGGTTAGAGGTTAGAAGTTAGAGAGGACAGTTTTGTCTTTCACTGATCTCTAACCTCTGACCTCTAGCCTCTGCTTTCAAACGAATGGCTGGCCGACCCCGGCTGCTCCCTCGCTCAAGGAAGCAACGCGCGTTTGTCTAATTCCCACGCCTGCTGGCAAACGTCGGCAATCGGAGCGCGGTCTGCCCAAACGGCTGTTGCTGGCCGCGTCTGAGAAACCACGCACGTCTTGCCGCCCTCCACTTCACACGCGACGAAACTCGAACCTTCGTCGCTTCCCGACCCACTGGCACCGTAGGATTGATGGGAGCAGCCGGGGCAGGGCAGCCTTTCGTTTTCAAAGAGCTTGTCAGTCGTCCGTCGTCCGTCATCAGTTGTCAGTGGTCAGTTGTTCAGGTCAGTCTTTAGTAACTCGTGTGATAACCACATACAACTGACAACTGACCACGGACGACTGACAACCTTACAAAGAGCCTTCCAACTTGCGGCGCAACTCGGTGCGCCCGCGCGAGAGCCTCGACTTGACCGTGCCGACGCTGATGTCGAGCGCGGCGGCCACCTCCTCGTAACTCAAGCCTTCCACGTCGCGCAGCACGACGGCTTCGCGGTAAGGGCGGGCGAGGGCGCGCACGGCGGCCATTAAAATCTCTTCGCGCTCGTGCGCGAGCGTGCGCGCTTCGGGGTCGTCGGCCTGTTCGTCAACGAGGCGCGTGGCGAGCGGGAGTTCGTGCGCTTCGTCCGTGGCGTCGAGCGAGACGGTCACGTTGCGCCGCCTGCGCCGCCACCAACGCCAGCGATTGCGCGCCTGATTGACGGCGATCCGGTAGAGCCAGGTGCGCAGGTCGGCGTCGCCGCGAAAGTGCGCGATGCTGCGAAAGGCTTGCAGGAAAGTCTCCTGGGTCAGGTCGCGCGCCTCTTCGGGGTCTTCCGTCAGGCGGTAGAGCAGGGCGTAAATATCCGCCGAGCGTTCGTTGACGAGCCGGTCGAAGGCCGCGGCCTCGCCCGCGCGTAATCTTTCAATGAACTGTGTCTCCGCGCTCGGGCGCGACTCCGTCGAATCCGCCGCGGTAGTGGCGGCGGGATGCTCCAATTCGGCTTGCCCGCGGAGAGCGATTGGCTCTCCGAAGCTCACAAACGTCCTCCAGCACGAACCGGCGACTCCTGCGACACCGGCCGCGCGCCGTCTACACGCACACTTAGACACCGCGCCCTCGTGCCTTGTTCCCGAAATATTTCGCCTGTTTTCACTCGTTCCTTACTCGCTCGCGGGTCGGGGCGCGAAGCGTAGCACGCACCCCGACGGCGGTCAATAAAGTCTCTCAGAGCCAGGGGGTTAGGGTCGCCCGAACGCTTGCTTGACAACCCCGCGCCGTGGTCGGTAGAGTGAATCGTTTCACCCTAACCGCTGACATCAGAACGCGCACAACCGTGCGATGTTGCAAGAGAAAAAAACGTGGCTCCATCCAAGAAAAAACATGCGCGCGAAGTCCGGCGCGATAAGTTTCGCGAAACGGCGTTCGAACAATTCGACCGCGTCGGCGACCGTCTCGAAGGTCGCGGCCGCACGATTCTGTACGGCCTCGCCGGTCTGGTCGCGCTCGCCCTGCTGGCGGGCGTCTATTCGTGGTGGAGCGGGCGCAAGGCCGAGGAAGCCACGCGCGCGCTCGGCCGCGTCATCGAGATCGCGGATGCCACCGTTTCGGCCACGCCCGCGCCGGCCACGCCCGCCGCGCCCGGCCTGACCTTCACCACGGAGAAGGAGCGCGCGCAGCGCGTCATCGAAGAGGCGCAGAAGGTCGAGAACAAGTACGGCGATCCTTACAAGTCGCTCGCGCGCTACTTTCGCGCGGCCAATTTATTGACGGTCGAGCGCGAGAAGGGTCTGAACGAACTGCAAGCGTTGGCCGGGAGCGGCGACGCGGAGGTGGCGGCGCGCGCCAAGTTTGCGCTGGCGCAGGCGCGGGAAGCCGACGGGCAGCACGACGCCGCGGCCACGCTCTACACGGAACTGGCGCGCGCGCAAAATTCGGCCATCCCGGTTGACACCGCGAATTTGCGGCTCGCCTCGATCTATGAAAAGCAGGGCAAGCGGAGCGAGGCCGCCGACATCCTCTTCCAGATCGCCAAGACGGCGCGCGAGGCCAAAGGCAAGGACGGCAAACCCATCGCACAGTCTGCCGCCGCGCGCGAAGCCGCGCAAAAACTCGAACGCCTCGACCCCACGCGCCACGCCCAACTGCCCGCGGAGGCTGCTCCCGAAAGAAACCTTCCGTTCTAAAAGCAGAGGTCAGAGGTCAGAGGTCAGAGGTCAGAAGAAAAGCTAAAAGCTGTTTTAACTGATCTCCGACCTCTAACCTCCAGCCTCTTTCTCTCATGGATAATCTGACGCATACGCTGGTCGGGTTGACGGCTGCGAAAGCGGGGCTGGAACGACTCTCGCCGGGGGCGACCGCCGTGTGTCTCGTTGCCGCCAACGCGCCGGACGCAGACATCGTCGCGACCTTCGGGGGCAGTTGGTTCTACCTCAAACATCATCGCGGCATCACTCATTCCATTGTCGGCACGCTCGCCATCGCGTTGCTCATTCCCTTGCTGGTCTATGCCGGGGAGCGAATCATCGCGCATTGGCGGGGGCGTCGGCCGCGCGTGCGCGCCGGCGGACTCGTCGTGGCCTCGCTGCTCGTGAGCGCGTCGCACCCGTTGATGGATTGGACGAACAACTACGGCGTGCGCCCGCTGTTGCCGTGGGACGGGCGTTGGTTCTACGGCGACCTCGTCTTCATCGTTGACCCGTGGCTGTGGCTCAGTTTGGGCGGAGCGTCGTTTCTCCTGACCGCGACGACGCGTCGGCGAAGCCTCGCGTGGGGCGCGCTCGCGCTCGTGGCGACGCTCGCCTTTGTCGTGCTGCCGTGGCGCATGGGGATGGATTACCCGTTCGCGTCGCGCGCGCTGTGGCTCGCGTGCCTCGTCGCGTTGGTCTGCGCGCATGAGTTTAAATTCGCGTCGCGCTGGGGCAGCCGGGTCGCGCTCGTCGCGCTCGCGTTCGTCGTCGCGTACTGGGGCGCGCTCGGCCTCGTGCATGGGCGCGCCCTCGCGCGGGCGCAGGAAGTGGCCGGGGCGCAGGCCGCGCGACAAAATGAGACCGTGCTGCGCGTGGCCGCGACGCCGACGCTGGCCGACCCGACCGAGTGGCGCGTGCTGGCCGAGACGGATCGCGCCGTCTATCGTTTCGACACTTCGCTGCTGGCGCGCATTGAAGATGAACGAAGCGCGCCCGGCGGGCTGGTGCGCTTCGAGAAGCCGCAGGGAGAAGCCGCCGCCCTCGCGGCGCGCGCCGCCGGAGACGAGCGCGCGAAAATCTTCCTCGACTTCGCGCGCTTTCCCGTCGCCCGCGTCGCCACGCAAAGCTGCGCCGAGGAGTTGCTCGTGCAATTTGCCGACCTGCGTTTCACCGAACCGGGCGCGGGGCGTGGGCGCGGCAATTTCTCTCTCGAAGTCGCCGTGCCGCCCTCGCGCTGACGCGCCCTCGCGCTGACGCACAGAGTAGAGCCACGGTCTTTCCAATTCGCTCCGGTGCGCTATAATCGGTCGCCCCGATTATCAATCCGAACCAGCTACGCTTAGTGAGTCGTAAGCTATGAACTCCTCGTTGCCGGAAGATGCAAACTCGTCGCGGGAGGCCATCGAATCCTCCGCCGGAGAGTCCGCATCTCCGGTTGGGACGACGGACGGGCGTTTCCTCGCCTTCGCCGAAAACGCCGCCGACGCCATCATCATCATTGACGCCGCGAGCGTCATCCATTTCACCAATCACGCCGCCGAAAAGATTTTCGGCTATCCGCTCCATGAACTGCTCGGCCAAAATCTCACCCTGTTGATGCCCGATTATTTGCGCCACGTTCACCGCGCCGGGCTGGAACGTTATCTTGAGACGGGCGCGCGCCACATCAGTTGGAGCGGCGTCGAACTGCCCGGCCTGCACCGCGACGGGCGCGAGATCGAACTCGAAATCTCTTTCGGCGAACTCGTCGAGGGAGGCGTGCGCTACTTCACGGGCATCGCGCGCGACATCACGGAGCGCAAGCGCGCCGGGCGGCGTTTGGCGGCGCACCACGGCGTAACGCGCGTGCTGGCCGAAGCGGCGAGCGTGGGAGAGGCGGCGCGGAAGATACTTGAGGCCGTCTGCGAAAATCTGCGCTGGGAGATGGGCGCGTTCTGGCGCGCGGACGGCGGGGCGGGCGTGCTGCGCTGCCAGGAAATCTGGCAGGCGTCGGGAACGGAGCCGGGCGAGTTCGCGGCGCGCACGCGCGAGATGACTTTCGCGCGCGGCGCGGGTTTGCCCGGCCGCATCTGGGAGAGCGGCGAACCCGCCTGGCTCGCCGACGTGGCGCACGAACAAAACATGCCGCGCGCGGCCGTGGCGGCGCGCGAAGGGTTGCACGCGGCGTTCGGATTTCCGGTCATGCTCGGCGGGGATGCGCTCGGCGTGATGGAGTTTTTCAGCCGCGAGGTGCGCACGTCCGAGCCGGAGTTGCGCACGCTGATGAACACCATCGGCAGCCAGTTCGGGCAGTTCATCGAACGCAGGCGCGCGCAGAGCGCGTTGGCCTTTGCCGAGGAACGCGCGCACGCCGAGTATGATCGTTATCGTTCGCTCGTCACGGCGACGGCGCAGGTCGTGTGGACGACGGACGCCGCCGGGCGCGTCGAGGACATCCCGGCGTGGCGCGCGATGACCGGCCAGACCAGGGAAGAGGTGGGCGGCCTCGGCTGGCTCGACGCCATCCACCCCGAAGACCGCGAGCGCACGTCGCAACTCTGGCTCCGCGCCGTCGAGACGCGCAGCATCTACGCGACCGAGTATCGCCTGCGCCAGCGCGACGGCAGCTACCGCGATTTCGCCGTGCGCGGCGTTCCCGTCATCGCCGAAGACGGCAGCTTGCGCGAATGGGTCGGCACGCTCTCCGACATCACGGAGCGCAAGCAGCGCGAGGCGACCCAACGCTTCCTCGTCGAAGCGAGCGCGCTTTTGGCCGCCTCGCTCGATTATGAGACGACGCTCGAATCGGTGGCGCGCCTCAGCGTCCCTTTCCTCGCCGATTGGTGCATCGTCTACGTGGTGGATGACGACGGCGCGTGCCGCCCCATCGCCGTGATGCACGGCGGCGACGACGCGGCGCAGGTCGGGCTGGTCTGGGAACTCGAACGGCGCGAGAACCGGAACCCGGAAGCGGCGACGGGCGTGGCGAATGCGATCCGCACCGGCCAGTCGGAACTTTACGCGGACATCGCCTCGTCGGCCGAAGCCGTTTCGACCGACGAGGCGAAGCGTTTCCGCGTCGCGCGCGAACTCGGTTTGGCGTCGGCCATGATCGTGCCGCTCGTGGCGCGCGGGCGCACGCTCGGCGCGATCACGTTCGCCACTTCCGCGCCGGGAAGACGCTACGGCCTCTCCGACCTCGCCCTCGCCGAAGACCTCGCGCAACGCGCCGCCTTCGCCGTGGACAACGCGCGCCTTTACCGCGAGGCGCAGGAAGCCAATCGCCTCAAGGACGAATTTCTCGCCACGCTCTCGCACGAACTACGCACGCCGCTCACTTCCATCCTCGGTTGGACGAACCTGCTCCGCTCCGTCAAGTTCGACGATGCGACCGCCGCCCGCGCCCTCGAAACCATCGAGCGCAACGCCCGCTCGCAGAAGCAACTCGTGGACGATCTGCTCGACGCCTCGCGCATCATCACCGGGAAGCTGCGACTCGACTTGAAGCCGACCGAACTCAGGCAGGTGGTCGAAGCGGCGTGCGAAGCGGCGCGCCCCGCGGCGCAGGCGAAGGGCATCGAACTCGCGCTCACCATCGACGCGGCGGCGAACCTTGTCGCGGGCGACGCGGAACGCTTGCAGCAAGTGGTCTGGAATCTGTTGTCGAACGCCGTCAAGTTCACGCCCGAGGGCGGGCGCGTCGAGGTGCGTCTGGAGCGCGCGGGGACGCAGGCGCGCATCGCCGTCACGGACACGGGCGAGGGCGTCAAAGCGGATTTTCTACCGTTCGTCTTCGACCGTTTCCGCCAGGCCGATCAAACGACGACGCGCACGCACGGCGGCCTCGGTCTCGGCCTCGCCATCGTGCGCCACCTGACCGAACTCCACGGCGGGACGGTCGGCGCGACGAGCGCGGGCGAAGACCGTGGAGCGACTTTCGAGGTGCGTCTGCCCTTGCTCGAATACGCGAAGCGCGGCGAGTCCGCGCCCGTCGAGACGGAGCCTGAGCGCGCGACCGAACCGGCGGAGCGACAGACCGTGCTTGGCGGCCTCCGCATCCTGATCGTGGAAGACGAACCGGACACGCGCGTGCTGCTCGGCAAAGCTCTGGAACGCTACGGCGCGACCGTGCAGATGTGCGAGTTGGCGGAAGAGGCTTTGGCCGCGCTCGAACGCGGTTCGTTCGATTGCATCCTGAGCGACATCGCCATGCCCGGAGAGGACGGCTACACGTTCATCGAAAAACTCAGGAAGCGCGACGCGGCGCGCGGCGGCGCGACGACCCCGGCCATCGCCTTCACGGCCTACGCCCGCGAAGAAGATCGTCGGCGCGCGCTCGACGCGGGCTTCCAACTGCACCTCGCCAAGCCCATCGCGCCGAAGGAACTCGCCGAGGCGGTCGCCGGCGTCGTCGGGCGAACCTCAAACGTTTGAACGAGAAACTCGCCGCCGCCCCCACGCGCCGCGTCGCCTTTCAACCCGCGTTAAATTCACCCACGCCGCTCA
Source organism: Pyrinomonadaceae bacterium (assembly GCA_036386515.1). GTDB lineage: Bacteria > Acidobacteriota > Blastocatellia > Pyrinomonadales > Pyrinomonadaceae > JAIVJZ01. The sequence goes on from DASVVO010000043.1 coordinate 57,502, forward strand.
GTTCATCAACGCCGCGCAATTCATCAATGCCCGCGCCGCAGGTCGTCCAACGCCGCGCCGAGGCGTTCGAGTCCGCCGCTCAACATGTCTGTGTCGCCGCCGATGCTGAGGCGGAAGTGTTCGGGCATCTCAAAGAATCGCCCCGGCACGAGCGACGTTTCATACTTCTCGCGCAGGAGCGCGCAGAGAGAGTCCACGTCGCCGCCGCCGGTGAGGAGACGCGGGAAAGAGATCATGCCGTCGGTGAGGGGGAAGGTTTCGAGATCATCGCGCGCGGCGAAAAAGTCGTTGGCGAGGGCGCGGTTTCGTTCGAGCAGGGCGCGGGCGTCTGCGGCGATTTCGGGGAGGCGGGCGAAGGCGATGCAACTGAGGCGTTCGGCGGCGTGCGGTTGGGCGACGCCGAAGAGGTCGTTGAGTCGCCACATGCGCCCGGCCAATTCCGGCGCGGCCAGAATCCAGCCGCAGCGCAGCCCGCTCAGGCCGTAAACTTTCGTCAGGCTGCTGGTGCTGATGAAATGTTCGCCGAGATGGAAGGCCGTGCGCGGGGCGCGCGCGAAGGCGGCGTCGAGATAAACCTCATCGACGAGGACGCGCGCGCCCACGCGGGCTGCGAGGTCGCCGATCTGTCTGAGCGCGTCGTCGCCGTCGTAAGCGTTTGAAGGGTTGTGCAGGTTCGTGACGACGACGAGACGCGTGCGCGGCGTGATGGCGCGCTCTACTTCCGACGGATCGAGGCGAAACTGAGCGTCGAGCGGGCGCGCGAATCTTTTGACATCCGCGCCGAGGTAGAGCGCGGCGGAGATGATCAACTCGTAAGTCGGCTGTTCGATGAGAATTTCGTCGCCGGGCGCAAGGAGGGCGGCCAGCGCGAGGAAGTTCGCCATCGAAGTGCCGTTGGCGGCGACGACCGTGCCGGGCGCGACGCCGCACTTCGCGGCGATGGCCTGTTGGAGCGGCGGGTAGCCGTAGCCGCTCGTGCCGCTCAGTTCGAGATCGGAGAGCGAGACGCGCAGGCGTTCGAGCGGGTATGGGCGCACGCCGCTCGTCGCCAGGTTGAAGCGCGCTTGCGATTGCGTCTTCGCCCAGTACATGTAAGCCGAACTCGTCACGCGCGGTTGCCGTTCGCTCATGGGTGCAGTTTCCTTTGCCGCCGCAGCCAGTAGTAGCAGGCGGGCACGCCCGCGAGCACGATCACGAAGCCGATCGCGCTGTTGGCCGGATATTTATAGACGGTGCTCAGGACGACGAGCCAGCAGGCCGCGACGAAAAGCGCGGTCGTGTAGGGGTGGCCGGGAACTTTGAAGGCCGCCGTCGCAGTGTCGTCGCCGCCGGGAGCGGCGCGGCGGCGGAAGATGAAGAGGGAGAGTCCGGTCAGCCCGAACCAGATGAAGTCAACCGAGACGACGTAATTGAGTATCTGCCCGTACCTGCCGGAGAGCGCGATGACGATGGCCGCCGCGCCCTGCAAGGCGATGGCGAAGACGGGGACGCGCGTGCGCTCGCTCACCCGCGCGATGCGGCGGAAGAACAATCCGTCTTCGGCCATCGCGAAATAGACGCGCGGCGTGGTGAGCAGAGCTTGACTGAGGAAACCGAGCGTCGAGACGGTGATGCCGAGAGCGATCAGTTGCGCGCCGCGTTCGCCGAGCGCGCGGCGCATGACGGCGGTGGCGGGCGTGGTCGTCTGCGCCAGACCTTCCGCGCCGAGCGCGTAGACGCAGACGAAGCTGACGGCCGTGTAGAGCAGCACCACGCCCGCCACGCCGTAGAGCAGGCCGCGCGCGAGGTCGCGGCGCGGGTCGCGCATCTCGCCCGCCACGAAACTCGTCGTCTGCCAGCCGCCGTAAGCGAACATGACGGGCGTGAGCGCCGCGCCCATCGCGATTAACAGGTCGAACGATAAAGGCTCGCGCTGAAGCGCAGGCGCGCCGGTGATGCCCGGAGCCTCTGCGGAGAACCACCAGCCGCAAAAGACGAGCGCGGCGATGGCCGCGATCTTCAAAACCATGAGCGCGCTCTGCACGTTGCTTCCGGCGCGGACGCCGAGACAGTTGATGCCCGTCAGGAGCACGAGCGCGAGGGCGGCGAGCGCACTTTCGGAGAGCGGCGCGCGTGTGAGTTCGGCGAAGTAGCGCGCGAAGGTGATGGCGACGGCCGCCATGCCGCCCGACTGGATGACGAGCAGCAGCGACCACCCGTAGAGAAACGCCACGGTCGGGTGATAGGCGTCGCGCAGATACGCGTACTGGCCGCCGACTTCCGGCCGGCGCGCCGCCAACTCCGCGTAGACGAAAGCCCCCGTGAGCGCGATCAGCCCGCCCAGGAGCCACGCGCCGAGGATGAGCAGGGGCGTGTCTACCTGCCGCGCCACCTCCGCCGGGTTGACGAAGATGCCCGCGCCGATGATGCCGCCCATGACGAGCATCGTCGCGTCGAAGAGATTGAGGCGGCGCGCGAGTTTGGGCGGCGCGTCAGGCGTGTTTGTTGGCATGGCGTCCATCGGGAGCGAGAGTGTGCCGCACTCGCGCCGGATTTGTAAACCCTAATGATGCAGAGGTTGAACCCGGCGCGGGCTGCCCGCGCCCCGAAAAAACGCCCGCCGTCGCATTCTAAAGGCGCGCGGCGGCTCGCCCCGGCGGCGCGGGCGCAAAACTCGCCCGCCGGAGATTCAACGCCCCGGCGCAACCAAATTCCCCCGCGCTCGTGGCGGTGCGAACCTGCGCCAAACCGTTAATAATTTTACCGATAAGCCCCAAATTCATTGACACCACGGGGCTAAAGAGATTATTTTACGCTGGCTTACTAATTTGTGAGCTTCTGCGAGGTCGGACGTGAGGCCACTGCCTCGATCCGCATCACGGTAATTCGTTATTTTCAATCGAATAGCTCCCACCCCCCGCAAGCTACCAAACCCTTTCGACGGAGAACGCGCGCCCGCGTCTTTTTCGGCAGAAGCGAATGTTGAGTCGCAGGGGATTAGGTACGGCCTTTCGATCCACTTCAAAATGAAACAAATATGGCTGTGTTTGACAGCCATCAAGCGATCCTAATTTCTGAACCGTGCGAGTGCGGTTTGGCGTCGGCCAGGTCTGAGCCGACGGACGCGCACTCGACCGTCTCTATTGACAGCCCCTCCAGGAGAATCTGCATGAAGAACTATACGAGATGGGTGATGCTCGTCGGCGCAGCCGTCGTGTTCTCCCTTTCGGCTTTAATTTTCGAGTCGACCACCAGCGCGCAGGAGCGCGGCAAGCCGGCGAAGGCGAATGACGCCGCCGCCCCCACGGGCGCACAGCAGCAGGGCGACGCGCCCGCCTCGCCTACCAAAAGGGAGCGCAGCCTGACCCGCAAGCCGGGCGAAGCTAAAGAAGAAGACCCCGATCTCCCGGCCTTCATGAAAGGGAAGATCAACTTCGAGGCTTACCACGAGAAGCGTCAGGCGCACATCAACATGCTGCTCGGCGTGGCGGACGACGGAACTTATAACCCGATGCTCCGCTTCAAGGCGATTCAGGACATGAAGCAGCAGGAGGCGCAACTGCGGCAGGACGCGAAGAACGGTCGTTCCATCCACCCGTTGATCAGCAGCACGAGTTGGACGCCGCTCGGCCCGCAACCCATCCCGAACGGGCAGACTTCCATCGTGGTTCACCCGGTGAGCGGGCGCACCACTGCCATCGCCGTTCACCCCACCAACCCCGACATCGTCTTCATCGGCGCGGCCAACGGCGGCGTCTTCCGCTCGCTCAACGGCGGGCAGACGTGGACGCCCGTTTTCGATAGCGCGGAATCAATGGTTATTGGCGCGCTGGCCTTCGCGCCCTCCAACCCGAACATCCTCTATGTCGGCACGGGCGAAGGCAACCAGTGCGGCAGCGGTTGTTACGCGGGCATCGGCGTCTATCGCATCGACAACGCCCTGACGACCGCCAATCTCGCCGGCCCCATCAACCCGACCCAGAATTTACTCTCGACGAACGGCGTGACGCCCCTCGTCACCAGCTCGTTCACCGGGCGCGGCATCAGCGACATCCTCGTCCACCCGACCGACCCCGGGACGATTTTCGTCGCCACCACCTCGGCCATCATCGGCAACCCGCAACAGACCCCGGCCAACGGGTTGGTTCCGCCGCTCGGCCTGCGCGGCCTCTACCGCTCGACCAACGCGACGGCCGCCGCCGCCTCGGTCACTTTCCAAAAGTTGCTCGTCGCGCCGGAAAACTGTTTCGACAGCCCCTGCACCGGCAACCACAACATCACCGGCATTCGTTTTGATCCGGGCGACCCGAACATACTGGTCGCCTTCGTCCGCGCCGCGGCGACGACCTCCTTCAGCGGCGTCTGGCGCACGGCGAACGCGCTGGCGGCCACCCCGACTTTCACCCAGCAACTCGCCCTGAACACCACGCGCGGCGAGTTCGGTGCGGCGAGGGTGAGCGGCGTCACCACCTTTTACCTCGCCTCCGGCGAGGCGGCGACGGGCACGTCCTGCACCACCAACTCCGGCGCGGTGCGCAAATCAATCGACGGCGGCCTGACGTGGGTCAAGCAACTCGGCGGCGGCGGTTTCTGCGGCGGCCAGTGCTCCTACGACATCTCCATCGAGGCTGATCCGAGCAACGCGAACATCGTCCACCTCGGCGGCTCGGCGCAGGGCACGTGCTCGCGCGTGCAGGCGCGCTCGACCGACGGCGGCGCGACCTTCGTGCGCAACGACACCGGCCTTCACGCCGACACGCACGCCACCGTGGCCTCCCAGTCGAACCCGAACATCGTCTATACCGCCAGCGACGGCGGCATCTGGCGTTCGACCAACAAGGGCGTCACCTGGACTTCGCTCAACAACACCGGCTACAGCGCGACCCAGTTCCAGGGCTTGGACGTGCATGCCACCGACCGCTTCTTCTCGCTCGGCGGCACGCAGGACAACGGCACGCAGTTCATGCTGCCCGTCACCGGCAACGACCCGAACAAGCCGATCAACCAGTGGCGACGCGCCGACTTCGGCGACGGCGGTTACGCGCTCATCGACAAGAGTTCGACCGACACCACCAACGTGACGATGTACCACACGTACTTCAACCAGCAGAACACCCTTATCGGCTTCGGGCGCGTCTCGCGCACCGACTGCGCTTTTGAAGGACAGTGGCCGCTCAAGGGGTTCGGCGCTTCGCCGGGCTTCGTCAACGCGTGCGGCGATGCCGAAGGGCCGAACGGCATCACCAACGATAACGTGCTGTTCTACGCACCGATGGATTTGGGGCCGAGCCTCGTTCCCGGCCAGCCGAACACGCTCTACTTCGGCACGGATCGTCTCTATCGCTCGGTCAACCGCGGCGACACGATGACGCTCGCCAGCCAGGCGCCGGTCAATCCGTTCCCGGCTCTGCCGACCGTCGGCGCGGCCATCACCACCATCTGGGTCAGCAAGACCGACGATAACGCGCGCATCGTGGGCACGTTGCCTCAGAGCGCGAACACGACGGCGGGCGTCCAGACGGTGGGCGGTCAGGTCTTCGCGACCCGCACCGGCCTCGCCGTTTTGACCGAGGTGACGCCTCCGATCTCGGTCGCCAACCGCAGAGCCGTCGGCCGCGTCTTCATCGACCCGACCAACTCGGCGGTCGCCTACGTTTGCTACGGCGGCCAGGGCATCCCGGCCGCGCAGCACATCTGGAAGACCACCAACCTCAGCGACACGCCCGGCGCGACCACCTGGACGGCCATCGCCAACGGCATCCCCGACGTTCCCGTCAACGCCTTCGAGGTTGACCCGGCCGACCCCAGCCATCTCTACGCGGGCACGGACATCGGCGTCTACACCTCGCAGGACGGCGGCGCGACCTGGGTGCCCTACGGCACGGGCTTGCCGCGCGTGGCCGTCTTCCAGATGGTCATCCAGAATGCCAACCGCATCCTGCGCATCGCCACTCACAGCCGCGGCCTCTGGGAGATCGCGCTCACGCCGCCCTCCGGGCTGACCATCACCGGCAACGTCACCGGCCTCGCGGCCGGGGAGACCGCCACCGTCACGCTGCAAGGCTCGACCTTCCAGTCGCAAGTCGTGACCGGGCCGACGGGCGCGTACAGCTTCAGCGGTTTGAGCGCGGGCGGGAATTACACCGTCACGCCGTCGCGTGCGGCAACGCGCTTCACGCCCGCTTATCGCACCTACCTCGACGTTCCGGCAAGTCAGGCCGGGCAGGATTTCGCCGCCGCGGCAGATGCCGCCGGTGCGGGAGCCAGCCCCGGTCAGGTGCTCATCAGCGAGTTCCGCCTGCGCGGAACGAACGGTGCGGCCGACGAGTTCATCGAGTTGTATAACAACACGGACTCGAACATCACGGTCAGCACGGCCGACGGCACGCCCGGTTGGGCGGTTGACGGTACTTCCGGCGGCACGCGTGAAAACGTGGCGGTCATCCCGAACGGCACCGTCATCGGCGCGCGCAGGCACTTCCTGCTCGCCACCGGCGGCTACAGCCTCAGCGGTTACGCCAACGCCGATTACTACTACAAACCGACGAGCGGCACGGACGTGGACGACGACACCGGGCTGGCCTTGTACCCGACGACTAACCGCGCCACGTTCACGCCGGGCAATCGCCTCGATGCGGTCGGCTTCACCGGAGGCCCGGTCGAAAACATCGAGGGCGCGGGCTTGACTCCCATCGGCTCGACCAACGGCGAGATCAGCTTCGTGAGAAGACTTCTCACCGGCATCCCGCAGGACACCGGCCAGAACAATCAGGACTTCGTGTTCGTGTCCACCTCGCCCGCTTCCTTCGGCGGAGTGGCGATACTCGGCGCGCCGGGGCCGCAGAACTCCATCAGCCCGCGGCAGGACGCGGCGCGCAACATCGTCGTGACCATGTACGACCCGACGGTCGCCACCAACGCGTCGCCCAACCGCGCGCGCGACGGCTCGAACGTGGGCGTCAATCGCAGCTACGGCACGATGATCATTCGCCGCCGTTTCACCAACAACAGCGGCCAGCGGATCACGCGTATCCGTTTCCGCGTGGTTGACATCACGACCGCGCCCGCGCCGGGCGGCATCGCCGACCTGCGCGTGCTCGATTCTTCCGACCAGCGTGTGCCGACGGCCGCCAGCGCGACCGCCTCGGTGCGCGGCACGCTCATCGAACAACTCCCGATGCAGCAACCTCTCGGCGGCGGGTTGAACTCGACGCTCACGCTCATTAACCCGACGCTCTCGACCGTCAATAACATCAACTTCGAAGGGTTGGCTTCGACGGTCAACGGCGTGTGCCCGACCAATCAGACCTGCGCCATCGACGTGCAGTTCATGATGGGGATCGAGCAGGAAGGCGCCTTCCGGTTCATCGTCAGCCTGGAGGGTCGGCCGTAAACACTCAATCAACGCCGAAATCGTTGACCTAACCAGAACGCCGCCGCTCCTGTCTGACAGGGGCGGCGGCGTTCTCTTGTGCCGGATGAAGGGAGCGATTCGATGGCTCGTCCGCGGGGTCTCCTTTAAAAAAGGGAAGGGCCGGAGGCGAGGTATCGCTCCAGGCGGCCGAACGGCGCGGAGGTGAAGAGGTGCGCCGTCGTTCCGCCGAGGCGCAAGCCGTGCTTGAAGGCGAAACGGATGGCGTCGTGATTGATGCCCGGCACGCGCAGCGAAATCGTTTCCGACTGCGCCGCCGCTTCGCCGCAACCGAGCGTCAACAACGCTTCCGCTCCCTGCGGTTCCATCCACGCGGCGGGGCCGAAGGTCTCGCCCCGGAAATAGTAGTAGCCGACGAGGCGGCCGCCGCGTCGCACCTGTCGCCCTTCGAGTTCGACTTCCGAGAGCCAGTAGCGATGATCCGCTTCGCGCCGCGTCTCGCGCACCTCGCGGTCGATGCCGCAGGCAACTTCGAGCGAGAGCGGTTCGACCGTGTAGCCCGCGGGCGCGGCCGGCAGGGCGGAAGGTCGGCCGGCGAAAGTGAAGACCTGATAACCGGGGAGCATCCCCGCTTTGAGATAGCTCGCAATCGCCGTCTGATCCATCGACGACCAGACGAAAAACTTCCGCGCGCCCGCCTCCTCGCCCTCGCGCCGCACTTCTCTCATTAACTTCCCGCCAACGCCGCCCGCCACCAACTCCGGCCGCGTCCAGAACCCCGACAAAAACCACAGCGCATCGCGCACGACCGCGTGGCAAATGGCGACGAGTTGCCCGTCACGTTCCGCGACGCGAAAAATGCCCGTCCGGAAGATGTGCCGGTAGACGCTCTCGACGGCCGGGCGCGGCGGCAGCGACATCTCCAAATTGTGGCGGCGGTAAAGATGATCGACGGCTTCGAGGAAGAGGTCGAGGGTCGCCGGAATCTCTTCCTCGCGCGCCGCGCGATAAATGATGTTCGACATAAATTGAGAGCCTCTCGGGTCGTGCGCGCGCGTGGCGCGGAATGCGCGCCGAGCTTAAAAGATTTTTCGAGCATTTCCTAATCTCGACTTTATCCATTCAAGCAGCGTAGCAAAGTGCGTCCGTCAGGCGTTCTAACAATGCACGGTCTACTTTTACCCTGTCGGCTTCGGAACGTGATGTGTGAAAACCCACTTCGCGCCATAACTGCTGTCGAACA
>DASVVO010000044.1:0-5254 GCA_036386515.1 Pyrinomonadaceae bacterium
GTGCCGACGAACGACAACTACTTCGCGGCCTTGAACAGCGCGGTCTTCACCGACGGCTCGTTCGTCTTCATCCCGAAGGGCGTGCGTTGCCCGATGGACTTGTCCACCTATTTCCGCATCAACAATTCCGAGTCGGGCCAGTTCGAGCGCACGCTCATCATCGCGGAAGAAAACTCGCACGTCTCTTACCTCGAAGGCTGCACCGCGCCGAAGTTCGACAAGAACCAGTTGCACGCGGCGGTCGTCGAACTCGTCGCCCTGGACGACGCCGAGATCAAGTATTCGACCGTGCAGAACTGGTACGCGGGCGACGAAGAAGGCAAGGGCGGCATTTACAATTTCGTCACCAAGCGCGGCGCGTGTCGCGGGCGCAACTCGAAAATCTCGTGGACGCAGGTGGAGACGGGTTCAGCGATTACGTGGAAATACCCCTCGTGCATCTTGCAGGGCGACAACTCCATCGGCGAGTTTTATTCCGTCGCGCTCACCAACCACGCGCAGCAGGCCGACACGGGCACGAAGATGATCCACATCGGCAAAAACACGCGCTCGAACATCGTCTCGAAGGGCATCTCGGCGGGCAAGTCGAACAACAGTTATCGCGGCCTCGTCAAAGTGCTGGCCGGGGCGGACGGCGCGCGCAACTACACGCAATGCGATTCGCTCCTGATCGGCGACAAGTGCGGCGCGAACACGTTTCCCTATATCGAGGTGTCGAACAACACGGCGAAGGTCGAGCACGAGGCGACCACCTCGCGCATCAGCGAGGAGCAGTTGTTCTACCTCCGGCAGCGCGGCATCTCGTCGGAAGATGCGGTTTCGCTCATCATCAACGGTTTCTGCAAAGACGTGTTCCGCGAACTCCCGATGGAGTTCGCCGTCGAAGCGCAACGCCTGCTCGGCATGAAACTGGAAGGCAGCGTTGGGTAAGAAATTTAGTGATAGGTGACAGGTGATAGGTGATAGGAAGGAAATGTTTTTCCCATCACCTATCACCCATCACCTGTCACTCTCCGAAGGAGAGCATAGTGTTAGAGATTCGTGATTTACATGCGAGGGTTGAGGGCAAGGACATTCTGCGGGGCATCACGCTGTCGGTGAAGCGGGGTGAGGTACACGCTATCATGGGGCCGAACGGGTCGGGGAAGTCTACGCTGGCGAAGGTGCTGGCGGGGCATCCTTCATACGAGGTGACGGGCGGCGAGGTTTTATTCGACGGAAAAAATCTGCTCGAACTCGAACCCGACGAGCGCGCCCGCGACGGCTTCTTCCTCGCCTTTCAATACCCCGTGGAGATACCGGGCGTGTCGAACGCACAATTTCTGCGTCTCGCCTATAACGAGAAGCGCAAGCATCTCGGCGAGGAGGAACTCGACCCGCTCGAATTCAAAGACCTGTTGAAGGAGCGCGCGAAGATCGTCGAGATGGACGCCGCGCTCATGTCGCGTTCGGTCAACGAAGGCTTCTCCGGGGGCGAGAAGAAGCGCAACGAGATTTTGCAAATGGCCGTGCTCGAACCGAAGCTCGCCGTGCTCGACGAAACCGATTCCGGTCTCGACATCGACGCGCTGCGGATCGTCTCCGAGGGCGTCAACAAACTGCGCCACGCCGACAACGCCATCGTGCTCGTCACGCACTACCAACGCCTGCTCAACTACATCGTGCCCGATTATGTTCACGTGCTCTACAAGGGTCGCATCGTGCGCTCCGGCGGCAAAGAGCTTGCGCTCGCGCTCGAAGAGAAGGGCTACGACTGGATCAAAGACGAGGCCGAGGCCGGCCAGCCGTCCGCGGCCAGCGCGTAACCGGAGACGGCTTTAAAAGTTGACGGTGAGAAAGTTTCAAAGAGGATGATGGTGCAAGCGACGAAAGAGAAGAGTTTATACCGGGCTGCGTTCGACGCGATGCAGGCGGAGGACGCGCGCTCGCTGCCCGCCTGGGTGCTGCGGCTGCGCGAAACGGCGATGGAGCGTTTTGAGACCGTCGGCTTCCCGACGACCGACGCTGAGGATTGGAAGTACACGAACGTGGGCGCAATCGCGCGGGGCGCGTTTACGCCAATCGAGGCCGGAGCGCGCGCTGAGGTGAGCGTGGACGACGTGGCCGCTTTTCTCGCCCCCGAGGCGGCGAGCCGTCTGGTCTTCGTCAACGGGATTTACCGCGCGGAGTTTTCCTCGGTTGAAAATTTACCGGCGGGCGTCGTCGTCGCGGACTTCGCGGCGGCCTTCGCGGACGAACACGAATCCGTCCTGCGCTCGTATCTCGCGCGTCCCGGCGACCCTGAGATTGATGGTTTCCACGCCCTCAACGCAGCCTTCCTGCGCGAGGGCGCGCTCATCTACGTGCCCACGGGCGCGCAGGCGACCAGCCCGATTCAACTGCTGTTTCTGTCCGCCCCGTCGGCGCAACCGGCGGCCGTTTTGCCGCGCGTGCTCGTCGTTGCCGAACGCAACAGCGCGGCGACGATCATCGAGAGTTACGCGTCGGTGGATGAATCCGCTTCCTTCACGAACGCCGTGGTCGAAGTGTTCGTCGGCGAAAACGCGCGCGTGACGCATTACAAAGTCCAGCGCGAGAGCGAAGCGGCCTTTCACATCGCCATGACTACCGCGGAACTCGAACGCAGCGGCGTCTACGACTTGACGACGATCACGCTCGGCGCGCAGCTTTCGCGCCACGGCATTCAAGTCCGGCTCGCGCACGAAGGCGCGGAATGTTGGGTGGACGGCCTCTACCTCGTCGGCACGGGACAGCACGCCGATACGCATTCGCTGATCGACCACTCCAGCCCGCATTGCACGAGCCACCAACTTTACAAAGGCATCCTCGACGGCAAATCGCGCGCCGTCTTCAACGGCAAGGTGTTCGTCCACCGCGACGCGCAGCAAACCGACGCGCAGCAATCCAACAAGAATCTGCTGCTCTCGAACGAAGCGCGCGTTGACACCAAGCCGCAGTTGGAAATTTACGCCGACGATGTGAAGTGCGCGCACGGCGCGACCGTCGGCCAACTCGAAGAGGAAGAGTTGTTCTACCTCATCAGCCGCGGGCTGCATCCAGACCTCGCGCGCAACCTGCTGACCTACGGTTTCGCGGAAGAGTTGGTGGATAAGATCAAGATCGAATCGATCAAGCGGCAGTTGGACGAGGCGATTCTGAACCGCCTCCACGCGCGGCTCGAAGTGTAAATAATAGTTTCAGGTTTCAAGTTTCAGGACTGAGGTTCTTCGGTCTTTAACTTGAAACCTGAAACCTGAAACCATTTGAAATTCTATGAGTGCAACAGAGACTTATATGTCGGGTGAGAGACAAGCAGGGAACACGGCGACGTGGGATGTGGCGCGGGTGCGCGAGGATTTTCCGGTGCTCGGTCAGACGGTCAACGGCAAGCCGCTCGTCTATCTCGACAATGCGGCCTCTTCGCAGGTGCCGCAAGTCGTGATCGACCGCGGCAGCCGTTACCTGCAAGAGGAACATTCCAACATCCATCGCGGCGTGCATTACCTGAGCCAGCGCGCGACGACCGCCTACGAGGGCGCGCGCGAGAAGGTGCGCCGCTTCATCAACGCGCGCGAAACGCGCGAGTGCATCTTCGTGCGCGGCTGCACCGAAGGCATCAACCTCGTCATGCACGGCTACGGGCGCAAGTTCGTCTCGGCGGGCGACGAGATCATCGTGTCGGCGATGGAGCATCACGCGAACATCGTCCCGTGGCAGATGCTCTGCGAAGAAAAGGGCGCGACGTTGCGCGTCATCCCGATGAACGACGCGGGCGAACTGTTGCTCGACGAATACGAATCGCTCTTGAACGAGCGGACGAAACTCGTCTGTGTGATGCACGTCTCGAACGCGCTCGGCACGATCAACCCGATCAAGGAGATCGTCGCGCGCGCGCACAAGCAGGGCGTGCCCGTCCTCGTCGATGGGGCGCAGGGCGCGCCGCACCTGTCCATCGACGTGCAGGATTTGGACGCGGATTTCTACATCATCTCCGGCCACAAGATGTTTGCGCCGACGGGCAGCGGCGTCGTCTACGGCAAGGCCGAACTGCTGGAACGGATGAACCCCTTCCTCGGCGGCGGCGACATGATCCGCACCGTCACCTTCGAGAAGACCACCTATGCGGGGCTGCCGAATAAGTTTGAAGCGGGCACGCCCGCCATCGCCTCGCAGATCGGACTCGGCGCGGCGATCGATTATCTGGAAGGACTCGACCGCGCCGCCGCCCACGCCTACGAGCACGAACTCCTCGCCTACGCGACGGAAAAGCTGACGGCCATCGAAGGCGTCCGCATCATCGGCACGGCGCGCGAGAAGGTGGGCGCGCTCTCCTTCGTCATCGAAGACGTACACCCGCACGACGTGGGGACGATCCTGGATCAGGAAGGCATCGCCATCCGCGCCGGTCATCATTGCGCGCAGCCCGTGATGAAACGCTTCGACATCCCGGCCACGGCGCGCGCCTCCTTCTCCTTCTACAACACGAAAGAAGAAGTTGACACGCTCGCCGGGGCGGTGCAGAAAGTAATCGAGGTGTTTAGTTAAAGTGTCGGAACTGAGCGAACTCTATCAACAGGTCATCCTCGACCACAACAAAAAGCCGCGCAACTTTCGCAAGTTGGAGACGGCCAACCGCCACGCCGACGGCTTCAACCCGCTCTGCGGCGACCAACTGACCGTCTACCTGAAATTCGAGAACGAGCAGATCGCCGACGTGAGTTTTGAAGGTTCGGGCTGCGCCATCTCGAAGGCTTCGGCCAGCATGATGACGCAGAGCGTGAAGGGCAAAACGCGCGCGGAAGTCGAAATTCTCTTCGGCGAATTTCATCGCATGGTGACGGGCGAACTCGACGAAGAGGCGACGCCCAACAACCTCGGCCGCCTGACCATCTTCGCGGGCGTGCGCGAGTTTCCCGCGCGCGTCAAATGCGCGAGCCTCTCCTGGCACACGCTCCATGCCGCGCTCGAAGGCGTAGACGAGGCGACGACCGAGAACCTGGGGCCGGACATTACCTCCGATCAAGTTTCCGCCTAGACGTTTGCGCGCGCGCGGGGCTGCCAGCCCGCCGGAGCGTTTCATCCGTCGTCAAACGGCGACCCGCATTTTAAACTACAAATTCTAAGAAGCTGTTTGAACAAGTCCCGCGAGGGACGATTGCTAATAGCCCGGCGATTTATCGCCGGGAACCTGGTGGCAGGATAATGTATGAGTCCCGGAGGGACGATTGAATGTTCATCACCATTCAATCGTCCC
>DASVVO010000045.1:0-49189 GCA_036386515.1 Pyrinomonadaceae bacterium
CGCGCGAGATGTCGCAGCACTCACGGTCGTAGAAGTCGAGCGCGGAGACGGCGGTGCGCAGCATGTCCATCGGCTCGGCCTCGCGCGGGAATTGACGGATCAACTCGATGACCTGCGGCGGCAACTCGTAGTGTTCGCCGATGGCGCGCTTGAACTCGTCGAACTCCGACCTGTTCGGCAGGCGACCGTGCCAGAGCAGGTAGACAGTCTCTTCAAAGGTCGAATGCTCGGCCAGATCGTGTATGTCGTAACCCTGATAGATGAGTATGCCCTGCTCGCCGTTCACGTCGCCGATTGATGAACTCGCGGCCACGACGCCGCGCAAGCCCGCCCCGCCCGCAGCGGCGGCAGGAGCGGCGGCGGCGGCAGGCGCGCTCGCTTCCTTCGGTGTGTCCGTTGCAGGCGCGGTGGCAGCTTCCTTCGCGTTTTCCATGATGGGTATCCTTGAAATTGTTAAGTTGAGTCGAAGATAACAAATGGGGTGACAAGTGACAAGCGACGGGTGACGGAAGGAAAGGCGTGCGGCGTGGATCGTAAATCGTGCAGAGAAACCGCGCGCCGACTCCGTTGTCGCCCACGCCGGAATCGCAGGTTTGCTCACGGCGCGAGCCGCGCGGCGCGCACCCTTTGGCCGCGTTCGGCGCAGAGCAGTCCGGCGGCGGAGGCGCGGTCGGCGGCGATCTCAAGAAAGCCCGCGCTGCCCCAAATGGCAAACAATTCGTCTCCCGCCGCGCCCTCCGCATCCGCGTAGAACCGGCGAAACGAACTGATCTCGCGCCCGCCGATCTCCAGTTTCACGCCGGGGGCGAACTCCTCCCCGGCCAGTTCCAGCCCCGTCAGGTTCGTGACGAGATTGCCGAAGCGATCAATGTGAATGATGCGAGCCGACCACGCCGCCCCGGCCTCGCGCACGGGCGCGAGCGGCGCGAGCCGCACGTAGTCTGTGATCATGTCGCCGAAGGCTTCGGGCGGCACGTTGGTCGAGAGCGCGGCGGCGACGGGCGCGAAGATGTCGCGCCCGTGAAAGGTCGCGCTCACGGGCGCGCGAAAAAACTTTTCATTCGTCAGTTGATAGACGCGCGCGTCTCGTTCGCTTTCGCAGACGTAGCTGAAGAGTCCGTTGTCAGGCCCGATGAAGTAGTAGTTCGGGGTGACGATGAGGAGCGGGCGGCGCGCCGAGCCGACGCCGGGGTCAACCACCGCGAGGTGGATCGTCCGGGGCGGAAAACTGCGGTAGGCGGCGAGCAACGCGAACGCGCCCGCCTGCACGTCGTGCGCCGGAATCTCGTGCGTGATGTCGATGATGCGCGCCCGCGCGTTGACCGACAGGATCGCACCCTTCAACGCGCCGACGAAATAGTCGGCCGCGCCGAAATCGGTGAGGAGCGTGATGAGCGACATGGGAGAGGGGTAAGTAAGGGAGAAAGGGTAAAGGGGAAAGGGTAAGGGGTAAGGGGTAAGAAAAACAAAGCGGGGCGGCGCGCTTCCTTACCTTTCGCCTTTTCCCCTTACCCCTTGCCCCTATTGAATCCGCGTTTCGGTCGAGGTGCGAATGACGAGTTCCTGGCCGCGTTCGAGACGCACATCTTTGCTGCGCGAGGTGACGACGCCGCCCGCGCCGATGCCGCCGCCGATGACCGCGCCGATGGCCGCGCCTTTGCCGCCGCCCGCAATCGCGCCGATGATCGCGCCGATCCCTGCGCCCGCCCCGACCTTCGCCACGTCGTCCTTCGTCGTGCTCTGGCCGCGCACGCCGCCCTCTTCGTCAACGTCGCTGACGTTGCCGGTCGAGCGGCCGACCACTTCGATAACTTGCGCGTTGAAGTTCGTGGAGCGGCCGTCGGGCAGGCTGATCCGTTCAAAGTCGAGTTGCAGTTCGGCCGTGCCGCGCACCTTGCCGCCGCGCTTGACGCCCTTGACGCGCCCCGTCACTTGCGCGCCCTCATACTCGGCCGGTTCGATGACGCGCGCCTCGAAGCGGTCGCCGCGCTGCGTCGCATCGGTCGAAAGATTGGTCAACAGTTCGACGCGCATCGTGGTGTCCATCGGGAGGTCGAGCATGCCGATCTGACGCACCGCGCCGCCGCTGCGGTTGTTTGAATCGCTGACGCGCGGGTCGGCGGTTGAATTGGAGACGCCGCGCGGGTCGCCAACGGGTTGCACATCCGCGCCGCTCTGCGCCGCTGCGCCGCGCCGCGAGAGGCCGGGCGGCACGATGGAATCGAAGCCGCGCCGGTCGAACCCGGCCTCATAGCCGAGTTCAAAACCCTGCTGGTAGCCGTCGCGATAATCTTCGAGCGCGCCGTAGGCGGCGATGTAGGCGCGGTCGGCGCGCCCATACGCTTCCTTGTTGCGCGCCTCGCGCGCGGCGCGTTCGATGGAATCGCGGTAGCCCGCCTGGTAGCCGTCGGAATAGCCCGTGCGATAACCGCGTTCGAGCGCGCCCGTCTGCTGCGCCGCGTTGACGGCCGGGGCGTTCGCGTCGCGCGGACTCACGGCGGCGCGGTTGACGGAGGTCGCGGGGAGGACGACGAAGGCCAGCGAGAGAGACAGGGCGGCGGGCGAAAATCGGGTGCGGGTCTGCATATTTTCTCTCCTTACAAATGTTCCGGCAAAAGGATCGCGGTTCGTCGAATCTCTCTCGCGCGCGAGACGCGCCCTTCCGGCGCGCTCGAAGCTCTCACGACGGCCTATGCTAACACTTCGACCCGTCGCCGTGAATTGACTTTGGAAGCTGCTTGACCGCGCTTCCCTGCGCCGCTAGACTCCAAACGAGCCGCTCACAACCTGCGCCCGACGGCCGAGGGAGAGAAAGTGTCGCCGACGGCGCGCTAAAGCTGTCAGTTGCATGTGATGTCGGTCGGACGGCCGTCAGTTGTCCGCTCGCCTGGCTGGCGGTTAGTTGCCGGTTGTCGGTGGTGAGAGCGATTTTTCAGAAGCCGTCTCGACAAAGACCCGTGCGGGGCGGGCGACGGGCTGAGCTTTCCTCAAGTAAATGCCGCCGGTAAATCGGGTCGGGTTATGTACGAAGCGGCTTCCGGTGCGAGACGTTGACACGGGCGGAGAGAAGACCTATGGATGAAGCTCAGCGATTGGAACTTTGCATAAAGGAGATCGAAATAGCCCAGGAAAGCATCGCCCGGTATGATGAGAACGGCTCTAATATTAAGAATTGGTGCGTGACGACATGGTCTGCGGTTTCCGCCTACGCGATAGGGCAGAGAGAAACGGCCATTGCCCTGATCGGCATCGCTTTGGTCATCGGCTTCAGTCTGGTTGAATTGACTTATCGTAGATTTCAGAAACGTTTCATAGGCCGCGCCGCCGAAATCGAGGACATGCTTGAGAGCGGCGATTTACGGGCGTACAGGTATTCGATTCATAAATGCGCCGCCACCAGATGCGAGAGAGAAATACGAAGCGTGCTGCTTCTGCCGCATTTTATTATCTTCTATGTAGTGCTGATTATTTTCTCGGTCGTCGCCGCTTTCTATTGCTGGAAATATCCGATCCTGAATAAAACCACCTGAGCGGTTTTCCCAAGTTAAGTCCGGTTGAACTTTCCCCGATTAAGTTCGCCGCCCGTCGCACGCCGCCAGACGGTGATGAGACGGCTTCCGGCGACTCAACTGACGACCGCCAAACCAATGACCGCCGACCACGGACACAACGCCAGTTTATGCGGAGAGTTTATTTAGACAACAGTGCGACGACGCCGGTTGATCCGCGCGTGGTCGAGGCGATGCTGCCTTACCTGACGGAGAAGTTCGGCAATGCTTCGAGCGTCCACTTCTACGGGCAGGAGGCGCGCGTCGCGCTCGACGGGGCGCGGCGCGAGGTGGCCGCTTTAATCAACGCGCGCCCGAACGAGTTGGTCTTTCTCTCGGGCGGCACGGAGGCCAACAATCTCGCCATCCGCGGCATCGCCGACGCCGCCCTCGAACACGGGCGTCACATCATCACTTCGCAGATCGAACACTCGGCCGTGCGCGGCGTCTGCGATACGCTGGAGAAGCGTGGTTGGGAGGTGACGCGCCTGCCCGTCTATGACAACGGCATCGTGCGTCTCGCGGACGTGCGCGCCGCGCTGCGACCCGACACCGTGCTCATCACCGTCATGCTCGCCAACAACGAGATCGGCACCATCCAACCCGTCGCCGAGATCGGCGCGCTCGTGCGCGAGGAACGCGCGCGCGGCCGCAAGTATCTCTGGCTGCACACGGACGCCGTGCAGGCCGCCGGGCGGATGCCCGTGGACGTGGACGCGCTCGGCTGCGATCTGCTCTCGCTCTCGGCGCACAAGCTCCACGCCCCGAAAGGCGCGGGCGCGCTCTACGTGCGGCGCAGCGTCAGGCTCACGCCGCAGTCGGTCGGCGGTCATCAGGAACGCGAACGCCGCGCGGGCACCGAATCGGTTCCTCTGCTGGTCGCCTTCGGCAAAGCCGCCGCGCTCGCCCGCGAGGAACTCTCGCAACGCATCGAACACGTCAAACGCCTGCGCGACCAATTTGAAAGCGGCGTCGAACGCGGAGTCTCCGACATCGTTTTCAACGGCGACCGCGAGCGACGCCTGCCGCACGTGTCGAACATCTCCTTTCGCTTCATCGAAGGCGAGGGCTTGCTCATCAATCTGGATATGCAGGGCGTGGCCGTCTCTACCGGGTCGGCCTGTTCCTCCGGCTCGCTCGAACCCTCGCCCGTCATCCGCGCCCTCGGCCGCGACGACGAACTCGCGCGCGGCTCGATTCGCTTCAGCCTCGGCAAAGATACGACGGCGGAGGACATCGCCTACGTCAACGAAGTGCTCCCGCGCGCCGTCGAAAACCTGCGCCGCCTCTCGCCCCTCTACGCCAAAGTTTCGAGTTGCCGGTGACAACTTTCAAGTTGCGGAACGGACAACTCTCAGACTTGAAACCTGCGACCTGAAACCTGCGACTCTATCCCTCGATGCCCTACTCCGACGTTCTCAAAGATCATCTCGCGCATCCGCGCAACGCCGGCGATTTACCTGACGCCGATGCGGTCGCCGAGTTGACGAACCCCGTCTGCGGCGACCGTCTGCGGCTCGCGCTGCGCATACGCGACGGCCGCATCACCGCCGCGCGCTTCCTCGCCTACGGCTGCCCGCCCACGCTCGCCTGCGGTTCAGCCCTCGCCGCGATGCTCGAAGGCATCACCACCGGCGAGGCCGCGCGCATCACCCGGCAACAACTCGCACAATCTCTCGACGGCCTGCCCGCGCGCAAAGGCCACGCCGCCGCGCTCGCCATCGAGACGCTGCACGCCGCGCTGCGCGGCCGCGACACGCCGTAAGTGCAAACGTCTGAACCAAACGACGAACAGGCGGCGCGAGATGATCGCGTCGCCTGTTCGTCGTATGGTGAATGCGGCGGTGTTCTACTTCTGTTCCGGTTGGCGCATGCGCTGCATCGTGCGCGGGAACGACTTCGGCCCTTCCTTGACGGTGTAATCGGAAGGCACTTCAAAGAGCGTGCGCGACGGTTCGCCGCGGTTGATGTTGGTCAGCCGGTAGCTCGTTTCGCCGAAGCGCGGGTCGCTGTGCTTGGTCAGCACGACCGTTTGCAGTTCGGGTGAATACCAACGCTCGGAGACGATGCTGATCGGGCGTTCGTTGCCCATCATGCCCGCCGGGAACGTGATGGTGGTGCGCGTGCCTTCGGCTTCGACGCCCTCGAGCGTCTGCTTGCCGAGCGATTCCTTGACCGGCTTCGCCCCGCTCAGGCGAATGTGGCCTTCGCCCTCGTGCCCGCGGCTCGGAATGAGCACGCGCATGGCTCCTTCGCCCGCCGCCGCTTCGCCTTCCTTCGGCAGCGTGAAGTTGAAGGAGATCGTGCCCGACACTTTGACGGGGTTGCCGGAAAGTTGCGTCGGCGAGAATTTCCACTGCCTGGCGGCCTCGACGGCGGCTTGCTGCAAGAGCGGATGGCCGGTGGCGGCCTTCGCCGCTACCACGTCGCCCGTTTCGCCGACGACGATCTCCACGCTCACAGGCCCTTGCGCCCCGGCGGCCTTCGCAATTGCCGGATAAGTCGGCGGCACGCTTTTGATCGCTTTACCGGACAGCCTGCCGCCCTGGATGGGCGCGGTCTTCAACGCCGTTGCGGCAGTGGTGGTTGTGCCGCTCTCGCTGCGCAGGAAGACCTGCGTGCGGGC
Source organism: Pyrinomonadaceae bacterium (assembly GCA_036386515.1). Lineage (GTDB taxonomy): Bacteria > Acidobacteriota > Blastocatellia > Pyrinomonadales > Pyrinomonadaceae > JAIVJZ01. Next base: position 6,175 of record DASVVO010000045.1, read on the forward strand.
TTCGCCGCCGGGCGTCTCCGCGCCGTGCCCTTCGCCTGTCCTCATGCGGCTGAACGTTATGACGTTCGACATCTTTTGCGCCGTGCGCGTGCGCGGGTTCAGGACGTAGTTCGCGCCCGCTACCGGGTCGTTGATGAAGATGGTCTGCGTCGGCTCGTCGGAGGTCGCCCACGGGCCGATGTGGTTGAGGGTTTGGTCGCGGCGCGTGCGTCCCTCGCCGTCGCGGTAGAGACTGGCCTTCGAGGTGTGCGTGATGCGATTGCCGTCGGCCAGCAGTTGGACGGATTCGGTGACGGACTCGGCCGAATAGGGCGCGCCCTTCACGACCTTGCTGTCGAAGTTCATCTCCGACGACATGAAGCTGAAACTGTAAGCCTCGCCCGGCGCACCCGGCGCGCCCGGCGCGATCTGCATCTGGAACATTTCCGCCTGCCCCGGCATCACGCGAACGCGCGGAAATTCACCGTGTCGCTCGATCAATACGTCGTGATCGGGCGGAGGCGGCGGGGGTTGTTGCATCCTCTGTTGAGTCTGCGCGAAAAGCGCGCCCGTGCCGTTCGCCAACAGGGCGAGGAGGCATAAAGTGGCGGTTATCATACGTCTGTTCATCGTCCTTATCATCCTTTCGGGAAACATCTCCGGTCTTAAACTTTTGCTCATCCGGCGCGCGTCAAGCTACCGGGCGCGCGCCTCTCAAATCGTGGTCGAAATTCTTTCCGCTCGCGCTTCAACGCACGAAGCGGATGGCGTGCGCCAGCCCGTCGTTGCCGAGCAGCACGTCGGCCTTCACCGGCTCGTTGCCGCGCTCGGCATTCAAGGGCAGGCCGAGCGATGCGAGCGCGGCGCGCGGCAACTGCACGCGTATCAACTGCCCGCTCTCAAGCGGAGTCGAGGCGGGCGCGCCGGCAACGAGCGGAATAAACTCCGTCACGCTCTCGGCTTCATTGGGCTTCGCCGCGCCGCTCGCATGATTCGCCGCCGACTCGCCTTCACCCGGCGCAAAAATCGCGTCGCCGCCGTCAATCACCTGCCTCGACGCGATTATTCCGGGCGGCGCGGCGCGTGCGTCTCCGCCCGGCGCGCGCTCTGTTCCGGCGCGCCGTGGCGACGGCTGCGGCCGGTCGCGTTTCGCCTGTTCTATCGCGCCAACGGCCGAGGCCGGAGAGGGCGATAGGGCGGCGACGGCGGGAGCGACGGGCGACGGCTCCGCGCCGCGCCGCGAGGCGATGCTCGACGGCATCTCAGGCGACGGCGCGGTGCGCGTGAACTGTTTGTAGAGAGTGACGAGGGCGACGAGCGCGAGCGAGGCCGCGATGGCCGTCGGCACGAACGCGGCGCGCCACGTGCGACGATGCGTGCGGGCGCGCGCCGCCGTTTCATCTCCCGCCCGCAGCGCGGCGAGAGGCGCGGCGGCGATGGCGGGCGATGCGTTCGTCGTCGTGGCTTGGGAATCGGCGCGGGCGGCTTGGAAGGCCGCGAGCAAATTGGCCTCGACGCGGGCGGGCGCGCTCAAATCTTTCATCTCCGCGGCCGCGAGGCGGAGCGCGCTCGTCAACTGCTGCTCTTGCGCCAGCCGCGCCGCGCAGGCCGCGCAAGTTTCGGCGTGGCGGGTGGCGGCGTCGCGCGCGGCGGCGTCCATCATTCGCCCGCGCGCCGTTTCCACGATGAGAGATGTGAATTGCCGACAGTTCATGCGAAACACCTTAGAGGATCAAAGTTCGTCGTCGCCGCGTCGCCGTCGCGCACCTCGCGCAGACGCTCGACGAGCAAAGCGCGCGCGCGATGCAGGCGCGAGCGCACCGTGCCGACGGCGCAGCCGAGCGCCGACGCCGCCTCCGCGTAACTCAACTCGTGCAATTCGCACAAGACGACGACCTCTCGATAATGCGCGGGCAACGTCAACACCGCTTGCCTGACCGTTTCAATCAACTCGCTGCGCGCGAGTTCGGCGAGCGGGTCATCAGCGGCGACCGGGTGAGTCGCGCCGCTCGTCGCGCCGCCGTCTTCCGTCGTCTCGTCCGCCATCGCCACGAAATGCCGCTCCTTCTCCAAACGCCGCAACACTTGATTGCGCGCAACGCCGTAGAGATACGAAGAGAGCGTGCCGCGCGTCGGGTCGAACAACTGCGATTCGCGCACGAGCGTCATGAAAACTTCCTGCGTCACGTCTTCCGCGATGCCTTGCGAGCCGCACATCTGGAGCGCGAAGCGGTAGATGCCCGCTTGCCGTCGGCGGTAGAGCGCGGTGAAGGCGTCGGCATCGCCGGCGGCCGTCAGCCGCAACAGTTCTTCATCGCTGTGCTCAGGGGAGGGTCTCATCTGCTCATGTCGTCATTGCTCGACACACGTAATTCGCGCGACCCGCCGGAAAAGTTCCACAAAGTGCCGGGGGCGGGCACGGCGCGAGTTTCAGGCGCGCGGGCGCGGCCGAGATGAGACGCGCGGCGCGTCAAACTATTTCCGGGCGGGCGCGGTCGCTTCCACGGTTGCGCCGCGCACGTAAAAGTCCGCGTGCAGGTGCAGTTTTCTGGCGTCGTTGAGGGCGGAGTCGGCGAGCTTGATCTTGATTTTGCGCGGCTTGTTCGAGGCGTCGGCGGGCGGGACGTAGCCGAGCGTGTAGCGCGGCATCTGGAGGCGCGCGTTGAGGGCGAGGGCGGCGGCGTCGAACTCCGCTGGCTTTTTAGGGAAGACCGCGAGGCCGCCGGTTTCGCGCGCGAGCATGTCGAGCGTCTCGCGCGACTTGCGGCGACCGCCTTTCACCTGCTCGAAGGCGTCGCCGCTCATGGCCTCCGTCAGCCCGAAGACGAAGACCGCCACGCGATGCCGCCTTAGGTACTTCAACAACTCGTCGAGATTCGCGCGCGGGTCGCGCTCGCCGCCGTCGGTGATGACGACGAGGGCGCGTCGGCGAGTTTCGCCCGGCGCGCGCGCCACGACCGCCTCCGCCGCGACGTACAGAGCCTCGGTCAAGGCCGTCGTCCCGCCTTCGACGTACATCTCTTCCAGCGCGGCGACGAGCGCGTGCCGGTTGCGCGTGAAGTCCTGCATCAATTCGATCCGGTCGCGGCTGACGAAGCGCACCACCGACATCTCATCCTCCGCACTCTTCCCGGCAACGATCGTCTCGCCCGTTTTCAGCACGCGTTCGAACATCGTGCGCAGCGAACCCGTGTTGTCAACCAGCAGGCTATAACTGAGCGGCAAAGCCTCCTGCGCGAAGAACGTGATCGGCCGTGCCGCCCCGTCCTCCTCGATGCGGAAATCCTCTTGCCGCAAATCGGCGACGAAGCGGTTCGACTCGTCGGTCACGATCACGTCAACCTTCACGTGCGAAGTCGCGGGCGAAGGCGCGGGCGGTTGAGCCGGAGCTTGCGCGGGCGACTGAACCGGCGGCGACGAAGTTTGAGTTTGCGGGTTCGCTCCCTGCGCGCGGGCGACGCCGCCGCCGCAGGCGACGAGCGAGAGGGCGAGGAGGATCGATAAACGACGTGGGCGAGGCGGTTGAGGTTTCATTTTTAGCCTCCGCAATGTTTCAGGGCGAGACGAGGCGCGGGCGCGTGCCCGAAGGCATGATCGTTTGGCCGTTGTGATACTCGGGGCCGCAGTAGCGGCGCGGCTCCTGCCCGATGGCGAACGTCCTGGAGCGTATGACGGGACACGTCGCCGCGGCGAGCAGCCCGGTGGCCGGGTCGATGTCGAGCGTGATCGTGCCCATCAGGCGCGACGCGCCTTCCGAGGGCGTGGCCGTCGTGCGCGGACGCTGCGGCACGGCGACGGGCGGCGGCTGGGGGTCGCTGCCGTCGGAGGGCAGGACGGGCGCGGGCGCATAGTCGAAGTCGCCGCCTTCTTCGCCCGCGCCGTCGAGCGGAGGGAGTTCCCCGTCGAGCGGGGCGGCGCTCTCCGTGGTCGGCGCGGTTCCGGCGATGAAGAATTCGGTGCGCCTGGTCGGGCTGTCGGCGGCGGCGAGCAGGCCGGTGCGCGGGTCGATTGAAGCCTGTTCAAGCCCGGCGGGCATCTGCCAGTCGCCCGTCCATTCGGGATGCGCGGCGAGCGCGGCGGACATGAAATCAGCCCAGATGGGCAGGGCGGAATCCGCGCCGGTCAGGTTCAGGGGCGAGCCGTCGTCGAAGCCGACGTAGACGACGCAGACGAGGTGAGGCGTGTAACCGGCGAACCAGCCGTCGCGCGAGGTGCCGGTCTTGCCCGCGACGTTGTGCTTGAAGCCGCGCGCGCGCAGGCGCGCCGCCGTGCCGCGGTTGACGACATCTTTCATCATGGAGGTCATCAGGTAAGCGACTTCGGGGCGCATCACTTCGCTGCGCTGCGTGACGGGCGCGGCGATGGTTGCGCCGCGCCCGGTGGTGACGCGATTGATCGCGACCGGCGTGGCGCGTGAGCCGTTACCGGCGAAGGTCGTGTAGGCGGAGGCGACTTGCAGCGGCGTCGCCTCGTTGGTGCCGAGCGCCATGGCGGGATAGGAGCGCGCGGGCTTGGGCAGCCCGGCGCGCGTCGCCAGATTCATCACGCGCCCGATCGTGACCTCCATCGCCACATCGACCGTGATGACGTTCTTGCTGTGGACGAGCGCGTCGCGCAGGGTGACGGGGGCATTGGCGTATGAGTCGCCGAAGTTGCCGGGCGAATATTCCTGATTGTTGAAGGTGAAGGTCTTCGGCTCGTCCATGTAGGTGGTGGCGGCCGTGATGACGCGCGGAATGGGGTCGAAGGCCGTGTTGAGCGCGGTGGCGTAGACGAACGGTTTGAAGACCGAACCGGGCTGGCGCATGGCGTCAGTGGCGCGGTTGAGTTGGCTCTTTTCATAGTCGCGCCCGCCGACCATCGCCACCACTTCGCCCGTCTCCGCGTTCATGGCGACGAGCGAGGCCTGCAACGTCCCTGCCGGCACGCGCTTCGCATAAATCCTGTCGAGCGCGGCGAGGTGCTTCGTCACGGCCGTGTAGGCGGCGCGCTGCAACTCCATGTCAATCGTGGTGTAGATGCGCAGGTGTTCGGCCGTGCGCGAGTCGGCGAGGATGTCGGCCAACTGCGTCTGCACGTAGTCAACGAAGTAGGGCGCGTCGGAATTATCCATCCGCCCGCGCGCCGGGGCGACCTTCAACTCGGTGGCTTTCGCACGCGTCGCCTCTTCGGGCGTGATCGCCCCGGCGTCGGCCATCGAGTCGAGCACCTGGTTGCGTCGCGCCGTGGCCGTCTCGGGGTGGCGATAGGGGTTGTAGCGGTTGGGGCTGCGGATGATGGCGGCGAGGAAGGCCGCTTCGGGCAGCGTCAGGCCGGTTACGTCTTTGCCGAAATAGACCTGCGCGGCCTGGCCGAAACCGTTGATGGAAAAGCCGCCGTGCTGGCCGAGATACGCCTCGTTGCAGTAGAGCGCGAAAATCTCCTGCTTGCTGAGACGCGTCTCCAGGATGATCGACATGTAGGCTTCGGCGAGCTTGCGGCGCAGACTGTATTCGGGCGAGAGCAACAGATTTTTGACGAGTTGCTGCGTGATGCTCGAACCGCCCTGCCGCGCGATGGGCGAATTGGGGTCGGCATCGTAACGCCGGATGAGGGCGCGGGCGATGCCGCGAATGTTGATGCCGTAGTGCTCGAAGAAGGTGCGATCCTCCGTCACCGTGATCGCTTTGACGAGGTGCGGCGGGATGTCCTGGAAGCCGATGATGCGCCGCTTCTGGCGGTCGCTGCCCGTGACGAAACTGATCTGTTCGGGTTCGATGAGCGCGTGTTCGAGTTTCGTCTTGCTGTCGAGATCGTTGAGCGCGACGATGCCCTTCCCGTTCCTGGCGAAACTGACGCGCACGCGCGGAAAGAGGCGTTGGCCGTCCACGATGGCGTTCTGCCCCGGCTCGACATCCACGCTCGTGCTGTTCAGAGTGTAACGGCCGCGCGCATCGTCGGCCTGCTGCGCGCGGTCAACGTAGCCCGCGCGTTGCAAACGCTTCACCAGGTCGTCGGCCGACCAGCCCGCGCCCACGCGCAACTGCTTCGGCGCGGTGTAGACGCCCGCCGAGCGCGTGAAGATTTCGCCGCTGATCAGACGATCCACGCGTTCCGAGAAAATGTAGTAGTAATAACCGAGGACACCGACGGTGAAGGTGGTGAGCAGCACGAGCGCGACCACCACCGGCGGGCGAAAGATACGCCGCCGCCAACGCCGGAAGAAACCCTCGCGCGGCTCGTCGTAGCGGACGATGCGCGCCCCGCGCTGCCGGGCGGCGGGCGGCGGCACGCGATTGTTGGGTGGATGACGAACGGCCATACGATGCAATGGTAAAGGGTAAACGGTAAATGGTAAATGAATAAAGCGCGTTCACCCGTCGCCCGTGCGCTTCGACCAGTTACGATGCGCCGCGCCCGATTCGGCGAATTTGACAGCGCGCGGGCGTTTCGCTAACGTGACGGCGGCGCGCGCCGGTCAGTGTCTCGCGCGTGCGCTCGTTGGATGCGCCGGTTGATCTATGAGTTCGACGCCAACCTTCCCCCACCTCTCGAAAAGCGCGCGTCGCCGCATGCTCTACGCGCTCGCCGCGCTCGTCGCCCTGACCGCGCTCGGCACGCTCGGTTTCAGCCTCCTCGAACCGCTGACGCTGCTCGATAGTCTGTACCTGACGGTGATGACGATGGCGACGGTCGGCTATGGCGATGTGCATCCGATCTCGCGCGGCGGGCGCGGCTTCGCCATCGTCTTCATGCTGGTGAGCGTCGCCGTCGTCGGCTTCCTGCTGTCCACGGCGATTCAAGCCCTCGTACAATCGGAGATCGTCGCGGCCTACGGCCAGCGGCGACGCTACAGGGAGATCGGCAAACTGCGAAACCATTTCATCATCTGCGGCGCGGGGCGCGTCGGCGCGCGCATCATCCGCGAACTGCAACGCCGCGACGAGCCTTTCATCGTCATCGAACGCGAACAGGGGCAGGTCGCCGGTTTGATCGAGGAGAACGTGCTCGTGCTCGTGCGCGATGCGACGCTCGAAGAGACGCTGCGCGACGCGGGCGTCGAACACGCGCGCGCCCTCGCCGCCTGTTTGCCCGACGACGCCGCCAACGTTTACGTCGTGCTGACGGCGCGCGGCTTAAACGACGATCTGCACATCGTGGCGCGCGCCGTCGAAGAACAGGCCGAGCCGAAGTTGATCCGCGCCGGGGCTAACCGCGTCATCGCGCCGGTCATCATCGGCGGCCAGCGCATGGTGCAGGCTTTGACCAAGCCCGCCGTCTCCGACTTCATCGACTCCATCGCGGCCGAAGACCTCGATCTCGATTTCGAGGAAGTGGTGGTCGCGCCCGGCTCGGTCTACGTCGGGCACAAGTTGAAGTTCACCAACATCCGCTCCGAACTCGATGTCGTCATCGTCGCCGTGCGTCGCGGCAGCAACAGCCAGATGATCTTCAACCCTTCGGGCGACTCGCACATCGAAGCGGGCGACATGCTGATCGCCATCGGGCGCGCCGACTCGCTCGCGCGCCTGAAAGCCAACGCGCAGCGAAACGTCTAGTTTCAAGTTTCAGGTTTCAAGTTTCAAGTTTCAAGTTTCAAGTTTCAAGTCTGAGATGTTTGATTCTTGAACTCGAACCCGGCGGTCTTCAGTTCTTCGCTTGTAACCTGAAACTTGAAACCTGAAACTTGAAACTTGAAACCCTATGAAAGTCCTCGTCACGGGCGGCAGCGGTTATCTCGGCATCCACGTGCGCCGTTTCTTCGACGCCGATGATTTTTCGCGCCGCGTCGGTCTCGACATTCTCGACCCCTACGACGCCTCTCGCGTCGCCGACTACGACACAGTCATCCATCTCGCCGCCCATCTCGACAAGAGCCGGGAGGCGGCCGCCGCCTGTTTTCGCACGAACGCCGAAGGCACGGCCAACCTGCTCACACACATGCGCGAGGGCGCGACCTTCATCTACGCCTCGACCAAGGACGTGTACGGCTCGCACGCCGACGGCTACACGGAAGTGCCTGAAAGCTGTGCGACGGATTACTGCGGGCAATCGCCGCTCGAATGGTCGAAGTTGATGGGCGAACGCTACGTCGAATATTACGCGGCGGCGCGCGGCCTGCGCGCCTGCATCTTCCGCCTGTCGGCCGTCTACGCGCGCCCGTCCGAGGGCAACGAGTCGAACTTCGTCGCGCATTACGTGGAAGCGGTCAAGCGCGGCTGGCCGCTCAGTCTCCCCGGCGGCGGGCAACCCTTGCGCGACCTCCTGCACGTCGAAGATTTCTCGCGCGCCTGCCACGCCTTCATGGATTCGGGACTCGCGCGCGGCACGTACAACCTCGGCGGCGGGCGCGAGCAGGCGACGACGCTCGGCGGCATCGTCGAAACGGTCGGCCGTCTGATTCAACTCGACCCCGTCATCGCCGCCGACGCCGCCGCGAGCGCGCCCGCGCCCGTGCCTTTCAACTACGTCTCCGATCTCTCGCTCGTCCGCGCCGAACTCGGATGGGAACCGCTCATCGGCATCGAAGCCGGGTTGCAAAGTCTCCTGTAAATTCCCGGAGCCTGGGGTTTCGCACCGGAGGCGTCACTGAAAGCTGCGCGAGGCGCGGTTGCGCCGCAGTCTCACTTTGCGCCTTTGCGCCTTCGCGTGAGACATTTAGTATATTGAATCGAGCGGCGGGCAGCTTGAGCGGTAAATGACGCGAACACTTCAACCAGAACAGATCAAGCGCGTGGTGGTGCGCGGCGCGAATTGGGTGGGCGACGCCGTGATGACCGTCGCGGCCTTACGCGAACTGCGCCGCGTGCTGCCCGCCGCCCACATCACGCTCGCCACGCGCCCGTGGGCGAAAGGCATCTTCGCGGGCACGGACATCGTTGACGAGCTGTTGCCCGTTGACGACGCGCGGCGAAACTTGCGCGCGACGCTCCGCGAGGTCGCCGAGTGGCGCGAGCGTCGTTTCGATCTCGCGCTCATCTTCCCCAACGCCTTCCAGCCGGCCTTCATCGCGGCCGCCGCCCGCGTTCCCGCCCGCGTGGGTTACGCGACGGACGGGCGCGCTTTTTTACTCACGCACCCGCTCGCCCCTCCCCCCTGGCGCAACGAACAGCACGAGGTTTTTTACTACCTCAATCTCGTCTTCGAACTCGAACGGGCTTTGACCGGCGCGGCGCAGTTTGCCGAGCGCGAGCCGCAATATCAATTGCAAGTGTCCGCCGAACGGCAGGCGGCGGCGCGCCACCTGTTGAGCCGTCACGGCGCGCTCAACGACCGGCCGCTCGTCGCGCTCTGCCCCGGCTCCACCAACAGCCGCGCGAAGCGTTGGCCGCCCGAACGCTTCGCCGCGCTCGCGGATCACTTGATGGGCAAGGCCAAAGTCAACGTCGCGCTCATCGGCGCGCGCGAGGAGTTGGACGTGACCGGCGAGGTGCTGGCGAAGATGCGGCGTCGCCCCATCGTGCTCACGGGCGAAACCGATCTGGCGGGCACGGTCGCCGTCTTGAGCATCGCCGACCTGCTCGTCACCAACGATACTGGCCCGGCGCACATCTCCGCCGCGCTCGAACGCCCCACGCTCGTCATCTTCGGGGCGACGAACCCCGTCACCACGCGCCCCTTCTCGCCCACGGCGGACATCATCCGCCACCCGCCCGATTGCGCGCCCTGCATGCTGCGCGATTGCCCGATCGATCATCGCTGCATGACGGCCATCACGCCCGAGGAAGTTTTCCTCCGCGCCGTCGAGATGCTCGCGCGCGGCCAATGCGATACGCACCCCGGCGACGCCGGACAGGACGCGACGCCGGACGCGACACTTGATGCGACGACGCACGCGACACATGACGCGACGACGCACGACGCGCGGGCGCAGTTGACCAACCCGGCGGGCGACGAATCAAGCCGCGTCGTCGGCGCGGAGGTGGCTTGATGGGCGAGGCGTCCGCGCGGCGTCGCGCCGTTTTCATAGACCGCGACGGCACGATCTCCGAGGAGGTCGGCTACGTCAATCATCCCTCGCGCTATCGCGTCTTCCCTTACGCGGCGGAGGCCGTCAAACTGCTCAACGAGGCCGGCTGGCTCGCCGTCCTCATCACGAATCAGGCGGGCGTCGCGCGCGGCTATTTCACTGAAGATGTGATCGGCGCGGTTCACACGCTGCTCGCCGGGGAACTCGAACGCGGCGGCGCGCGGCTCGACGCCGTCTACTATTGCCCGCATCACCCGTCGGTCGGCGAACCGCCCTATCGTTTCGACTGCGACTGTCGCAAGCCCCGCCCCGGTCTGATTCGCCGCGCCGCCGCCGATCTCGACATCGACATCGCCCGCAGTTGGATGATCGGCGACCGTTACAGCGACACCGAACTCGCGCGCAACGCGGGCGCGCGCGCCGCGCTCGTCCTCAGCGGCTACGGTCGCGGCGAGTGGGAATACCAGCGCGGCGCATGGCGGCACCAGCCCGACCTCGTCGCGGAAAACTTGCTGGAAGCCGTGCGAACGATCACGAAGGAGTGACAGGTGACAAGTGACAGGTGACGGGTGACAGGTGACAAGTTAAAATAAAGAACTTGTCTTCAACTTGTCACCTGTCACTTGTCACCTGTCACTATTAACTGTCACCTGTCACCTGTCACTTATGAAAGTCCGTTTGACGAAACTGGTCGGTGAGTTTGCGAAGCGGCGCGTGCTGGTCGTGGGCGATCTGCTGGCCGATCAGTTTTTATACGGCGAGATCAGCCGCGTGTCGCGCGAAGCTCCCGTGTTGATTTTGCGCCATGAGCGGACGGAGACCGTGCCGGGCGGCGCGGCCAACTGCGCCGCGAATCTCGCCTCGCTCGGCGCGCAGGCCACGGTCGTCGGCATCGTCGGCACGGATGCGGCGGGCGACGCGCTGCTCGACAAACTAGGCGCGGCGGGCGTTGATTGCGCGGCCGTCGTGCGCGCGCCCGAAGTCCGCACGGCGACGAAGGTGCGTATCCTCGCCGGTCAGGCGCACTCGATGCGGCAGCAAGTGATTCGTGTGGACTACGAAAGCGAATTGCCCGCCGACGCCCAACTCGACGCACGGCTCGCCGCGCGCTTGAGCGAAGCGGCGACGCAAGCGGACGCCATCATCATCTCGGATTACAACTACGGCGTGGCGAGCGCGGGCATCGTCGCCGCCGTGCGCGAGGCGGCCGGGCGGCGCGGCCTGCCGGTGCTCGTCGATTCGCGTTTTCGCCTGCCGGATTTTGTGAATTTCACTTCGGCGACGCCGAACGAGGACGAAGTCGAACAGGTGCTCGGGCGTCGGCTCGCGGACGTGGCGACGTTGGAGGCGGCGGCCGTCGAGTTGCGCGAACGCCTCGGCCACCGGGCGTTGCTCATCACGCGCGGCAGCCGGGGGATGCTGCTGCTCGAAGCGGGCGCGCCGCCGCGGCACCTCGCCCCCGTCGGCTCGCGCGAAGCCGTTGACGTGACGGGCGCGGGCGACACGGTCATCGCCGCCTACACGCTCGCGCTCGCTTCCGGCGCGTCTTTCGCCGATGCCGCCCATCTCGCCAATCATGCCGGGGGCATCGTCGTGATGAAGCGCGGCACGGCCTCGGTCGAAGCGCGCGAACTTCTCGCGTCGATCGCGGAGAGTTCGTAAAGGGGGCGACGGTCGCCCGCGCGAGCCTGCTCGGGAGTCGCGCCGTGCAAAAGAAAAGCAGGGGCTACTGACTTGCTCCGCCCCCGCGAGGTAGAATCCGTTTTCCTTATGTACCCGTCAGAAGAACAACAAAAGGCCGGAGCCGTGGCGCGGATACTCGAACGCAACCGGCTGGTGGCGCGCGTGGCGATTGCGCGGAAGAACGGGGCGCGCATCGTGTTCGCCAACGGGTGCTTCGACATCCTGCACGTCGGCCACGTGCGCTACCTCGAAGCGGCGCGCTCGCTCGGCGACCTGCTCGTCGTCGGCATCAACACGGACGCGCAGGTGCGCGCCTTGAAAGGCGCGGGTCGGCCGTTCGTGACGGAGCGCGAGCGCGCGGAGGTCATCGCCTCGCTGCGCGCCGTCGATCTCGTCACGATCTTTCCCGAGCCGACCGTCGAAGCGCTCCTCCTCGCCATCCGCCCCGACATCCACGCCAAAGGCACGGACTACACGGCCGACACCGTGCCCGAGCGCGAAGTGGTGCGCTCCTACGGCGGCCGCGTCGCCATCGTCGGCGACCCCAAAGACCACTCCTCCTCGGACATGCTCCTGCGGCTCAACCGCCCCAACGAAGTGACGGGCGACGAGCCGGAAAAAAGCAGCGAATCATAAGTGAACGTGAATCGTAAATGAACGTGAATCGTTGAAGAGAGAAAGCCCGTCCTGAGTCTCTACACGATTGACGATTGACGATTCACGGCTTTTGACGATTTACGATTTACGATTCACTGCTTTATCTTGTCACTGACTCATGCGAATTCTCATCGTCAAATTAGGGAGCATCGGCGACATCGTGCATACGTTGCCGTCGCTGGCGGCGATCCGGCTGGCTCTGCCGCGGGCGGAAGTGGCGTGGGTGGTGGAGCGGCGGGCGGCGGAAATCCTGAGGGACAACCCTCTGCTGGATCGGCTCATCGAAATCGACACGAAGGCTTTGAGGCGTTGGAGACCGCTGTCTGGGGAGACGCTGTTGGCGACGCGCCAGCAGTTACAACGGCTCCGCGCCTCGGCCTTCGATGTCGCGCTCGACTTTCAAGGTCTACTCAAATCCGCCACCATCGCACGCCTCGCGCGCACGCCGCGCGTCTACGGTTTCGCGCGCCAATCCTTACGCGAACCGGCCAGTCGCTTTTTGTTGACCCACACCGTAAACGTTCCGCTCGACGCCAACGTCATAAGTAAAAATCTCGCCCTCGCCGCGAACGCGCTCGGCATCGACGCGCCGCCGGACGGAGACGATTTCGAGTTTCCCATCGGCGTCTCGCCCGAGCATGAGCGCGAGGCAGGCGAGGCGGCCGCGCTCGCCGGCGAGAACTTTGCGATCTTGAACGCGGGCGGCGGATGGCCGACGAAGCTGTGGAGCGCGGAACGTTTCGGCGCGCTCGCCGATGCGTTGTCGGCGCGGCACGATTTGCGCTCGCTCGTCACTTACGGGCCGGGCGAAGGCGAGTTGGCGGAGAGCGTGGCGCGTGCGAGCCGGACGGGCGCGGCGCGGCCGGTGAGTCTCTCTCTGAAAGGTTTTTACGCGCTGGCGCGGCGCGCGTCGTTATACGTCGGCGGCGACACGGGGCCGACGCACCTGGCCGTCGCGGCGGGCGCGCCCGTCGTCGGGCTGTTCGGCCCGACCGAGTGGCGGCGCAACGGCAGCCCACGCTCAGAGGACTTGTGCGTCGAACGCACGGACATCACTTGTCGCACCGATTGCCACCGCCGCGCGTGCTCCGCCTGGATTTGCATGGACATCGAGGTGTCGCGCGTCGCGGCGGCGGCGGACGAACGGCTGCGGCGCGTGGCGGAGTCGAAGCGGGTGGAGGCGTTGACGATTGCGTAGAGGCGGGACATGGGTGCAGCGTTGGCGCGTGCCGCTCGGATTTTTCGTGGCCGCCCTGTTTATCGTGCTGGCGAGGCCGCGCCCGCTGACGCTCATCCTCGGCGGGGCGGTGGCCGTCTGCGGGCTGCTCGTGCGCGCGTGGGCTTCGGGGCACATACGCAAAAACGACGCGCTCGCCGTCTCCGGCCCCTACGCCTACACGCGCAACCCGCTCTACCTCGGCACGTTCATCTTAGGGATTGGCTTCACCATCGCGGCGGCGGGCGGCTGGCTGCTGTTCTTCGTGCTCGGCGGTATTTTCGCGGCGTTGTTTTTGGGCATCTATTTGCCGGTGATGCGCGTCGAAGCCTTGACCCTTGCGCAGCTTTTCGGCAAGGACTACGAACGTTACGCGGCGGGCGTGCCGCTCCTGTTCCCGCGTCTCACGCCCTACGGCGGGGGCGACGGGCGCGGCTTGAAGTTTGACATGGATTTGTACCTGCGCTACCGCGAGTATCGCGCCGCGCTCGGATTGCTGGCCGGGTTGAGCGTGCTCGCGCTCAAGGCTTTTCTGGTGAAGTGAACTTATTCAATGCTGCTGCGCGCTCACACATTCTTAATCGCCCTGCTCGCGCTCACCTGCACGCCCGCGTTCGCGCACCAGGCCGCAACGGCGAAAGACGCGGAACGCGCCGCCACGCCCAAATCGCTTCCCTTCGCGCCCGACGAACAACTCACTTACGAAGGCGAGTTTTCCAAGTTGCTGCTGCGCGGCATCAACATCGCCGAGTTCAAATTCACGGTGGAGCGGGGGCAGACGACGGCCGCGCCCGAACGCGCTGCGGGCGCGGACGCGCCGCCCGCGAATCTCATTTTCAAAGGCGACGTGGTGGCGCGCGGTTGGTTTCGCAAACTCTTCGGCGTTGACTTCCACTACAACACGGAATCCGTCGTTGACCCGACCTCGTTCCTGATCCTGAGCAACAGCACGCGCGACGAGCAAGGCAAACGGCTGCGCACGAGCGAGTCGGTCTTCGACCGCATCCGCAACACCCTGACGTGGACGCTGCGCAACCCGAACGACCCGCAGAGCCAGCCGCGCGTCGTCACCGCGCCGCTCCAAAACGCCGCGCACGATCTCATCTCCGCCATCTACTTCCTGCGCACGCAGACGCTCGAACCCGGCCGCCACTTTGAACTCGCCGTCAGCGATTCCGGCGCGGTCTATCGCATCCCCGTCAAGGTCGGCGCACGGAAGCGCATGAAAACGATCGTCGGCCGCGTGCAGACCGTCCGCGTCGATATCGAAATCTTCGGCGCGGAACGACTCGTTGACCGCAAAGGCGAAATGACCCTCTGGATCACCGACGACGCACGCCGCTTGCCCGTCCGCGCCCGCGTCAGCACCGACATCGGCGCGCTCGACATCACCCTCAAAAAAATCTCCGGCGACACCGCCACCAATTCGCGCCCCTAATTCGCGCCGACATGCGCCGCGAAGCCCCGCAGTTCACGCGGAGCCGGCGGCCGGAGCCAGGCATTGCAAATCTCAAATCCGAGATTTCAAATCCGAGATTTCAAATCTGAAATTTCAAATTTGAGATTGCAACGCTGAGATTGCAACGCTGAGATTCAACGCTGAGATTGCAACGCTGAGATTTCAAATCCGAGAACCCGATTTCGAGAACTCACATTTAGCGCGCATGACTGTTATCCTCCGCGTCAATTCCGCCGTGCTGTGCGCCTCCGCGTGGAAGATTTTTCAGTGACACGCAAGGGCGACTCGCGGTAGTTTCTTTCCACTCGCGATAGTTTCTTTCCACTCGCGATAGTTTCTTTCCAAAGGCGTCGGTCTATGAACTATGTCGTTGACGAAATGAAAGACGGGGATTGGGAGCAGGTGCGCTCGATTTATCTTGAGGGCATCGCCATGGGCATCGCCACTTTCGAGACGGACGCTCCGGCGTGGGAGAAGTGGGACGCGGGGCATCTGCGGAAGGCGCGGCTGGTGGCGCGGGAGGGAGAGCGGATTTTGGGTTGGGCGGCTTTGAGCGCGGTGTCCGATAGGTGCGTGTACGGCGGGGTGGCGGAGGTCAGCGTTTATGTCGGGGCGCGCGGTCGCGGTCGCGGCGTGGGTCGCGCGTTGCTCGACGCGCTCGTCGCGGCTTCGGAGCAAAGCGGCATCTGGACGCTCCAGGCGGGCGTGTTCCCGGAGAACGAGGCGAGCATCAGGCTGCACCTGCGTTGCGGTTTCCGCGAGGTGGGCAGGCGCGAGCGCATCGGGAAGCTGCACGGCGCGTGGCGCGACACGCTGCTCCTGGAGCGTCGCAGCCAAAGCGTCGGGACGACTTGAGACGGGCGCGACTCTCTCAAGTCTCCTCCGTCGCGATCTCTCTCGCCGCACGTTTAGGGAGTATGTGTCTATGACCATCCAGTTCAGCCGCCGCCTCGCCATCGCCTTCGGCATTCTCGCGCCGCTCGGCGAAACCATTCGCCGCTGGAGCACGTGGCGCGAGTATCCGCCCAACCTCTTCGACGATTACATCTTGGGCGCGTTTTTGCTTTACGGGGCGTGGCGCGCGGGTCGTGACGTTCGCGGCGGGCAGCGTTTTCTCGCGGCGGCCTGGGCTTACACGTGCGGCATCGGCTATTACAGTTTCTTCGGGCAGTTGAAAAGTTTGAGCCTGCACGAGATCGATCCCGCGCCGATTCCTTCCGTCTGGATAGCGGTGATTAAAGGCGTGGGGCTGGCTCTGTCGCTACTCGCCCTGGGCATCAGCCTCCGGCGTTTGCCCGGCAGTCAATCCTGAAGCGGCGACCCCGGCAAAACTCCTCTCGCCCACTTTTGTTGACACCGCGCGGGCAATCACTTACAACTGACTTCGCTCCGTCATCATCCCGGAAACGCGCTTTTCCGCCCCCGCGCATCGCAGGAGACGAGATGAATTTACGCGCCGCCGACCCGCTCGCAGAAACTCCCGCGACCGACCCCAAGGCCGCGCCCGCAGAGCGACCGCCCGACGCGCTCGACGACACGCTGCCCGCCCTCCCCGAACGCGACTTCATTCAACTGCTCCTGCAATCACCGCACCGGCTCTACCTCTACTGGACGTTCGCGCGCGACCCGCACGCCGCTCTGCACGAGGCGTTCGGCGAGTTGGCCGCGCCCTACCGGCTGGCGGTGCGTCTCGTCAAAGTCGAGAGCGGCGAGGAATTTTTGCTGGAGGCGTCGCGCGAGCGGGCGCAGTGGTTCGAGGTCTACCCGCGCCACGTCTATCGCGCCGAGGTCGGGTTCCACGCGGCCGGTCGCCCGTTCGTCCGCCTGCTCGCTTCAAACACGGTGACGACGCCGCCCGATAGCGCATCGCACCTCTCGGATGAGGCGCCGGAGTTCCAACTTGACGCGGGCGAGTTCGCGCAACTCCTCGCCGGTGCGGGCTATGAACGATACGCCCACTCGCCCGCTCACGACGCGGGCGCAGCTTCGCTCGACGAGCCGGGCGGCGCGGCGCGAGCGACGAACGAACGTCAGCGCACGGGCGTCCACGCCTCGCGCGCCGGAGCGGCGGACGACTACCCGCATCGCTGATTCCTCGTGCCGCACGGATTTTTCACTCTCATCCTTCACGCGCACCTGCCCTTCGTGCGCCACCCCGAACACCCCGAATTTTTAGAAGAAGACTGGCTCTACGAAGCCATCACCGAAGTCTACCTGCCGCTGCTCCAAACTCTCTCCGCGCTCGACGCGGCGGGCGCGCGCCCGCGTCTCGCGTTGAACCTCTCGCCCACGCTCTGCGAGATGCTCGCCGACCCTCTCCTGCAAACGCGCTACACGCGCCACCTCGAAAACCTCTCCGCGCTCGCCGAAAAAGAGATCGAGCGCACGAAGCACGCCGACGCGCGCCAATTTCTCCCCGCCGCGCGCATGTACGCCCGCACACTACGCGCCACCCGCCGGCTCTGGCACGA
Source organism: Pyrinomonadaceae bacterium (assembly GCA_036386515.1). GTDB lineage: Bacteria > Acidobacteriota > Blastocatellia > Pyrinomonadales > Pyrinomonadaceae > JAIVJZ01. The sequence continues at coordinate 23,589 of DASVVO010000045.1, forward strand.
AGTTTACGAACGCGACCTCATACGCGGCTTTCGCCAACTACAGGACGCGGGCATCTGCGAGATTATGACCTGCGGCGCGACCCACGGCTTCCTCCCGCTCATCTCCACGACGGAGGCGCGGCGCGCCCAGGTCGAGATCGCCGTCGCCAATTATCAAAAGCATTTCGGGCGTCGCCCGCGCGGCATCTGGCTGCCCGAATGCGCCTATGCCGAGGGCCTCGAAACGCTGCTCGCCGAGGCCCGTCTCGAATACTTCATCGCCGACACGCACGCCGTCCTCTACGGCACGCCGCGCCCGCGCCGCGGCGTCTACGCGCCCGTCAAATTAACCAACGGCGTCGCCGTCTTCGCGCGCAATCTCGAAACGAGCCGGCAGGTGTGGAGTTCCCTCGACGGCTATCCGGGCGACGAAAACTATCGCGAGTTTTACCGCGACATCGGTTGGGACGCCCCGCTCGAATATCTCCGCCCGCACCTCCACGCGGACGGCGCGCGCCGCCATCTCGGTCTCAAGTATCACCGCGTCACGGGTCGCAACGTGCCGCTCGCCGACAAGCAGCCTTATCGCCCGCGCCGCGCCCGCCGCCGCGCCGCGCTCCACGCCGCACACTTCGTAGACGAACGCATCAAACAAGCGGCACGCCAGCGCGCCGCGCTCGACGGGCACGCGCCCCTCATCACTTCGCCCTACGATGCCGAACTCTTCGGCCACTGGTGGTTCGAGGGCGTCCACTTTCTCGCACACGTCTTCGGCGAACTCGCCCGCCGCCGCGATGAGATCGAAGCCCTCTCTCCCGCCGATTACCTGGCCGCACACCCGCGCCTCCAAACACAACGCCTTTCCCCTTCCTCCTGGGGCGCGGAGGGCTATTACAAAGTCTGGCTCAACGACACCAACGCGTGGCTCTACCCGCTGCAACACGCCGCCGAAGCGCGCCTGACCGCGCTCGCCGGGCAACACCCGGACGCGCCCTCCGGCTCGCTCATCGCGCGCGCACTCAATCAGGCCGCACGCGAACTGCTGCTCGCCCAGTCGAGCGACTGGGCTTTCCAGATCGCCCACGACACCACGGTCGAATACGCCGCGCGCCGCTTCCGTTCACACATCGCGCGCTTCCACGCGCTCGCCTCCGACCTCGAACGCGGCGACATCGACGCCCCGCGCCTCGCCGAGATCGAAGCGCGCGACAACATCTTCGCCGAACTCGACTACCGCATTTACCGCGCCAGATGAAACACCCCACGGCCAACAGCGCAAAGCGCAACAGCGCAAAGCGCAACAGCGCAACGCGCACAGTGAACCCGGCGAGCGCACCCGACGTGCCCCCCGAACCGGGCGCAACCGACTCCGCGAGCGCGACCGGCGCGGCAGGCACGACCGGCAAAACGCGCACCACCGGCATGACGCCTGCGACCGGCATGACGCGCCCGACCGGCAAGACGCGCACGACCGGCAAGACGCGCCCGACCAGCAAGATACGCGCGACGGGCAAGGCGCGCGCCACCGGCAAAACGCGCGCGACCCTCGATGAAGCGTCGCTGTCAGACTCGACGCTCCCGCTGATCATCGGCCATCGCGGCGCATCGGCCGTCGCTCCTGAAAACACTCTGGCCGCCTTCGTCCGCGCCCTCGACGACGGTGCGGACGGCATTGAGTTCGATGTGCGGCTCGCGCGCGACGGCGTCCCCGTCGTCATCCACGATGCGACGCTGCGGCGCACCGCCGGGCTGGACGTTCCCATCGCCGCCCTTTCATCCTCCGACCTGTCAGCCGTTGATGTCGGCTCGTGGTTCAATCGCCGCCGCCCCGCCCGCGCCATCGCCGCTTACGCGCCCGAAACCATCCCCACGCTCGCCAGCGTGTTTCTGACGGTCGCTCCGCGCTGCCGTCTGCTCTACGTCGAACTGAAATGCGAAACGGGAGAAACCGCGAGGCTCGTCGAGCGAGTCGTCGCGGAAGTTCGCGCGCACGGGTTGGAGCGTCGCGTCGTGATCGAGAGTTTCACGCTCGCCGCCGTCGCGGAGGCCAAACGGCTCGCGCCGGACATCCGCACGGCCGCGGCCTTTGAACGCCGACCCGTTCGACCGCTCCTCACCGCGCGCGCCCTGCTCCAACGCGCCCGCGACGCCCGCGCCGACGAACTCGCCCTCGCCCGTTCGCTCGTCTCGCGCCGCACGGTCGAAGCGGCGCGCGCGCGCGGCTTGCAAACAGTCGTCTGGACGGTTGATCATCCGTCCTGGTTCGCACGCGCGTGCGCGCTCGGTCTGCGCGCCGTCATCACGAACGACCCGGCGCGGATGCGCGCCGCGCGCGATGAATTTCTCAAACCCTAGCGACACCCGCAGCCATAGCCGCCGCGGGAATTTTGCCCCGACGATCGAGACGACCCGGCTTCCGGCATGAAGAACTCCGCCTCCGCCAACGACAAGATTTTCGTCCACGAACATTACGCCATCCACTATCGCCGCGCGGCGCGCGCGCAATGGGCGGGCGAGGCGCGCCCGGCCTACGCTGCTTTATTCGTGCTCGGCGGCCGGGTGCGCTGGCAGGCGGGCGAGCCGAAGGATGCGCGCGGCGGCGAGTTGGGCGAGTCCGGCTTGTTGGTCGCCGCGCCGGGCGAGTCGGTCAACGCGCGCGGCGGCAAAACCGAGACGCTCGCGCTCTCCGTCGCGCCCGCCTTCGTGCTCGACTGCGCCGTGCGCGCCCGCCTCACCCGCGACGATGCGCGCATCACCTTCCCCGCCCAGGCCATCGAACACGACCCGCGCCTCGCGCGTCTCGCGCGCGACCTCGCGGACGAACTGCGCGCCGCCGAAACCGGCCACGAACTCATCGTCGCCGCCCTCATCGAACAAATTTTGATTCAACTGCTCCGCCGCTACGCCAGCATCCGCCGCACGGACGAACTCGAACTCTCCCGCGCCGGGCTGATCGACCGTCGTATCCGTCGCGCCGTCGAATTGATGCACTCGCACCTCGCCGAAGAACTGCCCCTCGAAGAGTTGGCCGCCGCCGCCTACCTCTCGCCCTTTCACTTCGCGCGCCTCTTCAAGAAACTGACCGGCCTCCCCCCCCACGCCTATCTCGCCGCCCTCCGCATCGAACGCGCCCGCACGCTCCTCGCCACCACGGACGATTCCATCACCGAACTCGCCGCCCGCGTCGGCTACGCCAACTCAAGCCACTTCGGCAAAGCCTTCCGCCGGTTCACCGGCCTCACGCCCCGCGCCTTCCGCGCCGCCCTGATAAAAGCAGAGGTCTCAACGACAGAGGTCAGAGGTTAGAGGTCAGAGGTCAGTAAAAATCAGTTCTTGTTTTAACTGACCTCTGACCTCTAACCTCTAACCTCTGCTTTGAGCAATTCTGCGACGACAAAGCGCAAGATTTGACGAGACGCGCGCGGGGCGGGTCGCGTATGCTCGACGCTTAATATTTTCAACGCGGAGGATGGCGACAAAATTATGGCAATCGAAAAGGGCACGGAGATTCCTGCGGCGAAAGGCAAGCTCGGCGTGCTGCTCGTGGGACTCGGCGCGGTGAGCACAACCTTCATCGCGGGCGTGGAGGCAATCAAGGCGGGACTGGCCGAGCCGATCGGTAGTCTCACCCAAATGGGCACGATCCGGCTCGGCAAGCGGACGGATAACCGTTCGCCAGCGATCAAGGATTTCGTGCCGCTCGCGGGGTTGAACGATCTCGTCTTCGGCGCGTGGGACATCTTCCCGGAGTCGGCCTACGACGCGGCCATGCACGCGGGCGTGCTCGAAAAAGACCTGCTCGCCAAGCTCAAAACGCCCTTGCAGAAGATCAAGCCGATGAAGGCCGTCTTCGACCAGAACTACGTGAAGCGGCTGAACGGCGAGAACGTCAAACAGGGCAAGAACAAGTTTGACCTCGCGGAGCAGTTGATCGCGGAGATCGAGGAGTTCAAGCGCAAGAACAAGTGCGCGCGGCTCGTCATGGTCTGGGCTGCCTCGACGGAAATCTTCCTCAAGCAGCACGCCGTCTACAAAACGCTCAAGTCCTTCGAGCAGGCCATGCGCGACGATCACAAGGCCATCGCGCCCTCGATGCTCTACGCCTACGCCGCGCTCAAACTCGGCATCCCCTTCGCCAATGGCGCGCCGAATCTGACCGTGGACGTGCCCGCCCTGGTGGAACTCGCGGAGCAAAACGGCGCGCCCCTCTGCGGCAAGGATTTCAAGACCGGCCAGACCTTGATGAAGACCATCCTCGCGCCCGGTTTGAAATCGCGCATGCTCGGTTTGCACGGCTGGTACTCGACCAACATCCTCGGTAACCGCGACGGCGAGGTGCTCGACGACCCCGAATCCTTCAAGACCAAAGAGGAATCGAAGCTCTCCGTGCTCGAACACATCCTCCAGCCCGACGTGTACCCCGCTTTATACAAGGACTTCTCCCACGTTGTTCGCATCAACTACTACCCCCCGCGCGGCGACAACAAGGAGGGTTGGGACAACATCGACATCTTCGGCTGGCTCGGCTACAAGATGCAGATCAAAGTGGATTTCCTCTGCCGCGATTCTATTTTGGCCGCGCCCCTCGTGCTCGATCTCGCCCTCTTCCTCGATCTCGCCCAGCGCGTCGGGATGAAAGGCGTGCAGGAATGGCTCTCTTTCTACTTCAAATCGCCTATGACCGCGCCCGGACTCTACCCGGAACACGACATCTTCATCCAGTTGATGAAACTCAAAAACACCCTCCGCCACCTGCGCGGCGAAGACCTCATCACGCACCTCGGCCTGGAGTATTACGACTAAGGACGCACGGCAAACGACCCAGCACGTAACCGGGAGGGCGCGGCAAAATTTTGCCGCGCCCTCTCTCTTTCCCCGTTACACCGGTTGGTGCGTCTCGTCTGGATTTTGCACCAGGACAGTAATTTGTCAGTCGAGTGATGCCGCTAATTGTCAGTCCGGCGCAGACCGCCGGACGGCGCGAAAGTTTCGGGGCAAAGCATATTTTGTGGTGACAAATCCCGCATTGTCGTTTATATAGTGTGCTCACTCTCGAACGGCGGAGAGAGCACGCCGCGATTTAGCCAACCGGCGCCGCGCCCGGCGCATCAATTACACGAACGGATCGTTCTTTGCATGAGGACATGGGTACGACGGCCAGGAGGTCGTCAGGCAGCGAGCTTTCAGGTGTGCCCACAATGCTCAGGCAAGGAGGACGGTCGCGATGATTGCAGCAATGGAAACACAGAAAAAAATAACCGAGACAGTCTTTCTTGACCCGGATCAAAAGAGTCCGCGCGCGCAGGAGTTTGAAGAGAAACTCTCGACGCGCATCGTCGGCCAGGAGCGCGCGGTGCGCCGCATGAGCGGCCTCTATCAAATTTTTCTCGCGGGCATGAACCCCCTCAACCGCCCCGTCGGCACGATGCTCTTTCTCGGCCCGACCGGCTCGGGCAAAACGCGCGTCGTCGAGGCGGCGGCCGAAGTCCTCTTCGGCGACCCCGGCGCGGTCATCAAGATCGACTGCGCGGAGTTTCAGCACTCGCACGAGATCGCGAAGCTGATCGGCTCGCCTCCGGGCTACCTCGGCCACCGCGAAACCAGCCCGATGCTGACGCAGGAAAACCTCGACCGCTATCACACCGAGGAGACGAAACTTTCGCTCGTTCTCTTCGACGAGATCGAGAAGGCTTCCGATTCCCTGTGGCAACTGCTGCTCGGCATTCTCGACAAGGCCACGCTCACGCTCGGCGACAATCGCCGCGTTGATTTCTCGCACACGATGGTCGTGATGACCTCGAATCTCGGCGCGCGCGAGATGTCCGAGTTGATTTCCGGCGGCATGGGCTTCGTCCCGACGCAGGGCGGGAAGAACCCGAACGACTCGGAAGTTGACCAGAAGATTTATCGGACGGCGGTCGAGGCGGCGCGGCGCAAGTTCTCGCCGGAGTTTATGAACCGCATCGACAAAGTGGTCGTCTTCCGCAGCCTCAAGGAGCACCACCTGCGCCAGATTCTCGAACTCGAACTGGCCTCCGTGCAGGATCGCATCATGCGCTCCGCCGGGACGAAATTCGTCTTCCAGTGTTCCGACACGGCCAAGGACATGCTGCTCAAAGAGGGCATCGATTTCAAGTACGGCGCGCGGCATCTGAAGCGTTCGATCGAGCGCTTCCTCGTCTATCCGCTCTCGAATCTGGTGGCGACGGCTCAAGTCGGCTTGGGCGACCTGGTTCACGTCGATTTGCACGAGACGCAGAACAAACTGGTCTTTTCGAAGCGTTCGGGCGGCGCGTTGATCAGCGAGGCCGGGCCTGCCGAGGAAGAGACGCAAGAATTAGAAGCCAAGTCCGGCGGCGTCGGGCTGCCGATTCCGCAAACCAAAGCGGCGCGGAAAAGTCATGGACGCGGCGAGAAGTCGGAAAGCTAAGGGCAGAGTCAAACTAAACGACACGAAAGCCGGAGCGCGAGTTTATCGCCTCCGGCTTTTCGCTATTGCGAGATAATTTGATGACCGAAAAGCCGAATCTTCGGCGGGGCTGGAGTCTGAGCTAAAGACGCGTGCGGGCTAGACGGCGCGCCCGGATTCGAGTTTACGGATCGCTTCCGAAACGATTTCCGAGAGATAGGGATCGCGTGAGGCGAGCGCGGCGCGCAGGGTCGGGAGGGCAGCCGGGTCGCCGATCAAACCGAGCGCGCGGGCGGCTTCGCGGCGCACGTCGTCTCCGGCGCGTTCGTTGGCGAGCGCGTTGATGAGCGCGGGCACGGCCGCGCGGCTTTTCATCTGCCCGAGGGCGACGGCCGCCGAGCGACGCACGAACTCGTTCTCTTCCGTCCGGCGAAAGGTGATGCGATTCAGGAAGCCGGAACGCGCGATGCGGCGGCCGATGGCTTCGGTCAAGACGGAGGTTGCCGCCTCGTCGCCGATTTGGCCGAGCGCGACGGCCGCCGCTCCGCGCACGCCCGCCTCCTTGTCGCGCGCGAGCGCGGTCGCCAACGCTTCCACCGCCGTGCGGCTCCGGGTCTCGCCCAAAGCATATGCGGTTTCGCGTCGCACGAATTCATCCTTGTCCGCGAGCAACGGCAACAGCGCGGCGGCCGCCTCGCTCGCGGGCAACGATAAAATCGCGCGGGCGGCCGTGGCGCGCACGATCACGGCCGCGTCTTTGAGCGCGGGCAGAGCGGCGCGCGAACTGTCCGCGCGCGCCATCGCGCCGAGCCGCGTGACGGCCTCGCGCCGTTCTTCCATGTCGGACGAAGCAAGGCGCGCGCGCAGTTTGTCTATTTCGCGTTGGAGCGGTGTGAGCGCGGTTTGGGATACTTGCGGGAAGTTGGGCGTCCGCGCGTGAAGCGTCGCGGCCGCGGCGACGCTTCCGCCGACGATAAACAGCGCGAGCGCGCACGCACACAGGCGCGCTCGCTCCGGTACGGCGGCGACGACGGGCGGAATAAATGCGGAAGCCGAAGCGGCGTGCGTTCGACTCATACGCGGGTAGGGGTGGCGGCGTCCGCGCGGCGGTCGGCGCGGCGACGCACCGACTCCCACTCGAACGCCTGGCGCGCGCGCAAATTCTCACGCGCGTCGGCGAGGAGCATCAGCGGGTCGTCGTCTCGCAAGCCCGTCGGGCTGCTCGCGCGGCGCATTGATTCCATGATCGAGATGTAGTCGAGCACCTCTTTGACTTCCGTGTCGGTTAGGGATTCGAGTTTAAACGCGAGCCGCTGGCGTTCGGTGATTCGCTTAGCCATCTCTTGCTCCTCCGTACTTGAGAAGCCGGACGGCCGGATGCGCTTGTCAACTCGGAAGACGAGTCGGGCAGCGACGTTCGGGAGGCCGTCGGCTGATTGTGGTCGGCACGAGGTTGTTATTTGCGAAAGTTACTTTTGTTCTCACCTGCGAGTCGTGTGTTGTTCCGACGGCGAGCCGCCCGGCTCACGCGATCAAGTTTGGGGGAAGCGCGAGCGGGCGACGAGCCGCCAGGTAAAGACGGACGAGAGTCCGTCTCCTGCTGCCGCCGTCTCTCGCGCGCGACTAAGTACGATTGAACGAAGTTTGCTTATTGAGCGGTCTGCTGTAGAGCCGCTTGAGGCGAAATATACACGAGACACACATCAAGACGCAAGAAAGTCTTCCGCGCTAAAGGCGCGCACGGGCGGCGATAGCTATCGACGCCCGTGCATGCCGGTCGAGCGTTAGTCGATCTTGGCGGCGATCATGTGCATCGTGTCGATGACGAGGACGGCGATGGGCGGATATAAGAGTAATTCGGGGCGAATCTGCGTGTCGTAGAGAAACGGCACTTCGGTCAGGATCGTGCTGTACACCTGCTCGCCGAGCAGGAGACCCGCGCCCAGACAGGCCATGTAGCCGATGACGAGAAAGCTCGAAGCGGCGAAGCGCGTGAAGGGCTTGTCGGACTTTACGGCCTCGTGCGTGACCGAGTCGTGGAGCGAACTCGGCTGGTAGGTGTAGCGGCTGAAGTATTCGCGCAGGCGCGAGACGAGATGCCACAACCCGATCAAAAACAGGGTGAGCATCACCGCGCGCCCCACGCCGCCGAACAGTTGCCAGAAGCGCGGTTTGAACAATGCCACGAAGAAGGTGGAGAGGAACAGGGAGACGGTGGTGAAAACGGCGCGCTGCATGGCGAAGTTTTCGCGCCGCTCGGCCTCGATCAAATTGTCCACCACGCGATCCATGCGCGCCTGCGCGGCCACGCGACGCATCCGCCGCGCGTGCGGGTTCTCCGAATGCAGGAACGATTCGCTCGCCTCGCCCGCCCGCCTGCGATATTGGTTGTCGTAGTAGCTGCGCTCCTGCGGGTCGCTGAGCGTGCGGTAGGCCATGGCGATGAGGGCGAACTCGCGCGCAGATTTCTCCGAACCGCCGTTCACGTCCGGGTGTCGCTGCCGCGCTAAACGCCGATAAGCTGATTTGACTTCCGAGGCCGTGGCCGTCCGCTGGAGGCCTAAAATTTTGTAATAATCTACCACTGCGCTTTATCCCGTACTCCGTAAAAGCCAGCGTGGGAGCGCACACAACTTTGGCGCGCTCCGGGCAGGAAGGTTAAACCCGTGGCGACACTATAACATTTTCCGGCAAAAACTTCCTGCGGGAAAATATCGGCCGAAAGCGCGAATGAACGGTTGAAAGTGTGTGGAAGTAGGAAGAGAGGAAGTCAAAGGGGCGGGTGCTTTACCTCGGGCGACCACCGAGTGGGCAAGGACAGTTATTTGTGATCCGTCCCCTTTGACTTGGCATATTTGCAAGTGCAATGTTTATGCCAGAACCAGACGATAACAGAATTACCGGAAAATGCAAGTTTCCTTGCATAGTCTCATAAGTACTGTCTACTAAAGTAGACAGAGCGTCTACTTTAGTAGACGGAAACGGTAAATGACCCTGTCAATTCGCGCCTCGACCAAGACCGCCAAGGCCGAACTTCGAGCCAGCCCGCGGCGCAATAGGACGCAATAAATAGAGGCCGCCGGTTGTTATCCGCGCGGCCTCAAGGGTTGAGCAGCCGAGGTTGATGATCGTCGGTCTGCGGGCTAAGACTTTTCGCCCGCGCCGCCGGAGGAAGCGTGCGTGGCGCGCTCGATCAGATTGAGCAGGGTTCGCACGCCGACGCCCGTCGGCCCCTTTGAGCGATACGGCTTGGCGTCGTCGCCCCACGCCGTTCCGGCGATGTCGAGGTGCGCCCACGAGATGCCATCGGCAAACTCTTTGAGGAAGGCCGCCGCCGTGATCGTGCCCGCCTTGCGCCCGCCGACGTTTTTGATGTCCGCGATGTCCGACTTGATCTGGCGCGTATACTCTTTATCGAGCGGCAACTGCCAGAGCTTCTCCCCGACTTCCCTGCCCGCCGCGATCACTTCGTCAATCAACTCTTGATCCGTACCGAGAATTCCCGTGTTGACATCGCCGAGCGCGATGGAGACCGCGCCCGTCAGCGTGGCGAGGTCAACGATCTGCGTCGCGCCGAGTTTCCGCGCATAGGCCATGGCATCGGCGAGAATCAGGCGGCCTTCGGCGTCGGTGTTGATAACTTCGATGGTCTTGCCCGACATGGCGCGCACCACGTCGCCCGGCTTGGTGGCCTTCCCCGAAGGCAAATTCTCCGTGGCGGGCACGACGCCGAGGAGCGGCATCGGCGGCTTCAACTGAGCCACGGCGCGCATCACGCCGAGCACCGTCGCGCCGCCCGTCATGTCGTACTTCATCAACTCCATGTTCTCGCCCGGCTTGATCGAAATGCCGCCCGAGTCGAACGTCACGCCCTTGCCGACGAAGGCGAGCAAGCCGTCGCCCCCGCCCACCACCGTGCCGCCGTGCGCGCCGCCGTCGAACCCTTCGGGCGTGTACTTCAGGATGATCAACGCCGGCGGCTCCTCCGAACCGCGCGCCACGCTGAGGAGCGAACCCATCCCTTCGCCCTCCATGCGCTCGCGATCCAGCACGTCAACTTCCAACCCGAACTCGCTCGCAATCGCGCGCGCTCGCTCGGCCATGATCGTCGGCGTCATGTACGCGCCGGGTTCGTTGGCGAGGTCGCGCGTGAAGTTGACGGATTCGCCGATAATGCGCCCGCGCTCCGCGCCGCGCCTGAGCGCATCCTCGCTCGCGCCCTGCGCGATGACGACGAGCCGCTCGATGACGCGTTCCTCTTTCTCCGACGTGCGGTATTTGTCCATCTCGAACAACGACATCAGGACGCCTTCGACGGCCGCCGACGCGGAACGCTCCGCTTCGGCCTCCGCCCCGCGCGTGATCAACCCGATGCTTTTGACGCTTCGCGCCCGCAACGCGCGCGCCGCCGTGCCCGCCATCTGCGACGCCTGCGCCGTCCCGTAACTCTCGCGCTCGCCGACGCCGACGAGCAACAGTCGCCTCGCCTTCAACTCGCCGCGCCCGTCGCCGAGATGCACGTAGACAATTTCGCCTTCTTTGCCCTTGAGTTCTTCCGCTTCGATGACAGACTTGATGAGGCCGCCCGTCGCCGCGTCCAACTCTTGCAGGAAGCCCTCGTGCGCCTGTTCATCTTTGAAAACCGCCACGGCGAGAGCCTGCACGTCCGCATCGCCCACACGCCCGGTGCTTACTTGAATATCCATTTGAACTTTCTTCTCCTGATTAACGATTGCGCTCTTTTAATTGCGCCTGCGTCTCGCGGTCGATTGTCCGACGCATGGCCGTTTCGCGCTTGTCATAAAGTTTTTTGCCGCGCGCCACGCCGATTTCAAACTTGACCCGCCCCTTTTTTACGTAGACGCGCGTGACGACGAGCGTCATGCCTTTGATGGTCGCCTCTTGTTCCAGTTTATCTATCTCACGTCGGTGTAACAAAAGTTTCCGCGTGCGCGTGGCTTCGTGATTATCGCGATTGCCGTAAGCATACGGTGAAATGTGCGCATTAAACAACCAGGCCTCGCCGTCGCGCACGGCCACGTAAGACTCCTTCAATTGAATCTGCCCGGCGCGGACGCTTTTCACCTCCGTGCCTTTAAACGCGATCCCCGCTTCGTAAGTGTTCAGAATATGGTATTCGTGATACGCCGCGCGATTCGTCAACAACACTTTTACGTCGTCTGCTTCTGGCATTTTCCAAACTTTCCCACGCGCGCCCGGTTGCAGCCCGCGTCACAAACCCATCCCCGCGAACTCGCCGCGCGGAGGCCGCGCCATTAAGTCCCCGGCGGCGTCGCGCACGCTTTTGCCTTCGTAGAGCACGGCATGCACCTGCTCCGTGATCGGCATCTCGATTTGGCGACTATCGGCCAGCAATTTCACCGCGCGCGCGGTGCGTACGCCTTCCGCGACTTCGTGCATCCCGCTCAAAATCTCTCCGAGCGCGCGACCCCGCCCCAACTCCTGACCGACGTAACGATTACGCGATAGCGCGCCCGTGCAGGTCAACACCAGGTCGCCCAGACCGGCCAGCCCCCCCAGCGTCTCAATGCGCCCGCCCTCGGCCAATGCCAGCCGCGTCATCTCGGCCAAACCCCTCGTGATCAAAGCCGCGATGCTGTTGGTGCCCAGTCCCAGCCCGGACACCATGCCCGCCGCCAGCGCGATCACGTTCTTCACCGCGCCGCCGAGTTCCGTCCCGGCCAGGTCGCCGTTTGTGTAGACGCGAAAATTTTCAAAACTGAGCGCGGCCTGCACGGCCAGCGTCGCGCGCGCGTCGTAACCGGCGGCGACGACGGCGGTCGGGTGTCCCGCCGCCACCTCCTGCGCGAACGACGGCCCCGAGAGGCACACGAAGCGCGCCGCGAATTCTTTTCCCAACACCTCGCCCGCCACTTCCGACATGCGCTGTCCCGTCTCGATCTCGATGCCCTTCGTCGCGCTCACGATCACGACATCGGCGCGCAAGTCGGCCGCTATTCGTTCCAACAGCCCGCGAGTCGCGTGCGACGGCGCGGCCATGATGACGATTTGCGCTTCCCGCGCCGCCTCGCCCAACTCGCACGTCGCCCGCACGTCGCCCGTGATCTCGTGGGCGGCCAGATAGACCCCGTTCACGCCCCGCCCGTTGATGCCGGAGACGACCTCCGCGTTACGCGACCACAACTTGACGACGTGCCCCGCCCGCCCGGCCACCAGCCCCAGCGTCGTGCCCCAGCCGCCCGCGCCGATGATCGCGATATGAGACATAATTCAAAGCCGGAGCCGGGATTCAGAATACAGGAGCCGGAATAAATGTTGTTCTCTCGCCGGTCTTCCTGCCGGTTCCGGCGTGCTGAATTCCGTCTCCTCAAGCGATCATTTCAGCTTACTCTCCGTGCCGTTCAACAGCCTGGCGATGTTAGCGCGGTGCATGAAGATGATGAGCGCGCCGCCGGCGGCGGCAACCGCCATGACGGGCGCGGCGAGCGCATCCGGGTCGCGCCCGTCACGGATAAGCCAGATGAACAGGGGCAGCGTCGCCGTCGCCGCGATCGAACCGAGCGAGACGTAGCGCGTCGTCCACACGACGACGAGAAAGACCACGGCGGCGAGCGCGACGGCGACGGGCGTCAATGTCAGGAAGACGCCGAGGCCGGTCGCCACGCCTTTGCCGCCGCGAAATTTCAACCAGACCGGGAAGACGTGTCCGGCGACGACGGCCGTCGCGGCGAGCGCGACCCACCAGTTGACGCCGAAGTCAGGCGCGAGCAGCCACCGCGCGAGCAGAGCGACCAGCGCGCCCTTCGCGGCGTCCAGCGCGAGCGTCACGACGCCTGCGCCCTTGCCCGCGCGGCGCGTCACGTTCGTCGCGCCCGTTCCGCCCGACCCCGTCTCGCGCACGTCGCCGCCGCCCCGCGCGCGCACGATCAGATATCCGAAAGGGATCGAGCCTACAAAATACGCGGCGATAATAGACAACGCAGGCAGCAACGTGACACCACTCCGCGACAGCGCAAAACATCGGGCGACGAGCGAACGCCGACTATAGCAACCTGCCGGAAGGCGCGGCAAGTGTGGAGAAGTAAGAGCGCGGCGGAAAGCGAGTTGGTTTCAAATGAGGCGGCGGCGCAAGAGGTCGAGCGCGGCTTGCGAGGCGCGCCAGCGGATGAGTTGGCGGTCGCCGGGCAGGAGCAGTTTGCGGTGCTCGGTGTGCGCGTCGTCGGAGAGCGCGATGTAGACGAGGCCGACGGGTTTGTCTTCCGTGCCGCCCCCCGGCCCGGCGATGCCTGTGATGCTCAAACCGAAGTCCGTGCCCGCGCGCTCGCGCACGCCCTCGGCCATCGCCTCGGCGACCGCGCCGCTCACCGCCCCGTACTCGGCGATCAAGTCGGAGGGCACGCCGAGCAGACGCACCTTCGCGTCGTTGGAATAAGTGACGACGCCTTCCATGAAATAGGCGGACGACCCCGGCACTTCCGTGAGACGCTGCGCGACGAGGCCGCCCGTGCAACTTTCGGCGACCGCGACCGTGAAGCCGCCCACGGCGAGACGCAGGCCGATGATCTCTTCCATCTGTTCGCCGCGAAAGGCGAATATCGCGTCGCCGAGTCGTTCCTCGATCTGCCCGGCCAGCCCGTCGAGCAGCAGTTCCGCGTCCTGCTCGGTGCGCCCCTGCGCGGTCAGGTGAATTTCGATCTCGCTGCGGTTGAAGAGAATGGTCGTCTGCGGATTTTTATACTGCGTGTAGACGGGCGCGATGCGTTCGTCAACCGCCGACTCGCCCAAGCCCGACACGCGCAACACGCGACGCGCGACCCTCACGTCGCCCGCTTTCGCCGCGAGCCTCCCGCCGACGTGCGTCTCGTACATCGGGCGCATCTCGCGCGGCGGGCCGGGCAGCAGGATCACGGCGCGCCCCTCGTGTTCGAGATACATGCCGGGAGCCGAACCGTGCGGATTATCCAACACCTCCGCGCCTTCGATGATCATCGCCTGCCGCGCGTTGATCTCCGGCATCTTGCGTCCCCAGCGCATGAACTTTTCGCGCAGCCCGTCGAGCACCGCTTCGTTTAAAACGAGGCGGCGACTCATCGCCCGCGCGGCGATCTTGCGCGTGATGTCGTCTTCGGTCGGCCCCAAACCGCCCGTGGTGATGACGACCCGCGAGCGGCGCAGCGCGTCCTTGATCGTCTCTTCGAGGCGCGCGTCGTCGTCGCCGACGATGGTCTTGAGCTTGACCTCGATGCCGATGGCGTTGAGTTTCTCGGTCAGCCACAGGCTGTTCGTGTCGGCGCGATCCGGCGTCAACAGTTCGGAGCCGATGGCGATGATTTCAGCGGTGAGCATCAGTTTATAAAAGTACGGGCGCTAGGGCTTCAGCGCAGAATATCTCACGCCGGGGCGCGAAGGCGCAAAGAAAGACTTGAAACAATCTCGCGCCGCCTGATGCCTGCCGCGCGTTCCCGCGCCCGTGCGCGAGGCGGCATGAACCGGCGCGGGCGCGGCTTCAACTCTCACCCGCGCCGAAGATTTTCACCTCGCGCACCCACATCACGAAGGGGCGGCCGCGCGGCCCCTGTTGCGCGGGTTGGAGGATGCGGACGCGGTTCGTGGTGACGGGCGCGAATTCAAAGGCCGTGCGGTCGTAGTGGCTGCCGGGTTCGATGGTTGAGATCGTGCGCCACCGGTCGCCGCCGTCGCCGTCGGGTATTTGCAGTTCGACCCGGCGCGAGGCGACGAAGTGGCCGCGGTCGAAGCCCCAATAGACGTAGAGGGCGGAGACGCGAGCCGCGTCGCCCAGTTGGAGTTCGATCCAGTGTGGGTCGTGCGTCTCGGCCGAAGCCCAGTTGCCTTCGTTGTAGCGCATGCCGGAGATGCGCTTCACGTCGATGATGCCGTCGTGCAGGGGCTTCGACGTGTAGCCGTCGTAGCTCGAATCAACCGCGATGCGCGTCGCGCTCAGTTCGGTGAGACTGGACGGAATCTCCGCCGTCGCGGGCGCGAGTGAGCCTTGCGGCGCAGGACTCGGCGCGGCGACGGGCGAAGTGCGTGCAGCGGCGGCGGCTTCTTGCGCGCGCCGCCGCCGCTCGCCTTCGCGCGCGAAGCGCAGGTAGATGAGAACGCCGCTTATGAGCATGAGCGCGATGAGACCGGCCACCACCCACTTGCCGCGCGCGCTCGCAGGCAGGTTGGCGCGCATGGGCTTGGCGGCCTGCGCCCGCAGGTGTGCGAGTTTGGTGGTGGCGGGCGATGCGCCGAGTTCCGCGCCGCACGCACGACACAGTTCCTCGTCCTCCTCGGCTCCGGTGCCGCAGGCCGGGCACGCGCCGCTGCGGATGGGCTGCGTGATGTAGTCGTGTCGCACGGTGTTGTCGGCCGTCTCGTACAGTTCGTGCGTGCCGACGGGGCGGTAGGTTTTCGGCTGCGCTTCCATCGCTTCGACGACATCGCCCGCGTCGCGCTCGCGCGCCGTCCTGATGGCGCGCAGGAAATCGGCCGTCGTGGCGTAACGCCCGGCGGGGTCTTTTTCGAGCGAGCGCAGGATGATGTCCTCGACTTCGAGAGAGATGAGCGGGTTGATCTCGGTCGGGAGCGAGGGCGGCTCCTCGACGTGCGCGCGCAAAATTTCGGTGCGCGTGAGCGGCGCGCGCTCGTTGCCGAAGGGCGGCGCGCCGGTGAGCATCTCGTAGAGGATGATCCCTAAGCTGTAGATGTCGGAACGCTGATCGACTTCCAGCCCTTCGGCCTGTTCGGGCGAGACGTAGCGCGGCGAGCCGTAGCCCGCGCTGAAGGTGTCGGTCGTCTCCGAGCCGACGACCTTGACGATGCCGAAATCCGTGATCTTGATTTTGTCGTCGGGCGTGACGAGGATGTTCGGCGGCTTGAGGTCGCGGTGGATGATGCCGCGATGCGCCGCGCCGTCCTGATCCTGGTAGGTGAAGGTGTGGGCGTAAACGACCGCCGTGAGGATTTGATCGAAGAGGGCGAGCGCGCGTTCGCACACGAGCGGGCCGGCCTCCTGCTTGAGCAGTTGCGCGAGCGAACGCCCCTCGACGTACTCCATCACGATGTAGTAGGTCTGCTCGGCGACGATGTAGTCGTAAATCTTGACGATGCCGGGATGATCGAGTTGCGACTGGATGTAGGCCTCGCGCTCGAAGCGGTGGCGGAGGCTGCGCAGGTCGTGGTCTCCGGCGCGCGGGTTGATCGACTTGATCGCCACCTCGCGCGGCAGCTTCGTGTGCTGGCCGCGATAGACGACGCCCATCCCGCCGCGCCCGATGCGTTCCTCGATGCGATAGCTGCCGATGATGGTCTCAGTCGCCATGAGTTACTGAAAAGCTGTCAGTTGTCCGTGGTCAGTGGTCAGTTGCATCCGGCTTTCCAAACGAGTTGCCAAAGATTAAATCGAACGACCGGGAACACACGAAGAACAACGGGCAACTGACAACGGACAGCCGTTCATGCCGTCTTCTTCTCTTCCTCGTACAAGTCGCGCAGGACTTCGGAGATGGGCGCGGGCTGCGGCGGCGGCGAGAGCGGCTGCGGCGAGTTGGCGTTAGGGCGAGCGAGTGGCGACCGGTGCGCGGCGTCTGTGTGACTCGTCGCAGAGGTGATGCCCGGATAAAGGTTGTACGCCGTCGCGCTCGCCGTGGCGGGCGTCGGGGCGAGGTGGTGGCGGCGGCTTTCTTCGAGCATCGAGACGGCGCGGGCGCGGCGCGCGCGTTCGAGGTTGCGGATGGCGGCCACGGTTTGCGGCCCCTCGGCGGGGTCGCGTTCGAGGCGGCGCAGCACGCTTACGTAACGACGCAGTTCGGGCGAAGGCGCGGTGCGCTGCCGCTCCTCGCCTTCTTCGGATTCGAGGACGTAGGCGAGGTGTTCGGCCGCCGCCTCGTGTTCGCCCGCGCGATGATAAAGCGCGCCGAGCGCGAAATAGACGAGCGGCGGCGCATCCGCCATCGAGTGTACGACCGACTCGCCCTGCCCGATCACTTCCGTGATCTCGAAGCCGAACCAGCGGCGTTCGTCTTCGCGCAAAACGTCGCTGGCGGCGAGGTAGAAGTCGAAGATGCGGCGCGTCTCGTGCTGCTCGGAGCGATCCACGGCGCGCCAGACGAAATAAATCACGGTGGCGAAAAAGATGATCACGGTCGGCGGGATACCCATCAAAGCGAGCATCGCGAGAATGACGATGATCGCGATCAACTTCTGCCCCATGTCTCTGCCCTTACTGCCCATAAAACCTTTCGCGCGCCGGACGCAACCGGCCGCATGGAAAGCCCTGCTGGTTCAACCGAAACTTTGCTTCACGAATTCGCCTCGATGCGACGGCGAATCGCCGCTCCGGCCTCCGTCGTGGAGAGCGTGCCGCCCAGATCGCGGGTCGTCTCGCCCGCCCTGACCGATGCGCCGACGGCCGCTTCGACCGCCTCGCCCGCCGCCGTGAATCCCAGGTATTCTAGCATCATCGCCGCAGTCAGAATAGAGCCTACCGGATTCGCGAGGTTCTTGCCCGCGAGCGGCGGCGCGCTGCCATGCACCGGCTCGAACAGGGAGACCCGGCCGGGGTGCAGGTTGCCCGATGCGGCCATCCCCAAGCCCCCCTGCAAGGCCGCGCCCAAGTCCGTCAGGATGTCGCCGAACAAATTGTTCGTCACGATCACGTCGTACTGCGCGGGGTCGAGCGCCATGAACATCGCCATCGCGTCAACGTACTGGTGGTTGGCCTCGATCTCCGCGTACCCGGCGGCCACCTCGCGGAAAGTGCGCTGCCACAGGTCGCCCCCGTATCGCTGCACGTTCGACTTGTCGGCCATCGTCACTTTTTTGCGTCCGTGCGCGCGGGCGTAGTCGAAGGCGGCGATGATGATGCGCTCGACGCCGTGCCGCGTGTTCAATTCCTCTTGCGTCGCGATCTCGTGCGGCGTCCCGCGCTTGAGAAAGCCGCCCGCGCCGATGTAGGAGCCTTCCGTGTTCTCGCGGAAGACGACGAAGTCGATGTCTTCGATTTGGCGTCCCTTGAGCGGCGTCAGGCGCGCATCGAGCAGGCGCACGGGGCGCAGGTTGATGTAGAGGTCGAGGCCGCGCCGCATGCCGAGCAAAATATCCTCGGCGTGCCTGTTCGAGGCGACGCGTGGGTCGCCGAACGCGCCCGCGAGGATGGCGTCGAAATCGTTCGTGAGCATTTCCAGCGCGCCTTCGGGCAACGTCACGCCGTCGCGCAAATACTTGTCCGCGCCCCAGTCGAAATGCTGCAACTCGACTGAGACGCCGTGCGTCTCGCGCAAGTGTTCCAACACGCCGAGCGACTCGTTCGTCACCTCCGCGCCGATGCCGTCGCCGGGCACGACCGCGATTCTCTTCACGTCTCTCGTCATCGTCATCTTCTCCGCCATCTCACTTGTTCTCACGCGCCGAGGCCGAGTTGCCAGAATAGAAAACTCCACACGTCGGTCGCTTCCGCGATCTGCTTCGTCAGAGGTTTGCCCGCGCCGTGCCCGGCCTTCGTCTCGACGCGCAGCAAAATCGGATGCGCCGAAGCGTTCGCCGCCTGCAACGCCGCCGCGAATTTGCGCGCGTGCAGCGGATCGACGCGTGAATCGGACTCGGCGGTCGTGATGAGCGTCGCGGGGTATTTCGCGCCGGGCGCGACGCGGTGATAGGGCGAATAGGCGTGTAGATAGGCGAACTGGCGCGGGTCGTCGGCCGTGCCGTATTCTGGAATCCAGAGGCGCGCGATGAGGAAGCGTTGATAGCGCAGCATGTCCGTCAGCGGCACCGCGCAGACGACGGCGCGAAAGAGTTCGGGGCGTTGCGTCATGGCCGCCGCGACGAGCAGGCCGCCGTTCGAGCTGCCCTGAATCGCGAGCCGAGCGTTCGACGTGATCTTCTGCTTGATCAAATACTCGGCCGCCGCGATGAAGTCGTCGAAGACGTTCTGCTTCAGGGCGAGCATGCCGCGCTTGTGCCAGCCCTCGCCGTATTCGCCGCCCCCGCGCAAATTCGCCACCGCGTAGACGCCGCCGCGTTCGAGCCAGAGATTCAGGCCGCGATTGAAGGCGGGCGTCTGCGAGACGTTGAAGCCGCCGTAGCCGTAGAGCAGCGTCGGGTTCGCGCCGTCGTACTTCAACCCCTTGCGATGCACGACGAACATGGAAACGTTCGTGCCGTCCTTCGACGGGTAGAAGACCTGCTTCACCTCGATGGCCTTCGCATCGACGGTCGGCGCGTCAACGCGCGCCCATTCGGAGAGCGCGCCCGTCGCCGCGTCGTAGCGATAGACGGTCGGCGGCAGCGCGTAGGAGGCGAAACTGAAGAAGGCCTCGCCGCCGTCTTCCTCGCCGCTGATGCCGCCCGCCGTGCCGAGCGTGGGCAGTTTCACGTCGCGCAAAAATTTGCCGTCGCGCGTGAAGGCGCGCAGGTGCGAGGTGGCGCGCGAGAGTCCGTGGACGAGAATCTGCTCGCCGAGAACGACGAACGAACTGATGCCGATGTCCTGCGATTCCGGGATCAACTCGCGCCAGGCGGAACGCTTCGAGTTGGCCGCCGCGGCCTCGAAGAGACGCCCCTTGGCCGCGCCCTCGGTCGTCAAAATGTAGAGGCGATTGCCCACGACGCGCGCATTGTAGCTCGCGTCTTTCCCTTCGGCGACGGGCACGAGTTCGCCCATCTCTTCGCGCAGGTCGCGCAGGTAGAGATCATTTTTGCCGGGGCCGCGCGAGACGCTGATCGTCAGCCAGCGACCGTCGCGCGAGAGTCCGACGCCCGGCCACTCGGTCGGCTTGTTCTCGCGGCGGAAGACCTCCGCGTCCCTGGCCGGGTCGTCGCCCAGGCGATGCAGGAACACGCGGCGATGATAATTCTCCTCGCCCTTCGGGACTGTGCCCGGCGCGGGGAAACGGGTGTAATAAAAACCGTCTCCGGCGGGCAGCCACGCGAGCGAGGCGGCGCGCGTGTAGGGAATCTTGTCCTTCAGGTTGCGCCCCGTGTCCACGTCCAGGACGTAGAGCGTTGACTGTTCGTTGCCGCTCTCGGACAGACCGTAGGCGAGCCGCTTGCCGTCGTGCGATTCATACCACCAGTCGAGCGCGACGGTGCCGTCGGCGGAGAGCGTGTTCGGGTCGAGCAAGACGCGGTCTGTGCCGCGCGCGCCCTCGCGCACGTAGAGCACGGGCTGATTTTGCTGCCCCTCGCGCCGTGTGAAGAAGTAGCGGCCGCGATGCGGGTCGGGCGCGCTGACGGTGCCGATGGAGAGCAGTTGCGAGAGACGGCGATTGATCGCTTCGCGCGCTGGCAACGCATCGAGCGCGCGGCGCGTGTGCGCGTTTTGCGCGTCCGTCCAGGCGCGCACCTCGCTCGCTTCGCCCTGCTCCAACCAGCGAAAAGGATCGCTCACTTTGACGCCGTGCAGCGTTTCGACGAGAGCTTCGGCGCGCGTTTCCGGCGGCCTGAAATTCGCGTTGGAAGTTTGCGCGGCGAGGGGCGCGGCGAGCGCGAAGATGAGGACGAGCGCGCGTCCGCAGCGGCGGGCGGCGTTGATGCGTAGATTATTTTTCATAGGCTCGGTAATCAGCGCGCGAGGCGTTGCTCGATGCGGGGCAGGCTGGCGACGACCGTCTCGCCGACGATCTGCAAACTGCGCGGCGAGATTTTATCGAGCGTGTCCCCGGCCTGGTGCCAGTATGGGTAGCCGCCGAGTTGGATGAGATCGACGACCGGAATCTCGGCGCGCAGGAACGGGACGTGGTCGTCCTCCACGGTATGTTCCGCGTCGGTAAACTGCGCGCCGTGGCCGAGTTCGCGCGCCGTCTCCCAGATGATGTCCGTGAGCCACGGCGTGCTCAGCGTCTCGCGCGGGATCGTGAGGTTGGTGTAACCGATCATGTCGAGCAGGATCATGGCGCGCACGCGTTTCGTCTCGCCGCGCGCGGCCAGTTGCGCGACGTAGCGACGGCTGCCGTAGGTGTTGTCCGGCGCGCCCGCGTTCGTGCATTCCGTCCAGTCATGGCAGACGGCTTCCTCGCCGTCGAAGAAGACGAACCAGTAAGTGAAGCGCGGTTTCTGACGCCCGCCCGCCGCCGCCACCGCGCGCGCGATCTCGACGAGCGCGCCGGTCGAAGAACCGCCGTCGTTCGCGCCGACAAAGTGAAACTCTTTGAAAGCCTTCGTGTCGTAATGGCTGGCGACGATGATCACGTCCGACGACTCGCCCGCGACTTCCGCCGTCAGGTTGACCATCCGGCGCGCGCCGTCGGGAGTCTGCGCCGTGAATTCGTCGGCCGTCACTTTCAGACCCGCGGCTTGCAGTTCGCCCGAGAGGTATTCGCGCGTGCGCGCCAGTTCGTTCGAGCCTGCGGGTCGCGCCCCCGTCTCGACCATCCGGCGCACGTGCGCGAAGGCGCGTTCGCCGTCGAAAGCGGGGCGCGCCTTCTCCCCGGTTGCCGCCGGAGTAGTAGCGGTTGCGGCGGGCGAGGGCGCGCCCGGCGCGTTGCGGTTGGCCGAATTGCCGTCGCAAGCCGTGAGAATGAAGGGGAGAAACAGGAGCAACGCGAACGCGTCAGCCAACCGCGCGCGGGTTGGGACGCGGGCGGCGCGCGGCGCGCGGGCGGATGGCGGCATCTTGTTCATGGATCGGCGTCGGGCGGGCGCGCCGCACGCAATCGCGCGGCGCGCCCGGAGCAGAGGTTAGAAAAGAGTTTTACGAAGCGGGCTTATCGGCTTCGGAACTTTTCCGCGCGCCCGCGACATGCTCGGCGGGGCGGCGCGCTTGCCGCTCACGGCGCGCGCGGGCGCGTCCGAAGTTGACGACGTAATCCAGCCCCTTCTCGAAATAGGAGACGGGCACGTCGGCGATGGACTTGAAAGTCTGCGAGGCGGCGATGTATTCGAGTTCGACGAGCGTGGCGAGTTTTTGCGTCAAGGGCATCTCGCGGAATTCGGCGCGCAAATCCTGTTTCACTTCTTCCGCCGTCTCCTGCCGCACCGTGGCCGCCACGGGTTCGAGCACGAGGTCGCCCGCGCGCTCGACCTTAGCCTGGCAGGCGAGCCGTTCGCCCGTGGCGAGCCGTTCGGGACTAAGACGCGTGCGCTCGGCGGTCGTCAAACCGGACAACAGCGTCGCGCCTTCGCGGACGACAACCGCGCACGTATCGCACTCGCCCCGCCCCTCACACTCGGCGGGCAGGCGCAACCCCAGACGCTTCGCCGCGTCCCACAGGTACGTCCCTTCGGCCACCACGCCGTGACGACCGTCCGGCACAAATTCAACATTCACACTCATCGGCACACCCCCACAATGTTCTCTGTTCTGTCGGGCTAAATTTCCGCGGGAGACGATTCGGAACTTACAACAACGGGAGGCAAATGTAAAAAGGCAAGGAAGAAGGGAAAGGGAAAAGGGTCAGGCGAAAAGGAAAAAGAGAAGGGTCGCAGGGCGAAAACGGAAGCCGGAAACCTTTCCGTTTGTCATCTTCCCTTTTCCCCTTCCCCCTTAGCCCCATTTCAGTGTGTGCTCGGCGCGCTCGCGAATCTCACGCGCGGCTCGGCGGCGGACTCCTCTTTTCTCGACTTGTCGTTGCTATCGCGGCGGCAGTCGGAGCACGAACCGAACATGCGCAGCGTGTGGTGCGTTGACTCGAAGCCGTGCTCGGAGGCGATGGCGTCCTGAATGGCTTCGAGTTGTTCGGAGTAGAACTCGATGGTCTTCCCGCAATCAGTGCAGATCAAGTGGTCGTGGTGCGGGTGTTTATAGTTGTGCTCGTAGCGCGTGCGCCCGTCGCCGAAGCGCACCTCGCGCGCCAGCCCGGCATCGGTCAAAAGTTTGAGCGTGCGATAGACGGTGGTCTGCCCGATCTCGGGGTCTTCCTTCTGCACGAGCCGGTAGAGGTCTTCGCTCGATAGGTGTTCCTCGGTGCGCAGGAACACGTCGAGGATGAGGTCGCGTTGCGCCGTGCGTTTGAGACCCGCGCGCTGGATGTGGCGATGAAAAACTTCTTGCTCCTCAGTCATAACCCTTTTCCGTGGTTCGGCTGAAACCGGCTTGTCGATTGATGGCACGCGCGCATTTTAGCACTAGAGCGTGGGATGTGTGAAGAAGTTGGCCGCGCCGCCGCCGCCGTGCTATCTTTTCGCGCATGGTGCCGGGGTGGCGGAATGGCAGACGCGACGGACTTATTTATTTGAGCACGTCGGTTGGGAAACCCCGACGTGAATGGAGTCAAAGTCGGTGAACCCTTCCCAGCTATCAAAGGCTGCTGGCAACGCCGAGCTAAGGCTGATTCTCTCTGGTTTTACGAATCAGCAAAGTGTAGAGACGAGACGGCTCCCTCCTAAACATCTCCGGTGAGTGCATGGAGAAGGCATCGTCCAGACCACAAACCGTCGTTTGCGGCGGGCGGCGAAAGCCGTAGTGGTAAGAAAATCCGTTGGCCGTAAGGCCGTGAGGGTTCGAGTCCCTCCCTCGGCACCAAGATTTATTCCGGCCGCGTGCGGCACGGGTGAGGCGCGCCTCTCACGCGAAACCGTGGCTTCATAAAACAGTCTCCCTCCTGTTAAGA
The DNA here is from genome assembly GCA_036386515.1 of Pyrinomonadaceae bacterium. Taxonomy (GTDB): domain Bacteria; phylum Acidobacteriota; class Blastocatellia; order Pyrinomonadales; family Pyrinomonadaceae; genus JAIVJZ01. Next base: position 47,514 of record DASVVO010000045.1, read on the forward strand.
TAAATTTTCGGAAAATTTCTGACGGGTGAACCGGCCGCCGGACTACAGCGCGGAAGGATCGCGCCGACGGATTACCGCAAAACGGGCAACGGTCGGGGTTGCAGTTAGATTCGGACGCCGGCACTTGACCCGCGCCACCGTTGATTCTCTACTCCACTCTACACATTTGAAAGATTAAGGCTCAGCAAAATGAAAAAGTTATCCTTTTGCCTTCTGGCAATACTTTTGTCCGCGCTTACGGCGGCGGCGCAGAAAGTGCCGGTGCAGGAAATCCTCCTCGACAACGGGATGCGCCTGCTGCTCGTCCCGCGCAAGGGCGACCCGAACGTCGCCGCCGGTTGGGTGGCGCGCGTCGGCTCGGTCAACGAACGCCCCGGCATCACCGGCCTCTCGCACCTCTTCGAGCACATGATGTTCAAAGGCACGCACGCCATCGGCACGAAGAACATCGAAGAGAATTTAAGACTCATTAAAGAAATGGACGCCGTGCGCGCCGACCTGCGCCGCGAGGAACAGTCGCTCATCCTGAAAGCGCGCCTCGGCTCCATCGCCGATGCCAAAGACCCCAAGTTTCGCTCCGAACGCCACAAGGAACTGCTCGCCAAGTTCAACGAACTGACGAAGCGCGAGAAAGACTTGATGGTCAAAGACGAGTTTGACCGCATCTACACGACATCGGGCGGCTCCGGCATGAACGCCGGCACCAGCAACGACTTCACCGTCTACTTCATCAACGTTCCGGCCAACAAGCTCGAACTCTGGTTCTGGATGGAATCGGATCGCTTGCGCAACCCCGTCTTCCGCGAGTTCTACTCCGAGCGCGACGTGGTCTACGAGGAGCGGCGCCTGCGCACCGACTCGACGCCGACGGGCAAGTTCGACGAGCAGTTCGAGGCCATGTTCTGGATGTCTTCCCCCTACGGCTGGCCGGTGGTGGGCTGGCCCTCCGACCTCGAAGGCATCACGCGCGAGGAGGCGCTCGAATACTTCGCCGTCAACTACGCGCCCAACAACCTGACGGCCGCGCTCGTCGGCGACTTCGAGCCGGCGCGCGCCACGGAGCTGGCGCGCAGGTACTTCGGCCGCCTGCCGCGCGGGCCGCGCGAGCCCGAGCCCGTCCGCACGCAGGAGATGACGCAGCTCGCCGAGCAGCGCATGGTCGCCTACGCCGAGACCAGCCCGCAGGCGCGCGTCCGCTACCACACGGTCGCCGACGGCCACCCGGACGACGTGGCCCTGAGCGTCCTCGGCAGCCTCCTCAGCGGCCGGACGGGGCGCCTCTACAAGTCGCTCGTGCTCCAGCAGGAGGTCGCTAACTCCGCCTCGGGCGGGCAGAACGGCAACAAGTACGAGGGCTACTTCCAGTTGAGCGGCGTCGCCAAGCCGGGCAAGTCGCCCGAGGACGTGGAGCAGGCGCTCTACAAGGAGATCGAGCGGATTCAGAAGGAGGCGGTGCCGGCCGACGAGCTGCAGAAGATCAAGAACCAGTCGGCCGCCAACCAGTTCCGCGGGCTGCAGTCGAACTTCGGGCTGATGGTGCAACTCCTCCTGCGCGACGCCAACCGCGGCTGGGCGACCATCAACACCGACCCGGCGCGCGTGCAGGCCGTGACGCCCGCCGACATCCAGCGCGTCGCCAACAGGTACTTCAAGCCCGAGAACCGCACGGTCGCCAT
>DASVVO010000046.1:0-11315 GCA_036386515.1 Pyrinomonadaceae bacterium
CACGAGATCGCGACGGCGATATTGCCGATGGCATACTCCATGAGCAAATCCCAGCCGATGATCCACGCGATGAGTTCGCCGAAAGAGGCATAGGCGTAGGTGTAGGCCGAACCGGCCACCGGAATTTTCGACGCGAACTCCGCGTAACACAGCGCGGAGAACCCGCACGCCATCGCCGTGAACATGAAGAGGAAAATGACGGCGGGGCCGCCGTTGAAGGCCGCGTTGCCGATCATGGCGAAGATGCCCGCGCCGACGATGGCCGCGATGCCGAGCGACGTGAGATCGAGCACGCCGAGCGTCTTATCCATCTGCGCCCGGCCGTCGCCTCCGACGCCGCCGTGGGCGTCGCTGAAACCGAGCGCGGCGTCGCGCTTGATCTGCACGACGCTCTTTTTGCGAAACAGGCTGGTGTAGCTCATCGAGTTTTCCGGTTGAGTAGCGAGCGCGCGACGCGCCCGAAGCGATCAGCGGGACTGAAATTGCGCCGCGAAGTCTAACATAAAATGTTGAAGGAGGAACGATTGAACGAGTAACGGGAAACCTGCCGGTTGCCCGCGAGCGTGCATCGTTCCGCGTTCCTCCCACGCGGTTTATGTTAGACTTCTCCGGCCGAATCCTGAGCCTTCGAATGCGATGCCTGACATGCCGGAAAGTCGTGGCGACAAAGGTCGCGCCCTGCACGAAAATCTCGATACCGCCTACGTCAACCTGGCTGCGCTCCTGCGCTACCTGCAACAGCGCGACTTCACCGGGCGCGTCCACGTCGAACTCGACGAGTACGACGGCGACATTTATTTGACGGCGCGCGAGGCCGTGAGCGCGAGCGAGCGCGATCACGTCACGGGACGCGAGGACGTGGGGCAGTCGGCCTTGCAGCGCATCCTCGTGCGCGCGAGCGAGCCGGGCGGGCGCGTCAGCGTCTACGAGGGCGGCGAGACGCGCGAGGTCGTGAGCGCGCGCGGCGCGGCCGGGGAAGCGGGCGGCGAGGCGGCGGCGGCGACGCGCACGCAGGAAGAGATCGACCGGCGCAACGTCTTGCAGTTGAGCGGCGAGGTGATCGCGGCGGTGGAGCGCGGCGTGGCGGCGGCGTCGAACGAAAACTTCGCCGCGCACTTTCAGGCGGCGCGCCGCGAGATCGCGGACGACTATCCCTTCCTCGTCGCGCTCGGCAACTGCGTGGAGTATGAGGAGGGCGAGGCGCGGCTTCGGCGCGGCACGGACGCGGGAAAATTCGTGGCGGGCACGAGCGAGTCTCTGCGCCGCGTCGTGGAGCGCGTGGCCGCGACGGGTGAACGCGCGCGGGGCGTGCGCCGCGAAGTCGCGCGCGAACTCGCCGCCCTCGCCGAGCGTCGGCCGCGCGCCCTCACGCGCTTCGGCTTCACCTCCCAACTCGAACGCATCGCGGGGCTGCGCTGGACGTGAGAGAGCCGTCAGCCCTTAGCCGTCAACTTCCAACCGTCAACTTCCAACCGTCAGCTTTCAGCCATCAACTTTCAGCTATCAACCATTAGCCATCAACTTTCAGCGATCAACTTTTAGCGAGCAACCATCAGCCGTCGGCTTTTAGCGATCAACCATCGGGCATCAGCTTTGGGCGGTTGTGTCGAGGATCAGTCGAGTCGTCTCGTGCGGGACATCCCAGTGCGGGAAGTGGCCGCAATGCTCGAACCAGTGGAGGCGCGCGTCGGGGAATAAGGCGAGGGCGCGCTTCGCCTGACGGGGCAGGCAGACGCGGTCGCGCCGCCCCCAGCCGATGACGAGCGGACGCGTGATCGCGCCGGGCGGCACGCCCGGTTGAGTCGCGCCGTAGGCGAGTTGATGCAGCAGTTCGTCGAAAGAGGGCGAGGCGGCGAAGCTGCGCATCTCGTCGAGCACGAGTTGGGGCGATAGTTTCCACGGGCGCGCCGAGAGTTGCGGGAGGAGCAGCGTGCGCGCCGCGGCGTTTCCGGCGATGAAGGGCATGACGGGTTGCAGGCGGCGGACAAGGCGGATCGAGGCGTAGAGCGAGCCGTAAAAGAAGTGCCGCTCCCAGCCGCGCCAGAAGCCGCCGGGGTCGAGCGAGACCACCGCGCCGAGCGTGCCGCCGCGCCGTGCGAGTTCGAGCACGAGCCGCGCGCCCATCGAACTGCCGACCGCGTCAACGCCCGTCAAATTCTGCCCGGCCAGAAACTTCGTGAGCGCGTCGGCGAGCGCGTCGATGGAGACTTCGCCGTCGAGCGGCGGCGTGCGGCCGTGGCCGGGCAAATCAACGGCGATGACTTCGCGCGTGGCGGCGAGGGCATCCAGGATCGGGTTCCACGAACGCCAACTCCCGCCGAGGCCGTGGACGAGCAGCAAGGGTTTGCCCGCGCCGCGTCGAATGTGGTGCATCTCCATTCCTTAGCCCGTACGTCGCCCTGGCGTCAGAACGCCGCCGCGCCCGCCTCCGCCACTTCCTGATCCTGCTCGACCGTGCCGCCGCTCACGCCGATTGCGCCGACGACCGCGCCGCTTTCCCTTAGCGGGATGCCGCCCGCGAAGATGATGAGGCGACCGCCGTTGCTCGCGTGGATGCCGAACAGCGGCGCGCCCGGCTGCGACGCCTGGCCGAGCGTCTTCGTCTCCATGTCGAAGGCGCGGGCGGTGTAAGCCTTGCCCTGCGCGATGTCGATGCTGCCGAGCCACGCGCCGTCCATTCGCGCGAAGGCCGTCAGGTTGTTGCCCGCGTCAACCACCGCGATGTTCATCGGGACGCCGATCTGTTCCGCCTTCCGCCGCGCCGCCGCGACGACCATCAACGCGCGTTCGAGCGTCACGCCCGACGACGCGGGTTGTGTTTCCTCACTTCCGAAAATCGCCATGTCCGGTCTCCTTCATCTCCGCTGATCTACTTTCCCGCCGCGCGTCTCGCGTGGACGCGTCGCGCGCGCCGCGCCGTCGCCGGCCGATGCCTGACGGGGCGCAGGTCAACAGCCCGCACGTGTTCTCCGAATTGGTTCAATCTTAGCCTGCGCGCCTTGCCGCTTCTTTGCCTGTGCTCGGCGGGTTCATTGTGTGCGTGATACACCTCACGCTTTCCGTATGGCGGAATTATGTTCGGGGTGAGAAATTAGTATTGAAGCGAGATGATTCCGGGCGTGGAGCGGCGGCGGAAAAGCGAAAGGCTGACGGAGAATTATCTCCGTCAGCCTTTGTCGCTGATAGCTAATCGCCGACCGCTGGTTATCTCACTGGGCTTTATCAACCGGGAGATTCGCGGCCGTCCAGGCGTTCCAACCGCCGAGCAGGGCGGCGGCGTTCGCGTTTCCTTTGGCTTTGAGCATCTGCACCGCACGGGCGCTGGTGTTCTCGCTCGGTCAAGCGCAATAGGTGATGATCAACTTGTCCTTCGGCAATTCGCCGACGCGCTTGTCGAACTGTTGCAGGGGGACGGATTTCGCCCCCTTGATGTGACTCGTCTTGTAAGCCGCTTCGTCGCGCACGTCAACCACGAGGGCTGTCCCTGCCTCGATAGCCTTTTGCGTCTCCGCGATAGTGATACGGCGCGTGTCGTCGGCGTGCTGCGCGGGCGTTTGTTTCGCCGTCTGGGCGGTCGCGTCGCCGCTCGTCGCGGGCGCGCTCTTGGCGGCGGGCGTGCTCCCGTCTTGCGGGCTACAGGCCGCCAGAGCGCAGACGCATAACACGAGTGCGGCGGCCGTCAAATTAAATGAACGCATTCTCTTCGCTCCCCTCGAAATAATTTCGCCCGCACCGTTTTGGGGGGCGGGCGATGTCGATAGCATCGCACAAAAGCCCGTGAAAGTGAAAGCGCGAGGGGAGCGTCGCAGAGAGCGCGCCGGGGTCTTTAAACCTCGCCGGTCGCGCGCGCCGCGCGCCGCGCGTACTTGAGCGAGAAGAAGGCGGCGGCGCAGATGGCGAGCGTGCCTGCGAGGCGGATGGCGGCGGCGATTTTATAGGTTGACGAAAGCCGCCCGGTCGCGTTGAGCAGGTGATTCCAGTCGTGTGTGGCATCCTCGCCGCCGAGCAGAGGGAGTTGCAGGGCGAGCGCGTCGCCCGCGTAAACCGAGACGTTCAACAAACTCTCGCCTACCCAGAAGAGGACGAGCGCGGCGGAATACGCCTGCCCGCGCCGGTAAAAATAGGCGACGAAGACGGCGGGCACGATCACTTGAAACAGCGAGCCGCCCGCGACCATTAAGAGTTCGCCGAACGGCATGAAGACGACGTGCCCGGCTTCGTGGATGACGAGGTTGACGCCGTCAATCAAATGCCACTGGCGCGGCTCGGCGGCGCACCACAAAAAATAGAGAGCGGCGACGGCGGCGACCGCTGTCTTGAGCGTGTCTCTCTCCATCTTGAGCGGGTCTCTCTCCATTCGATTTCCCCTCGCGGGTTTCGGCGTCCGGCGCGCGGGCGGATTTCACCGCGAGGCCGCCGGGTTACGAACTCACCTTCACTCTCAAGGCTTCGCGGCTTCGCGCCTCTTTCGTTCAGTTTGAGCCGTCTTCGCGCGCGCCGTTTGCGTGCGGCCTAAGAGAGCGAGCGCGACGCCGCCGAGGATCACGCTCCCCGCGACGAGCAGGCGCAGCGAGACCCCCTCCGACATGAAGATCACGCCGCCGAGAGCGGCCAGCACAGGCACGAGCAGTTGCACCGTCGCCGCGCGCGTCGCCGTCAAGCCACGCAACGCGGCGTACCACACGACGTAGCCCACGCCCGAAGCCAGCGCGCCCGACAGCACGGCGAGGACGATGCCCGCCGTCGAGACGTGTGCGCCACCGCGCGCCAGCAAGCTGACCGCGAAGGCCAGGGGCAAGGCGAGCGCAAAGTTAACGGTCGTATCGGCGAGCGGGTCTTGCGCGCCGCGCCCGTTGAGCGAGTATCGCCCCCAGGAGATGCCCGCCACGGCCATGCAGGCCGAACTCAAGAGCGGCGGCGCGGCCAACCCCGGCAACACCAGGTACACCAGGCCGCCGAGCGCGAGCGCGAGTCCCGTCCATTCCAAAGGGTGCGGCCGTTCGCCGGAGCGCAGCGCGGCCACGAGCATCGTCGCCTGCACCGAGCCGAACAGGATCAGCGCGCCCGTCGCCGTCGTCAGCCCCGTGTAGGCGAAGGAAAACGCCGCCGCGTAGAGGAACAGCAGCAATGCCGAAATGAACCTGACGCGGCGCAGCGACGACGGCAAAAACGACGGCGAACTTTTGTTGACCGCCGCCGTGATGAGCAACAGCGCGCCCGCGCCGGAAGCCAGCCGGACGCTCGTGAAACTCGCTGCGTCAATCCTTGCTCCGCCCAGAGCCAAACGGCACAGGACGGAGTTGGCGGCGAAGGCCACGAGCGCGAGTCCCGTCAATACAGGCGTCTTCATACGGATCGGAAATCCCCTGCCGTCCTGCCAGCGCGCCGTCTCAGGTTCCGGCGAAGTAACTGAGCTTGACCGTCGCCCGCGCCGTGCGCTTACCGTTACGGTATTTGTCGAGCGTGCCCACGAGCACGGGACGCTCTAAATTCATGTCCGCGCCGACGAAGTCGCTCCGTAAAAATCGCCCGGAGAATTTATAACTCACGCCCCGTACAATCTTCGTGTCGAAGACGAACGTGCGCCGCGTGATCGAGAGCGTGGCGTAGCCATAGACCACGCCGCCAATTTCATTCACGCCCGACGTGCGTTCGGAAATGTCCGCCCCCGTCTGCTCGTCCTCTTTGCGCCAGTATTGAATCGTGTCGAAGTTTTCAAAACCTGCGGGCGGTTTTCCCACGAGAGAAAAATAGCCGTAAGGGCGAAAAGTCTTTTGGCCGAGAATTGGCCGCCCGCCCGTCAGCACGCCCGCCCGCGCGTCAACGAACTTGACCGAAACCGGCCACAGACAGCTCAGGAGTAGAGCCAGGCGAATCACAAGCTGTTTCGTCGTCATGAATATTCCTCTACCAAAAATTCGGCAAACGTCCAAGCGCGCGGCGCACGAACCCGATTCTTTCTCACGTGCGGCGCGGAACGGGCGACGAAGGTGAGCCGTCGCCCTTCGACCCGTCTCCGCAACCCGGCCGAAACGAGCCTTCCACCTTTTATCGACGCGGCGCGAACGCGACTTATTAACGAGGCGCGAACGCGACCCGGACGCGGATTATAATGCCCCTCCGGCGCGGGCGGACTAAATATTTCCCCGTCCGCCAGTCTCCCGCGCGGCATCGCCGCGGAGTTTCTCCAAGTCAATAATTATTATTGACTTTCGCGGCGGCGTGGTTCATCATGGGCGCAAGTTTGAAACGGGGTGCATAGCTTTACGGTGGCGGCGAAGAAAAAAACAAACGAGCGCGAAGCCTTGCGGCGGACGCTGCACGAACAGGGCGTGCAACTCACGTCGCAGCGCGTCGCCGTCTTCGAATATCTGAGCGGCGTCGGGCATCACCCGACGGCCGAAGAGATTTATCTCGCCGTCAAGCCCCGGCTGCCACGCATCAGCCTGGCGACCGTCTACAAAAATCTGGAAGCGCTCATCAAGTGCGAGGTGGTTTCCAAACTCACCTACGGCGACGCCGCCGCGCGCTACGACATTCGCACCGATCATCATTACCACACGCGCTGCCTGGCGTGCGGGAAAGTGTGGGACTTGGACGCCGTCGAAGGTTCGGCATGGCTCAAACAGGTGAAGCCGCAGGCGGGCTTCGAGGTGAAAGACTACCGGTTGGAAATCTTAGGCCACTGCCGCGATTGCCGCCGGTAAATTTTTTTTGGCAGCGGGACGATAATAATTATTGTTCTTAACCAGGGAAAGGAGAGCAGTTGTTACATGAGCGATGAGAAAAGGAACGGCCAGCCCGGTGAAGAGGCGGACGGCGCGCCGGAGCAGCCCGTCCTGACGAACCGGCAAGGCCATCCCGTCTACGACAACCAGAACACGCGCACGGTGGGCGAGCGCGGCCCGACCGTCTTGGAGAACTACCAGTTCCTTGAGAAGATCACGCACTTCGACCGCGAGCGCATCCCCGAACGCGTCGTCCACGCGCGCGGCGCGGGCGCGCACGGTTATTTCGAGGCTTACGGCACGATCGGCGGCGACCCGGCCGCGAAGTACACGCGCGCCAAACTGTTTCAGGAGCAGGGCCGGCGCACGCCCGTCTTCGTACGCTTCTCGACCGTCATTCACGGCGGCCACTCGCCCGAAAATTTGCGCGACCCGCGCGGCTTCGCCGTCAAGTTCTACACCGAAGACGGCAACTGGGATTTGGTCGGCAACAATCTCAAAGTGTTCTTCATCCGCGACCCGCTCAAGTTCCCCGACGTGGTACACGCCTTCAAGCCCGACCCCGTGACGAACCGGCAAGACCCGAATCGCATCTTCGACTTCATCAGCCTCACGCCGGAATCCATGCACATGATCTCGTGGCTGTTCAGCCCGCGCGGCATCCCGGCGAACTACCGCGAGCAGGAAGGCGCGGGCGTCAACACCTACAAGATGGTGAACGCGGAAGGCACGGGCGTGCTCGTCAAGTATCACTGGATTCCGAAGCAGGGCGTGCGCTCTTTGACGCAAGAACAGGCCGACCAGATCACGAACTTCAACCACGCCACGCAGGATTTGTTCGACGCCATCGAGCGCGGCGACTTTCCCGAGTGGGAACTGCGCGTGCAGGTCATGTCGGACGACTACCACGAGGAACTCGATTTCGACCCGCTCGACGACACGAAAATCTGGCCGGAGGAACAATTCCCGATGCTGCCCGCCGGGCGCATGGTGCTCGACCGCAATCCCGCGAACTACTTCGCCGAAGTGGAACAGGCGGCCTTCGGCACGGGCGTTTTGGTTGATGGCCTCGACTTCTCCGACGACAAGATGCTGCAAGGCCGCACCTTCTCTTACTCCGACACGCAGCGTTACCGCGTCGGCACGAACTACCTGCAACTGCCGATCAACCGCCCGCAGAAGCACGTCGCCACGAACCAGCGCGACGGGCAGATGGCCTACAGCGTTGACGGCGTCGAGGCGGGTGAGAACCCGCACGTCAACTACGAGCCGAGCAGCCGCGGCGGGTTGCAGGAAGCGCCGCGCGCCGGGCGCGAACACACGCCACGCGCCAAGGGCGCGGTCGTCCGCCGGAAGATCGGCCGGACGAACGACTTCAAGCAGGCGGGCGAGCGTTATCGCACGATGGAAGATTGGGAACGCGACGAGCTTGTCCTGAACCTCTCAAACGCGCTCAAGCAGTGCAACCCGGACATACAGGAGCGCATGATCGCTCTGCTCACGAAGTGCGATGAGGATTACGGGCGGCGCGTCGCCGAAGGCATCGGCCGCCCCCTCGCGTCTCCGGCCACGGAAGCCACCGCCGCTGATTGATCATCTCCGGCGCAAACAACGAGCAACGGGGACTCTTTCGTGTAGAGTCCCCGTTGCTCGTTTCATCACTTGAAATTCACGCTCGCGACGGGGCGGCCGTTGCGCCCGGCGCGCACGGCGAAATTGTTGACACCCTTTCGGGCGCTATCGCCGGACGCCGCGATCACCGCCGCCCCACGCGCGAACTCTGCCGCCTCGCCCTCCCGCGCAAGATGAGCGCGCTCTCGCCCTTGCGCCGCGCGCTGCGTCCCGTCGCCTGAAGCGAGGAGTTGGCGCAAGTCAATAGTAGGTCTCGATCAACTCCAGATAATTCCAATCCGGCTTGTAGGGGATGTCCGTGCCGACGATCACCTGGCGGGTCGGGTCGATCGAATAGTAGCTGCTGCCGCTTTGCACTTTGTAGGCTTGGCGGGTGGTGGGGTCTACGACGCGCGTGTGGCCGCTCACGGCGTCGCCGCGACGTTCGCCGATGCGAGCCAGCGAAGCCCAACGTTCGTCTCGAACCTGCTGCCAGAGTTGGTTGGAATGTTCGTGGTAGCGTTGTTCTTCCGCGGCGACCTGATGATTTATTTGCGACTGTCGCATCATCCACTGCGCGCTCTTCTGGAAGGTGTTGATGGCATGGAAGAGCACAGCGTCGGCGAGCCGCGCGTGTTCGGGCGGGGCGATGAAGCCGAAGATGGCTTGCGGACTCCACAGCGTCGCCACGTGCGAGTGGTGCGTGATGGCCGTCTCCGCGTATTGGTAGCCGACGTAAGCGTGCCCGCCGAAGTCGCACGAAAAAAAGACCTCGCCCGCCGTGTGCATCGAGAAGCCGAGCATCTGCGTGTACCACCGGAGAGCCTGAATCCGGTCGGCGCGATCCTTGCTGTCCAGCAATTGCAGATTCCGGCAGTTGCGCCCCACCGTGTTCTGGACGTAATAGGCGGCGAAGTCCAGCGCCGGCTTGTAATTCAAGATGAAAGTGCCGTCCGGGGTGTACTGGCCTTCCCACATGCCGGACGACATGAGATTCATGTCGGGCACGATATATCTTGAAGGGAAGTTGGCGTCGCCGTAGCGCACGGTGACCTGACCGTCCGGCGACTGCAAGACGAGTTCGGCTTGCGAGATGAAATTGGGTCTGAACAAGCCGCCCGTCACCTGCCAGCCCGCCGGAACCTGAACGCTGAACGCCCCCTCCAACGGGTCAGTCCACAACCGGAATTGCATCCCCTCCAGGGGGTGAGCGTTCGCGGCCGGTTGCCCGCCGCCTGTGGTCACGCGGAAACTGCTCAGAATGCGCGCGAAGTCGGTTTGCAGAGATTGAAAGCGGGCGGGCGGGGCGGCCAACGCGTAGAAAAAGCCGGTTGCGCCATCGGGCGTGTTCGCCCACCACAGCGTGGCGATCTCTTTGAGCCTGCTTTCATCCGCCCCGATTGCGCCCACGCCGTTCGGGTTAAACTGCCAGCCGCCGCGCGGCATCTGCCAATGCTGGTGCGACCAGAACTGGCGCAGGATGGCGAGCAGAATGTCGCGCGCGCCGCCCGCGTCGAGTCGCGCTTCGAACTTGAACGGCAGGATCGACACGCGCTCAAGGTTCGTCCCCGACGCGTTGACGAGTCCGTCCCTGACCGTCAAATTCCAACTCGCGGGAATCTCCAGCGTGAATCCTTCCGGGTGTTCACAGACCCTCCAATGTTGTTCCATGAGCATCATCCTCCCTCGTGCCGTCGCCCGCCCGCGCGCGCGGCCGCGGATATGTTTTGCACGTCTCAGGCAGATCGGAAGCGTCAAGAACAGTAAACGAGCGGTCTTCGTGTGCGGGGTGAAGAGTCTGACGGTCTTGACGGCGGAGGATTATACGCCCGCGCGTGAGTAAGCAGGAAGATTTTTAAGCTGACCCGGCGGCGCGACCCGGCGAGACGGCCGGACGATTGTTGATTGACTTTCAGGAGAGGCTGGATTATAGGAATGCTCCACCTCGCCCGCCCCTTTGGCCGCAATTTCAATCGATGAGGAACATAACCATGAGAAAAACTTTCGCCTCCCTGACCCTCGCATTAATCTTCTGCGCGCTCGCGCTCCTGCTCTCCACGCCCCCGTATGCCGGGCGCACGGCACACGCCGCACAACAGCAGCCCGACCCGTGCGTCAAATGTCTGCACAAAGTGGAGCAGCGTCTCGATAAGTGTATCGAGAAGAGTGGCGGCGTGTTTACACAGGAATGCGCCGATAACTTCAACCTGGACATCGTCGAATGTTACGCCACCGTCTGCGAGCAGTAGCGGCGCGTTCTCCTAACGGTCACGCCCGCGCGGCGAGGTTAGAAGTAACCGGCGCTCCGGCGCGCTTGACCGTTGAAACGAAAGAGACCCCGGCTTGCGGCATCAATCGAGTCGCCGCGGCCGGGGTCTGCCACGCGTGGCGGCGAAGCTCTTGCTCCTTCATTCATAGTTCATCGTTCCGCCTTCATCGTTGGCTTTGCTCCGCCTTCACCGTTCGCTTTGCATCTTCCGCTCATTCTCTAATTGACGCCGTTCTCACTATCCGTTTAGCATCCACACAGACACGCCCCAACTTTCGCCGCGCGCGGCCGGGAGGATTTCCGCCATCACCCGTCAGCAGATTTTAGAACTGTCGTTCCTCGTCATCTTCGCCACCGTCCACGGCTACGGCGCGGCGTGGCTCGCCGTGCGCATGCTGTTCCGGCCGCACCGGCCCGTCAAACTGTTCGGCATCACCGTCTGGCCGCAGGGCATGATCCCGCGCCACCGCGAGCGGCTCGCGCAGACCATCGGCAACTCCGTCGGCAACGAACTCGTATCGCACGACACCATCACCGAGGCGCTCTTCGAGACCGACTTCTTCCGGCGCAAGGTTGCCGAACTCGTCTCGACCCACGCGCGCGACCTGCTCGACACGCCGCGCGGTTCGTTCATCGAAGCCCTGCCGCAGCCCTTGCGCGCGCCCGTCCTCGACGCCATCAGCGCGCTCCAACTGCGCGTCGCCGAT
>DASVVO010000047.1:0-15270 GCA_036386515.1 Pyrinomonadaceae bacterium
GCCGCTGCTTGGAAGATGCGTTCGGGAAAACTGCGCGTGGTCGGTTGGTACTGCATTAAATCAGAGACCGAATAATTCTGCGTGGCCGTATTGGTGGTTGCAACTTCGTCAACATCTCGCGTGCGAGAGTCTTAGGTTAAAGGCTTCCGCGCGTGATCTCAAGCGGGAAAGCGCGGGTTATAAAGTAATCGAGTGGCGAGCGGATAGTGCTTCCGGCTCGCCACTCGATGTTGCACACGGGTCGTTCGCGCCGCTCGTTTAGAAGAGCAGTTTGATCGCAAACTCCATCTGGCGACGGCGCTGCTCGTTCGTGTCTCTGCCGAAGTCGGTCGTGTTGTTGATGTCGCCGTTCGGGAACGAACGATTGACGCGGTTCAACACGTTGTAGGCCGAGAAGCGGAACTGCGCTTTGAAGTCTTCGCTGATCCACCTGACCGGGAAGTTCTTGAACAGCGACGCATCCCAGAAAAACTGCTTCTGGCCGCGAAACACGTTGCGACCGAGCGAGCCGAACCTCGGCACGTTAGCCAGGTTGCCGTTCTCGTCGAAGTCCGGGTCGCCGGCAAAGACACGCGTGCGGGCGGAGCGGAAGGCGGCGCGGTTCAACTGCCTGCCGGCGGCGCGGTCGGCCGCCGTCGGGGTCGGGTCGCCGATGATGTCCACGCGACCGCCGTTGGCCGTCACGTTGTAGACGGGGCCGCTCTGGAGCGTGATGATGTTGTTGAGTTGGAATCCGCCGATCAGGAAGTCGAGCGCGGCGGGCATCTCGCCGCCGAAAGCGCGACCGCGACCGAGCGGCAGATCATAGACGTTGGCGAAGGTGAAGCGGTGGCGGATGTCCGTGTCGGAATTGCCGCGTTCGAGTTCCGGCCGGAGCGGGTTGTCGGGGCCGCAATCGCGCGCGCTCGCGCCGTTGGAGCAGATGCCGCCGGGCGAATCGTCGATGGAGTGCGCCCAGGTGTAGGACGACAAAATCGACAGGCCGCGCGAGAAGCGTTTCTCCAATTTGGCCTGCATGGCGTTGTAGCTGGAACTGCCCGTGTACTCTGTGGCGACCACCTCGTTGATGCCCGCCACTTCGCGCGAGCCGGGGCCGCCCTGATCTCCCGCCCCGCCGATGTTGCGCAGCACCAGCAGGTTTCTGCCCGCCGAGCCGACGTAGGCGATTTCGGCCAACCAGTTCGGCGCGAACTCGTATTGCGCGGTCAGGTTGTACTGGTGGTACAACTCGTCCTGGCGGTTCGGGTCAACGTAGAGCAGACGCCCGCCCGTGGGCGCGGCGAAACTCGTGCCCGCCGAATTAACCACGCCGACCGACGTGGGCACGCCCACATCGAACAGGTAGCGGGTCGGGACGCCCGCGCAGCCCGAGCCGTTCGGGTTGGTGATCGGGTTGCAGTTGTAGCTGGATGCGCCCGTGCCGGGATTGGCCGTGAGGGGCTGCGCGCCGCTCACGTCGGTCGCATAGAGAATGCCGTAGCCGCCGCGAATCACGACCGACTTGTCTTCTCTGAGGCCGCTATAGGCAAAGCCGAAGCGCGGCCCGAAGTTGTTCATGTCCGTCTCGGCCAGGTCGCGCCCGCCGGGTGCGCCCTCGCCCGCGACGTTGATCCTTCGGGTGACGGGGTCGAAGTTCGTCTGCGCGTTGAAGCGTTCGGTCGGCGCGGTGAAGATGTCGTAGCGCAGGCCGAGGTTGAGCGTGAGATCGGAATTCACTTTCCAATCGTCCTGCACGAAGAAGGCGATCTCTTTGCTCGACTGGAGGAAGGGGCCGCCCGGATCGCCGCGCGTCAGGAAGCCGGGGCTGTAGCCGAGCAGGAAGTTGGCGAGCGCGGAGCCGGTGTCGTTCGGGCCGATGCCGTTGTAGTTGCCGGAGACGAACCCGCGATCAATCTGGATGGGGTTGCCGGTCTGGGGGTCGTTCTGGAGCGAAAAGACGTTCGAGGTGCCGTACTGGTAGTTGCCCTTCGTGCCGCCGTTGCGCCCGCCGTCGTAGTTGCTGTTCTGGCGGACGCGGAAGTCGCCGCCGAACTTGAAGGTCGAACGGCCTTTGACGACCGTCACGGCGTCCACGAAGTTGAAGTTGTTCGAGAGGAAGTAGAAGGGGCCGCCGTCGCCGGTGAACTCGGTGGCGCGGTCGGTGCCCGTCAGGTTATCCACGATGCCGACGAGGACGATGCCGCTCGACGTGTCGCTCAGGTTGATGTTGCGCGCGCCGAGGTTGGCCGAGACGTTCGGGGCGAACCCGCCCGTGCCGTTGACGCCCGTGTTGAAGATGCCGATCTGCACGCGGGTGACGCCGAAGCGCGCGTCGTTGACGACGGAGGGGGAGAAGGTGTGCGTGTCGCCCATCGTGAAGCCTTTGGCGTTGCCGAACTCGTCGCCCGCCGAAGGGCCGGCCGGGAGATCGTTGTTGTTCGGGGAAGACCCGAGCGGGAAGAAGTTGTCGCGCGAGCGCGCCGAGTCGGACTTGCTGTAACGGGCGAAGAAAGAGTTGTTGTCCGTGAAGCGGTGATCGATCTTGATGTCGTAGCTGTCAACGTTGGCGCGCTCCGAGCGGTTGGTGCTGAAGTTGCGCCCCGCGCCGGGAAGATTCGGGAGCGGGAAGGCGTTGACGTAGTTCAGGGCGAACTGCGAGAGCGCGCCGCAACCGCCGCAGTTACGCAGGTCGTTGCCGGGAATCGGATTGCCCGTCGGATCGAACAGCGTACCGGCCGGGGCGGTCACGAGCCGCGTCGTGTTGTTCGGGCCGGGGACGGTGTACCTGACCAGATTGCCGGGCTGGAGCAGTTCGCTGAAGTTGCCGACGCGCATGAGCGCGGTCGGGACGGGAACGTCGGAGGGCGATTCGCCGCCGCCGAAGATGGGCGTGCGGTTGCGCTGCCCGGCCACCGAGACGAAGAAGAAGCTGCGGTTGCGGCCGTTGTAGAAATGGGGCGTGCCCTCGCCGAAACGCGGGAGGAAGATGGGGCCGCCGACGACGCCCCCGTAGTTGTGCGTGACGTAGTTCGGGACGGGCGTGTTGGGGTTGTCGAATCTGGAAGCCGCCGCGCTGAGGAAGCGTCCCTGATATTGCTCGAAGGCCGTGCCATGCACATCGTTGCCGCCGGACTTGATGGTCGTCGAGATGACGCCGCCGCCCGCGCGCCCGCCCTCGGCCGTCGGCACGCTCGATTCCACTTTGAACTCGGCGATGGCGTCCGGGTTCGGGTAGATGGCGATCTGGCCGAACTGCGATTCGTTGTTGTCCACGCCGTCGAGGCGGAAATTATTATTCGTCGCGCGCGCGCCGTTGACGACCAGGACGGAGCCGCCCGACTCCCGGAAGCGCGTTGACTCTGTGTTGTTCTGGCCGCCGCCGCCCGCGACGAAGTTGCCGCCGCCGCCGAGCAGGCCGAGGTTCGGACGCGTGACGCCCGGCGACAGCGCGGCCAGCAGCGTGAAGTTGCGTTGCGAGATCGGGAGGTCGGTCACCTCGCGCCCCGTGATGAGGTCGCCGCGCACGCTCGTCTCGCTTTCGACGAGCGGGCCTTGATCCGTGACGGTGACGACATCGCCGCCCACCGCGCCGACTTCGAGCTGCGCATCGATGGGCAGGCGCGCGTTGGTCTCAAGTCTGACCGACTCGTTGACCACGGTTCGGAAGCCCGCCGCCTCAATCGTCACACGGTACATGCCGGGGTCGAGATTGGGGATCGTGTAGAGGCCGGACTCGGTGGTCGTGTCTTCGGCCGTCGTGTTGGTGGAGAGATTGACGGCCGTGACTTTCGCGCCGCTGACCAGCCCGCCTTGAGGGTCGCTGATCGTGCCGAGAATCGTGCCTTTATTATTTTGGGCGTGGAGCGACACCGCGGAAGCGGTGAAACAAAAGAGTAGCGCGATGAGTTGAGCGACTCGTCGCGGCCTGATCCGGTAATGTGTCATAGCTGGGGCCTCGTGCTGCTGTGGAGATGCCGGCAAGTTGCTGCTCATGAGGAGGGCGCATGCGAGGTTCCGAAGAAGGCGTGCGCGCACCCGACGGTTTATTGAGAAGAACAACCCTTGGCGAGAAAATGTTAGCCTTTTAGATAGATCGGACGTGCGAAAGGACAGTTTGTTGCCTGCCCGAACGAAGATTTTTTAATACAGAATCAACTCCCTGTCAAATCGTTGCGGCCTACACCGATCGCGCTTACTCCGCCGGTTGACGGCCGCGCGACGCGTGCTGGCCGTCGGGTCGCCCCCGAACAAAGCTCTGGCGCGGCGCAAAACGGGCGCGGAGTCCGCCTCTTAAGCCGCCCGCCTTTTTAAGCTGCCCGCCTTCCGAACTCATGGCCGGGGCGGACTTCGCTACTCCCGGACGGCAGCGGCCAACCCGCCTTTCGCCTCGTCGATCAACTCGTTATTCGTCTCATAAGAAAGCGGCGCGTCTGTCCCGCCCGTCGCGGAGGGGCGGCGCGGCGGGTAGACGTGCGCGGAGTAGACGGGGTAAGCCTCCGTGCGCAGGTGTGCGAGCATGTGATGGCCGCGGCGGGCGGCGCGTTCGTGCCGGAGCGCGGAGATGTCCACGGGCGCGACGACGATGCGCTCGCCCGTGCCGGG
Source organism: Pyrinomonadaceae bacterium (assembly GCA_036386515.1). Classification (GTDB taxonomy): domain Bacteria; phylum Acidobacteriota; class Blastocatellia; order Pyrinomonadales; family Pyrinomonadaceae; genus JAIVJZ01. The sequence goes on from DASVVO010000047.1 coordinate 4,582, forward strand.
GCTGGCCTGCGCCAGCAGGCGTCCGTCGAAATCAACCACCTGGCTCCCGCCCGGCCACGAATACGGCGGGTAGTGGCGCAGGCTCGCGCCCTGATTGGCGGCCACGACGTAGGCCGTATTCTCCAACGCGCGACAGCGGTTGATGATCGTCCACCAGTCCATCGGCTCGGTCGCGCCCCACGGCTCCATGTAAGCCGAGACGCGCACCAAAACTTCCGCGCCGTTCGCGGCGAGTTGGCGGATGGCTTCGGGGAACAACCAGTCGTAGCAGATGGCGCAGCCGATCCGGCCGATCTCGGTGTCGGCCACGGGAAAGAGCGGCTCGTCGTAATCGGCGAGGTCGTGCGGGCTGGTGTGTACCTCGTAAGGAATCCAGGTGTTCACCTTGCGATATTTGTAGAGCATGCCCTGCGGCCCGATGAGGCACGTCGTATTGAAGACAGCAGTCGGCCACTTCGGGTCAACTTCGAGCATCGACCCGCTCTGGATGTAGATGTTGTGCTCGCGCGCCTTTTGCTCCAGCAACTCGGTGTGCTCGTTCGGGATGGGCACGGCCAGTTTTTGCCGCAACTCTGCGAGCGTCGGGAAGACCGGCGCGGCGTGCGCGAACTCCGGGAAGACGACGAGCCGCACCGGCAGAAACGGAGCCGCCCCCGCCACCGCCGAATCCACGAGCGACAACATCCGCTCGGTGTTGCGCCGCATCTCGCGCCGCTCGACCGGGTTCGGCTGATCAACCTGACAAGCGGCGACGGAATAACGTATGTGATTCATAAAAGCATCGGGGGAAAGGGAAAGGGGTAATGGGTAAAGGGAAGAAAACCATCCTCCCCCGTCTCTTTAGACGTGTTCTTGTCTCTTTACCTTTCCCCCTTACCCTTTTCCCTTTCCCCTATCAATTCCTGTAGCGGCGCGACGACGACGCGCGTGTTGTAGCGTTCGAGATAGTCGAGGTGCGCGGGCGTCTGCGGGTAAGCCTCCGGCCACTTGTACGGGTATTCCCGCATGCGCCGGAAGGGGAGCGGCGCAACCTGTTCGGGGCTGGCCGAGTTGATGTCCATCTCTTTGCTATAGCCGTCGGCATAGAGCAGGAAGGTGCGCGTCCAACCGCGCGGGAGGGGCGCGAGCGCGGTCGCATCGAAGGCGAGCGATAGTTCGTCGCCGGGACGCGAGATGACGAACATGTCGTCCGCCTCGCGCACCAACTCGCGCACGTCGCCCTCGCGCGTGTAGCGACCCGTGAAGACTTTCCACGGCGAGGCCGACGTGACGCGCGTGTAATCGTAGAGGTAGGGTTCGCGCCCGTCCGGCGAAGCCTGCGCCGAGAAGCCGCGCCAGCGCAAGTCCGCGCCCGCGGGCGCGAGCCGCGTTAATTGCATGGCCGGGGTCGCGTCCGAAGTGTCAACCAAAATTTGATCCCAGTAGATGCGCATGTTCGTGACGATGCGCACTTCACGGCTGCGCGACAAAAACTTCCCCGCGAGGTCAACGACCACGGTCTGCGGCCGACCGACGGGCACGCCGATGCTCTCGATTACGGTGCGCCAGCGTCCCCGCGCGTCTTTCACCTGGAGCGCGGGCGGGCGCAAACTCAGCCCGCGTTGCGCGGCGGCGACGTTGTCGCTTGAGAAAGCGTAGTCCGTCCAGCCCGTGAGCAGCAAACGCGCTTGGTCTTTCACAATTCCCTTTCGCGCTTTTTCCTGCAAGCCCTGCGCTGCGCCGAGGTCGAGCGTGAGCGTGTGTTCGGCGGCGTAGCCGCGAAGAGAGGCGAGCGAGAAGTCGTCCGGATAACTACGGTCGAGGCGTGCGATGCGCGCGCGCACGTCGTGGCCGTGTTCGTCGAGGGCGCGGGCGGGCGGGCGCGCGTCGCGGCGCGCGGCGAACAGTTGGAACTCGGCGGCGAGCGGGCTGCCGAGTCCCTCGCCGGGATAAATTTCCACGTCGTCAGGGTGCGCCACGGCGACGAGTTGCAGCTTGTCCATGAAAAGGACTTCTTCGAGTTCGTTCGTCACGCGCAACTCGTAACGCCCGCCGCGCTCCTTCAACTGGTCGCCGCGAATACGCACATACTCGTCCGGGTCGGGCGCGGCGCGCACGCCGGGCGCGACCCAGTAGCCGAGTTCACCGCCGCCCATGAAATCCGTGACGAACTCGAACCGCTCGCCGTTCCACGCATAGAGGTAAGGGCACGAGGAGGGCTTGCGATCAAGCTCCGTCACGGTCAACGTCGTGTTCGTCGCCGCCGAGGATGCGCGCGGGTCGCCCTGCGGCCGCTCGCCCACGATGCCGGTCGCGGCGGCGGCGGGAAACTCCGTCTCCGATTGCACCGTGCCCGAAGGCCACAGCACGCGCACGGCGTCGGCGCGCTCGCGCCGTCCCAAGCCGAAGACGAGATCGGCGGGCGAGGGCGCAGGGCTGGCCGCGTACACTTCCAACTTCTGCCACAAACTCCCGGCGCGCATCTCGACCTTCGACTCCACGCCGCCCCGGTTGCTCACGCGCCCCGCCAGCCGCACGCCGAGCGAGCGGTTGCGGTTGCCGCCGTCGTTGCGCGCGAAGCGCAAATTGCGCGCCGCGTCATGCACGAAGAAATCCGTGTCGCCGTCGGCGTCCGCGTCGCCCGAGGCGAGGACGCGCCGAAAACCCTCCGTCTGATCCGTCGCATCGTGACGGCGAAACGCCGGAGCGATGGCGCGCTCGCTCACGTCCGCCCACTCTCCGCCGAGGTTGCGCCAGAGACGCGCGCCGGAGGGCGCGATGGTGAGCAGATCGAGCAAGCCGTCGTTGTCGTAATCGAGAAACTGTGCGACGGTCGCGCCACGGGTCGCCGCCGGAGCGTTCGCGGTTTTGAAACGCCCGCGCCCATCGCTCAAGGCAAACGTGCCCGCCGCCGCGTCCGCGCCGAAGAAGAAATCAGTGTAGCCGTCCTTGTTCACGTCGCCCGCCGCCGCGCAGAGGAAACGCCCGCGCACATCCAACCCCACTTCGCCCGCGACATCGCGAAACGAGCCGTCGCGCAGGTTGCGATAGAGGGCGGGCGCGCCCGCGTGGTTGACGACGAGCAGATCGACATCGCGGCGGTTGTCGTAATCCGTGGGGACGACGGCGACGGCGTTGTCCGCGCCGCCCAACACCTTCGCCGCCGCCGTGGTGTCGCTGAACGTGCCGTCGCCGTTGTTGCGCAGCAGGCGGTTCGGCGCGGGCGGCGGGAGGGCGGGAGTGTTGACGTTACCGCCGCCGGAGTTTTCCGACCGTTGCGGCGCGAGGCGCGGCTTCGACAGGTCGGCGTGACCGGCGATAAAGAGGTCGAGGTCGCCATCGTGGTCGAGGTCGGCGAAGGCGGCGGAGACGGAGAGGAAGGGATAAGGCGCGATGCCCGCCGCCGTGGTAGCGTCGGAAAATTTCCCCGCGCCGTCGTTATGATAGAGCGTGACGCCGCCCGCGCCGCGCAGCACGAAGAGATCGGGACGTGAATCGTTGTCGTAATCGCCCGCGACCGCCGCGCCGCCCGCGCCGCCCGCCTTCGCGGCCAGCGCGCCGGAAGCGTCCGAGACATCGACGAACCTGCCGCCGTCGTTGCGATAAAGTTTCTGACCGGCGGGCGCGACTTCAAAGAGATCGAGATCGCCGTCGCCGTCGAAATCGAACAACGTTGCGCCGCCATCAACATGCGCGTTGAGAGAAGCGAAGTCGCTCCCGTCGTCCGAACCCGAATTACCGGCGCGAGGCATGGCCGGTGCGGCGCGAGGCGTGGCCGTGCGGCGCGACATGCGCCTTGTGGCGGCAGGCGGCGTGCGTTTCGTCTCGGGGGCGGCGCGCGGCGTTGGTCTGGGGGCGGGCGGCAGGGCGGCGACGGTTGCGTCGTTGAAAGTTACTTCCGGTGTGTTGCGTTCAACGAGTCCGGCCTCCGCGCCCGTCGAGGTGACGGCTTCGGCGTAGCGTCCCTGTTCGAGATAGTTCGTGCCGATGCTCGTGCCCGCGCCGCTCTGACGTAGAACCTGAAACTGCTGCAACAGGCGTTGACCTTCTTCGCGCTGGTTGGAACGCAGGAGGACGTTGGCGAGGCCGTAGAGCGCGGTGGTGTTGTAAGGCTCCGAGTCGAGGGCGGCGCGAAAGGCGCGCTCGGCCTCCGCGTAGTTGCGCTGCTGCGCGTAGAGTTGGCCGAGGTTGACGTTCGCGCCCGTGTCGCGCGCGTCGATTTCGAGCACGCGGCGAAAGGCGGCGATGGCCTCGTCCGTTTGATTGCGCGAGCGATGGATGAGGGCTTGCAGGTAGAGCGGCTGCGGCGCGCCGGGCGCGAGCGCGAGCGCGTCGGCGGCGGCGCGGGCGGCCGTCTCGGCGTCGGGCACGTTGTAGAGCGCGACGGCGAGGTTGATGTGCGCGAGCGCGAGTTGCGGGTCGAGTTTGAGGGCGCGGCGAAACTGCTCCGCGCCTTCGGCGTGTTTGAACTGTTCGAGCAGGGCGACGCCGAGATTATTGGCGCGATAGGCGGCCTCGCGCGCGTCGGGCGCGCTCGCCTGCGCCGCTTGCGCGGAGACGCTTGCCGGGTGCGACGCGGAACAACAACGCCACGCGCCCGGCGCGGCGTTGAGCAGCAACGCGACGAGCGCGACCACGACCGCGATCAAGAGACGACGTGTTTGCACGAAAGAGTTTTATCCGTGGCGCGTGGCTACCCGCGCGAGCGCGAGGCACGTTTGAGTGCGCTCGTGAGTGCGCCCGCGCGGGTTGGCTCGTTCAGGGCGAAGGCCGCAAACGGGCGAGAGGCCGCGAGAGGGCGCGAAGAAAATCCCAAGTCTCCGCGCCCGCCGCCACATCTTACGCCGCTCTGCGCTCCCTCGCGTTAAAAACTTCCGGACGCGCGACCCTGACCGGCCGGGGAACGGCGACGCGGAGGAGGCGGCTACCGCAAAGTGATCGTCACGTAACGCCGGCCGCTATAGAGGCGCACGCCGCCCGCGCCGCGCGTCATCATCAGCGGTCGCGGGCGGCGCAGGTTGCGATCAGGCTCCGTGCCGATGGTGAACAGTTGCGTGCCGCCCACGTCGGAGATGGTGAAACGGTTGTTCTCCACGAAGCCGAAGCCGTATGCGCCGGTGGCGAGTTCCTGCCCGCCCACCATCATGGGCGTGTCTATGATGAAGAAGCCTTCGTAGCGCGAGCGCACGTCGGCCGTGTAGCCGGAGGTGTCCACCATCCCGGCGACGAGGTGCTGCTTCGCGCCGAAGCGCGCGGCGGCCGCGTTGCGCATCTGCGTGGGCGCGCTCTGCCCCTCGAAGAAGAAACCGGCGGGCACGATGCGCGCGAGTTGCGCGCCGCTCAGAATGACGGGCGCGCCGCCGCCCTGCGCCCCGGCGACGACGGGCAACGCGGCCGCGAGCGCGAAAAGCAGGAATGCAGCCGTTAGGCGGTTCCGGTGTCTCATGTTACTCATAACGTTTCTCCTTATCAGGTTGCACTCACCCGGCGCGCACTTTTGTGAGCGCGCGGGCGGCGACCGTTAGCGACGATTCGTGCGCGGCGACGTTTTCGTTCCCGCCGGGTGAGTTGCGCCGCCCGCGCTCGCGCCCTCGCCCGCCAGCAGACTGAAACGCCTGCGCGTCTCGGCAGACCAGCCGGGGATGATCTCCGTCACCACGCCCTTGTCATCCACGATGATCGACATCGGCACGGAGAGTTCGTCCGTCGCGTAGAGGCTCTCGATCGCCCGCACGCCGCCGAGGTAATTCGGATACTGCACCCGGTGCGCCTTGATGAAACCGGCCACGTCGGCCTTCGGGTCGCTGTCCACGTTCAGGCCGATCAAGTCGATGCCGCGCGCGGCGAGCGGGGCGCGCAGAGCTTCCAGTTCCGGCATCTCGGCGGCGCAAGGCACGCACCACGTCGCCCAGACGTTGAGCAGCGCGCGGCGGCCGGGCTTCAACTGCCGACGCAGAGAGGTGGCGGCGCGACCCACGGGGTTCAACGCCAGTTCCGGCATCAACTGCCCGACTTTGATCTTCAATCCCTGCGCGAAGGCTTCGGCGCGCGTCAGGGGGTCGGGCAGTTTGGCGCGCGCCACCGTTAGTTCCTCCGTGCGCCCCGCGCCCTCGCGCAGCAGGAGCGTCGCGCCCGCTTTGGCCTCGCCCGCGAACCGCTCCACCTTGCCGTGCGGCCACGTCACTTCGATCCACTCGGCGCGGGCGTCTTGTCCCAGCCCGAACAGGAGGCGCGGGTCGTGCTGCGAGATGAAACCGGAACCGCCGTCCTTGATCTTCGTGAGCGTGCCCTGAGAAGTCTTGACGCGGACGACCGCGCTGAAAGCGTCGCGCCCGGTGCGCGCGCTGCCTTCGAGCGCGACGCGCAGCCAGTTGTTCGCCTGCCCGACGTTGTTGCGAAACAGCAGGTGCGCTTGACCCTGAATGGTCGTCGAGAACACGTCGAGGTCGCCGTCGTTGTCGAAGTCGGCGAAGACGCCCGCGCGCCCGTCCGTGATCGAGTCGATGCCGGAGACGCCGGAGATGTCCATGAACTTCTTCGTGCCCAGATTCAAATAGAGCGGGTCGCGCTCGTAGCCGCTGAAGGAGAAGCCCTCTGCGAACATCAACTGCGTCTGATCCGTGCGGAGCGCGCCCTTCTCATCCTTGCCATCATTTTTTTGCGTCACGACCTGACGCCAGAAGTGGCTTCAAGTGTCCTTCATGGACTTCCCCGAAATGAAGCCGTTCGGCGTGTAGATGTCTTCCCAGCCGTCGTTGTCGAAATCTATGAAGCCGCCGCCCCACGCCCAGCCGCCGCCGAAGCCGCCCACCTCGGAAGTCACGTCACGGAACTTCCCCGCGCCCTGATTCTCGAAGAGGTTGTTGCCCGCCGCGAGTTTCTTCAGGACGTTGTCCTTCGCGCTCTGATTCGGGAAGAGGCGCGCGAGGATGCGGTTGCCCGCCGTCGAAGACATGTTCGAGGCGTGTACGTCGAGCAGGCCGTCGTTGTTGTAATCGCCGAAGGAGACGCCCATGCCGTTGCCGGGGTCGAGCACGCCGCGCTCCTTCGCCTCGTCCGTAAACTTGCCGCCCTGATTGATGAACATCGCCTTCTCGCCGAAATCGTTGGCGACGTAGAGATCGATCCGGCCGTCCGCGTTCACGTCGGCGAAAGCGGCCGCGTAGCTCCAGCGGCTATCGTCCACGCCCCAACGCTTGGCCTCTTCCTTGAAAGTGCCGTCCGGCTGGTTGATGAGCAGGAGGTTCGGCGTGCCGTTGGTGGCGCGAAACCAGGAGTCGGGCGTGATCTGCCCGTAGCGATTGTAGGAGGTGACGTAGATGTCCTGCCGCCCGTCGTTGTTCACGTCGCCCGCGACCGCCGAGAAGCCGATGGCCGTCAAGCCGCCGACGCCCGACTCCTGCGACACGTCGCGAAACTCCAACCGGCCGTCGGGCACGAGACGGTTCTCGAACAGCACTTGCGCGCCGACGTTCGAGACGAACACGTCAGCGTCGCCGTCGTTGTCGTAGTCGAAGACGAGCGGGGCGACGCCGGTCGCCAGCAGTTTCACGCCCGCTTCGTCCGACGCGTCCTTGAAGCGGCCGCGGCCGTCGTTCAGATAGAGGAAGTTGCGCGCGGGCGCGGTGACGAAGAGGTCTATCAGGCCGTCGCGGTTGAAATCGGAGGCCGCCGCGCCGTGCCAGATGAAGCCGCCGTTGCCGGGCGAGCCGAAGGCCGGGAGGCTCGCGCCGACGCCCGCCGGTATCGCCACTTCCGAGAAGAGGTCGCTCGTGGCGACGAGCGAATCGAGCGAGACGAGCGAGAACGTGTCGAACTGCCAACGCTCCGAGGCGTCGTAGCGCACGTTGACGTTCACGACGCCGCGCGCCCATTCGCGCTTGCCGTCCACATCGCGCCCGATGACGTAGAAGGCGACGCGCGCCTTGCCCGTCGCGCCGACCACGGCCGTCGGCTCCTTCGCGCCCGCCACGGCCTGCGCGCTCTCATCGAAATTCGCCTCTTTGACTTTGAAGCGCGCGTCTTCGATCTCGGAGAAGTGCGCGAGAAACTGCGACCACCAGTTTATGAAATGTTCGCGCCGCGTCGCCAATAATGGAGACTCGCGCGGCGGTTCCGGCTGCTGCTGGGGCGCGAGGTTGGCCGTCGTCTGCTCGCCGCGCGCCGCGCCGTGGTGCTGCGACCTGCTGCCCACGACGGGCACAGCCCAGAGATGCTCGCCGATCCACTTCACTTTGGTCTGGATCGGGGAAGGGTCGGTCGGGAAGGGCGAAGCTCTGAATCGCTCGGGGAAAAACTCTGCCGTGCGTTCGAGGTCGCGGTCGCGCGTGGCGACGGAGAGTTCGAGCAGATCGTTGGCGAGCGATTCCGACAAGTCTTCGACGATTTCGAGCCGCGTGCGTTCCGGCGCGGGCTGTTTCGTCGCGGGCGTCGCCCCCGTGGGCTGCTGCGCGTGCGCCAGAGGCGAGGCGAAGCAGACCAGCGCGAGCGCGAAAACCAGCGCGTGGGTCGCGTAAAATTTTAATTGTGGAAGCGGCACGGAGGGGAATTTCAAAAGTCTCATTATTATTTCGCGTGGGGCTTCGGCAACCCTCACGAGTGTTCGCGCGTAACTGTACTATGCTGCCCTGAGGCTGTAAAGTTAGCCCACGATCCGGCGCGACGGACACCCGCCGCGAGGCGTCTCCCGCGCGAACAAATGTCGGAATTATCGGTAGTGCTCGAAGTTTCAGATGAACGTCATTCCCAGTTCCCTCGCCCGCCGGTTCCTGTCGCCCGTCTCGCTCGTCATCGCGCTGTCGCTCTCGTTCGGCGGCGCACGCCCCGCGCCCGCGCAATCGACGACGCCCGCCACGCAACCGACGCCCCAACGCACCGGGCGTTCCTACAGCGGCGCGGGCGACCCGGCGAAGACGCCCCCGCCGCCCGCGCCGCAATCGCCTTCGCCCGTCACCTTCACCGACATCACGGCGGCCGCGCGCGTCAACTTCAAACACGCCGCCTCCGTCACCTCGCGCAAGTACCTGTTGGAATCGATGGGCGCGGGCGTCGCGCTCTTTGATTACGACAACGACGGGCGGCTCGACCTCTACTTCACCAACGGCGCGCTCCTCGCCGACCCGATGCCCGCCGCCGACACGCGCCCCGACAAACGCGACGCGCGTTTCTGGAATCGCCTCTACCGGCAAAAGGCCGACGGCGCCTTTGAGGACACGACCGTGCGCGCGGGCGTCGTCGGCTTCGGCTACGACATGGGCGCGGCCGCCGGAGACTTCGACGCCGACGGCCACACAGACCTCTACGTCACCGCCTACGGCGGGAACATCCTGTATCGCAACCGCGGCGACGGCACGTTTGAGGACGTGTCGAAGAAACTGAAGGTGGCGGGCGGCGGCTGGTCTACGAGCGCGGGCTGGCTCGACTACAACAACGACGGGCGGCTCGACCTCTTCGTCGCGCGCTACATGGAGTGGGATTTCGCGCGCGGCGATCTCTATTGCGGCGAGCAGCGTCCCGGTTTTCGCGCTTACTGTCATCCCGATAATTTCAAAGGCGCGTCGAACCTTCTCTATCGCCAGCAGGCCGACGGCACGTTTGAAGACGTGAGCGCGGCGGCGCGTATAGCAGACCCCGGCGGCAAAGGTCTCGGCGTCGCCTTCGCCGATTTCGACTCGGACGGCTTCACCGATATCATCGTCGCCAATGACAGCGTGCGCCAGTCGCTCTATCACAACCGGGGCGACGGCACGTTTGAGGATGTCGCGCTCGTCGCGGGCGTCGGCTACGACGAGAACGGCAAGACCTTCGCCGGGATGGGCGTGGACGCCGCCGACTTCGACAACGACGGCCGCCCCGACATCTTCATCACCGCCCTCTCGAACGAAACCTACCCGCTCTACCTGAACGCGGGCGAGATGTCGTTCAGCTACGTCACCAACACTTCCGGCGTCGGCCAGATCACCTTGCTCTATTCCGGCTGGGGCACGCGTTTCCTCGACGCCGACAACGACGGCTGGCGCGACCTCTTCGTCGCGCAAGGCCACGTGCTCGACACGATTGAGCGGACGACGAGTTATCTCAAGTACAAACAGCCGCCGCTCCTGATGCGCGGCCTGCCTCCGGCGAAGCCGGGACAGCCGCACACGTTTGCGAACGTCTCCGCCACGGCGGGCGCGAGTTTCAACCAACCCTACGCCGCGCGCGGCGCGGCCTTCGGCGACCTCGACAACGACGGCGACACGGACATCGTCCTCGGCATCACCGACGGCGCGCCCATCCTCCTGCGCAACGACGGCGGCACGAAGAACCACTGGCTCGGCCTCTCGCTCTCCGGCGCGAAATCAAATCGCGCAGGCACGGGCGCACGCGTCTCCGTCACCGACACCACGGGGCGCAAGCAAATTTTCGACGCAACTAATTCCGGCAGCTATCTCTCCTCTAACGACCCGCGAATCCTCGTCGGCCTCGGCGCGGCGACCGGCGTTTCAACCGTCGAAATTCGCTGGCCGAGCGGGCGGAAGCAGACGATCCCGAAGCCGGACATTGATCGTTACCTGACGATCAAAGAACCTTATACCGAGTTGCATAACAAGTTAAGGTGATGTAGAACGCTGCCATGGCAACACCGATCATCTTGATGCCGCACTTGACGACCGAAGAACTTTACCGCCGCTACCGCCGGTGCCGGGTGCCGCAGGAAAAGACGCGCTG
>DASVVO010000048.1:0-88493 GCA_036386515.1 Pyrinomonadaceae bacterium
TTCACAAACGGGGCGCGCGACGAAGACTCTTTATTAACCGCGGGCGAATTAGCGACGCTTCGCCCCGTCGTCAGGGTTGACGCCCGCAGCGACATTTTCCGCGCCCCGGAATCCACGAACCGGGCGCTCTCCGAATACGCGGCCGTTAGTGTATATATAGGCCGCACAGATGAATGCTCGATGAATGCCCGATGAAGGAAAGATGAAGGAAAGATGAAGAGAGATGAACCAACCTGTGCCCGCCTGCGTCCCGTTTGAGACCACCGATCTCATGCTCGCGAGTTTTCTGCGCTGCCGCAGTTTCATGATCGAGGCCATCAAACGTCAAAACGGCAAAACCGTCTTCGTCTTCGACGACTCCGCCCAGTTACGCCAATCCCTACTCGACTACGCCAACGACGGCGCGGTCGCCGTGCGCTCCTTCTGCTCCACCATGCGAGACTTGAAGGCCATCACGCGCTGACCGCCCGCGCGCGCAACAGATGCGCGCGGGCGCGCGTCCGGCGCGTTAGCGCGGCGACCACGGAATCATCGAACGCGGCGGGCGCGAACCCGATCTCCCGCCCGCCGCCGAAGCAACCAACATTACCGACGATGAACAGGCCATTTATGATGAACACCAACCGCCTTCGCAACACGATCTTCGTGAGCCTTCTGCTCGCCCTCTCGGCGGGCGCGGCCTCGGCGCAGCCGCAGCGTTCGGGCATGCCCCCGCCGCCGCCTTCGCCTTCGCCCACGCCCGTCAACGCGAGCGCGACCGCCGCCGCTGCCGTACCGCCCGCTTCCAACGCCCCGCAGAAGATCATGCGCGAGGGCATCAACGTGGAATTCAAGGTGGAGCCGGTCGTCAAAACCGAAGGGCTGCTGGAAGGCAAAGAGGCGTCCGTTACGTTCTCGGTCAGAGATGCCGCGACGGGACGACCCGTGACCAACCTGCGACCGGCGGCCTGGATCGACGAGCGGGCGCGCGGGACAACTTCCACCGACGCCAAGGCGTGCCGCGAGAAGGTGCAATCGTTCCTCACGGCGCAACTCAGCCAGCGTCCCGACATCGACCTCAATTCCTACTACGTCCTCGCGCTCAACGAAGAGGCGAACATCTCCGTCATCGACCCGCTGCTCGGCTTCGGCACGACCAAACTGCTCACCGTCGTCTTTCTCAAAAGTCCCGGCGAGGATTGGGTGATGAGCGCGGATCGACGCCGCCTCTACGTCTCGATGCCGCTCATCAATCAGGTGGCCGTCGTTGACACGGCGACGTGGAAGGTCGTCTCGAATCTCGACACCGGGGCGCGTCCCGTGCGCCTGCGTCTGCAAGCGGACGGTAAGTATTTGTGGGTCGCCACGAACGGCCTCAGCGAGACGGCGACGGGCGGCGTGACGGTGATCGATACGGCGACGGAGAAGGTGGCCGCGCAGATCACGACGGGCGCGGGGCATCACGAGATCGCCTTCAGCCCCGACGACCGCTTCGCCTTCGTCACCAACAAGACGGACGGCACGCTCTCAATCGTAGAGACGGCGCGGCTCGCCAAAGTCAAAGACCTCAAGACGGGCGCGAGTCCGTCGTCGCTCGCCTTCTCGCCGCTCGGCCGCGCCGTCTACGTCGCGCACGAAGGCGACGGCCGGATCACGGTCGTTGACGCCGCGAGCCACGCCGTCACGGCGACCATCGCGGCGAAGCCCGGCCTGGGCGTCGTTCGCTTCGCGCCCAACGGCCGCCACGGCTTCGTCGTCAATCCGAAGGAGAACGTCGTACACATCTTCGACGCCTCGACCAACCGGATGCTGCACCACGTCGCCATCGCCGACGCGCCCGATCAAGTCACGTTCACGAAGCAGTTCGCCTACGTGCGCTCGCTCGGCAACGAACACGTCTCGTTGATCAACCTGTCGCAGGTCGGCAAGGGCGGGGTCGAATCATCCGTCGCGCGTTTCCCCGGCGGGCAAAAAGCTCCCGGTCTCGCGTCGAGCCGTTCGACGGCCGATGTCATCACCCCCTCGGCGGAGGAGAACGCCGTGCTCGTCGCCAACCCGGCCGACAAGATGATCTATTACTATCAGGAAGGCATGGCCGCGCCGATGGGCAGCTTCACGAACTACAAGCGCGAGCCGCGCTCGCTGCTCGTCTGGGACGCCTCGCTGCGCGAAACCGCGCCCGGCGTCTATTCCGCCAAAGCGCAACTCACCGAGCGGGGCAACTACGACGTGGCCTTCCTGCTCGATTCGCCGCGCATCGTCAATTGCTTCGAGATGTCCGTCAGGGAGAATCCCGAATACCAGAAGAAGAGGGAAGTGGCGATCAGGGTCGAGCCAATGTTGACGGAGCGCAACCTGCGTGTCGGCGAGAACGTGCGTTTGCGTTTCAAGGTGACAGACCCGGCGACCAAACAGCCGCGCGCCAACTTGAAAGACATGGGCGTGCTCACGTTCCTCGCGCCGGGCGTATGGCAGCAACGCCACTGGGCGAAGCCGGTCGGCGACGGCGTCTACGAGATCGAGTTCGTGCCGCCGCAGTCGGGCGTCTATTATATCTTCTTCCAGTGCCCCTCGCTCGGGGTCGCCTACCGGCAGATACCGCACCTCATTCTGAGCGCGGAAGCGGCCGCGAAGGGCGGCCGGTAACACAGACGGAGCGCCGCGCGCGACGGCCACGCTTCAGCGCGCACGCCCACGAGAGTATTTGTTCGAGAGGTGAGAAACGACCATGACCATCAAGCACGCCAACGAAAACAATCGCCGCCTCGCGCCGGTTAAACTCCGCCGCCTGATCTCGCTCGTCTTCATCGCCGCGCTCGCCTGCGTCAACTCGCCCGCGGCGCGCGCGCAAACGAGCGGCGCGCCGCCCGTTGCGCCGCCCGGCGCGTCGTCGCAAACCGCGCCGTCGCCGAAAGTCCCGTCCAGGCCGAGTCAACCGGCCACTGTTCCCGCGCCCGACGCCCGGGCTTCGACGGCGCAGAAGTATTTCACGGACGTGGAACTCATCAACCAGAACGGCGAGCGCATGCGTCTCTACAGCGACGTGCTCCAGAATCGCGTGGTCGTCATCAACGCCTTCTTCGCCACCTGTCAGGGCAGTTGCTTGCCGATGAATCGCAACCTGGAGAAAGTTCAGGCGGCCTTCAAAGAGCGCATGGGCAAAGACCTCTACATCATCTCGATCAGCGTTGACCCGACCGTGGACACGCCGCAGGCTCTCAAAGAGTATGCGAAGAAGGTGAACGCCGTGCCCGGCCGTCTGTTCCTCACCGGCAAGAAAGAGCACGTCGATTGGGCGCTCTACAAACTGGGGCAGTACGTCGAGCAGCGCGAGCAGCACACCAACATCTTCATCATCGGCAACGAGCGCACCGGCCTCTGGAAGAAAGCCTTCGGCCTGGCGAAGCCGGAAGAGTTGGTCAAAGTGGTGGAGAGCGTCATCGACGATAAACCGGCGACGACGACCACGACCCCCGGCGACAAATAATGCGACTTCAACCCCGCGCACAGCCGCGTTTCAACCGGCAACTCCGCGCGCTCGTCGCGCTTTCCTTCATCGCATGCGTCGCGGTCTATTGCCTGTCGTTTCCGCGCGCGGCGTCGCGCGTCTCGGCGCAGGCGAACGCGGCGACGCCGCCGCCCGCGTCCGCGTCGTCGTCGGCCGTCGTCGCCCTGACGCCGGAAGAGAAGCGCGGCAAGCAAATCTACCTGCGCGGCACGAGCGCGTCAGGCAGAGAGATCACGGCTTATCTCGGCGAGGAATCGCTCGAAGTGCCGGGCAGCGCGATGACCTGCGCCGGTTGCCACGGAGCGGACGGGCAAGGCAAACCCGAAGGCGGCGTCACGCCCTCGAACCTCACCTGGACAGCCCTTACCAAGTCTTACGGCGTCACGCATGCGAGCGGGCGCAAGCACCCGCCCTACACCGAGCGCGCCCTCGAACTCGCCCTCACGCGCGGCCTCGACCCGGCCGGCAATCGCCTGCTCAACATCATGCCGCGCTACCAGATGGCGCGCCAAGACCTGACCGACCTCATCGCTTATCTCAAGCGACTCGGCACGGATCGCGATCCGGGCGTGACCGACACCGGCATCCGCATCGGCCTGCTCGTGCCCGCGAAAGGCGCGCTCGCCGAGATGGGAGGGGCGATCAAGTCGGTCGTCGCGGCCTACTTTGAAGAGGTCAACAGCCAGGGCGGAATTTACAATCGCAAGATCGAGTTGAAAGTCGCCGAGACGGGCGACGCGGCCACGACGACCGCCGCGAACCTCGAACGCCTGATCACGGGCGAGCAAGTGTTCGCGCTCTCCGGCGCGATGATCGCGGGGGCGGACAAAGAGATCGCGACGCTCGCGCAAACCTCGGAAGTGCCGCTCGTCGGCCCCTTCACGCTCTACCCGCCCGTCACCGCCTCCGTCAACCGGCAAGTCTTCTACCTGCTCTCCGGCATCGACGATCAGGCGCGCGCGCTCGTCCTCTTCGCCGCGCAGAAGTTTGCCGACGATCGGACGACGGCGTCCGCGCGCGCCGCCGTCGTCTATCAAGAGAGCGAACTCAACGCGGGCGTGGCCGCGGCCGTCGAGGAACAGATAAAAAAAGCCGGGTGGAGCGCGCCCGCGCAGGTGAAGTATGCGCGCGGGCAATTTGACGCGGCAAAGGTCGCGCGAGAGTTGAGCGCGAAGGGCGTCAACACCGTCTTCCTCCTCGGCGGCAGCGAAGACCCGCGCGCGTTTTTGGCGGCGGCCGGGAAGTCGAACTGGACGCCCGCCCTCTACCTGCCCGGCGCGCTGACGGGGCGCGACCTCATCGATGCGGCGGCGACTTTCAAGGGACAGGTTTTCCTCTCGTTTCCAAGCGTGCCGTCGGACGTGAAGCCCGCCGGTCTGCAAAACCTACGCGCGCTCGCGGCCAAATATAAGCTGCCGCAAAGCCACGTCGCCGCGCAGATTTCGGCCTACGTCTCGGCGCAACTTCTGGTCGAAGGCCTGAAGCGCGCCGGGCGCGACCTGAGCCGTGAGAAACTGATCGCCGCGCTCGAAGGACTCTACGAGTTCGACACCGGCCTGACGCCGCCGCTCACCTACGGCGCCAACCGGCGCGTCGGCGCGGCCGGCGCCTATATCGTCAGCGTGGACAGGGAGCAGAAGCAGTTCGCCCCGGCCAGCGGGTGGATCGGAATCAAGTAGCCACGCCACAAGCGGAATCCGTTCGCACCTGTACAGATAACCCGGAAGAGAACGAAAAAGTAGCGGTGAGCCGAGGTGAATCCCCGACTTACCGCTACTTTTAGTTACCGACTTGATTGTTTAGTTACCGACTTTACTGTTCGCAGACAGATTCTCTCCAGGGCTACTGGCTGCCGCTTGAGAGTTTGCCGACGAGGGTGAAGAGGGGCATGTACATGGCGATGACGATGCCGCCGATGGTGACGCCGAGGAAGCCGATCATGGCGGGTTCGATGAGTGTGAGCATGTTGGCGATGGCGGTGTCCACTTCCTGTTCGTAGAAGTCGGCGATCTTGCCGAGCATCGAGTCGAGCGCGCCGGTCTGTTCGCCGATGCCGACCATCTGCGCCACCATGTTGGGGAACACGTCGGTCGCTTTCAGCGGTTCGACGAAACTCTCGCCGCGTTCGACGCCGGTGCGGATGCCGCGGATCGCGTCTTCGATGATGACGTTGCCGGCGGTGCGCGCCGTGATTTCGAGCGATTGGAGGATAGGGACGCCGGACGAGAGCAGGGTTGAGAGCGTGCGCGAGAAGCGCGCGATGGCGACCTTGCGCAAGACCGGCCCCATGATGGGCGTTTTCAGGAGCAGCCGGTCGGTGTTGCGGCGGCCATTGATGGTCTTGCGATAGGTTTTGATGGCGACGACCGTGGCGATGATGCCGACGAGGATGCAGAGGCCGCCCCAACCGGCGACGAAATCGCTGAAGGCGACGACGATGCGCGTCGGGAGGGGAAGTTTTTCACCGGGGCCTAAGAGGCCGAGGAAGATCGTCTGGAACTGCGGGATGACGAAGATGAGGATCGCGGCCACAACCAGG
Source organism: Pyrinomonadaceae bacterium (assembly GCA_036386515.1). GTDB lineage: Bacteria > Acidobacteriota > Blastocatellia > Pyrinomonadales > Pyrinomonadaceae > JAIVJZ01. Next base: position 6,027 of record DASVVO010000048.1, read on the forward strand.
CACGCGATCACGATGACGGCGGTCGGGTAGATCATGGCGGAGATCACGTCGCGGCGCAGCTTGACGATCTTTTCGATGAAGGTGGACAGGCGTTGCAGGATGATGTCGAGGATACCGCCCGTCTCGCCCGCCTCGATCATGTTGACGAAGAGTTGATCGAATACCTTCGGGTGGCGCGACATGGCGACGGCCAGAGTCGATCCCTCTTCCACATCTTGCCGGGTCTGCGTCAAGACCTGCTGAAAAAATTTGTTCTCCTGCTGGCTCGCCAGAATGTCGAGACACTGCACGAGCGGCAGCCCGGCGTCGATCATCACGGAGAACTGGCGCGTGAAGATCGACAACTCTTTGGACTTCACTTTGCCGCGCCCGCCGAGCTTCGGCACGGCGATCTCACGCCCCTTCTCCTTGACCGAGGTGAGCATGATCTGTTCGCGACGCAGCAGTTGCTTCAACACGTCGCGGCTGTCGGCGACGCGCTCGCCGACCATCACTTCGCCGAGTCGGTTGCGGCCTTTGAAGACGTAAGTGGGCATGGATGGAAAACTCCTCAGTTTCAGGTTTCAGGTTGCAGGTTTCAGGTCTGCGGTTTGAGGTTTTTTGTCTTGCACTTGAAACCTGAAACTTGCAACCTGAAACCCTTTCTTATCTCGTGGGGCGTGCGCCGATGGGGCGCGCCTGGGCGTAGGGGCTGGGGTGCGCGCCGGGGCGCGCGGGCGGCGTGTTCGCGCCGTTCCCGTTGCCGCTGTTGAGGCCGGAGCCGTGTTCGATGAGGTCGCGCAGTTCGTCGGTATTCGACGAACGCTGCATGGCGAGTTCGAGCGAGATCAGGCGTTTGTGGTAGAGCGTGGCGAGCGCCTGATTGAAAGTTTGCATGCCGTACTTTTCCTGCCCGGTCTGCATCATGGAATAGATTTGGTGAACCTTGTCTTCGCGGATCAGGTTGCGGATGGCGGCGTTGGGCACGAGGATTTCGAGCGCGGCGACGCGTCCCTGACCGTTGGCCTTCGGCAGCAAGGCCTGACACATGATGCCTTCGAGAACGAGCGAGAGTTGCGCGCGAATCTGCGCCTGCTGGTTGGAGGGGAACACGTCGATGATGCGGTTGATGGTGGAGGCGGCGGAGTTCGTGTGCAGCGTGGCGAACGTCAAGTGGCCGGTTTCGGCGATGCGCAGGGCGGATTCGATGGTTTCGAGATCGCGCATTTCGCCGACGAGCACCACGTCCGGGTCTTGCCTGAGCGCGGTGCGCAACGCATCGGCGAAGCCCTTGGTATCCGAACCGACTTCGCGCTGGTTGACGAGGCACGACTTGTGGTTGTGCAGGAACTCGATGGGGTCTTCGATGGTCATGATGTGCTCATGACGTTCGCGGTTGATCTTGTCGATCATCGCGGCGAGCGTGGTGGATTTGCCGGAGCCGGTCGGGCCGGTGACGAGTATGAGGCCGCGCGGTTTGTCGCAGAGTTTGGTGACGACGGGCGGGAGGCCGAGATTCTCGAACGACCTGATCTCGTAGGGGATGGCGCGGAAGACGCAGCCGACCGCGCCGCGCTGGTTGAAGAGATTGGCGCGGAAGCGCGAGAGGCCGCGCACGCCGAAGGAGAAGTCGAGTTCGAGCGATTCCTCGAAGCGGTGCTTCTGCGCGTCCGTGAGCACGCTGTAGGCGAGTTGCTTGGTGTCGGCGGAGGTGAGCGTCTTGAAGCCTTCGAGCGGCTTGAGTCCGCCGTCAACGCGCACCTGCGGGGGAGTGTTGGTGGTCAGATGTAAATCCGAGCCGCCCAACTCGATCAACTTCTTGAGCAGATCGGAGAGCGAGAGTTGATCGGCCAGTGATGATTCGTTGGCTGCCATGTTTCTTAGTAGGCTCCGTGGGTAAGATTGCCCGCGCGGGCGGGCGCGCGCCGGACAAAGGCGCGCGGTGTGGAAAGGTAAGCGTGCGAGGCGGTCGATAGGTGTGGCCGCGCCGCAGGATCAACGCTGGGCGGTCGCGGTGGAGTTGGCGCGGCGCGCGCCGAGCGCGACGACGGCCTGTTCGGACTCGGCGGCGAGCGTGTCGGCAAATTCAGCGGGCGCGTTGGTGGCGAGGCTGTAGATTTGCCCTTCGGACTCGGTGAAGTAGAACGTCCACGAGCGGCGTTCGCCGCCCGCGGCGACCGACTGCGCGGTGACGACGAACACACGGCGTTCGCCGAACTGTCGTTGCACGTCGTTGGTCACCCACCCGCCTTCGGCCACCATCCGGTTGATGACGGTGCGGCGCAGGAGCGTGAGGGGCACGCCCCCGAAAGTTTTGCCGCGCGTGTCGGAAGCGGACGGGGCGGCCGACTGCAAGTTGACGCGCGACCAGACGGCGGAGGAGCGCACGCGCCCGTCGGCGGCGCGCACGTTGAAACGCATCTCACCCGCACGGCTCGAAGCCGCGCTGCTCCACGCGCCCGGCAGCGGCGAGGCCGCCGGTCGCGGCAGTTCCTGCAAAGCGTCTTTCGTCGCCGGGACGACCGCGGGCAGGGGCTTCACCGGGGTGATGCTTGAGAGCGAGGCGGTGCTCGGCAGCGCGACGCCGGGGAGCACGAGGCTGTCGTCCGCTCCGACCTTGGCCGTCCCCGCGTGATTGGCGGCGGGCGCGAGCAGGGAGGCCGGCCTGACGCCCGCCGTCAGCATGGAGGCGCGGCGACGGCGGCGTTCGGCGGCTACGGCGCGTTGGCGTCGGAGGCGCGCGCGGTAACGTCGCCACCAGGCGCGAGAGTGGCGGCGCGCGGAGCGGCCTTTGTGGCGGCGGGAAGCGGCGGGGCGCGAACCCCAGTGCGCCAGCGAGTCCGAGAGCGGCAGCGTGGCGGCCACCGTACACATAATAAGGATGGTTAAAACTAAGGCGCGCAAAAACATGATGAACCTCTTTTCAAGCGACCGTCTCGCGCACAACTTCTTCGATAGTGGTCACGCCGTTTCTAATCTTCACTAAACCCGATGAGCGCAGCGTGAGCATGCCGTTCTCGACGGCTCGCTTGCGCAGTTCGAGCGCCGACGCTCCGATCAAGATCAACTCGCGGATGTCGTCCGTGATCTCCATCACTTCGTAGAGACCGACGCGCCCCTTGTACCCGGTGTTGTTGCACTTGGCGCAGCCACGGCCTTTGTAAATCTTCACGTCGCGCGCTTCTTCGGCCGTGAAGCCGATCTCGACGAGGGCTTCGGCGGGCGTTGGCACCGCTTCTTTGCATTCCACGCAGACGCGGCGGATGAGTCGCTGCGCCTGAATCAAGTTGACGGAGGTGGCGACGAGGAAAGGCTCGATGCCCATGTTCATGAGGCGGGAGATGGTGGAGGGCGCATCGTTGGTGTGGAGGGTGGAGAGGACGAGGTGGCCTGTGAGCGCGGCCTTGATGGCGATCTCGGCGGTTTCGAAGTCGCGGATTTCGCCGACGAGGACGATGTTCGGGTCTTGGCGCAGGAACGAACGCAAAGCGGCGGCGAAGTTCAAGCCGATCTGCTCCTTCATCTGCACCTGATTGATGCCCATGAGGTTGAACTCAACCGGGTCTTCCGCCGTCATGATGTTCGTTTCGGTCGTGTTGAGCGACTGGAGGGCGGAATAGAGCGTGTTGGTTTTGCCGGAACCCGTCGGGCCGGTGACGAGCACCATGCCGTAGGGGCGTTCGATGTTGCGCTTGAACTTGACGAGCGACTCCGGCTCGAAGCCGAGTTTCGTCATGTCGAGCATCAGCTTCTCTTTGTCGAGAAGACGCATCACGACTTTTTCGCCGAACAGCGTCGGCAAGGTCGAGACGCGGAAGTCCAACTCGCGCGAACGACCCTCGCTTCGTAGCTTGATCTTGATGCGGCCGTCCTGCGGCAGGCGTTTCTCCGAGATGTCGAGCTTCGACATGATCTTGATGCGGGAGATGAGCGCGTCGCGCAGCCTGAGCGGCGGGTGCATCACGTCGTAGAGCACGCCGTCGATGCGGAAGCGGATGCGCATCTCTTTCTCGTAAGGCTCGATGTGAATGTCGGAAGCCCCGCGTTGCAGCGCGTCCACGAGCAAGACGTTGACGAGGCGCACGACGGGCGCGTCCTCGCTCATGCGCGCCAAGCTCGACACGTCGATCTCGTCGTCCTCGTCTATGACCTCAACGTCTTCGCTGGCCTCCTGGTCGAAGTCCAACTGGGCGAGCGAAACCGTGTCGGACGCCATCGCGAAACCGTTGCCGTTACCGTTAGCGTGCCCGTTGCCGTTCGTCCCGGCCAGCGTGGCCTCCACCATGCTCGCCAGTTCGATCTCGCGCGTGCCGCCGTAATACTGCTCGATGGCCTCCTGCACGCCCGCTTCCGAGACGACGACCGGCTCGATGTTCAAGCCCGTCATAAACTTGATGTCGTCCATGGCGAAGACGTTCGTGGGATCGACCATCGCCAGCGTCAAGGTCGCCCCGACGCGCGAGAGCGGCAGCACCGAGTATTTATCGGCCACTTCGCGCGGAATCAGGCGGATGACCGCGGCATCAACGTCGAACAGGTCGAGGTTGACGCTCGGCACGCCGTACTGGCGCGATAAAACGGCCGTCACCATGTCGTCGGAAACCAGACCGAGTTTGACGAGATTGAAGCCGAGCCGCCCGCCGTGTTCGCGCTGGTAGTCGAGCGCTTCGCGCAGTTGCTGCGGCGTCAGAATGTTTTCGCGGACGAGTATTTCGCCTAGTTTAGCTGACATTTCTTGACAGTTTCCACTGGAATCGGACGCTGCTGGGGAAGAACTTGCGACGGGGCAGGCACTTACAGATTATTCGGACAAGGGAGTTGCACGCGATGCGCGTGCCTTTTGTCTTAGCGCAACGGTGATAAACATCGTTGGCAAGGTCATGTTAGCGAACATCCGGCGTAGCTGTCAAGATGAATATGCGCGGCCGCGTTTCGAAGTTCGGAGGGAGAAGGTAAGTTGCGGTTGTACAGTGGTTTCCGGGGAATGACGAGGGATGACAGGCCATGTCAACCTGAACGCGGGTGGCGCGTGCCGTTGAGCGGAAAGTGTTAAACGCAAAAAGGCGACGCCCGTTTGAGCGTCGCCTTTTCGCGTTTGGTGTTTAAAACGAATCTAGGTTTTGCGTCGTCTGGTCGTGGTGGTGGCCTTGTCGGCCGGTTTCGGCTTGAGGGCTTCATTGAGTCCGGCGACGGCCTCTTCGGCGATCTGCTTGCGCGGGTCGTTCGCGGGGGCTTTGCTGGCAAACTGTTGGAGCATATCGCGCCCCTCGGCCGTTTTCGCGCCGGTCGGGTCGGACGCGAGCGCGAGGCCGAGACCGTAGATGGCGTCGAGGTTATTCGGGCTGGCGGCCAGAATCGTCTTGTAGGCGGCGATGGACTCGTCCACGCGGCCGCCCTGGAAGAGGGCGTCGCCGAGGCTCGCCTCCGCCTTGGTCTTTTTCGCCGCGTCGGTTTCGGCGGCAATATACTCCTGAAACGCCTTGATGCCCGCCTCTGTGTCAACCTGCGCGTTGGTTTGCAGCGCGACGCGGTAAGATTCCGCGCGCTGGAACAGGTAGTCTAAATCCTCGGTCTTGGCCGCGTCGGGCGCGGCGGCGGCGCGATCCGCCTGCGGGTTGCGGTAGGTGGCGATGGCTTTCTCGGCCGTCTCGGTGGCGAGTTTCAGGTCGGCGCGGGCGGCGTCTTTGCCCGCCTGATCCTTGGCTTTGGTGGCGACGTTGTACCTGTCAACGGCGCGCGTGCGCAGAACGATGGATTTGTTGCGATAGACGACCGCCTCGCTCGGATCGATCCCGATGGCCTGATCGTAGAGCGTAACCGCCTCGTCGTACTTCTTCGCGCTGAACGCTTCGTTGGCAGCCTTGAAGACGGCGGGCAACTTGGCGTTGCGCTCCTCGATCTTCGCGTTCTTGGCCGTGACCTCGGCGAGTTGCCGCTCGTACTCGGCCTGTTTCTTCTTGGCCTCTTCGGGCGACAGAGCCGTCTCCCCGGCTTTAGCCGTGCTGCCCGACGACACGCCCGCGGCTCTCACGTCGGCGAGCGTAAAAGCCTTGCCGTCGCCGGGGCTGAGCGCGAAGTTGTTGTTCGGCTGCTGGCTGAGGCGGACGTTCGAGATGAAGGAAGAGGTAGCACCCGGCGCGCTCACGATGAGGGTGTAGATGCCGGCGGCATCCAGGCCGGTGTAGAGATACTCGCCCTTCTTATTCGTTTTCGCTTTTAGGGTTTGTTTAATATCGGTGCGGTGAATCTCCACCACGGCGTCGGCGACGGGAACTTCCGCCCCGTCGGCTTGTTTGAGTGTAACTTTGCCGGTGGCCGTGGTTTGAGGCTGCGCCGCGGCGGTCAGGGCGAAGGTCGCGAGCAGTAGTGCGGCGACGAAGAAGTGTGTGAATTTTGGGATACGCATGTTGGGCTTCTCCTGTAAATGGTTCTGCGGGAAGTTTAATTTTAAACGGTGGATTCAAGCAAGTCTTCAGCCGCCGTTTAAGATGCGCGCGAAGGCCGCCCGGTTGTCGTTTGCGTGCTGCTCATATCGGATCGAGGCCGGGAAATTCAAGCATAAGGAATGGGGTCGTCCACGCCCGCCGCGCGGAAGGCGCGCAGGCGCAGGGCGCACGAATCGCAACGCCCGCAAGCTCTGTCTTCCGCTTGATAGCACGACCAGGTGAGCGCGAGCGGCGCGCCGAGTTCGAGGCCGCGCCGGATGATCTCGGCCTTAGACAGGTGGATGACCGGCGTTTTGATTTCCACCCGCGTGTCGGGGCGCGTCCCGTTATCAACGGCGCGTTGAAAGGCCGCGTAAAACTCCGGGCGGCAATCGGGGTAGCCCGATGAATCTTCCTCGACCGCGCCGATATAAATGGCGCGCGCTCGCTCCACTTCCGCCCAACTCGTGGCGATGGCGAGCAGGTGCGCGTTGCGAAAAGGCACGTAGCTGGTTGGTATCGCGCGCGCGTCGAGGTCGGCGGAGGAGACCGGAATTTGCGCGTCCGTCAGAGACGAGCCGCCGATGCGCGCCAGGTACTCAATCGAGGCGACGAGCCGCCGCGTGACGCCGTAGTGATCGGCGAGTTCGTGATAGGCGCGACGCTCGCGCGCCTCCGTCCGCTGCCCGTAGGAGACGTGCAGGAACGCCAACTCCTCATACTCCGTCGCCGCGATGGCCGCCGTCACACACGAGTCCATCCCGCCCGACACCAGACACACGGCCAACCCCGCGCCCGCTTCGGATTCCTCCGGCTCCTCGGCCGCTTCCATTAACGCTTTGTCGTTTGATCCACCCATAATTTAAAAATTGCGGATTGCGGGTCGGCAGCATTCGCGCCGCTTTCATCCCCTGCAACCACCCGCCTTCCGCAATGCCTTTCAGACTCCGTGAACGTCCGCGCCCCAGATCATTTTGTGTAGTTGCATTTGCATGCGAACTTTATGAAGGCCGCTCGCCGCGACCCACCCGGCCAGGGCTTGCAAGTCGGTTCGACCCCAGACGGGCGAGACGAGGATGGCGTGCGCGCGTCGTTCCAGGTCGTAGCGCGCGATCACGTCGCGGGCGTAGTCCCAGTCGGCGCGATCCACGACGACGAATTTGACCTCGTCGCGGTCGGGGCGCAAGGTTGAGAGGTTCGGCCAGTGGTTGCGTTCTGCTTCGCCCGAAGCCGGACATTTCACGTCGAGAATGAGTTTGGCGCGCGGGTCAACGGCTTCGGTCGAGACGTAGCCGCCCGTTTCGACGAGCACCTCGAAACCCTCATCACAGAGAGACGCGATCAGGGTGAAAGCCTCGCGCTGGGCGAGCGGTTCGCCGCCCGTCACTTCGACGAGTTGGCAATTCATCGCGCGCACCTCGGCGAGCACGTCTGCGAGCGACCTGCGCTCGCCGCCCGTGAACGTGTATTCGCTGTCGCACCACGTGCAGCGCATCGGGCAGCCCGTCAGGCGCACGAACGCGCACGGCCGCCCGGCGTGCGTTGACTCGCCTTGAATGGAACGAAAAATTTCCGTGATGCGAAGCATGTGAATCGAAAAGTTGTCAGTTGTCCGTGGTCAGTTGTCCGTGGTCAGTTGTCTGTGGTCATCGTCCGTTGTGCTTTGACAGTTTGCCGGTGATCAGTTTGTTCAAGGCAATTTATAGCAGCTTGTGCGGCGGGCACAAACAACGGACAACTGACCACGGACAACTGGCCGCGTTCAATCGACAAAGAACAACTGACGCCTCTTTCCCTGTGTTAGCATACGCGCGCGGTAGGCTGAGCATCAAACCCAAGCGATGAGCCGGAAGGCGACGGCAACGGCAACCACGGAGCAACTTTTGCGCGAGGGCACGACGCGCCTGTTGGGGCGCGCGGCGGAGGCGCGTGCGCTCGATGCGGCCGCGCTCCTGCCGCGCGTCGGCGGCGTGCTGGAGAAGTATTTGTTGCGCCACCGGCCGGAAGCCTCGGCCAGAGAAATCGCCGCTTTTCTCGACGCCTTGCGCGCCGACGAACTGTGTCTCGTCGTGGCGTGCGAGCGCGGCGATAATGCGGCGTGGTCTGATTTGATGGAGCAGTTTCGCGCGACCGTGTTGTCGGCGGCGCGCGGCGCATCGCCGAACGAGGGCGCGGCGGAGGAGTTGGCGCAGTCCGTGTGGGCTGACCTGTACGGCTTGCGCGCGCGCGGCGACGGCCAGGCGGCGGGCAAGCTGGCTTATTATTCCGGCTGCGGTTCGCTCGGCGGCTGGCTGCGCGCCGTCGTCGGTCAACTCGCCGTTGACCGGCATCGCAAGTCGGCGCGGCTCGTGCAGACCGAAGAGGCGACGGACTTCGACCGCCTCGCGCAAGAGCAACACGAAGAGACGGACAACTTCACCGTCGCCGCCGCGCCCGATCCCGAACGCGCGCTCGCCGGGCGCGAGACGGCCGCCGCGCTCGAACGCGCGCTCGCCGCCGCGCTCGCCGCACTCGACGCCGAAGATCGGCTCCTGATCAAACTCTACTATTTCGACGACCTCAGATTGCGCGAAGCGGGCGCGGTGCTCGGCGTCCACGAGGCGACGGCGAGTCGGCGTCTGACGCGGCTGCACGGGGAAGTGCGAAAGCGCGTCGAAACGTTTCTCATTGCCGAACACGGCTGGACAAAACAAGAGGCGGCGCGCACGCTCTCAGACGCCGCGACGCATCTCGACACAGACCTGCGCCGCATGCTCGCCGGGGCGGAAAATCCGTTGGCGAGCGAACAGCGCGAGGAACTTTACGAATGAAGCGCGAGGCGGCGCGGAGCCGCGCAGACGCAAGATCGGAGCGCGCGGCGCGTTCTGTCAACGGCCGGAAGTTGGATCGAGTTCGACCGGAAGTTTAATGAAAGCAGAGTTCGACAAAGAGATAGATTCGATGTTGCGCGAGCGGGCGCGACGCGGGCGTGCCGCATCCGGCGAACCGGGCGCGGGCGTCGGTGTCGGCGCGCCGTCGGCCGCGCACCTCGATGCGGACGAACAGAGCGCGTATGCGGAGAACGCGCTGCCCGCGGCGGCGCGCGCCTATTACGCGGCGCATCTCGCGGACTGCGACGATTGCCGTCGCGGCGTGACGCAACTCGCGCTCGCCGCGGGCATCGCGGCACAGTTGGAGTCGCGCGAAGCCGCGACGGGGCAGACAGTTTCGACGCCGCACGACGGCTGGCGCGCACGCCTCGGCGCGTTGCTTGCCCCGCGCGCATGGCGTTACGCCGCGCCCGCGTTGGCGTTGCTCCTCGTCGGCGCGGTGTCGCTCATCGTGTTCATGCGCCGGTCGCCGGGAGAAAGTTCTATCGCGCAACGCGACGCGTCGGAGATGTCGGAGAGGCAGAGACCGGCCGCGGCGCAACCCGCCGAAACCCATCACGCGCCGCAAAACGACAACAACGCGACGACGGCTATCGCCTCTCCCGATCAGAGCGGGGCGGTTGCGCCGGACGCGAACTCGACCGCGCCGAACCCGGCCGCGCCTCCGTCGAAAGAAGAGGTCGCCGCGAACAGCGAGCGCGCGGAAAGGGTTACGCCACAGTTAGGCGGGAGCGTCGCCAGTGACTCGGTCGCGCCGTCCGCGCCCGCGCCTGTAACCAGCGGCGGCGCAACCGGCGGCGCAGTCTCCGCGTTGCCCATGCCGACGCCCGCGCCCGTCGCCGAGATGCGCGTGGTCACGCCCGAATCGTCAGAGGCGAAAACGAGGAGCGGCGAGCGCGCCGCCGAGTTGGCGCGGCTCGAAAACAGACCCGGCGAATTAGACAACCGCGCGTATGAAAATCGCCGGCGCGAGCGGATCAGCGGCCCGCAGCGCAACAACGAACAGGTGCGGAACACGCACCCGGCCGATGCGGACGACGCACGCGACCGCGCCGACAAACAAGACGGAACCTTTGCGCGGAACGCGCCCCCGCCGCCCGCCGCCACCGCCGCGAAACGTACCCGTCGCGAGATGGATCGCGGCCAGGATGAGACGCGCCCCGCGCAGGATGCCGAGCGGGGCGAAGGCGCGGGGGCGGCGGCCGAAACGCGCAACGTCGGCGGGAGAAAATTCCGCCGTCAGGGCGCGGCGTGGGTTGACACGGCCTACCGCGCGGGACAGTCGCAGACAATCGTGCGGCGCAACTCCGAACAGTTCCGCGCGCTCGTCGCCGACGAACCGGAACTGCGCCGCATCGCCGCCGCGCTCGGCGGCGATGTCACCGTCGTCTGGAAAGGCCGCGCCTACCGCTTTCGCTGAATAAATGACGGATGACAAGTGACGGGTGACAGGTGAAAAATATTTACCTGTCGCCCGCTTCTCATGTAAGGTGTACCACTCAAGAGCCGGTTCGGCTGACAATTAACCACAAGCGAAAACAGTGCGTCGGGTTGAACTCGCGGATTTGCCCCCGTCACCCGTCACTTGTCACCCGTCACTCATCCGAGGTCTTCCATGATCTTCCGCAGTCCCTATCCGCCGATCGAGCTTCCTCCGACGCCGCTGACGCCCTTCGTGCTGGCGCGTGCGCGCGAGCGCGGCGACAAGCCCGCGTTGATCGACGCCGTGAGCGGGCGCGCCATCACCTACCGGCAACTCGACGAGGCGGTGCGTCGCGTCGCCGCCGGACTCGCCGCGCGCGGGTTCGGCAAAGGCGACGTGTTCGCGATCTACAGTCCGAACCTCCCGGAGTATGCCGTCGCCTTTCACGCCGTCTCGCTCGTCGGTGGAACGCTGACGACGCTCAACCCGCTCTACACGACGGAGGAGGCCGCGCATCAACTCAAAGACGCGCGCGCGAAATATTTGCTGACCGCGCCCGCGCTCCTCGATAAGGCGCAGGAGGCCGCCGCGCAGGCGGGCGTCGAAGAGGTGTTCGTCTTCGGCGAGTGCGAGGGCGCGACGCCGTTCGCCGCGCTCTCTGCGAACGAGGGGGCGGGCGAAGGAGCGGATGCGCCGCAGGTTGAGATAGACCCGGCCGTGGATGTGGTGGCGCTCCCGTATTCGAGCGGGACGACGGGGCTGCCGAAGGGCGTCATGCTCACGCACCACAACCTGATCGCGAACACGTTGCAGGTGCAGGCGTGCGACCTGATCGACGAGTCGGACACGCTCGTCTGCGTGCTGCCGCTGTTTCACATCTACGGGATGGTCGTCATCATGAACGTCGGCCTCTACGCGGGCGCGCGCATCGTCGTCATGCCGCGCTTCGACCTCGAAACGTTCCTCACCGTCTTGCAGGACTACGGCGTGACGCTGGCGCACGTCGTGCCGCCGATCATGCTCGCGCTCGCGCAACACCCCGCCGTGGACAACTACGATCTCTCGAAACTCAAGACGCTCTTTTCCGGCGCGGCTCCCTTGAGCGAACAACTCGCGCGCGCCTGCGCCGAACGGCTCGGCTGCAACATCCGGCAGGGCTACGGCATGACGGAGACCAGCCCGGCCATCCACCTCACGGACGCCGAGTTCGATTGGTCGAAGTGCGGCTCGATTGGCCGGTGCGTGCCGAACACGGAATGCCAAATCGTGGACGTGGAGACGGGCGAGCTTTTAGGCTACGGGCGCGCAGGCGAGATTTGCATGCGCGGGCCGCAGATGATGAAGGGCTATCTCAACCGCCCCGAAGCCACCGCCGCGACGATCGACGCCGACGGCTGGCTGCACACCGGCGACATCGGCTACTGCGACGAGAGCGGCCACTTCTTCATCGTGGATCGCTTGAAGGAATTGATCAAATATAAAGGCATGCAGGTGGCCCCGGCGGAACTCGAAGCGTTGCTCCTGACACACCCGTCGGTCGCGGATGCGGCCGTCGTGCCCGTCGCCGACGAGGAAGCGGGCGAATTGCCGAAAGCGTTCGTCGTCCGCAAGGCGGGCGCGGCGGGCGAGGGCTGCGGCGCGGAAGAGTTGATGGCCTTCGTCGCCGCGCGCGTTGCGCCTTACAAGAAGATACGCCGGGTGGAATTTATCGAGCAGATTCCGAAGTCGGCCTCCGGCAAAATCCTGCGCCGCCTGCTCGTCGAGCGCGAACGCGCGAAGTGAAACGCACACGGAGCGCGAAGTGAAACGCGCGTCGCGCGCAATGAATCTGAAACACACAGCGTCAAACGCACCGGGGATAAATCATACTCATGTCGAAAAACTCAAATTGCGCCCGCCGCGCGTGCGCTTCATTCGTCGCCGCTGTCCTGCTCGTCACGGCCTTCGCGCTCTCGCCCACCACCCACGCGCAGAGACGCGGCAACGCGCGCCGCATCCGTAGCGCAAACATATCTCCCGTGCCGACGCCCGCCGCGCCGCGCCGCGACCCAGACGTGGCGCGCCTCCTGTCCGAGATCGACCCGCGCAACATCGAGCGCACGGTGCGTAAACTCGTCTCCTTCGGCACGCGCAACACGCTCTCGGCGCAGGACAATCCCACGCGCGGCATCGGCGCGGCGCGCGACTGGCTCAAGCGCGAGTTCAAGCAGATCGCGCGGGGCGCTGGGCGCGGGCGGATGAGCGTCGAGTTGCAGTCCTACACGCAGGAGGCGATGCCGGAGCCGCGCGGGCGCATCCCGCAACCGACGTTGATCACGAACGTGGTGGCGACGCTGCGCGGCACGGAACCCGCATCCGCCGGGCGCATGTATGTGGTCAGCGGCCACTATGATTCGATGTGTACCCGCCCGACCGATGCCGTCTGCGATGCGCCGGGCGCGAACGACGACGCCTCGGGCGTCGCCGCCGTCGTCGAGATGGCGCGCGTCATGTCGCGCCGCGAGTTCGATGCGACCATCGTGTTCATGGCCGTCGCGGGCGAGGAACAGGGTCTGCTCGGCGCAACCTATTATGCAGAGCAGGCGAAGCAAAAGAGCCTGAACATCGAGGGGATGTTCACGAACGACATCGTGGGCAACACGCTCGGCGGCAACGGCATGCGCGACCGGGGCAGCGTGCGCGTCTTCTCCGAAGGCGTGCCGTCGAACGAGACGCCCGAAGAGGCCAACGTGCGGCGCGGCACGGGCGGCGAGAACGATTCCGCTTCGCGCCAACTCGCGCGCTTCATCAAAGAGACGGGCGCAACCTACCTGCCCAACTTCGACGTGCGGATAGTCTACCGCCGCGACCGCTACCTGCGCGGCGGCGACCACATCCCGTTCCTCGAACGCGGCTTCGCGGCCGTGCGCTTCACCGAGCCGAACGAAGAGTACAAACACCAGCACCAGAACGTCCGCACCGAAAACGGCGTCGTCTACGGCGACCTGCCGGAGTTTGTCGATTACGGCTACATCGCGCAGGTGGCGCGCGTCAACGCCGCCGCCCTCGCCACGCTCGCCCGCGCCCCGGCGCGCCCGAAAGGCGTCGGCCTGCTCACGCGCCGCCTGACCAACGACACAGACCTCCAATGGACGGCCAACGCCGAAGCTGACCTCGCCGGCTACGAGATCGTCTGGCGCGACACCTCCTCGCCCGTCTGGACGAACTCGCGCGCCGTGGGCAACGTCACGACTTACACGGTCGAGGGAATGTCGAAAGACAACTACTTTTTCGGCGTGCGCGCCATCGACCGGCAGGGTAACCGCAGCCCCGTCAGCGTCCCACGCCCGGTTCGCTGAAAAATAGATTCACCCCGGAGGCGGCACGCGGGAAAGAGAAAGGCAAATTTCAAATCTCAAAAGAGAGACAAACTCCAAGTCTCAAAAGAGAGACAAACTCCAGGTCTCAAAAGAGAGGCGAATCTCATAAAGAGAGGCAAATCTCAAATTTCAAATCTCAAATCTTAAATCTCAAATTTGAGATCGCCCGACGATTTTCCACGTGCCGCCCGCGCCCCGGCTTTGCGCCCCGGCGGTTTATGTTTCGCCTCGCCGTCACTTTGTTCAACCTTTTACCCGGCCGCCGCGTCTAACTCGACGGGCTATCTCAAACTCGGAAAAATCTGTGACGAACTGAACGTATTGAGGCAAATATCACTCTCCCGCCGGACACGGTTATGAAAAATTTTATGCAGGGGTCTCTTAATCTCGTCGCGCGCCGCCTGGCGCGGCGCGCGACGGCCGCGTCGCTCGCGTGCGCGCTCGTCGCCGGTTCGTTGGCGTCGTTCCAGCCGGGCGCGGTGTCGGCGCAGAAGATGGCGGCGACGGCGAAGGCCGCGCGTCTGAGCGACGAGCAGCGCATCCTGCACGTTCTCAATCGCCTCGGTTTCGGGGCGCGCCCCGGCGACGTGGAGCGCGTCCGCCAACTCGGCCTCGAAACTTACATCGAGCGGCAACTCGCTCCCGACAAGATCGAGGACGCGGCGACGGAAGCCAGGCTCCGCAATCTTTCGTCTTACTGGATGACGACGGCGGAGCTTTACCGGAAGTACCCGCAGCCGGGGCAACTGCTGCGCGCGTTGCAGCGGCAGGGTCGCCTGCCCGCAGACCTCGCCGAACTGCGCGAGAACCGCACGAAGGCCGGTAACGAAGCGTCGAAGCCTCCTGCTCCGACGGGAGCGGCGGCAATGGCGGGCGCGATGCCGGATGATGCGCCGGACATGATGAAGGCGGGCGAGACGGGCGCGGCGAAAGCGGATGCGCGCAAGGATTATCGTCAGGCTCTACAGGAATATTACCGGGAGAATAATCTGCTGCAACCGGCGCGCATCACGGCGGAGTTGCAATCGTCGCGCATCCTGCGCGCGGCCTATAGCGAGCGGCAGTTGCAGGAAGTCCTGGTTGACTTCTGGACGAACCACTTCAACGTCTACGCGAACAAGGGCGCGGATCGCTGGCTCCTGGTGGCTTACGACCGCGACACGATTCGCCCGCGCACGCTCGGCAAGTTCAAGGATTTATTACTGGCGACGGCTCAAAGCCCGGCGATGCTTTTCTTCCTCGACAACTTTCAGAGCGTCAGCCCGTCGGCCGGGGCGGGCGCGGCTCGCATGCGCCCGCGCGTCAAGCGTTTCTTCGAGACGCTGACCGACCCGCAAGCGGGCGGCGCAGAGGGCGCGGGACAGCAAGGCGGCGAGCGGCGACGCCGCATGAACCGCAGGCGGCAGTTGCAGCGCGCAGGAATGAACGCGGAGGCCGCGCCGCAACAGCAGATGCCCGCTGCCGGGGAGCAGCAAGGGCGGATGGCCGCCGAAACGGCGCAGACGCCCGCGCCGCAACCGCGACGCCGTCGGCGCGGCATCAACGAAAACTACGCGCGCGAGTTGATGGAACTGCACACGCTCGGCGTCGAGGGCGGCTACACGCAGAAAGACGTGCAGGAAGTGGCGCGCTGCTTCACCGGCTGGACGATCTTCGACCCGCGCGGCGCGGGCGGCGCGGCGGGCTTAACGAACCCCGAACGCGCCGGGACGTTCTTCTTCAACCCGCGCCTGCACGACGACGGCGAGAAGGTCGTGCTCGGCCACAAGATTCCCGCTGGCGGCGGCATGAACGACGGCTTGATGGTGCTCGACATCCTCTCGAAGCATCCTTCGACAGCGAAGTTTATCGCCACGAAACTGGCGCGCCGTTTCGTCTCCGATAACCCGTCGCCGGTTCTGGTCGAACGCATCGCGGCGGCCTACATGAAGTCCGACGGCGACATCCGCACGACCTTGCGCGCGATCTTCGCCTCGCCCGAATTCAACGCGCCGGAGAATTATCGCGCGAAGATCAAGACGCCTTTCGAACTCGCCATCAGCGCGCTGCGTTCGCTCGGCGGCGAAACGACGGGCGCGCCCGCCCTGCATCAGTGGATCGCGCGCATGGGCGAGCCGCTCTACCAGTATCAAGCGCCCACGGGCTACCCCGACACGGCGGAGCACTGGGTCAACACCGGCGCGCTGCTCGAACGCATGAACTTCGCGCTCGCGCTCGTCGGCAATCGCATCAACGGCACGCGCGTCGATCTCTCGCGCTTCAACGGCGCGGGCGGCGACGGCGCGGCCACCGGCGCGAACAAGTCGCGCCTCATCGAGCAATTCGCCGCCGTCATCCTGCAAGGCGACATGTCCGAACGGACGAAGGCGGCCTTGTTGAAACAGTTGAACGAAGCGGCGACCACGCCTACCACGCCTACCACGGCCGCGACGGCCAACGCCGCCAACGCCGCCACGGCCATGACGCGCGCGACGAACAACGATGCGACGAACGACGATGATACGATGATGCAACGCGGGGGTGGCGGCCGTCGCGGCGGCGCGCGGCGCGAGATGCTGGCCGCCGCCAACACGCCCATCACCGAAGCGGCGCGCATCGCCGCCCTGATCCTCGGCTCGCCCGAGTTTCAAAGACAGTGACACGAGCAAGACGGTGACAGGAGCAAGACGGTGACAAGTGACAGGTGACAGGTGACAAGATAAAGACAAGTCGCTTTGTTTTAACCTGTCACCCGTCACCCGTCACCCTGAGAGAGGTATGAAGATGAATCGCAGGTTCTTTTTGAAGTCGGGAGGCATCGCGCTGGCGAGCGTCGGGTTGGCGTCCGCGTCGCCGTCGTTTTTGCAGCGCGTCGTGGCGGCGCAGGGATTGAAGGCGGGCGGGCGACGTAAGACGCTGATCGCGATCTTTCAGCGCGGCGCGGTTGACGGCCTCAACATGGTGGTGCCGCACGGCGAGAAAAATTATTACGCGCTGCGGCCGTCGATCGCCGTCGCGCGGCCGGGCAAGGGCGCGAGCGGCGAGTCGGTCATAGACCTCGACGGCTTCTTCGGCCTGCACCCCGCGCTCGCCGGGTTCAAGCCGATGTGGGACGCGAAGCGGCTCGCCATCGTCCACGCCGCCGGGTCGCCCGACAGCACGCGCTCGCACTTCGACGCGCAGGATTACATGGAAGCGGGCACGCCCGGCGTTAAGTCAACGCCCGACGGCTGGCTCAATCGCTACTTGCAGGCGCACGCCCAACCCAGGCAATCGCCGTTTCGCGGCGTGGCCTTGACGCAGAACTTGCCGCGCTCCATGCAGGGACGCGCGCCCGCGCTCGCCATCTCCAACCTCGCCGACTTCTCGATCCGCGCCGGGCAGAGTTCGCAGACCGTGCAGGGCGGCTTCGAGGACATCTACGAACAGGCGGCGGGCGACGCCCTGGGAGGCACGGGCAGGGAGACGTTCGAGGCCATCGCCTTTTTGAAGCAGGTCAACCCGGCGCAGTACAGACCGGAGAACGGCGCGCAGTATCCGCGCACCGCCTTCGGCAACGCCTTGTTGCAGATCGCCCAACTCGTCAAAGCGGGCGTCGGTCTCGAAGTCGCCTTCACGGACATGGGCGGTTGGGACACGCACCTCAACGAGGGCGGCGCGCGCGGTCAACTCGCGGCGCGCCTGACGGAGTTCGCGGGCGGCATCAACGCGCTTTACACAGACCTCGGGGCGCGCATGGACGACGTGTTGATTCTCACCATGTCCGAGTTCGGGCGCACCGTCGCCGAGAACGGCAATCGCGGCACCGATCACGGCCACGCCAACGCCATGTTCATCATCGGCGGCGCGACGCGCGGCGGGAAAGTTTACGGGCAGTGGCCGGGACTCGACGCCGACAAACTCTACGACGGGCGCGACCTCGCTTTGACCACAGACTTCCGCGACGTGTTCGGCGAAGTCGCCGCGAAGCATCTCGGCAACGCCGACCTCAAGCGGGTCTTCCCCGGCTACGCCGTCAACCCGGCCAAGTTTCGCGGCGTGCTCGGTTAAGCAGAGAGAAAAGCCTCGAACGGATTTATAGCCGCCCGGAATTGGGCATAAGCAGAAGCGCACTTGACGCGAAAAAGGGGCGCGGAGAGACATTCAACTCTCCGCGCCCCTTTTCCGCATCTCCGTGGCGAATGCTTCTTTAACTCCCGGCGCGATTCTGCGCCCACGCGATGCCGTCCGGCCCTTTGCCCGTTTCGACCTGCCCCGTCACTTCCAACTTTTCCAGATCGACGGCGGCCACGCTGCCCGTCTCCTGTAACGCGACGTAAGCGCGTTTGCTGTCGGCCGCGACGGCGACGCCGACCGTCCCGCCCGCGATCTTGATCCGCTTGATCTCTTTGCGCGTCGCCGCGTCGAAGATGATGAGTTCGCCGCCGACCGGGTCGGGGATGAGCACGCGCTTGCCGTCGGGTGTGAAGGCGACGCGAAAGGGAAGCTGCGAAAACTTCTGGAGCGTCTCCACCACTTTGTTCGTCGCCGTGTCGATGACGGAGACCGTGCCGTCGGCGCGGTTGGCCGCCCACACCTCGCGCCCGTCGGGTGAGATGCCGATGCCTTCGGGCGTCTTGCCGACCGCGATCTGCGTGATGTTCGGCGGCACGGGCGCGCCGCCCACGTTGAGCGCGGTGACGGTGTTCGAGAGCATGTTGGCGGTGTAAATCTTCTTCGCGTCGGGCGTCACGACGAGCATGTGCGAAACGCTCTCGCCCGTGCCCATCAACCAGTCCACTTTGTCGGTCGCCGGGTCGTAGCGCGCCACGGCGCGGTTGGCCTCCGCCGTGAAATAGATTTTGCCGCCCGCCTCCACCATCCCGTGCGGGCGGCGCAGCGCGCCGAGGTCAACGCGCTTCGTCTCCCTGCGCGCCGCGATGTCCACGATCGAGAGCGAACTGCCGACGACCTGCTGCGTGCCGTAGTTGCCGACGTAAGCCGTGCGCCCGTCGCTTGACGCGACCACCTCGTGCGGCCCTTCGCCGACGGGCACGCGCGCCAACACCTTCAATGCCGCCGGGTCAACGATGGCGAGCGTGTTGTCCGTCTTGTTCAGCACGAGCAACGCGGCCTCGAACGCCTTCGCGCCGCCCGTCGTCGCCGGAGTTTGCGCCGTCTGCGCGCCGGTCAATCGAGACACGGAGAGCGCGGCGAGGCACGCCAGTGCGACGAGCGCGACGCACTTCGAGAGAAATCCCATTTTCACGGATCGAGTCTCCATTTCTTCGGGTCGGAATCAAAAGAAACCGCAAGAGGTCTGCGGCCAGTTAATACGTAAACGCGCGGGGCGGGTTTCGCGGCGGGTGAGAATTTCAGGTGAGGGAAGAATCGAATCGTGGGAAAATATTCATCGCGGAGTCGTGGTAGCACAGCGGCGGCGTCGTGGGCGACCTTGTGAGGTGCGGCGGGAGTTTGCGCCTTCGCGCGTTGTCCATCAAACACGGCTCGCATAAGATGAGTTTGAGACCAACGTGGCCGACCTATTCCAGCCGACGATCCTGCGCTACGACGCGCTGCCTTCGACCAACACGGAGGCGGCGAGCCAGGCGGCGCGCGGCGCGCCCGAAGGGTTGTGCGTGGTGGCGCGCGAGCAGACGCGCGGGCGCGGGCGACAGGAACGCGTGTGGGCATCGCCGCCGGATGCGGGACTCTATTTCAGCATCGTCCTGCGCCCGCGTCTCGGGTTGGAGGCGTGGCCGCTCGTGACCCTCCTGGCCGCGCTCGCCGTGCGCGACGCGCTCGCCGAAGCGTGCGCGCTCGAAACCGACATCAAGTGGCCGAACGACATCCTCGCCGGGGGGCGAAAACTCTGCGGCATCCTCGCCGAAACGGTCGAGACCAAGCCCGGCCGCGCCTGCATCCTCGGCATCGGCATCAACTTGAGCGAGCGCGCTTACCCCGCCGAGTTGCGCGCGCACGCCACCTCGGTCGAAGGCGCGACCGGGGCACGCGCCGACCTTGAACGCGTGCTCGCCGCGCTCGTCCGCCACCTCGCGCGCCGCTACGCGCAACTCCACGCTTCGGCCGGCCGGGCGGACATCGTGCGCGAGTGGTCGGCCAACTCCTCTTACGCCGCGGGCAAGCGCGTGCGCGTCCATGCCGCCACGGAAACTTTTAACGGCACGACGCGCGGTCTTGAGCCGGACGGCGCACTGCGTGTCGAACTGGCGACCGGCGAGATCAAACTCGTGCGCGCCGGCGATGTCCACGCGCTCAGAGAGACGACGCATGATGAAGGATGAAAAGCTGTCAGTGGTCAGTGGTCAGTAGTCAGTGGTCAGTGGTCAGTCGTCAGTCGTCAGTCGTCAGTTGTCCGTAGTCAGTTGTTCAAGACCGTCTTTAGCAACTTGCGTGATGGTCACATGCAACTGACAACTGACCACTGACTACTGACAGCTTTTCCATCTCGTGAGGTTTCTATGGCGAGAATCAAAGGAGTCGAAGCGGGTGCGGCCGGCGGTTTCGTGGGGCGCGTGTTCGCGGCGCAGGCGAAGAAGTGGGGCGCGCCGCTGCTCAATCATCTGCTCTATGCGCGCCGCCCGTCGATCTTTCGCGGCGTGCGCGCCATGTGGGGCGGCATCGCGGAGTCGGGGTTGATTGACGGGAAACTGCAAGCCCTCGTCAACCGCCGCGTCGCTGCGCTCAACGGCTGCGAGTTTTGACAGGACATCAACGCTGCGGTCGGCAGCGAACTCGGCATCCCTACGGAGAAGATTCTCGCCCTCGCGGACTATGCCGTCAGCCCGCACTACACGGAGCGCGAGCGCGTCGCGCTGCACTATGCCGACGCGATGACCGTCACCGGCCGCGAAGTCTCAGACGAACTCTTCGCGCGCCTCCGCCAATTTTACGACGACGACGCGCTCGTCGAACTGACCGCCCTGATCGCCTGGGAGAACGCTTCGAGCAAATTCAACCGCGCCCTGCGCGTGCCGTCGCAAGGACTTTGGCGGAGCGCGGCGGGAGAAGCGCGGAACGCGGATTAAGCAGACGAGGCAACGATGCGCGCGCCGCTTCAGTCTTTCACGCCGCGCTCACCAAACATCGATATGAAGATCGTGCTCTCCACCTTCGGCTCCTTCGGCGACATCCATCCTTACGTCGCCATCGCGCTTGAGTTGAAAGCGCGCGGGCATCGTCCGGTCATCGCCACGTCGGAAATATACCGCGAGAAAACCGCCGCGCTCGATCTGGAATTTCATCCGGTGCGCCCGGACGTGCCCTCCTACGACGAGCCGGAAAAGATCAGCCGGATGCTCGAAACCCTGATGAACGCCCGCACGGGGACGGAGGAGGTGTTCAATACCATGATCATCCCGCACCTGCGCGACATTTACGAGGACTTGAACGCGGCCGCGCGCGGGGCTGATCTGTTGCTGACACACCCGCTCTCGATTCCCGCGCCGCTCATCGTGGAGAAAACGGGCATCGCCTGGGCGTCGAGCGTGCTCGCCCCGATCTCGCTGTTCTCCGTCCACGATCCTTCCGTCCCGCCGCAGTGGCCTGCGTTGTATCACTTGTTGAAACTGCATCCGCTCGTCGGGCGCGCGCTGATCGCGCTGGCGAAAAGGAAACTCGGTTCGCTGGCCGACGCCGTCGGACGCTTGCGCGCCGGGGTGGGCTTGCCGCCGGGAGGCCATCCGCTTTTCGAGGCGCAGCATTCGCCCACGCTCGTCCTCGCGCTGTTCTCGCGCGTGCTGGCCGCTCCGCAACCGGACTGGCCGCCCCACACGCGCCTCACCGGCTTTCCCTTCTATGATCGGCGAGACCTCCCGGGCGATGCCGACGCGGGCGGCAGCGATCTCTCACCCGAACTCGAAAACTTTCTCGACGCCGGAGAGCCGCCCATCATCTTCACGCTCGGTTCGTCGGCCATTTGGGTGGCGAAAGATTTCTATCGCGAGTCGGTGGCCGCCGCGCGCGCCCTCGGCCGCCGCGCGCTCCTGCTCATCGGCCACGAGCGCAATCGTTTGCCCGAACCTCTGCCCGCTGGCGTCGCCGCCTTCGAGTATGCGCCTTACGGCGAAGTGTTGCCGCGCGGCTGCGCGGTCGTGCATCAGGGCGGCGTCGGCACGACGGGGCAGGCGCTCCGCGCGGGACGCCCCGCGCTCATCGTGCCTTTCAGCCACGATCAATTCGACAACGGCGCGCGCCTGGGGTGCGGGCGCACGCTCCCGCGCGGGCGATACCATGCCGCGAGCGCGACGCGCGAATTGCGTGCTATCCTGTGCGACGAAAATTATAAGATTAACGCGCTGGCAGCCGGTCGCCGCGTGCAGGCCGAAAACGGCGCGGCCGCCGCCTGCGATGCGATTGAAGAAACGTTCGGGCGCAAATGACGGCCGACGCGCGAACGGGCTAATATCTCCGTTCAGCCGACACTTGATGCGATGAAAGGTGCGCGATGGAGCAGGCGCGTTTTACCTCTCTGGAATCGGAGAGATTGATCCTCCGGCGTTTGAACGGAGCAGACCTCGCGCCGCTCATGGCCTATCTCAACGACCCGCTCGTGGCGCGTTATCAATCGTGGGAATCGTATACGGAAGAGGGGGTGCGCGAGTTGATCGAACGGCAGCGGAACGTGTCGCCAGGCCAGCCCGGACGCTGGTTCAACTTCGCCCTCGAAGTGAAAGAGACGGGCGCGCTCGCCGGGCACGTCGCGCTGTGCGTGCGGGCGGATGAGCCGCGGCAGGCGGAGATCGGCTTTGCGCTCGCGCGTTCCTTTCAGCATCAGGGGTTGGCCGCGGAGGCCGCGCGCCGCGTGCTGGATTACGCGTTCACGGAATTCCGCTTGCACCGCATCGTGGCCGTCACGGACGCGGAGAACGCGAATTCCGTCGCGCTCCTCGAAAGGCTGGGGATGAGGCGGGAGGGACACTTTATTCAAAACGTCTGGTTCAAAGGAAAATGGGGCGACGAATACCACTATGCGCTCCTCGGAGAGGAATGGATGCGACAACAGCGGCGCGACGTTTAAGGGGTAGCGCGCGCCGTGCGTTCCGGCTCGTCGCTTGCCGCCGGTCGCTTGGGTATCGTCGCATGTCACACAGCAACATATGCTCTTAGTTATCGACGTAGGAAACACGAATACTTCGCTCGGCGTCTACGACGGCGAACAACTCGTCACGCACTGGCGTCTGACGACCGAGCGCGGGCGCACGGTGGACGAGTACGGCGTGCTCTCGCGCAACCTGTTCGCGCTGGCGGGGCTGGATTTCAAAGCGATCAACGCGGTCGCCGTCGCCTCCGTCGTGCCGCAGTTGAACTTCACGGTCAAGCGCATGGCCGAGGA
Organism: Pyrinomonadaceae bacterium; assembly: GCA_036386515.1. Lineage (GTDB taxonomy): Bacteria > Acidobacteriota > Blastocatellia > Pyrinomonadales > Pyrinomonadaceae > JAIVJZ01. The sequence continues at coordinate 29,396 of DASVVO010000048.1, forward strand.
ATACTTTCATCTCTCGCCGCTCTTTATAGACCATACGACCGCGACCGGCATGGAGATTCTCTACCAGCCGCCGTCGGACGTGGGCGCGGACAGGATCGTGGACGCCGTCGCCGCGCGCCACAAGTACGGCGCGCCGGTCATCGTCGTGGACTTCGGCACGGCGACCACGTTCAACGCCGTCAATGACGCCGGGCAATATCTCGGCGGCGTCATCACGCCGGGCATCCAAATCTCCTCCGACGCGCTGTTTGCCCGCGCCGCGCGCCTGCCCCGCGTCGAGATCAAACGGCCGCAGGCCGTCATCGGCTCGACGACCAACGGCGCAATCCAATCGGGTCTCTATTACGGCTATGTCGGCCTCGTTGACGGCATCCTCCGGCGCATGCGCGAGGAACTCGGCGCGGACGTGCGCGTCGTCGCCACCGGCGGCCTCGCCCCCCTCATCGCCACCGGCTCCGAACTCATCGAAACCGTGGACGACACGCTCACGCTTGAAGGGCTGAGATTGATCTATGAAATGACGGAATGAGTTTCAAGTTTCAGGTTTCAAGTTTCAAGTTAAAGAACGTAGCTCTCCGGTTTTTAACCTGAAACTTGAAACTTGAAACCTGAAACCGCGATTAGAACCTTGAATTACTTTAACTACTTTACCGAGATCGAAGATGCGTTTAGTCGGCGCAGGGGAAAGCACCTGTTCGTCAGCCCGCTGGACTGGTCTCTGATGGAGACCTGGAAAGACAGGGGGATTCCTTTGCACATCGTGCTGCGCGGCGTCGAGCAGTCGTTCGATTCCTATGAGGCGAAGCCGCGAAGGCGCAGCGTGAAGTCGCTCTTTTATTGTCAGGAAGAGGTCGAGGCGCAGTATGCCGAATGGCTCGAATCGCAGTTGGGCGCGACTCAGGCAGGAGGGGCGCCCGCGACGACGGAAGAAACCCCGGCGCAGGAGGCGTCGGCCGCGACGGGAAACGGCGCGCTGCCGTTCCCGCGCGAAGTGATCGCGGGGCATCTGGCGGAGGCGCGCGCGCGCGTGGAGCGCGCCGGAGCGGAGCAGGCGGCGCGCGGCGACGCGGGCGAATTATGCGAAGCCCTCGCACGCGCCGCCACGCGCCTGTCCGATCTGGAAAAGGATTTCGCCGCCGCCGCCCGTCCCGACGCGGAACAACTCGAAGGCGCGCTGAACGATCTGGACAACCTGCTGGATCGCTCCGTGCGCGCCGCGCTGCCGCCCGCGCGCCTCGAAGCGCGCCGCGCCGAGGCCGCCGCGCAACTCGAACCCTATCGCAAGCGCATGGAGCGCGCCACCTATGAGCAGACGCTCGACAGCCTGCTGGCAAAACTCCTGCGCGAAGATTGCAACCTGCCCCGGCTCAGTTTGTTCTATCTCTGAGCCAGGCTCCTCGAACCGGACGAGGCCGGATAAATATTTTCTTGTGAAAAGGAAGCACCACAGGCCGCGCCGCGAGTCGCCGCCGCCGGCGACGGGGAAGTTGAGCGCGGGCGCGACGGTCGAAGTCGAGATCGAGCGCATCGTGCCGGGCGGCGCGGGACTCGGACACGCCGACGGCCACACGTTCTTCGTGTCGCTCGCCGCGCCCGGCGACCGCGTGCGCGCGCGCGTCGAACGCGTGCGCGGCAAAGTTGCTTTCGCGTCCGTCGTGGAGATCATCACGCCGTCGCCCGCGCGCGTCGAACCGCCCTGCCCCTACTTCGGTCGCTGCGGCGGCTGCGACTTCCAGCAGTTGAACTACGAGGCGCAACTGCAAACCAAGGTCGAGATCATACGCGATTGCCTGCGGCGCATCGCCCGCATCGAACCGCCCGTCGAAATTTCGATCATGCCCTCGCCCGCCGTCTGGCATTACCGCTCGCGCGCCCGCTGGCAACACGACCCCGTGCGCCAATTCCTCGGTTATTACGAACTCGCCTCGCACCGCGTCTGCGACGTGTCGGAGTGCCCCGTCGTCCTGCCCGAAGTGCAGGCCAAGCTCTCGCACCTGCGCGCCACGCTCGCCGCCGGTGAATTCGACGAGGCCGAGGAGTTTCAAGCCGTCGCGGGCGACGACGGCGTCTCGCTCCTGCCGCCGCTCGCCGCGGACGACGCGCGCGAACGCTTTCGCACCCTCGCGGGCGAGCGTTATCGCTTCAACGCCGATTGCTTCTTCCAGATCAACCACGCGCTCCTCGAACCGCTCCTCGCCGAAGCCCTCAAGGACGCGTCGGGCGAACACGCCGTTGACCTCTACTGCGGCGTCGGCCTCTTCACGCTCCCCCTCGCGCGCCGCTTCGCGCGCGTCACCGCCGTCGAAGGCAACGCCACGGCCACCGCCTTCGCCCGCCTCAACCTCGCCGACGCCGAACTCACAAACGCCTCCGTCCACACCGCGCGCGTCGGCGACTGGCTCAACAGTCACGCCCACACGCTCGCGCCCATCGACTTTCTCCTCCTCGACCCGCCCCGCGCGGGCGCGGAACCCGAAGCCCTCAACGCCATCCTCGCCCTCCGCCCGCGCCGCATCGCTTACGTCTCCTGCGACCCGGCCACCCTCGCCCGCGACCTCCGCGTCCTCTTCGACGCGAATTTCACCCTCGACTCCGTCAGGGCTTTCGATCTGTTCCCACAAACACACCACGTCGAAACAATCGTGCATCTCACGGCGGATGTTGTGAGCTCCACAACCTCACGCAACCCAACACAAGATAATGCAACTACACAGGAGTAAAAGTTACCAAGCAGGCTAACCTTCATGAGTGCCTCACAATACATTATCCACGAGCTATACGATCCGGAAGACACCCGCTACTGGAGGCTTCACTGGTTTGAGCAGTTGACCATGAACCAGAAGACTCGCGAGCCGCTGCTCGAAGCCCTCTTCGTCCCGCTCATGCGCACCGGCCTCGACATCGACAGCAACCCGCGCGCACTTCTAGACAACAAGTCTTACAGTTTCGATGAGGCTAAAAAGATTGAGGTCGGCGGCGGGCAACTCCCCATGCTACACATCGGCTTGCTGCTCCACCAGGGAAGTCCCGTCAAGCGCCCCCGCTACCAGCGCAAGGTCTTCAAGCTGTTAATCGAGCGTCACTCGACCGAAGTCCTGGCCGTCAAGAGCGGGCACAGGCCGCAGCCCCGCGCGAGGAAGATTTACGACATCCCTTACAAGCAGTACGAGCTTGGGGGCACTAGCGACTACGTTAGGTGTCTGCACATCCGCGTACCGGAGGGGCGCTCGGACGGAATCACCAAGGTCATTATCCCGTGCGCGGAACTGATCCGTTTCCACTACGGTAACTCCTCTGAGTTGTTCCACGAGATTCTCACCAACGGCTTGGCGGGTGATCCCAACCGGGTTTTCAACCCGGACAAGACCGTGCTGCCGGGTGGGACTGAGGCCGCCTTCGTCCAGTTGTCGGCCTATGTGAAGAGGGAGGACGCGCCCATCGTGGCGCGCTACGCCTTCGCACATCGCGCCCTCAACCAGGGGCGGCGCATCTACATCTCGGCTGGTTACAACGCAACGCATCCGTACCCGGGCGAGCGTAATCATCCCGAGCCGCAGGGACGCCTGCCGGAAGTGAGTCTGCCGTATGAGAACGTGGAGACGCGGCTCGTCGTTTGCGGCAAGGAGATAGTGTCGGGCGGGAGAAAACACTTTCTGGTTTATTACATTGAGAGCGACAGCGCGCCCTTCCCATTCCAATACTTCGAGTACAAGCAAGACGGCGACGAGGTGATCTACTCTGTAACCGACGAGACGCTACCGGACATTGGGCGGGGCGTGAGCGTGGACGATAAAGGCGGGCAGATCATCACGGTCAATGACGAGATCGAGGAGATATTCATCCGCACGGACAAGGAGCCCTCGCCCGCTAAAGAGCAGGTGGAGGAGCTGATGTGGGAGAACAAGTTTCCCGACTTAAAGAAGAAGAAATGGCGCCGGCGGGACGAAGGCGGCTCACGCAAGCGCCCGCCTCAGCGAGAGCCTAGTTTCGTCCAAGGGCACGATATGACCGCGGAAAAATCGACCGCGCCCCCCGGAGAGACCGATACCAAAGTAGGTCCGCTGAGCTTCGTGTACGACTTCGATTCTGACGACGACAGTGAGGTAACGAGGGAAGCAACGGGTACGGAAGAAGTTCCGCCGGATGAGCCGCCGGGAGAGAAGACGCCGGAGGTGAGGCCACGACGCACGACCTTTCATGGCAAGGCGATGCGAGCCAGCTACGAGATGTTCGAGCAGCTCGTCAATCTGCTCGGAAGGATTTACCCGGAGAAGCTGAGTTGCGAGATCGTGCAAGTGCCCAAGAGCAGGGAGATGGTGAGACCCGCACGCTCCCTCTCCGAATTCCCGACCGAATGGGAAGGTACTCCCATTGATTGGACGATAGTAACCAGAGACGGGGAGACGCGGCCGCGTCGCCTCATCGCAGCGCGCGGCATCTGTTTAGGCGAGCACTACTTCTACCTGCTGGAGATCGAGCCTCCGGAGCGTGATGAGGAGAAGGAGCCTGAGGCGCGTCGCCAAGGCAAGAAGCCCCCGAAACCCCGCACCTACACGATGCTCCTAGTTCATTACAATAGGCGGAGGGGCTTCGCCGAAATGACCGCCGATGACTTGCGGAAGGTCCTAGTGACCTGCGCTTGGAACGGAGGCTCCTGGCTGAAGCCGGGGCAGTTGGATCAGTTCGGCTGGTACAAGTTCAAGCACGCCTCCCGGCTGGAGAGGGCTTTCGTCGCGCGCATCATCAGGTACTTGTCAGGGTCGGGGCTGATGCCGCTGGAGAAGGCTGAGGCCGCCGAACTGCGGCGAAGGCTTAATGAGATAAAGATCAATGAGCCAGCACAGTCCGACGAGCGGTCTCAGGGCGGCGAGCAAGCCCAAGCCGGTGATGTGCCTGCGGGTGCCGAAGCATCCGGTGAGGAAGTTTCTCCCCGAACTTCGGGGACCGATGAAGTCCCTCAAATTGAGTCCGTCGAGGCCGACGAGTCGTCCGAGCGCGACGAGCTGCCTGCGGGCGGTGAGGCGTCCGAGTCAGGTGAACCCTCCGGGGATGGCGGCTCGTCCGCATAGCGGGCGGGTGATACATCCGGTTCAGGTGTGATTAAAAGGCGGATGCAAGCAGGCTTGCGGGCGTTGAAAAACTTATTGCATCCTGGGCAGGAGGGGTTAGATCTCTCGGCTCACGGGCGTCTCCTCCTTTTGGGCACTATTACCCCGTGGTCGCCCCCCGCTTTGCATACGTTTGCCATGCCTGCGCGAACGCCGCGGCGGCCTCCAGCGGCGACTCGTACCACTGGCGGTTCGTTTCGAGGTGCCAGAAGAAAAACTCTGAAGCGATGTCGGGCGTGCCCGGCATTACTTGGTAGGCTACCGTGTTGCCCATCCCCGTCGTGCTGTCGCCCTCGCCTGTATAAACTTTGACGGGAAAGCCGACGGCCTGTGAAGTTATTTCCTCGATGTAGTGCTCGTTTTGTAGCCAGTATTCTCTGTCGGGCTTTCTCATCCTCATTCTCTCCGGTTATACTTTTGTTAGTAGGTGAAAATTCAAGCCAAGCGTAGCCTGCGCCTATTGTAAGCGGTGCCTCACCTGCGGACAACTGCTCCTCATGCCGTCTTGCTCTCGCCCGTAGACGCCGGAGTAGTCACACAAAGTTAAGCACATCATCGAGGCATAGCAGGTTACGTCATGGCTGAGGCTTGAGGGGTGAAGCTATGAGCGATGATCTTTCCGCCGTGAGTGCGGCTACCGAGGTGCCGGGCAACGAGAGTTATGTCCGGCTTGCGACGGACATCGTCGGAGGGGTTTCCCGCGGCAGGGCGGGCTTCGGGGCGTTCCGCCAGTTCTCAGACATCAGCCGTGAGACGATGAGGCTGGTCTTAAACTCCGGGTTCTTCGCTAACAGTGGGAAGCGCGGCTTTCCCGCGTGGCTGGTGGACGACGAGGTACTGCACTATTACATAAAGCGGTCCCAGCTCGATTACAGGTACTTCGTCGATCAAGCGCTCGCCTCCCCGGCGGCCTACGACCCGGCTTGCATGTGGGCTTTGTTCTGGGCGCTCGCCAGGGCAGAGCACGAGTTCTTGTTCCGGTACGTCCCCTTCTGGAGTCACGAGGAACGGCTCACCGGCCATCTCGTCTCGCAGATCGTCGAGCGCCTTGAAGACTTTGCCCCGCACTGGGCGTCGTTGAGCGGCACTCCCGAAGCTCAAGCGGAGAACCATTGTCGCCTCTTCTACGCGGACACGGCGACGGCCCGCCGGGAGTCGGAGACGGGCGCGGACTTCGGGTTGGTGATTCACGCCCACTTCGGGCAGCGGCAGGAGTATTTCAAGGTTGCACGCTTCCAGGCGAAGAAGGCAGAGGAGAACGGCTCGGCCGTGATAAATTTCGATCAGGTCAACGCCCTGCTCAATAGACCTGACGTTGGTTACTTCGTCTTCTACCATTTTCATAATCCGAAGCAGTGGAGCCTGCCGCCGACCGTCCTCCCGGCGAAGCATTTCCAGCGCCGGCGCGACGAGCTCCAGAAGGAGAAGGCGCAGAGTACAAGCCCATCGCTCGGCAAGGAGAGGGCGCACGCGAGGAATGGGGGCTACGACTTCGCTACGTTCGTCACGTTCGCCTTGGCCGACCCGGCGTCGGAGCACGGCGCATACGTATTGGCCGCCGAAGACGCCGTCACAGAGCTGATGAGAGTGAGGCCGCCGCTTTCGCCCCCGAGCAGGGTGATGGTCATTACACTCGGCAGCGGCGCGAGGGTGATTGACTGGCCTGAGCTTTTGAGGGAGTTTATCGGTCAGGCGCAGTGACGTGAGCATCTGCTGTCTTGTCCGGTCTTGCAGTGGTGCGAGCGAGGGGAGCGTGTGATGTTCATTAAGTTAAGACTCGTCGTTGAAAAACTGTATACGATGAGCGAAGGGATACGCTTTGATGGTCTAGGCAAGGATCAGAAGACGACCGTCACTCTGCGGCCTCCTACTCAGGAAGAGGGCGAGCAGGGGCTTTCATATCATACCGTCTGCGAAGCCCGCACGGAGGTCGAGCCGTACCGTAACGCCACCCCGACGTTCGAGGCTTTGTGGGAGCGCAGAATCCCTCCCGGAGTCGATCTGAGCGGCGTCCCCGATTCAATTCGGGAGACGTGGAAGCCGGGGCACTTTGAGAAGTACGAGATTCCTCTCTCCAGTCTTCCCCGGTCGGTACACGATTTTGTCCTTCAGGTGAATAAAGAGCTGGTGGACGTGATACGGCAGGTGGTGGCGACCGCCTGCTGGCGCAGCGCCCAGACCTGCCCGACCTACCTGTTCCGCCACGGCCGCATGTTGTGGTCTATGGACGGAGAGGACTGGCGGATGGCACCGGTTAACTTTGTGGTCATGATGGACGCCCGCCCGGCCGTCCTGTCCGACCACCTGCGTGAGGAGATTGATGAGTTGATCCGCCAGGAGCGGCGAGAGCCTTTGGGCCAGGGGTTATTCCGCGAGGCGTGGACGCAGATGGACATCAACCCGCGCAGCGCGCTGGCTATCGGCATTAGCGCGTTGGAGGCGGGGCTGAAGGAGTTGATTGGCGAGCTTGCCCCGGACGCGGAGTGGCTCGCAAGAAATGCACCCTCACCCCCGGTCGTCAATATGCTCAAGGAGTACATGCCGCTTTTGCCTGCCAAGGCTAAAATCAACGGACAGGTGCTCAGCCCGCCGGAAGCAGTGATTAAGACTATCAACGGCGGAGTCGGGTTAAGGAATCGCCTGGTGCATGGGAGCCTGCCGGAGGTCGAGTTCGAGGCGGTCAAAAAGCTGCTGCTGGCCGTGCGAGAAGTGTTATGGCTCTGTGACTACTATCGCGGGCTAGAGTGGGCGCTGGATAATCTCAGCCCGGAGACGCGCACGGCATTAGGGGTATTGTAAGGGCATTGGCGATGGCGAAGATGATACCGTCGGCGGAAGACTACCGGACTTATGACGGGGCGCACTGCTTCGCCCTCTGGAAGTCGCTCGATGACTCGTGGCGGTGTCCCGGATGCGGTCGCTCGAAGTTCGAGATCATGCGATGGATGAGGCGGACGCCACACGGGCGCGAGCCGTTCTGGGGCTGGATGGCGGGTCTCCACACGCATCACGATCATTCGCAGGGCTGTGTCGATGTCGGGCGTGGGCGCTTCGCCGAGGTCGTGGTCTGCGACCAGTGCAACGCGGTGGACGGCCTGGCGAAGCGCCGCTTGGGCCTCCCGTCAGGCTTCTCCTTCACGCCCGCGGAAATCCGGCAGTTTGTGAAGCCGGACCCGCACGGCAGACATACGATTGACTTCGAGCGCGCACGTCGCATTTATGAAGCGTTACGGTAACAATAGGGAGTAAGACATGATTCTCTGCGCTTTTATTTCCTGCCGGTAGTGTCTTTGGTTAGTAATCGCGTGACTGTCTCGCACAAGCGGCCTACGTCCTGCGGCTTCTGCAAAACCGCGCTCACGCCAGCGCGCCATGCCTCTGGCTCGATGTCACTAGCTGAGAACATGATGATCGGGGTTCGTCGCCGGTGGGGAAGCGTGCGGGCGTGGCGCGTCAACTCAATTCCGTTCTGGCCGGGCAAGTCATAATCAAAGATGAAAATGCTGAAAGGCTCGTTACTAGCAAGAATCTTCAGCGCCTCCGTGCCATCAGCGCACGTCTCGACCTTCCAGCCTAAAGCCTCTAAGGTATCCCTCACAGCATCGGCGTCTAGCTGATAATCTTCGACATGCAGAATTTTGATGGTTTGCCGCTTGGTTCGTCGGCGCTGGCGGCTGCTGCTACGTATGATGCTTTTATTTCTCTTTTCGAGCGGGGTGCGTAAGTGCGCGAGATCGTGATGCCTGCCGCCTTCATCAAGCATAGATTGAAACGTGCCGTGATAATCCCAACCAAGTAGGCGCGCGGCTCGCGTGATACTCCCTTTAGCGTCAATCAAAGCCCGCCTGATGTATCTGGCCTCGTAAGCGTGTACCCTTTCGGTAAGATTGAAGTTAGCCCAAAAATCGGCGAGGCTGCGGTGACGGTAGGGGGGCAAACTGGCGAGGCGCGCGGCTACAATCCGGCGCGCACACTCGCGCAGACGTGCTATCGTCTCGGCGTCCTGCGTCTCTCTGAGTAAGGCATTTGCACGCTGGTAGGACTCTAATAGCTCGCGCTCAGTGATGCGCTCGCCGTGTTCCTCAATGAATACGAGCAAGGCGCGTCCGGCATCCTCGACGGCTCCTGCTGCTTCGGCGACCTTCGCTGCCTTTCGTAATGTGTTGCGCGATTCCGGGAAGTTCCCTAGCTTCGCCTGTACGCGGCCTTGTGTCGTAAGTGCTTCGGCGTACAAGCCTTGCTCTCCGCCTCTGGAAAGTACTCGCACAGCCTCGCTGATTGTGCGCTCTGCTTTGCGCGTCCGACCTTCAGCGAGTAAGACAAGGGCGCGGGCGTCGTCCACCTGAGCGACCCTACCTTTGTCGCGCACGACAAGGAACAGGACGCGAGCACTGTTTAGGTGATCATGTGCTTCTTGGTATCGCCCGACGAGGTAAAGCAAATATCCTAGATTGCTCTCGGCGCTCGCACGGTAGCTGGTATGTCCTGCCAGTTCAAAGTAATGTGACGCGGCTGTATATTCGATGATGGCGCGGTCTTTATAATCCGGTCGGCGCTCGGTCTTGCCTAAGAACATCAACACGCAACCGAGCTGATTATGAAACTTGCCTTTTAAGGCGTAGTTCGTACTTTCTTCCAGCGTCGGTGCGAGGTCTGACAGAATCCGTAAAGCGTCATTGAGCCTGCCCGTTGAAAATTCAACCATCGTGCGCCTGATTGAAATCTTCGCTTTTAGCTCCGGGTCTTGTTCGGCGAGTCTCTTTAGTGCTTCGTTATAAATATCGCGCGCCTCGTCGAAAGCTCCCTCGCGCCAGTAGCAAAAGGCAAGGTCGCTCTGCGCGGCTGCGGCTCTGGCGGGTTCACCTAGAGCCTCAAAGCGGGTCATACTGTTGCTGATTAGGTCTTTGGCCGCTTCTTGCTTCTCTTTATCTTGGGCGGCACTGGCGAGCCAACCTGATAGCGTGCCGACGCGCAAAACTATCTCTGCCGCCGTGCATTCGGTTAGCCCTTTGAGCGCAGGGCACTCACCGATGCCCTGCCAAAGCTCGGCGAGCGCGTTTATTGCGTCCTCGTACTGGCCTCTATGTTCTAAATCTGCGGCGGCGCGACAGCGAATCTCTGCCCGCGCGTCGGGTGTCAAAGTCGGGTCGTCTAATTGCCTCAACAATGAATCTGCTAAAGTCATGTGAGGATTGCCTTTCTGATAGATGTGGAAAAATCGGCAGGCAGGCAAAAACCGCGCCTTATCAAGCAGATAAGGCACTTTCTAAGACCAAATTGTTCGGGCTTCACCTACACACCAAAAGGAAGGAACTTGTGATGAAAAGTTATCGAAATGCTGTCGCTACGCTGGTGCTGGCACTCGTGTTTTCCACGTCTGCTTTCGCGGGCGTGATTCAGACCGGCGTTACCGGCCCCGACCCGCAGCCGACGCCTACGGTGAGCAGCACGACAGAGACGACCACAACAGACGGTGTGATTCAGACTGGTAAGGCTGCATCAACACCCGGAGCGACGGACACGCTAACGGGAATCGCGCTGAACCTGCTGCAAGGCGTGTTCTCCCTGTTCTAAAGGGGCAAGCAGTTCAACTAATTGTTTGGCTGCCGTGAGGATCACGGGCGGCGCGTTCGTTGTGTGTCCGCCGCCACTATACAATAATTTTTGTGGAATGGAAGAGTAAAACGACGCTAGGTGCGGAACCACACTAGGTTCTGTTCAAGGAGTTCGTGCGGAAGATAAAGAGATCAAAAACTCGTTTGCCTACGATGAGAGGAAATTCCGATTCTAAGTTAGCGCAGGTCAGTCGGCCTTATCCGCGTCCAACCTTCGGGCACGCACCAATCCTGATTTGCTTCGGAATACTCGTAAAACCGTATGGCGGCGTCGTACCTGGCTTGTAAATGTTCTGGAAGCCGTGGGTCACGCAGTCGGGTGAGATACTCAACGGCAGAGTCCTGACGCGACTCTCGCCACGCGCGAGGCCAATCCAGCACGAGGCCGGAGAAGAGGGACTCGGCCACCTCTTTGAGCGGGGGCTGATACACAAACACGCAGTCCGGCGGAACCGGGAACGGTGGCGCTTCTGACTTCCATGAGGCACTCAGTGCGATTCCTACCCAGTCGGACTTTCCTTCAAGTCTCACCGCCTCGATAAGGGGTGAGCCGAGGTAGATGCCGTTCTTCTTGTCCAGCCTGGCTCGTCCGACGGCGATGGCACCTCTTATCGGAAGGCCGAGGCCGAGGGCTTGGCAGAACACTTTTGAGCATCGGTTGAGAAACTCTTCGACGTGTCCGGGATGATAGTGAACCCAGAGGAGCAGGCTGTCGCTGAAGTACGCGGTCTGCATCGGCAGCCACATCAGCGCGGGCACGGGATCTCCCCTTACGAGGGTCTGAGCCAGACTCCAAGGCCGAGTTTCCGACTGCGGCGCGAGTGCGACGGCCAGGAGTTCCTCGTATCTGCGCGACAACTCGTCCAGCCCGATGCTCTTCAGTAATTCTTCAAAACCCAGAACGTCAAGGAACGCGAACAGATACTCCGCAGGCTCTGCCGGGTCTGGGGTCTGTTCCCCTGACGGGGAGCCAAAGACGAGGTGACTTAGATAGACACCTGGGTAGGAGGGGAGAACATAGTCCGGCGGGGCATCAATGAGATTCCCGTCCGGGTCGATTCGCGCGACGAGCACGCAGAATGGACGACCCGACGCGGCCCACTCAGGTGGAAAGTCAGAAGCGGCTTTAGATACTAAGGGGTCGATAAGTAGTTTTATGGCATAGACCTGATCCGTACTGCACGAACGCCACTGCTCACGCGCGAGGCTGACGTACGCTTCCGGGCTTATGCCGCGTTTCATAGCCGCACCCTTATTAAGGTGCACGGTCGTGCTATCGACGAATGCTTTCTCGTCGTCGGGGTTGAACAGTTCTTCAGGGGACATGAAGTGTGCCTCAGGCCTCCTGTATTACGAAGGTGAGCCGGCGGCTCGCGCTTGAGGCAGGTAAGTCTTCACGATTCTCTCGGCTGTCTCCAATACCCCCCGGTGAATGATGTCCCCGATCCCGAATTTGGTTTGCCGGGTTTTGACCCAGTTGACCATCTCGGCCGCTTGGGCCTGGGTGTAGAAACCTTCGGCGAAGGCGTTCAGCTTGAGAAGTTGGGCGTCGGCGAGGTCACTGATGATCCAGACTGGGACATCCACCGGCTCCGCCCCGGGCACGTTCTTCAGCCAGAGGCTAACGGTGATGTCCGACAACTCGTTCGCCATGCCGTGTATCTGCAAGTGCCGCAGTAGCTCCAAGACGTGCGGCAGGGGGTTCTGGGTGCCGTGCAGCTTGAACTTGGGCTTGCCGGCGGGCAACTCTCGGTTGAGGGTGTCTTCGATGGCGACGTATTCCGTCAAAGCACTCCTGAAAGCGGCCTCAGCCTTGCGGCGGGCGCGGGTGCCTCCCGGCTCTGAGTTCTTCATCGCGGCGCAGGCCGTTAAGGCGGCCTCAATCCGGTCGTGCGTCCGGGGCAACTTTCGCAGCACCTCCTCAAGTTCCATCGGGTAGAGTGCGGTAAACGTGTAAGTAAATTCAGGCTCCGGGGCTAAGTTATAGTTAAGCCGGTTGACCCTCCTCCTGCCCCTCTTGGAAGTTCCTCTATAAGCCATACATTCGTTCCTTCCTCCGCTTGTAACGTCTCCCGTATTATATGTGCAGGCGATAAAGTTTATACAGTCAGGCCGGGTCAGGAGTGTCAGCGAAGGCGTGAGATTTACGGCTCCCGGGGGGCCGTGAAGTGGTAAGGCGGTCGCAAGTTAGGGGAGGCTAAGGAGAAGAGAGCGCTTTCTCGGCGACTAAGATCAGTTGAAAGTGGGGTTGCGTAGAGGGTTCATGGAGGAGGGGAAATTATAATCAGGTGAGATCGCAGTGCTAATCGTCAAGTCGATAGTCAGACCGGAGGTTATATGATATTGGAATGCGATCAGGAGATGGTAGACAGGGTGGAACAACTATTGCGGGTGAATTGCCCCTCCCCAGAGTCTGAATTAACTATATTAGGCGGGCTGGTGGCGTGCGTACCGAGGACTGAAGAGGGTGCGGAGATGCGCCGAGCCGTGTTGGACGTTGACGACTTGGTTGCGCAGTCGCGGTGGCATTTGGGTCAGTCCCTTTTGTTGATGGAGATGTATCCCATCATCTTAGAGGCGGATAGTGACGCAGAGGGCATAGAGAAGGCGATGAAGGAGATAGGCATGCCTTCAAGCGCGCTGCTTTTGCTGCGCGGCTTCATAAAAGATGCCGACCGCGCACTGTATAGCGACCTCGCCGAGCGCAGACGGGGCGGCACGGTGGCGGGCTGGATTTTTCACATGATGGTTGACAGCTCCCTCTACCGGACGTTCGCCGCCCTGGACAGGATCGCCCACGTCCTTTGGAACGTCGGCGGGCTGCCGAGGCAGAACGCCAAGGGGAAAGAGATTCGAGTTTACTTCCGGCCTGGAAAGGTTAAGGAGATAGACGCGGCGATAAACAATGCCCACACGCAAGAGATGGTGAAGATCGCCAACGGGCCGCTCATGGAGTTCTTAATCGGTTATAGGAACAGATACACGCACAAGGCGAAGGCGTACTCTAAGATTGCAGGGACGTTACCTGTTGATGAATGGCATCGGGCCGACGGGACGCGCGTCGAGCAGAGGAGTGACGGATGGGAGGCTGAATTGCTGTTCGCTCTGGGTAGATCTGGCTACCTTCAACTGGTTGATGTCTTGAAGTTGACCGTTCCAATCTGCGAAGAGAAGTTGGGGCAGTATAAGTTCTTCTGACGCGGAAGAGCATGACGGGAGTCCTTTATTCAGTCACAAGGCTAATGTCCTGCTGATGCTGCGCTTGAGGTCGAGAAGGCGGGAACAAAAGAGCGTGGCTTTCTCTTTCAAAGTACGTCGTTAGTGCCGAGGCAGCGGGAGTTGGCTGTCTTGCAGAGGATTACGTACAGCGTTTGAAATACTTGTATGGGTCTAGCACGGAAGACCTTTTCGGCGTATCACGGCAACACCCAGCAGGCGAGAGAGAGACGATTTATTCAAAATCATCCCCCGCCGCTTCAGGTGGGCGATAGCCGCGATAGTCTCTATTTCAGAGGGGCAGTATTTAGCGCGGTACAGATGCTCATGTACGACGCTCCAGAACCAGAACGGGGCACTTCGTGGGCGCTCTTGTGCTCTGGGTTCAAAGTTTCTTAACCAGAGCGAACTCCACACCTTGTATTTCCTTGAAAGCTCAATAAATCGGCTCGGCCACTCTTCTAGTAAGCAGTGGGTGAGTGCGAGCAAACGCCTTCGATTGAAGATGTCCAGTTCCTGCACGTCCGGGCGCGGCCGGGATGTCAGGGGCGTATAAGGTGCTATGTCAAAAGTGCTACATATCGCCTGCCTTAACCTGTCTACACGGCTGTCGTGCATCGCCATGACCTTCATTATTTGACGTAAAGCCGCGAAGTATAGATGGGAGTAAGTAAAAACGCTCTCACTTACTCGCACCACGCCAGTATCAATCGCACTTAAAAGGTCGGCGTTAAATCTTACTTCGGGGGGAGTGACCGGGACAGGTAACGTCGTCTCGCTGACCGCGCGCAGGTCGAAGCCGCAGTGGTTACAAGTGGTCATAGATTCGGCCGCGAACTTTCTGAAGTTCCCCAACTCGTCACGGTGGAAATTGACAGCACCGCAACATTGGGGGCAACGGTCGTGGAGCAGGGCATGATGTTTCTCACACGCCACCATGAAAGCTAACCGCCACTTCCGACGGTAGTAAGGCTCTTTATCCTCTGCTAAACAGCTTGGGCAGAATTGTTGACCGCACTTCGTGTGGGTGCGATGGTAGATTCCTACAGGAGTGATCCATGCAGCAGGGCCGAGGCTCTTGTGCTCCTCGTAGAGTACGCTTTCGTAGGCGGCGAGCGTTGTGGCGCGCACGCGCTCAACCGGCGTGGCGGTTTTGTTGGACAGCGTTTGCAGCAATTCTGTATCCGCCGACCTGTCAATGTCTCGGTTCCATATCTGCTTTCGCGGCCAGATTATTGAGCAGAAAGTGTGAAGTTTAATCCCGTGTTCCATTGCCAGACGTACCAGCCAGGACGACAGTAGCTCGTCCGGGTGTGGCTTGATGTGCGCGGGCCATAGCCTGCCCGACAGCCCTCTTGCTCCAGCCCTACCTCGCATTGCTCACCTGCGCTTCGATGGCGGTATCCACTTGAGAGAGTTCAGTAGCCCGATGGCGATCTGCTCGTCGCCACTTTTGATGGCCTTCACCGCGGCTTTTACCAGGAGCGCGGAGAGTTCGCCGATAAGTCCTTCGCTCATCGAGAGCAGCTTGATTGCAAGCCCCGTCTCCACAAGGTTCGACGGTTTCTTCAGAGGCAGCATCCGCTCGAAGCTGGCGAGCAGCTTCAAGTACTCGGCTCCCATGTCCCAGCGCGGCAGGTGGGCCGGCTCGAAGCGGTTCGCCATCTCGGGGACGGTCTGGAGCGCGACCAAGGCGTCCTTAGTCCCGACGCCGACGATGGGGATACGCAGCTCGTTGCCGAGGTACTTAAGCGTGTAGAGGAAGTGGCGCTGCTTGTTGAGATTTCCCGCGATGAGGTTGTGAATCTCGTCTAGGATGAGCATCTTGAGGCGGACGCGCCGCAGCATCTTGATCGCCTGGAACTGTTTCTTGTCCGGCGGGTCACTCGCCTTGTAGGGCGAGTAGACAGCTTCAAGAATGGTGTTGTAGAAGCGTCCTTCATCCGGTATGGGCGGGCACTGGACGAGGAGCACGGGGATTACGGCCCCGTCGCCAGCGGGATTGTCGTAGGCCATGTGCTGGTCGTAAAAGCGGTTGACGATCATCGACTTCCCATTGTTCGTGTCGCCGTAGATCAGCAGGTTCGGCATCCGGTGGCTCTTCGGGTGCGTGAGCAATTCTTCGAGCTGTTCGCGAATCTCCCTAGCGCGCGTGTAGCCAATCCAGCGTGCCGCGCGTATCCGGGCGATGCGCTCCTCGTTCGTCAGCTTCAGCGTCTCCCTGGCGCTGTCGTTCAGGTAAGCGTATTCGTCACTCATGGCTGGTAGCCAGTCCCTGCGGTTCGGGGCCTTCGGGGAAGACCATCCGGTAGTAGATGGCCCGCGCGATCTCCACGTCGCGTAGACAGTAGGCCGCCACGCGGGCGTGGTTGCCGGCCAAGTATTCGTCGTAAACGCTACCGCCGTCCATGCCGTCGAGCTTGGAGAGGCCGACGCCGAGGATGTCGGAGAGCTGGTCGAGCGAGACAAGCGGGGCCTGTGGGTTCCAGTGTGCCCACTCGCGCATCGTGTCGTAGACGGGCGCGCTCTTGTAGCGTGCGAAGCTCAGGAGAATGCTCGGGTGAATACGGTTGATTCGTGAGCGCTTGTAAAGAAAAGGCAAATCGAAGTCCAAGACGTTGTGGCCGATGATGAGGTCGCGGCCTACGTTAAAATCATGCAACAAACGCCAGAAGGCGCGCAAGGTGCGGCGCTCGTCGAGGTGGAACCGGCCCGAAGGACGCTCGCGCCCCAGCAGCCCATAGTGCGCGACCTGCCAGTCGTGCTCGATGATGAGGCCGATGGCGAGCACTCGGCCGTACTCGGCGTGCAGCGCTAGGCGTCGGAACTGCTCTACGGTGCAGATGTCGGTGCCGTCGTCGGCGTCGGATGCCGAAAAGCCCCTGCGGCAGAGCTTGTGGACTATCTCGGGCTTTATGTGGGGCCGCCGCTCCTCTGGCGGAGGCACCGATTCCACATCCATGAAGATTCGCCTAAGCATCTGGACACCCTGGAGAGTTGGCGGGTAGACTCTGACGGTTAAGGTTTCAACGCTGTTTTGGAGGTTGCACGCCGTTCTATGTGTGAAACGGGAGAGCTGCATCTTAGTCCAAAACCGGCTAGAAAGGAAGAGTTATTTTGACGGCATAGGCGGAGTTAAAACAGGACGTTTCAAGGGCTTGAAAATCTCCCGATGAGAGCGCCATGAAATCAGGTTCTGAGGAGACCTACGAGCGTTTCCAGGAGATGTTGGCGGAGGCGCGAAGGAAGAGCGGGCTGTCGCAGCAGGAGGTGGCCGACCGGCTGGGCCGCCCCCAGACCTATGTCTCGAAGTGCGAATTGGGGACGCGGCGGATGGACGTGGTGGAGTTTCTGGAAATGGCGGAGGTGTTGGGCTTCGACCCAGCGGCGTTCATCAAGAAGCTCAAGTCGGGACGGTTATAATAAAGGCGCCGCCCAGGCGTCTTTGCCGGCGGCAGTTAGCACGCCTACCATGCGTTCGGCTGCCCGGGTTCGGAGTAAATTCGGAGGTGTGTTGATGGTTGTTTCGCAGGCGGATGACCTGCGTAATGAAGCGTTACGCAAGATTGGTCGTAATGTCGTGAACCTCCAGAAGATGGAGCGTGCCCTGAAGCTATTAGTAGTACGAAGCGACTTGAGTGGCTACATCTCAGAATTGAAAGGGAGATACCAAAGCAAGCTCGCTTATGTTGAGCGACTCTCGATGGGAAGGCTGGCCGATAATATTATCGACATCCTGTACTCGGCAGCCGATGAGAACGCCGATGCGCCTGACGATTTAAAGGAAGCGTGGGTGGCTTTCGGATTTAGAATTGAAGGCGGGATGGAGCAAAAGAAAGCTGCAAAAAAGGCGCTGTCTCTCGTAGTAAATGAGCGGAATCGGCTTGTGCATAAGATGCTTGGCGAGTTCGATTCCGCATCTGTTGAAAGTTGCAGGGCGCTGATCAATTTACTCGATCAACAGCAAGAGCGTATTGCCCCTCACTTTGAAAGAATAATGGGATGGCTGAGAAGACTTCACGAGGGTCAGATGATACTTCTGGAAGTCCTGAAAGACGGCAAATTATTGGAAAGTGATGATGAGAAACGAATCTAGACTCTGGTTGAGATGGGCATCGACGTTACGCGCCGCCGAACAACGGCATGCACCCGACCGCCGACACGACGCTTGTCATGTAAATCAATCTCTTGGGGCCGGGTGATGCCGGGAGTTAGGTGTCTTTCAATATCCGAGGATGAATAATATTTCGAGAATGCCAGAAGCCGAGGTGAGTTTGAGATTAGCCTTTTGGCTTCTTGAGCGAGGTCACGCCGACGGGCGCGTTGATGTGGCCCTCGATGGAGCGCAAGTGCGTATCGGCGATACTGTCCATTTCGATTTGCCTGGTTTCTTAGAAGAGCACGGCTGGCGAAAGCTGAAAGAGTCGGACGCATGGCAATGTGAGTATGCGCTTGCTGTCGGCTTTGGTTCTGTGAGGATTCATTCTAATCCGGGTCGCGGGGATGTTGTCGCCCAGTTGCGCTCGGGCCATACTCTGCGCGTTGAATGCAAAAAGGGGCCGCTGACTCGTAACCCCAGTTCGCAGGAATATCCGCTCATTCGGGAGGCACTAGGGCAACTCCTAACGGTTCAAGAGCTTGGCGAGAATGATATTCTTGCGGTAGCTGTTCCTCATTCCTCGAAGTTCGAGGAGTTAGCAACACGTTGGCGAAATGCTCCGCTCATCAAACGGTTTGGAATTCGTATTCTTACAGTTGAGAGAAACGGGAATGTGTTTGGTTTTATGGACGCCGCCTAACGGCGATATGCAGCGGACGCGCAAATTAGTAGGTCTTTTATCATCAAAGGCCCGTGCGCGCCGCGGAGGCATGCGTTAGGCTTCCGTTGAGTTTATGCGGTATGGAATCACAAAAACAGTTCTCAGTTGCAATGACTTCATAGAAATTTCAGGTGAAGAGTACGAGAACACCCGTACTGCTAAACGGAAACTTGCCGAAGCGTTGAACATTGAGGAAAAGCTTAACTTTGTTCTTGAGAATTACGTTGAATACGAGCGAGAGCTTCTGAATAGTAGTTTAGATTCTATGATGTTTTCGGGGCGTGATTGGTCATACACTGTTAATGAGATTCACAAGGTTAATAGAAGGCTCATTAACTTGCTGACAACATGTCGTCTCTACATTGATTCAACTAAGCACGATATAAATTTGCTCTTTGAAGGTGATACTTCTCAAGTAGAGAGCCTCAAAGGGCAGATGTCTAATGAATACGATTCAAACATCGGGTATAGAGTGTTTGAAGCACTCAGAAACTATGTTCAGCATAGAAGCTTCCCCATTCACAATATGGGGCACACCTCTACCCGCGTTGATAAAGGGTCTGGCGTATTTGTCAAACATACCGTTGCCCCCCTTATTGATGTCGCTCAATTGAAGGAGAATAAAGGATTCAAAAGTAGCGTGCTAAAAGAGCTTGAATCTCTTGGTGAATATGTGGAGATCAGACCTCTTTTAGGACAGTACATGGAATCTTTATCTCGAATACATACCTTCATTCGCGACCTACTTGCTGAGAAAGTTGCGGAATGGGATGCCACTATTTTAAGCATACTGAGAACATATCAACAGGCTCATGGCGATGACCTGCTTGGTTTAGCAGTTGTTTCACTCGATGAAGACGAAAGAATTACCGAGACGGTTTATGTTTTCGACGAACATATCAAACGTCGCCAAGGGCTTATGCGAAAAAATCAGCTTGTGATGAATTTAAAATCGCACATCATAACCAGTGAGTCAGAAGCAGACGGAGCCTAACTACAGCATGCACCTGACTCGCGACACGGCGGCTCTCAAGTTTCTGCAATCAGGCCGGCGGGCGGATGATGCCAGGCGCTAGGTGTCCAGAGCATCGTATGCGAAAGGTAATTGCAAATCTCGGCTGGTTTCTATCGCCGACCCGCAAGATCATTGACCTCTGGAAAGTGCGCGTGCGCGATGATCGCGTGTATCGGGGAAAGACCCTCCGGCGTTGGAATCTATGGCTGTTTTATGTCGAGATCGTCGTTTGCGCTGCATTTATGCTCTTGTTTAGGGGAGAGCCATCGTCCCATCTAAATTTCACTGAAGGTGTTCTCGTTTTCTATGCGTGGTCCCGTATCAACGAAATTGCGTACGCCTTCTATTGTGATCCGTTGAGCCAGTCGAAGGAGTCCGATCTGAAGGTCAATGACCGAATCCGCATGGCAATGCGAAGTTACTTCGGACTCGGATTCAACTTCGCCGTGCTCTACTACTTCCTGCCGATTACAGGTCTCTTTAGAGTAGGGGAGCAAAGCCACCTCGGCAGCTTCGCGGAGTCTGTTTACTTTAGCGGAGTCACCCTCGCGACGCTGGGCTATGGCGACGTAGTTCCGACCTACTGGGTTTCTCGTTTACTGGCGCTGTATGAGGTCTTCACAGGCATTCTCATTATTGCAGTGGCCGTCGCCACGTACGTCGGTCGTACGAAGGACGAAGATTGATCTCGCGGGGTAGAAGTCGAAATGGAAGAATTAAAAAAATACGTGCTTGAAATTTACGAGCCGGGGGGCACTGACACCGCCTGGGTCGTCCTGCAATCCGACAAGCCTTTTCTGAGTATTCATGCCGGCGACCTGATAAATCCACAGGCTTGGGGAGAGACGGCCGGCACGTTCCAGGATTTACTTCGGGTCGTGAGTGTCGAGCATATAGTTTGGCATTCTAAAAAGCTCGAAGATACCAGACATAAACTGTGTGTCTTTACCGCAGTCGTACAGGATACCAAGCAGGTTAGGTTAGCGGAGTGAGTCACCGTCGTGTCCGGCCACGATAATAGGTCTGAAAGTGTGACCGAGTATCACGTCGTCTACGTCTCCGCTCCGGGAGACCGGGGAGCCACAGTCCGAGATTAGCTTCGCGGCCGACGCGCCGAGGCGGAGCAAGGGGAGTGCACGCAAACTCGACTGAGCCCGCACCCCACGCGGCGTGTTCAGCTTCAAAGTGCGGCGAGGACTCTTCATCTGTTCCCCAACCCCGGTAGCCCAAGCGTTGTGGTCGGCTGGTCCGTGAACTAAGTTGTCGTCTCGGTCGCCGTCGGTATCGACAGCAGGTAGGCGAATTTCTCCCTGATGAGTTTCTTGCGCTCCGCGATGAAATTCTCAAATCGGTCAAGCTTCCACAATGCCGGGTCAGGTGGTATGAGGTGGCGCTCTAGGTAGGCCGCGTCCTTATCCTTGAACCATTCGTCGGGCGGGGTGTCACTCTTGCCGCCTGCACCGTTCTCTGCCGCGGTCAGGAGCATACAGTTTGCAAGTTGGTTGCGGTCGGCCTCCCGGTATCTCATGACGTTCATCTTTCCGGTGCTCGGATTCGGGGCCTTCACCTTCTTCAGTAAGCTCTGCGGGAAGACGTGATCAACCTGCGGCAGGTTGCCGGCGAAAGCCGGCGTATAGTTAAAGTCCCGATACCAAAGATTAAACAGCAGGTGGATATTCTCGCTCCCGTAACCGATAGACCAGAAGCGATCCTCGGTCAGTTCGAGACTCCGGCCCCCCGATTGGATGACCCCGAATATCTCGTTCAGGTCAAACGCCCTCTGCTCGTTTAGTTTGTTTACGATGTCATCAATGAGTTGGTCGGGCGTGCCACTGAACGCACCTGCCAGAAGCGAGCGCAGCAGGTAAAGTTCTATACCCTGCTTGGCGCTCCACGCGGTGGGATAATGGTTGCGTAGGTAGACCAGCGGGATGAGGACTAGGTATGACGGCAATGCCTTGTCGCAACGGATGAAGGTGGTGCCCTGCACGAAATCGGTCATGTCCTTAATAGCTGCCGCAATGTCGTCCCACTTCTCCTCAATGTTCTCGCGGACTTTGTCCTTTCGGAATTTAGTCACCTCGTAGCGCGCGCCTTGGTCCAGCAATGTCAGGCAGGTCTTCAAGACGAAGTCACGCGTGAAGGCGAAGCCCTGCGCGTTCAGATCGTCGAGGAGTATCTCCATCTTGTCGTCTGCCTCTTCCCAGGATGACGCTAAGAGGGAGAAAAGGAGGTCCGATTTACCGAGCCTAGTGCCGCCTGAGTTAGCGCGAATGAAGATTTCGACCACATCGTCCTCACTGTACAGGTTGGCTTGGTCAATGCTGTCCAGTTCCTGATAGCTGATGCCAGACTCGTTGAAGAAAGTCTCCCGGATGAGGTCAACATGATCTTTGATTTTATCCTGCTCGGAGGTGTTAAGCGGTCGCCCGGCGTGGGCGGCTATCCCGTCTGCTATGACACGAGGTTTGTCGCCACTGAAGACGATGTCCTTTAGGCGGACAAAGGGGAACGCCGCCGCCTGCGGGTCAATAAACTTGAACTTGTATTTCACGTCGTCCGGAGCGGCGAGTTCGCCGCTGAGAATGTCGAGGTAAAGTTCCTTCGCGTCGTAACTGCCGCGCAGACCGATGAAGAGGCTCTGGAGCCTCTGCTGGCCGTCGAGGACGAGGCACTTCTTCTTGTCGTCGTCGGGCACCTTGAACGCGTTCAGGTGTTGCCTGTACTCCTCCTTAAAGTTGTCGATGAACTTGCGCCTTCGGACGCTTATTTTCGTCTTCCATATCAACAGGGTGCTGATAGGGTATTGTCGCAGGATGGAATCGAACAGGCGGCAAATTTGGTCTTCCGACCAGACGAAAGGTCGCTGGATGTTCGGCAGCCAGAAACCCCCGTCTTCATCCGGATCGTTGAGGTAGGATACGATTTTACGTAGTGAAAGCTTCTGCGTCTTCACGGGACTTATCCTCTTTCGTGATCGCTGAGGCGCGTATGTCTCACAGCGTCGGGAGTGCCGAAGGGATAATACTCGAAAAAATGCTGTTTTCAATGTGACATCGGCCAAAGACCTTAGGCTGGAAGTATAAGAAGTTTTGTGTGATGGACCTGACAAGAATAACTTCTCTTTGGAAATGAGAACGCATGGCCAATACATCCCAGATTGGGGAGTGAAGTCAGGAATGAAGTCCATGATCGGAGCCAGCGCGTGAGTCAGACCAACTCTTCCATCTCCTCGAAGGGCGTGATGTCGGGAATGGACTCTGCCGGGCTGAAACCGCCGCCGTCAACCGGCGTGTACTCTTCGGCTGTCTTCGGCGGGACGACCTGCTGGTGCGCCGCGCGGCGCTGGCGCGAGCGCCGCGCCTTGCGCGTTTCTTTCACGGCCTCCTCCTCCTGCCGCCTCATCCGCTCGTAAGCGTCGAAGATCAACTGCTCGTTGACACTCTCGACGCCCTCCTTCTCAAGCAGCCGCCTGACCTCGCGCAACTCCCAGATGCTCATCGGTGGGCGCGAAGTGTCTCGGTACGGGATGGCGTAGTACAGCTTCACCTCCGGGTCGTAGAAATAAATCTGGCTGATGTTGCGTGGGTCGCGCTTGAAGATGAACTGCCGCTTGTTCTTCTGGTTATCAGGGTCTTTAGCGTTGATGTAGCGGCGTAGCACGTCGTGATAGTAGTGAATCTCCTCGATCACGACGCCATAACCCTGGATGGTGCGCTCGATGTAGGGCATGAAGTCCATGCGCAGGCGATCCTCGTCTGTGATGCGGGCTGGTAGTCCGGTGCCCGGCTTGTCGGACGTGCCGAAGATGCCTTCCTCGTACTTCCTGACGGGACTCATCTTCAGGCTGCTGTGGATGCGCTGGTGATAGACCTCGACGATGAAGGTGGCGAGCCACTTCTCGAACTCCGAGAGGGTCATCGCAGCTCCCTTTTCGGAGTCATATTCACCGCGCTCCTTGGGGTTGGAATGGGTCGTGCCCGGCAGTTCATGAATCTCTCGGAGGAACGTGCCGAGCAGTCGCTCGATGTGGCCGCCCCAGTGCGGCGTGGCGACCGGCCTCCACTGGAGGTCAATGCCGTGCTCCTCGCAGGCGCGCTTGAGCATGTTGCCGCGGAAGACTTTGGCGTTGTCGGCGTGAATAACCTTCGGGACGCCCCAGCACGGCCACGGAGTTGTGATGTCGTACTTCGCCAGCCACTTCTCTTTCGGCAGGATGGCGTGCGCTATGCACAGCCCCACGCTCATAGCGTCGGGCGGGTCGAAGGAAATGTAGAAGCCGACGACCATGCGGCTGAACACATCTATGGCCAGCGCGATCCACGGACGGCCGACGGGGCGGCGGTAGATGTCGTCTACTAGAATGATGTCGAGTAGGGTGTGGTCGATTTGTATGACGGCAAGCGGCCAATCTGCGCCCGGGAAGTGGCTGAGTACGGGCGCGAACTTCTCGCGCGCGGCCTTCGCGCCTGAGCGCGCCTTGAGCTTGCGCTCCTCGGAGAGCGCCGCGATTCGCTTACGCACGGTGTTGGAGTGAGGCGGCTCCAACCCGGCATTCTTGCAGCGCCGCTCAACCTCTTTGCACGTCTTGCCGACGGAGCGCTTCTGCTTCTTCAGGTAGAAATCTTCGATTGTGGCGTTGAGTATTTTTTCCACCTCGGGGGTGAGTCGGCTCTGTCCGCGCCCGCCGTCACGGTGGGTCGGTAGGAGCGCCGAGACACGCTCAGCCTGCTCGTATAACTTGATCCAACGATAGAGCGTCACGACGTGAATGTTAGCCTTGCCTGCGACTTCGGCGACCATCTGCTTCGTCCGACGCGGAAGTGAGAGGAGCGGGCGGATGATGGAGAACCGGCGCTGCGCCTCCTGCCAGTCTTCGTCAGGGACGAGAATGAGTTCCGTGTCGCCGCGCTCTTCTTGGTAGTCTCCGAACGGCCCGGTGCTCGGCGGCAGCGTCAGGTCTTTAATGGCGAGACGTTCAGTCGCGCCCGTCACCTCGTCCTTGGCTAAGACGTTCTCCAAGTCGAGCAGGTGAGTGATGAGCCAGCGGCGGTTCTCGTACCCGACTATGGCTCCGGGGATGATGATGATCCAGTCGCTCATGGCGGCGGCAAAACTCCTTTTCGTTCCGGTGAGCCGGCAATCCTGATGCGCGTTCGCATCGTGAGCGGCCGACTCAGGTCTGCGGTGATGTGCCCGTCGGCGAGCAAGCGCCACAGCATCGGGAGCAGTTCTGCGCGCCTCATCCGGTCGTGGTAAACGGCCGCAAGCATGCCTTCAGGGTCGGCTTCTTCCATCTCCCTGAGCGTGTCGAGCAGCATGGCCGTGTCTTCTTGATTAGTTTCGATTCTGCGGTAAGGGCGCAGGAACTTGGCATTTTCTAGGTAGGGCGTGCGGACTTCGCGCTCGGTGACGATCTTGAAACGCCACCCTTGCCCGCGGGCGTGGGCGCGGCCAGCACGAATTTTCGGCTTGTACTCTTTCCAATTGGCGAATAGGTCTTCGCGGTACTTGACTTCGCATAGCAGGGGCCGGGCGTCAGCCGACGCGGCAAGGTCGTCGTGGTAATAGACAAGCACGTCCGGCGTGTATGTGCGACGGCGGCCTGTGGCATCTACGTACTTGATGCGGACTGGCTGCTCTTCGTAACGGGCGACGGCGGGATCGAAATCGAGGAGCAGGAGGAAGTCGCGCTCAAGCGATGACTCAAAGCCGATCATCCGGTCATTCTTCCGGCTGGCGACCAGCCCGGTCATGCTGCGGCGATTCGTAGGTATCTTCCTGACCGGCATGTGTCCTCAATCCTTCGACCAGATGGTGCTTCGCATCGTCAATGGCTCCGTCAGGTCTGCGCCGATCTGCCAGATGGAGACGAGGTGCCACAGCAGCGCGGTCAACTCCGCCCAGTGCTCCTCACTAGTGGCGCATGCTGCGAGCAGCGCCTCGGAGTCGGCTTGGCGCAACTCGCGGAGTGTCCTTAGCAGGGGGCGCGAGCCTTCCCAGTCCGTTTCCAGTCTGCAATACGGGAGCAGTAACATGGCGTTCTCAAGATAGGGCGTCCTGATCTCGCGCTCGGTGAGCAGTTGGTACTGCCACTTCCGCCTGCGGGCGTAGCGATGTGCTGCTCGCACACGAGACTTGAGGGCCGCCCAGTTCTCAAACACGTCCTGACGCGTCATCACGTCGCAGAGAAGCGGACGCATCCGACGTGCGGGTACGATGTCTCTACGATAGGTGATGAGAAATTCGGGAGTGAAGGCACTCTTCGCGCCTGTGGGGTCGGTGTACGTGACGCACACCGGCTGACGTTGATAATACTGGACGTTGAGGTCGAAGTCTAGGATGACGAAGAAGTCGCACATGAGCGCAGCGGAGGCCGGGCTAGCGGCACGGTCGGTTTCCCGTCCGAGTGTTTCCGGGCGGGTGGCACCGGGATAGATGCGGGTCGCGGTGACGCCGCGATGTATTAAGGGCATGGAACGGCTCATTTAAGACCTCCAAACTGGTTGCATGAACTGTTGTGGGAATGGAAACTGGTAGCGTGAGGTGTTGTTGTGGGTTGCAGCCGCTTGTGTGAAAAGGGCTGGATTTTGGGCGGGGAGTTGCTTAAACTTTTGGAATTGACAGATGTTCCGCCGACAGGAGCGCAAGAGGATGCGGGATAGGACGCTGGCGATGAGATGAAAGTCGTTGAAAATATTTGTTGCCGGAGTAAACTGGCAACTCTTCGCCGCACCGGAAATCGCCCCGGAGCGGATGTCGGCCGGGAGTCTCGGAAGAGAGCCGGGGATGGTGAGAGCGATAGGCTCAGGGGCATCGCGGCAGGGGTGCAGGTCGGAAACCTTCGGATGCGCCGGTAGAGAACAGAGGCTGAAACCGTTAGAGAGCAGAGGCTGAAACCGCTAGAGAACAGAGGCTGACACAACTTGCCGGACACGACGACGGTTTCTCACAGGCCGTCTTTCAATCCTCACCCGCTCGCGCTGCTGGCGGCCTCATTCGCCGCCGGGATACTGCTCGCGCGCCTGCTCGCGCCGCCACTTTTTATCTCCCTCTTTGCGAGCGCACTGACGACGCTGCTCGCGCTCCTCGCGTTCAAGCGAAGACGGCCTGGGCTTGCGACCTTGAGCGTCGTGCTGGCGTTCGTGTCGGTTGGCGTGGCGTTGGCGGGAGTCGAAGGGCGCGACATCGGGGCTGGCCGGGTGCGGCGTCTGTACGAGGAGGGGCGCATCGTCTCGGGCGACCCGGTGGAGGTCACCGGACTCATCGAACGCGCGCCGGAGTTTGCGCCGGACGGCTTTTATCTCAGGCTCGGCGTGGAGTGGCTGCGCGTGCGTGGGGCGGAGCAGGCGGCCGGGGGCGCGGTGGAATTGTTCGCGCCGGTGCGCGATGCGGGCGCGTGGGGCGCGTACGAGGCGTTGGAGTTGCGACGCGGGGCGCGTGTGCGCGTGCTCGTCGCGCTCGAACGCGCGGAGGAGTTTCGCAATCCGGGCGGCAGTTCGTTGACGGAATTTTTGGAACGGCGCGGCGTGGATGCGAGGGGCGCGATCAAGAGTCCGTGGCTCGTGGAAAGACTCGGAGACGAGCGCGTCGCGTTGCCGCTCGTGTGGCTGGAGGCATGGCGCGAGCAGGTGCGCGTGCGACTGGCGGGACTTTTTTCGGCGGAGACGGCGGGCGTGCTGCAAGCCGCGCTGTTGGGGAATCGCCACGGGTTGTCGCGCGCGAGCGCGGAGCGTTTTCGCGCGGGCGGCACGTTTCACGTGCTCGTGATCAGCGGCCTCCATATCAGTTTCATCGGCGGCCTCGCGCTGCTCCTGATGCGACGCGTGACGGGGCGACGCGCCGTGCAGTTCTTCGTGCCGTGCGTCGTGCTGTGGCTGTATACATTGGCGGTCGGCGCGGAATCGTCGGTGGTGCGCGCGGCATTGATGTTTACGGTGGTGGCGCTTGCGCCCGTCGTCGGGCGGCGCGGGGCGACTCTGAACGCGCTCGGCGGCGCGGCGTTAGCCCTGCTGGCGTATCGCCCGGCGGAACTTTTCGACCCGTCGTTTCAACTCACGTTTCTCTCCGTGCTCGGCATCGTCGCGCTCGGCTGGCCGCTCCTCGAACGCTTGCGCGCGGTCGGGAGTTGGCATCCGACGCGCGCCACGCCGCGCCCGCCCGCGTGCCCGCGCTGGTTTCGCGTGCTCGGCGAGACTTTGTTCTGGAACGAGCGCGCATGGCGGCGGGAGTTGGAGCGCAACGTCTACAGTTATCGTTTGTTCAAGACGGGTGCGGGCGTCAAGTTGGCTCGTTGGCGCGTGCAGGCGTTGGCGCGCTACGCCTTCGGCGCGATGGTTGTCTCCGCGAGCGTGCAAGTGCTGCTGCTGCCGTTGTTCGTCGTCTACTTTCATCGCGTGTCGCTCGCGTCGGTGTGGTTGAACATCTTCGTCGGCGGGTTGATGGCCGCCTCGTCGCTCGGCGCGCTGGCGGCGTTGATCCTCGCGCCGGTCAGCGCGGGCGCGGCGTGGCCGTTCGTCTGGCTGGTGGAGCGGATGAACTGGCTGATGACGCACAGCGTCGATCCGTTCGCGCGCATGGGCGTGGCTTCGTTCAGGCTGCCGGAATACACGGGACGCGCCGCCGCGATCTATGTTTTGTATTACGTGCCGCTCGCCGTCTTGCTCTTTAGTCTGGCGCGCTGGCGTCCTGTGCGAGCGGAGGCGGCTGCGCCCGGAGCGGACGGGCGCGCCCTTCGTCGTCGCCGTCGCGCGCGGCGGCTCGCCTGGGCGGGCGCGACGCTCTGCCTCTCGCTGCTCGTGCTGCATCCTCTCAGCGAGGGACGACCCGACGGGCGGCTGCGCCTCGACCTGCTCGACGTGGGACAGGGCGACGCCGCGCTGTTGACGTTCCCGAACGGCGCGACATTGCTGGTTGACGCGGGCGGACGCGCGGAGTTCAGGCCGGGCGCGGGCGAGGTGGAAGACGCGACCCCGGCGCGCTTCGAGCGCGACGCGCGCGGCATCGGCGAGGCGGTCGTGGCGGAGTACCTGTGGTGGCGCGGCCGTGCGCGCGTCGATTACATTCTGGCGACCCACGCGCACGCCGACCACATGAGCGGCTTGAACGACATCGCGCACAACTTCCAAGTGCGCGCCGCGTTGTTAGGTCGCGCCGGGGCGGGCGCGGCGGAATCCGCGCGCCTGGCGCAAACGCTCCGGGGCGAGCGCGTGCCCGTCGAACTCGTCGGGCGCGGCGACAAACTCAAGTTCGGGGCGGTCGAGGTTGAAGTGTTGTGGCCGCCGCGCGCGGGCGAAACATCTCAGGCGTTATCGGTGAACAACGATTCGCTGGTGCTCAGCGTGCGCTACGGCTCGCGCGCCTTCCTCTTGACGGGCGACATCGAACGCGACGCGGAGGCCGCGCTCGTCGCGGCGGGCGACGAACTTCGCAGCGATGTCGTCAAAGTCGCACACCACGGCAGCCGCACCTCTTCCACGGAATCTTTCGTCGCCGCCGTGCGCCCGTCCGTCGCCGTGGTATCGGTCGGCCTCGACTCGCCCTTCGGCCATCCCGACAAAAACGTCGTCGCACGCTGGCGCGCGGCCGGGGCGCAGGTTCTCCAGACCGGGCGCAGCGGCACAATCACTATCAGCACCGACGGCACGGATTTGAGGGTCGAAACTTTCGTCCGCGAATGACGCGCGGATGAACCGGCGGGACGCGGAAGGCGCGAAGGAATCTTTATCAGTCTTCCGCGCCTTCACGCCGCCCGTGCGCCTTGCCGCGTCGCGCCGGTAAGACACGGGCAGGGCGGGCGGCGGGGCAGGTGACAGGGAAACCTCGTGCGTGTAAATTGTTTGAACTATCCGGTGGCGACTGAATGAGCGTCGCGGTGATTCATGCCGGGCGAGATCGGAAGAGTTGCGAATAAATCAACGTGGGGGGCAAGCAATGCCAGAATCCGGGACGGCGAACGCATCGCCGCTTTATGACGAACGCCCGTGGGGGACGTTTACGGTGCTCGACGAGGGCGAGAACTACAAGGTCAAGCGCATCGAAGTGTTGCCGGGGAAGCGTCTGAGTTACCAGAAGCACGCGCAACGCGCCGAGCACTGGATGGTGGTGGCGGGCGAGGCCAAAGTGACTCTGGACGACGAAGAGATCACGGTGTCAACGGGCAACACCATAGACATTCCCATCGAGGCGAAGCATCGCGTCGAAAATCCCGGCACGACGCCGTTGGTCTTCATCGAAATCCAGCGCGGCTCCTATCTCGGCGAAGACGACATCGTGCGTTTCAACGACGATTTCGGCCGGGCGGAGTGAGTTTCAGATTTCAGGTTTCAAGTTTCAGATTTAGAGTTTCAAGTTTCAGGTTTCAAGTTTGAAAGGCTCGAAGCTCAGTCTTGAAACCTGAAACCTGAAACTTGAAACTATCTTGCGAGCAGGAGACGCAGGTCGCGGACGTTGGTGCCGGTTGCGCCGGTGGTGACGGCGTCGCCGAGGGCGGCGAAAAAGGTGTGGGCGTCGCTCGCGGCCAGAAATTGTTGTGCGTCGAGCGAGAGCGCGCGGGCGCGTGCGAGCGTCGTGTCGTCGCATAACGCACCGGCCGCCGGACTGTTGCCGTCGATGCCGTCCGTGCCCGCGCTCAACGCGACGAGAGGCGTGGCGTCGCCGGACGACGAGCGCGCCGCCGCGTGAGCTTCCATCTCGAACGCGCAACGCAAGACCGTCTCGGCGTTGCGCCCACCGATACCCGCGCCGCGCACCGGGCATGAAAACTCGCCGCCGGAAATCAAGCACACCGCGTGCCCTCCCTCCCGCCGTCGCAAATCCAACAGACGCGAGACCAGTAACCCCGCGCCTTCCGCAACCTCCTGCTCCGACACGTCGCGTGCAACCTCGACCGTGAAGCCGAGCGCGGCGGCGGCATCGGCCGCACGCGCCAGCGCGTCTTCGTTATCGAGCAGCGTTTGATGACGGCGCAACGCGGCGCGATGCGTCTCCGCCGTCGGGCGGCGCGGTCGCTCGACGGCGCGCAGAATCGAGGCGGGGAGGCGCGCGGCGAGTTGGTAACGATCAACGATCCCGGACGCATCGTGCGACTTATCCGGGAAAGAGAAAGTGGGGCCGGAAGCGACGTTGTAAGGCTCATCGCGTTTCGTGTCGGAGATGATAAGCGAAATTTGCGCGGCGCGTGCGGCGCGTGCGGCGAGGCCGCCGCCTTTCACCGACGAGAACGCGCGCCGCACGGAGTTGATCTCGTTGATGCTCGCGCCGCAAGAGACCAGAGCGCGATTTGCCGCGCGCAACTCATCGAGCGTGATCGATTCTTCGCACGGCCATTCGAGCATCGCGGAGCCGCCGCCGGAGATGAGGAAGATGACGAGCGCGTGCGGCGCGGCGGCCTCGGCCGCACGCAACAGGGCGAAGGCCGCGCTCGCCGCTTCGAGGCTCGACTCATTCGGCAGCGGGTGGCCGCCCGCGAACACCTGCCAACGCCCGGACAAGCTGAGGCTCAGAGGCGGCGCGGAGACGACTCCGCCCATGAGCGCGTCGCCCAGCACTTCATCTAGGGCGGAGGCCATCGCCCCGGCCGCTTTGCCGAAGGCGATCGAGTAGATGGCGAGCGGCTGTGTGTTCAGATTGAATTCGGTGTCGAGGATGTTGAGCCGCGCGTCGGCGAAGTTGAGCGCGCGGCGGACGGCGGCGTGTGCGTCCAGGTTGGCGAGCGTGGCGTCGAAGATGGAGCGCGCGGCGCGGCGCAGAGAGTCTTGAGCGTTCAAAGCAAATCGGTCAAACTCAGTCAACGGTGACGAAGGCGCGCAAGGCCGCGAAGCGTCGCTCGCTGATGCCGCGCACGATGATGAGATGTTCGACGCGGCGAAACGCTCCGTGCCGCTCACGGTGTTCGACGATGCGGGCGGCCAGCCCCGCGCCGATGCCGGGCAGACGCTCCAACTCCGCGCGCGAAGCGGTGTTGAGATTGATGAGCGTCTCGGCCGGGGCGGGCGGCGCGGGCGCGAGTCCGGAAGTTGTGAGACTACTCACATCTCCGGCGCGGCGGGGCAACTTAACACACGAAGAGACGCATGCGAACATGAGCGCGTGGCATAACAACACAAGCGGGAGAAAGCGCGTGCGCCGCTCTGCCGGGCGTTGCTTGCGAGCTTCAAAATGTTGAGCGTTCAAGGCTTTAACGGCCTCTGAAACAGGAATGCAAAACTTTGCCGCCAAGATGTGCAAAATGCTAGAAGTCCAAAGTTGTCAGGAACTTGTAACGCCAAAAAGCGATTTTTCCACAGGGTTTTCCACAGTAACTGTGGAAAAGTTGCCGGAACGATGTTTCGCTGGAGGAATCGCGGGTTTCGGCGCGCGAATCGCACCGCGAGAGAGTCGCGCCTCAGCGCGTTGCTTTTTAGTTCGCGCCCCGAAATCCTTGATTCCTCCGTCCCGTCAGCCTTCCTCGCGCAGTTGGTCGTCCCAGTGAGAGACGGTTTCGTAGGCGCGTCCGGTGATGGGGCGCGGGCGTGCGCCGTCGGCCTGACCGATGTAGCCCTCGCGCTCCATCACGTCGAGGATGGCGGCGGCGCGACCGTAGCCGATCCGCAGGCGGCGTTGGAGGACGGAGGTTGAAGCGCGCTTCATCTCGACGCAGATGCGCAGGGCTTGCTCGAACAGTTCGTCGTGGTCGCCGCCCGCGCCGTTCGCGCCGCCGGACTCTTCCTCGGATTGCGTGATCGTCTCGTCGTAGAGCGGTTCGCCCTGCCCTTTGATGTGCGCGACGATGCGGCCAACCTCCGACTCGTCGAGGTATGCGCCGTGGACGCGGATCAGGCGAGACGTGCCGGGCGGCAGGAACAGCATGTCGCCGCGCCCCAAAAGTTGCTCCGCGCCGTTGGCGTCGATGATCGTGCGCGAGTCAACTTTTGACGAGGTGCGCAGGGCGATGCGCGAAGGGAAGTTGGCCTTGATGAGGCCGGTGATGACATCCACGCTCGGACGCTGCGTCGCCAGCACGAGATGGATGCCGACGGCGCGCGCCATCTGCGCGAGACGCGTGATGGCCTCTTCCACGTCGTGCCCGGCGGTCATCATCAGGTCGGCGAGTTCGTCAACGATGATGACGATGTAGGGCAGCGTCTTCCACGGCTGTCCCTCTTCGTCGAAGTCCTCGACCATGTTGCGGCGCATCACCTCGACGTTGAAGCCGTCGATGTTGCGCACGCCCCACTTGGCGAGTTCCTTGTAGCGAGCCTCCATCTGCGCCACCGCCCACTTCAAGGCATTGGCCGCGCGTTTCGGGTCGGTGATGATCGGCGTCGCCAGGTGCGGGATGTCGGCGTAGAGACCAAGCTCCAAACGCTTCGGGTCGATCATGATGAATTTGACTTCGTCGGGACGCGCCTTGTAGAGAATGGAGACGACGAGCGAGTTGAGGCAGACGCTCTTGCCCGTGCCGGTCGCGCCCGCGATCAAGAGGTGGGGCATGCGCGCGAGGTCTGCGACGTAGTTCAGGCCGTCGATCGTCTTGCCGAGCGCGAGCGTCAGCTTGGAGGTGGAATCTTTGAAGTGTCGCGATTCGATCACCTCGCGGAGCATGATGTTGTCGCGCTGGTGGTTGGGCACTTCGATGCCGACGTGGGCTTTGCCCGGCACGCGATCAATGCGGATCGATTCGGCTTTGAGCGCGAGGCAGAGGTCGTCCACGAGGCCGGTGACGCGCGAATACTTGACGCCGGGGTCGGGTTTGAATTCGTAGGTGGTGACGACGGGGCCGGGGCAGATGTATTCGATCTTGCCCGTCACGTTGAACTCTTTGCACTTCTCGGCGACGCGCGCGGCGAGGTTTCTGAGTTCTTCGTCGGCCTGCTCCTGGCGGGGCGGCGGCGAATTCAGGTAATCGAGATTCGGCATGCTGTAGCCGCTCATCGCCTCTGCGTACTTCTCGGCGCGACGCGCTTCACGCGTGGCCTTGTCCTCCGTCTGCTTGCCCGGAACAACTTCTTCGACGGTCTCCGTGCGCACGACCGACACGGAGGCCACCATCTCCGCGACCTCTTCGTCTTCCGCTTCCGCGAGCGCGTCCGGCGAGAAATTCTGATTGCCGGCGTTGGCCTTCACGGTCGTCTTGCGTATGGGCGCGCCGCCGTTCGGCTGTGCGTTCGACGGCGCGCCCCTGTCGCCCGACAGTTGCTCGTTGTCGTCGGCAAACTCCTCGAAGGCTTCTTCCAGATCATCCGGCGACGGCGGTTGCGGCGCACCGGCTTCGGCGGCAGCGGCGGCGGAGCGTTGGATGGCGACGTTGGCGGACGTAAGCGGCTGCGTCGTCGTCGTGACGGTGGTGGAAGTGGCGGGCGTGTCGGAGTCGCGCATGAACTCGGCGACGCGTTCGGCTCCGGTCTTCTTCTCGCGCAGCCGCTTCTCTTCGGCGGCCGTCTCTTCGTGCGCGGCGTGCGCGGCGCGCCTCTGTTCAGCGCGGCGCGCGGCCATTTCGCGTCGCTCCGTGCGCCATGTTTGGAAGCGGGTCGAGAGCGAGTCGGCAAAGGTTGAAGGATGGCCGAAGGCTTCGACGGCGCGTTCATAGGCGCGTGCGAAGGAGAAATTGGTGGCGAGCAGCAGCCCCGTGGCGGCGAGCGCGAGCAGCAGGACGAGCGCGCCGACGCCGTTCAACGCGCTCGCCAGATTCGACGCCACGAACGCGCCGATGAAGCCGCCCGCGCGCACGCTGCCGTCAAAGAGCAGCGGCAAACTGACGAGAGCGAGGATGGCCGAGGCCGAGAGCAGGAGCGTGACGAGTCCGATGATGCGCGAGATGGGCGCGTGGATGCGCCGCGTGCGGAAGCGACGCCACGAGGCGAGAAAGAGCAGCAGCGGGAGCAGATACGAAGCGAGGCCGACCGATTGCAGCATCAAGGCCGCGACGTATGCGCCGACGGGGCCGACCAGGTTGCGCGTCTCATTCTGCCCGGCGGAATTCCAGGACGGGTCGTCCGGGTTGAAGAAGACGAGACAGAGCGTGAGCATCAGGCCGAGCGCGAAGAGCGCGATGGCGATGATCTCATTGCGCCGCGAGTTGCGCTGCGGCGATTGCAGCGGCAGTTCGTGCGTCCGCGTATCGGTCTGTGTAGTTGCCATAGCTTTTAAGTGTCAAGTTTCGGGTTTCAAGTTTCAGGACTGAGGTTTGAAGTTCTTTAACTTGAAACCTGCAACCTCCAACTCGAAACTTTTTCATCAGGCCGCGCGGCGCGACAGCAGATAAGCCTTGATGAAGTCGTCCAGGTCGCCCGCGAGCACCGCATCAACGTCGCCGCGTTCGAGCTTCGTGCGCGCGTCTTTCACCAGCCGGTAGGGCGCGAGGACGTAGTTTCTGATCTGCGAGCCGAAGGAGATGTCGGCCTTGTTCGCTTCGAGCGCGGCGGTTTCGGCCTGCCGCTTCTCCAGTTCGAGTTCGTAGAGCCGCGAGCGCAGCACTTGCATGGCGACGGCGCGGTTCTGGTGTTGCGAGCGTTGGTTCTGGCACTGGACGACGATGTTCGTCGGGAGATGTGTGATACGCACGGCCGAGTCGGTCGTGTTGATGTGCTGGCCGCCCGCTCCGGTGGCGCGATAGGTGTCCACGCGCAAGTCCTTCTCCTGCACCTCGACCTCGATGGTCTCGTCGATTTCCGGGTAGACGAACAGCGACGCGAAACTGGTATGACGCCGCGCCGCCTGATCGAACGGCGAGATACGCACCAGCCGATGCACGCCCGCCTCGGCCGCCAGCAGCCCGTAGGCGTACTCGCCTTCGACGCGAAACGTGACGCTCTTGATGCCCGCCTCATCGCCCGGTTGGTGGTCGATGATCTCGGTCTTGAAGCCGCGCCGCTCCGCCCATTTCAGATACATGCGCAGCAGCATCTCAGCCCAGTCTTGAGATTCCGTGCCGCCCGCGCCGGGGTGGACGGTGCAGATGGCGTTGCGCGCATCGTTCTGCCCCGCGAGCAGCATCTCGGTTTCGGCCTCGCCGATTTCGCGTTCGAGCCGCTCGACGAGCGCGCGCAGTTCGCTCAAACTGTCTGCGTCCTCGCCGCCTTCGGCGAATTCAAAGAGCACGCCCGCATCCCCGACCGCCGACTCGAATCCCTGCTGGCGGCTGATCACGCGTTCCAGACGGCTGCGCTGCTGCAACGACTTCTGCGCCGCTTCCTGATCGTTCCAGAAGTCTTGCGCGGAGGCCTGCGTCTCGATCTGTTTCAACTCATCCTGCTTCGACGCGACATCAAAGAAACCTCCCGAGTTGCTCGACGCGCGCACGCAGGTCGTCGTAACTGCTTCGCAACTCTTGAACTGTTAAAGTCTCTAACATTAAACCTCCGAAAAACCGTCAATTGTCCGTGGTCAGTAGTCCGTCGTCAGTTGTTAGTTACCCGCGACTATCGCGTCAGCGGTTGAATCTGCGACGGACAACGGACAACTGACTAGTGACCAATAGCAAAATACTAAAAGCGGCGCAGAGGGCGACGAAGAGGTCGCCGTGGCGCGTGTAAAAAGTTTTGCCGCCGGTCGCGCGCGTGATCGCCCACGTGCGCGTGGCGGGCTGGAAACTGCCGGTCGCGTCCCACACTTCGCCGCGCGGCGTGATGCGCGCGCTGATGCCCGTATTCGTCACGCGCAGCACGGGGCGACGATTTTCGACCGCGCGCAGGACGGCGTTTGCCAGATGCTGGCGCAGCACCGGCGTCTCCCCGAGATAGCCGTCGTTTGAGATGTTGATGAGCACGTCTGCGCCTGCGTCCGCGAACCGGCGGGCGATTGAGGGAAAGGCCGACTCGAAACAGATAAAGACTCCCGCGCGTGTCGCGCCGATGGGCAGCAACGTGTAGTTGGCCCCCGGCGTAAAATCCCCGACGATGCCGCTCACCAGCCACGCGGGCGGAAACCAGCGCGGCAGCGGCACGTATTCGCCAAACGGCAACAGGCGAATCTTATCATACTGTGCGACGACCCGACCCGATCCGTTGACCATCACCGCCGAGTTGTACGCGCCGCCCGCGGGCGCGGGTTCGAGCGAATTGAAGATGACCGCTGTGCCGTGCTCGCGTGCGAAGCGTTCGACGATTTCACGAAACACTTCATCCTGAGCGTAAGCGAAGTTCATCGGCGACTCAGGCCACACCACCACTCTCGGCAATGCGAGCAGGTTGCGGTATCGAGCCTCCGCCGCGCCGGGCACGCGTTCGTCAATGTCGCCAAACCACTCCTGCATCCGCGCGCGTGTCGCCGCCAGCGCGTCGCCGCTCACCTGTAGATGCCGGTTGACGAGCGCGTCCGTCTCCGCTTGAGTCCGCCCGAAGTTCACGGACACGTTCGGCTGAATCGCAATGACGACCGCATCCGGCGGCCGTCCGTGCGGTGGTTCGGCCGCGCCCCGCGCGCTCAGTAAAAGAGCGAGCGCGACCATGGCGCAAGCGGCCGCCGCCGTCGCCAGCGCGCGCGCGTCTCGCTTGAAGTATAAAAGCGCGACCGCCGCGTTGGTCGTTAAAATTAGAAAACCTATCGCATAGACGCCGCCCCAGGCGGCCGGTTGGATGAGCGCGGGGTGGAAGGCTTGCGAGTAGCCGACGGCGTTCCAGAGTTGTCCGGTCGCAGCGAGTCGCGCCCATTCCGACGCCGCCCACAGCGGCGGCGCGGCGACGAGAGCAAACACGCCCCAACGCGCGCAGAGACGCGCGAGCGCGAACGCGAAGATGGCGGGAAAGAGTCCGACGATGACGACGACGGGGACGAGCAGGGCATAGGCCAGCGGGCGCGGCAGCCCGCCGTAGTGAATCATGGAATGCGTGAGCCACCAGCAGGAGCCGTAAAAAAAGAGCGCGCCCGCGAGCCACCCGAGGACGAAGGCCTGGCGCGTGCGCTCCACGCGCGCCGCGGCCACGAGCAGGGGCACGAGACCCACCCACGCGAGCGGCCACAAGTTAAAATCAGGGAACGAGAGGACGAGCAGAAACGCCGAGAGCACGGCCAACAACGCGTGGCTTCGCGCCGGGACAGCGTCGCGCACGCCCGCGCGAAACTTCTCGCGTCGCCCGGCCGCCTTCGGCGCATCGAGGATAAGAGCCGTCTGCACGCGGGCGAGTTTAGCAGAGACGAAGCGCGCCGGACACGCGCGTGCGGGCGAAAATTTACGGGGCGCGAAAATATTTTTCCGGGGTCACAAATTCGTGGAGCGCGTGCGGCAAAACGTTTACGGTTTGCGGCAAAAGAGCGGAAATTTGTCACCGCCCAGTGACAAATTTTGTCGCGCTGACACCGGACGACCCTGGCGCTAGAATGCGCCGGTTGTCGTAAGTCGCCGCGGCAAAACGCACGCGCGGGCAATAACAGGCAAAAAAAAGCCCTGTAAAAAGCAGGAGAACCCGGTCACCTGACCGGGTTCTTGATAGATATGTTTTAAGGGGATTGCTCGGCGGGCGGCTGGAGTAGCGGCAGGCCACTCTCAGAGAAGTGAAGGCGGCGGGGTCACGATTTAACTTCTTTCGTGCTTGCCACTTCTCCATTTAGCACGTCGCGTGCCACAGAAAAGGGAACGGGGTCGGGCGATGATTTTAGGGTCGTGCGGAAGCGGCGACGCGGGCGGCGAGCGATTGTTTGAACGCCCCCGGCGCGCAACGTGAGAAGCGCGAAGGCGGAGTAGGCGAACACGTCAGGCGACGGCTTCGACCTCCAGCCAATAACCGCGCGCGCCTACGACACGAACCCGCCCGCGCGCGATTCCCGCGCCGTCGCGCGCCCGCGCGCGCCACAGTTCGCCGTCCACCAGCACCGCCCCCTCCGGCTCCAAAGCCTCTATCACTACCCCGACCCGACCCGCCACACGCAAAGGCCGCCCCGCGCTTTTCTGATGACGCGACATCGCCGCCGCTACCGCGCACGCGATGATGAAAGCCGCGCCGAGAAGTAAGAGGATGAAAGAAAGGGATGAGAGAAAGGAATGAGGGATGAGGGATGAAAGAAAGGGATGAGGGATGAGGGATGAGGGATGAAAGAAAGCATTCAAGCAAGTGAGTGCTTCTCTTAATTCATCCCTCATCCCTTATCCCTCATCCCTTATCCCTCATCCCTCATCTCTTCTACTATCTCGCGCCCGTCTCCAACTGGCGGTAGAGGGCGATGGCTTCCTGGTTGTTGGCGTCGAGCTGCATGGCGGTGCGCGCGTGGGTCTTAGCCTGCGCGAGGTCGCCGCGTTCGAGGAAGATGCGCCCGAGGAGGATGTGCGCGTCGATCAACTTGGCCTCCCAAAAGATCGCGGTCTTCAAGGAACTGATCGCGCGGACGAGATCGCCGCGACGCTGGTAGATGCGCCCGATGAGCAGGTGCGCTTCGGCGTTCATCGGCTCGATCATCATGACGCGGTTGAGTTCCGAGAGCACGTCGTCGTCGCGCCCGGCGGCGTAGTCGGCGCGAGCCTTGATCAACAAGTCCTGGGTGGTGACGCTGCCGGTGTCAACCGCCGGGAGCGGAGCCTGCGCCTTGACCGCTTCGGCAATGTCGAACTGCTGATTCAGACGCACGGGCACGCCCGTGATCGCCTGCGACTTCTGCCAATCGGTCTGCATCTTCGCGTAGGTCGTCGGCAGGAAGCGGCGCGCTTCGTTATCGGCGGCCGTCGTCATCTCGGCGGTCGCGCCGGATTTCTCCAACGCCTTCGCGTAGAGAAAGCGCGCTTCGCCGTCGCGCGGGTTCAACATGATGACCGAACGAAGTTGCTCGGCGGCATCGCCGTGGCGGCCGGTGAGAAAGAGCGCGTAGGCATAGTTGTAGATGACGGATGCATCTTCGGGGTCTGACTCTTTCGCGCGTTCGAGAAATGTCTGCGCCTGTTTGAGCAAGCGGTCGCGCTCCTCGGCCGACTTTTCCGTGAGCGCGGCCTGGATGGAGAGAGCGCCCGCGTTGTTATAGATGCCGGTGAGCGGCAGGTCGGTGGCGACCGGCAGCAGCGCGCCGAGCGCGGTCTTGAGGTCGTTCAAACGCCAGTAACTGAGCGCGGCGTAGAAGGAAGATTCCGCGAAGTGGGGGTCGCCTTTTTGCAGGCGCGAGAAATGTTCGGCGGCCTTCTTCCAGTCTTCCTGTTTGAAGTAAAGGTTGCCGAGTTCGAAGGCGGCCTGCGGGTAGCTCGCGCCCGCGTTGGTTTTCGCATACTCCTTCATCGCGTTCTGCAAATAGTTGGAACGCTTCTCGCGGTCTTCCGTCATCACGCCTTTGACGTAGCTCTCGAAGGCGCGCGGGGGAATCTTCGTGGCGCGCTCGACGATCTCGTTGCGCGAATAGGCGAGCGTGGAATCGCGCTGGTGGAGAATCTGGTAGGCGAGGATGCCCTGCATCTTCTGCAAGTTGACGA
This sequence comes from Pyrinomonadaceae bacterium, assembly GCA_036386515.1. Classification (GTDB taxonomy): domain Bacteria; phylum Acidobacteriota; class Blastocatellia; order Pyrinomonadales; family Pyrinomonadaceae; genus JAIVJZ01. The sequence goes on from DASVVO010000048.1 coordinate 69,535, forward strand.
GCGCGTCGCCGAAAATGTAAGGCGGCCAAATTTGCCCTTCGTTGACGCGCACGACGCGCACGCTGACGCGCACCTCCGTCGGCGTCTTCCCGTCGGGCGGCGTCACCACATCGTAAGTGCCGATGACGGCGAGCGTCGCCTTCGCCTTCATCGCCACGTTGATGGCGGTGGCGCGCGAGGGCGTGGCCGTCAGGGGCAGGCGCAAACGCTGAAAGACCAACTCGCGTTCGTCGGTCGAGACGGTGCGCAGCCCGTACATCTGTAAGAGGTCGGTCAAAGAGTCGGCGAAGCTCGTCCCGATCCAGTGATACTCGCGCTGGTTGGTCGTGTTCTCGAACGGCAGGACGATGATCACGTCGCCGCTTCGCGCCGTTTGCGCGCGCGCGCCGACGGCGAAAAAGACGATGGCGAGGGCGCAGGTGAGCGAGGTCAAACTTCTTCTAAGCATGGCGTTACATTCCTAAGTCCGTAAAAACGGCGAGGCCGTCGGCGCAGTGATTATCAAGCACGGCGCGCGACGGCCTACGGAATCTGAGCGAGCAGCGCGACCCGTCACGCGCTCCGACCGAAAAAGTGGCGTCCCGTACGGGAGTCGAACCCGTGTCGCCGCCGTGAAAGGGCGGTGTCCTAGGCCACTAGACGAACGGGACTTGCAGTTCACCTAAACAACGGTAAAACTAACTTACCGTACCATCTTAGCGGCTGTCAAACGGCACGCGCCGGAGGACGGCGCGGCGAAGAGGTTGGATGCCGGGAAACGTTGAAAAGTAGGCCGCCGGCACGCGTCGAAAATGGCGCGCGCTCGTCGGGCGGAGGTTCGACGCGCCGCTTGCTCAAACTCCGACGCCGTGCCCGCCGCCGCGGAATTTCAGCTACAATCTTTCAGTTACGATCAAAGCCACGCGATTTAATTTACAGGGTGTCCGAAGGCCACATATCCGGGATGAAAACCTTCTACCCGATTCTCGACCCCCGCGCGCCGGAAACAAGTTCGCCGCGCGGGCAATGTGCGCTCGGCGTGATGATCAAAGTGCCGCGCGCGGGCGCGTCGAAGACGCGGCTCGTGCCGCCGCTCACGCACGCGGAGGCGGCACGTCTGAGCGCGGCTTTCCTGCGCGACACGGCGGCGAACATCGCGGCGGCGTGCGCCGAAACATACTCCGCCGGGAGCGGGCGCGCCGCTCGCGCGGTCGCCGTCTACACGCCCGCCGGGGCGGAGGACGCCTTCGACGGCTTGCTGTCGCCGGGTTTCGCGTTGCTCGCGCAACGGGGCGAGACCTTCGGCGAACGCCTGTCTCACGCGGCCGCCGATCTGCTCCGGCTCGGCTACGAGTCCTGCTGCCTGATTGACTCGGACAGCCCGACGCTCCCGCGCGCCCTGCTCACGATGGCGGTCGAAGAACTCGGCCGCCCCGGCGATCGCCTCGTGCTCGGCCCTTCGGACGACGGCGGCTATTACCTGATCGGCATGAAGCGCGCGCACCCGCGCCTCTTTGAAGATATCGCATGGAGCACGGCGAACGTTTCGACTCAGACTATGGAGCGCGCGCGCGAAATCAATCTCGATGTGCGACTCCTGCCCGCGTGGTACGACGTGGACGACGCGCCCGCGCTCCGCCGTCTCTCGGACGAACTATTCGGCGCGCCCGGCAACGACGTGTCCGATGCGAAACTCGCCCCTTATCCCGCGCCGCACACGCGCGCCGAACTCTCGCGCCTGCTCGAAGGGCGCGCGCAACTCCTGACCGAATCCGCCGCCGCGCGCACGCCCGGCGAAGGCTTCGCATGAACGAGCCGCGCGCGGGCGAGCCGCGCCTTGTCGCCGCCGCCGCCGTGCCCGACGCGAACGCGCCGCCGCACACGCCCGCGCCGCGTGAAGCGGGCACGCCGCCCGTGGAAGTCTCGACGCCGCGCGCGGGCGTGTGGACGAATCTGCTGCTCCTCGCGCTCGGCCTCGCCTCGCTCGCGCTCTACCGGTACGGGCAGGAGTTCGACCGCGCGCATAAACTTCAAATCGTCTGGTTCATCAAAATCGCGCTGGCGCAGTGTGCGCTCTACGCGCTCGCGGCGTGGCTCATCTGGCGCGCCCGCGCGCGGCGTTCGACGCTGCTGCTCGTCGTCGTCTTCGCGGCGTTGTTTCGTTTGAGCGTGCTCGTCGCGCCGCCGCTGCTGTCGGACGACGTTTATCGTTACGTCTGGGACGGGCGCGTGCAGGCCGCGGGCGTCAATCCTTATCGTCACCTGCCCGCCGCCGACGCGCTCCGGTTTTTGCGCGACGCCGAGATTTACCCGAACATCAACCGGCGCGATTACGCTCCGACCATCTACCCGCCGCTCGCACAGATGATCTTCTTTCTCGCGACGCGCGTGAGCGAAGAAGTCGTGTGGATGAAGGCCGTCATGGTTTTGTTCGAGGCCGCCGGGTTATGCGCGCTCGCCGCGCTGCTCGCTTCGTTCAACGTGCCGCGCCAGCGCGTGCTGTTGGCCGCGTGGCATCCGCTCGCCGTGTGGGAGATTGCGGGCAGCGGGCATCTGGACGCGCTCGTCGTCTGCTTCGTCGCGCTCGCGCTGCTGGCGCGACGGCGGGGGCGTGAGAGTTTGACGGGCGCGCTCCTGGCCTGCGCCGTGCTCGTTAAATTATTTCCGCTCGCGCTGTTGCCCGCGTTCTATCGTCGTGGGAGTTGGCGGATGCCGGTCGTGTTCTGCGTCACGCTCGCGGCGGGTTATCTGCCGTATCTCTCGGTGGGCGCGCGGCGCGTGCTGGGGTATTTGCCGGGCTACGCGAGCGAGGAGGGGTTGGAGAGCGGCGCGCGATTTTTCTTGCTGCAACTGGCGCGCGGTCTCCTGGGCGAGGGGCGCGTCGCGGGCACGGCTTACATGATCTTCGCGCTCGTCGTGATGGGCGCGCTCGCCGCGTGGTGCGTGCTCAAACGCGAGTCGGGCGAACGCGATTACGTAGGCCGCGCGGCGCTTCTGGCGACGGCGTTCACCGTTCTGTTGTCGCCGCATTACACTTGGTATTTCGCGTGGCTCGTCGCTTTCCTGTGCGTCGTGCGGGCGAGGTTTCTCGCGCCGCTGCTGTACCTGACGGCCTCCGCCTTCATGCTCTACGGGACGTGGCTCGGCGACGCGCCCGCCGACATGCTGCGACTCAACCTCTCCATCTACCTGCCGTCCGCCGTGCTCCTGATCATCTGTTACCAGCGGCGCGACGCGTTGACGGTTGATAACTTGCGCGCGGCGACGTGATAGAGTTTCGGGAAACGAACTGAGAAGGGGGCGACCTGATTGACGCGACAGTTAAGCAACGGACGGCGCGCACTCGTGACGGGCGGCGCGGGACTCATCGGCTCGCATCTCGTCGATCTCCTGATCGGCGAGGGTTGGCGCGTGCGCATACTCGATAACCTGGAGCCGAACACGCACCGCGAGGGCAAGCCCGCGTGGGTCAACGCCGCGGCCGAGTTCGTCGAGGGCGACATGCGGGAGCGAGACGTTGTATCGGGCGCGCTCGCCGGGATCAATGTCGTCTTTCATCAAGCGGCCTACGGCGGCTACATGCCGGAGATTTCAAAGTATGTGGGCGTCAATAGTTTCGGCACGGCGCAGATGCTCGAAGTGATCCGCGACGAGAATCTGCCCGTCAGGAAAGTCGTCGTCGCCTCGTCGCAGGCGGTCTACAGCGAGGGCGCGGGAGTGTGCGCGGAGGCGCACGGTCTGGTCTTCCCAATGGTGCGCCCCGTCGCACAACTGCGCGCCGGAGACTTCAGCGTCCGCTGCCCGCAGTGCGGATGCGCGACGACGCCCGTTCCCACGCCCGAACACGCGCCCATCGGCGGCGAGACCGTCTACGCCATCACGAAAGTTGATCAGGAACGGCTCGTGCTGACGTGGGGGCGGCAGACGGGCGTGCCCGCCGTCGCCCTGCGCTACTCCTGCACCTACGGGCCGCGCCAGTCCATCTTCAATCCTTACACCGGCGTCATCGCCATCTTCTGCACGCGCCTCTTGAACGGGCAGCCGCCCGTGCTCTACGAAGACGGCGAGCAGACGCGCGACTTCAGCTTCGTCGAAGACATCGCGCGCGCCAACCTACTCGCCGCCACGACCGATCAACTCGACGGCCTCGCCGTGAACGTCGGGAGCGGCGAGGCGACCAGCATCCGCGAGGTCGCGCGCTTTTGCGCCGACGCGTTGAACGTTTCCATCGAGCCGGTCGCGCGTGGAGAGTTTCGCCCCGGCGAGATGCGCCACCTCATTTCCGACACCACGCGCATCCGCGCCGCCGGGTATGAGCCGCAGGTTCCGCTCGCCACAGGCATCCGCCGCTACATCGAATGGATCGGCCGACAGATGGACGTGCGCGACTACTTCGCCGCGGCGGAAACCCTGCTGCGCGCGAAAGGCATCGTGCATCGCGTGGCCTCGACATGACCACGCGCGACATGACTACGCGCGACATGACCGCGCTCGACATGACCACGCGTGCCGATGCGCCCGCGCGCGTCTCGGTCGTCATCCCCGCCTTGAACGAGGAGGAGGCGATCGGGGCGGTCGTGCGCGCCGTGCCGCGCGAGATCGCGTCGGAGGTGATCGTCGTGGACAACGGAAGCGACGACGGCACGGCGGAGCGGGCGCGGGCGGCGGGCGCGCGGGTCGTCTCCGAGCCGCGACGCGGCTACGGGCGCGCGTGCCGGGCGGGCGCAGGCGCGGTCGCGGAAGGGTGCGAGATCATAGTTTTTCTGGACGGCGACGGGAGCGATTGCCCGGAGTTGATGAATCGTCTGGTCGAGCCGATCGTCGCGGGGACGCACGATTTCGTGATTGGGTCGCGCACGCGCGGCCGCCGCGAGCGCGGCAGCATGAACTTTCAACAACTCTTCGCCGGGCGCGCCGCCGGTTGGCTGCTCGCCGCGCTCTACGACGTGCGCTACACGGACATGTGCCCCTTTCGCGCCATCAGCCGCGACGCGCTCGCGCGCCTGCCGATGCGCGAGGAGACATACGGGTGGAATCTGGAGATGCAGATGCGTGCGGCGCGCGCGAAGTTACGCATCCTCGAAGTGCCGGTCGATCACCGGCGGCGCGCGGGCGGCGAGTCGAAAGTGTCGGGCAATTTGCGGGGCACGCTCCACGCCGGGACGCGCATCCTTTACACCGTCGCGCGCATCGCATGGGAGCGCACCTGACCGCCCGCTAGCAACACGAACGACCACTCGACGCTTTTATGAAATACACCGGAACTCTCATCGCGCTTCTCCTGACCGCATCCGTGCCGGTTGCGACGACGGCCGTCGCACAGGAGCCGAAGCCCGCCGCGCCCGCCGTCAAAACCATCGAGCAGACGGCCGAGCAAGCGGAACTTGAACGGAAGGCCGTGGCCTTGCTCGATGAAGTGACCGGCGAGACGCCCGCGCTGAAACTCGTCGCGAATCGCATCCGCCTGCGAGCGGCGGCGGCGGAGATTCTATGGCCGCGCGATCAGGAGCGCGCGCGCGAGATCGTCAACGCGGCGGCCAACGATCTGGCCGCCGTCGCGGGCGGCATCGAGACGAGCGATCCGCAGTATTACGAGGTCACCGGCACGCTCTCGCAGGTGCGCCAGCGGATGCTTTTCCTGATCGCCGAGCGCGACCCGAAGTTCGCGCTCGAATTCCTGCGCGCGACGCGCCTGCCGCCTCCGCCCGTGCAGCCCGGCGTAAACTTCCCCCAGCCCGATCAGGAACTCATGTTGGAGGCGCAACTCGCGCAGCAGATCGCGGCGCGTGACCCGCAGCAAGCCCTGCGCCTCGCCGAAGAAGTTCTGAGTCGCGGCCTCTCGTCGAACCTGATACCGCTGCTCGATCAACTGCGCACGCGCGACCCGGAAGGCGCGTCGCGGCTCGCCGCCAACGTCGCCAGGAAACTGCGCACCGCCAACTTCGCCACTGACTTCGAGGCGACCAGCATCGCCGGCTATCTCGTGCTCGCGACGCGCGCCCCGGAGAACGCGACCGCCGCCCCCGGCAACAACCAGACGACCATCGCCGCCGGTCAAACCAATGCGCGCCGCCTCCTGTTGGATGAACCGACGCGGCGCGATCTCGTCAGCCTGCTCGTCAACGCCGCGCTCGGCAGCATGAGCAATCGGCGTGGGACGATGAACGTGGGCGGGTTGGTTGCGACGGTGCGGCAGTTGACGCCGGAGGTCGAACGCTACCTTCCGGCGCAGGCGGCCGGCGTGCTCCGGCGGCTGGAGGATTTTGAGTGGGGAGGCAGGAACAGCGGGAGCCAGTTGCGGCCGGTGCCGGAGACGGCCACGCCCGATGCGATCATCGAAGCGGCGGCGAAAGCCTCGCCGGAGACGCGTTCGCAACTTTACCGCGCGGCCGCGTGGAAAGCCTTGAACGAGGGCAACCCGGATCGCGCGCGGCAGATCATCAACCAGCACATCGAAGGCGGACGCCAGCGCGAGCAGATGTTGAAGGAACTCGATCAGCAGATGTTTTGGCGCGCCGCCTCCGAGGGCAAAATCGAACAGGCGCAAGCCTTCCTGACCCGCGCCAAGTCAACGGACGAACGCGTCACGATGTTGTTGCAACTGGCGCGCACCACGTCGGGGAAGGGAAACGCGACGGCGGCGGCCGGTTTTCTCGACGAGGCGTGGAACCTGATCGGCGGGCGCGCCAAAGGCGATTCGCAGTTCTCCACGCAGTTGCAACTGGCTCAGGTCTACGCGCACATCGCCTCGCCGCGCGCCTTCGAGATCATCGAGGCGAGCCTCACGCATCTCAACGAACTCGTCGCGGCGGCAGCGGTCGTTGACGGCTTCGGCCAGGCGGCTTTCACCGAGGACGAACTCAAATGGCAGGAGGGCTACCTGTGGGGCGCGCTCGCCACGCAAGCCAACGAGACGCTGGCCGCGCTCGCGCCCGTAGACTTCGCCCGCGCGCTCGCCGCCGCCGACCGGCTGCAACGCCCCGAACTGCGACTCCCCGCGCGCCTCGCCGTCGCGCGCGGCATCCTCTTCAAAGAAGGAGCGCGCAACAACTCCGCACCCCCGCCGGTGCGGCGCGACGCGCGCCCGGTCATCCGTCTGGTTAATTAAACCGGTTAACTAAAACTAATCGCGGGCGCGGAAGATGAGGAAATAGTCCATCCCGTCGGGCTTCACGAAGTCGTGTTGTGAGACGAGCGTGAAGCCCGCGCGGGCGGCTTCGGCGATCACTTGCCGTTCGTCCAGCCCGTGGTCGTCGCCCGCGCCGTTGCGGTCGATGATGCCGAGGAGCGCGCCCGCGCCGAGCGAGCGGCGCAGGTTGCGCAGCAGCCGCACCGGCTCGGCGATCTCGTGGTAGGTTTTCAGGAGCAGCACGGCGTCAACGCCCGCCGCGGGCAGGCGCGGGTCGTCTTCCCGGCCGAGCACGGGACGAATGTTCGGGAGTTGCTCCCGCGCGGCGCGCGCTTCGATGTGCTTGAGATACTCGCGGTTGATCTCGACCGCGTAGACCGCCCCGCTCGCGCCGACCCGCCGCGCGGCGCGCACCGTGAACCAACCCGAACCCGCGCCGATGTCCGCCACGCGCGAGCCTTCCTTGATCTGCAACAAGTCCATCACGCGGTTGATCTGAAGTTTCTCCTCGCGCTTCGCGTCCTCGAAGATCGAGAGGCTGCCGGTGTAAGGCGCGCTCGTCGGGCGGTCGAGTTTGCCGGAGTCGCGCGCGGGGGCTTGCGCCGCCGGGGTTTGCCAATCGGCCGGGGCGCGCCGCCCGTCGATGCCTGTGAAGGCCGGATCACGAACTCCCCACACGATCTGCTGTGGGAGCGACGAGACGACCGAGCCGCCGAGCAGCGTGAAACTCGCCGCCGCGCAGATGAAGATTTTGACGACGAGCGACCACGGCCTGCGATCGACTTTTGCGTCGGCGGTCTGGTCGTGCGTCGGGTTCACTCGCTCGTGTGTTTCGTCAGGCATGGCTGTTGAGATGAACGCTTCGCTTCCGGCGTTTGCCGCCGGGAGGCTCTAACGGCGCGCGATGATCTGCGTGTAGCGCGCGACGGCCGCGAATTCGGGACGCGCGCCGAGCGTCCGTTCAAAGGAGAGCAGGCGCGCGTAGGCCTCCGGGGTGCCGGAGAGCGAGGCGGGCAGGTAGTCCGTCACGACGCGCACGCCGCGCGCGGCGAGCACGCGCAGTTCAGCGCCGGTTGCCAACTCACAAAGCGTCCGTGCGTCGAAAAGTTTGGCCGGGCCGCCGTAGAGAGATTCGTTGACCTGTTCGGTTGCGAGCGCGCGTTCCGCCTCGTCGAAGTCGTGAGTCTTGAGGGCGGCGCGCATGACCTCGCCCGCGCGGTTGCGCGCGACGAGCGAGACGAGGCCGCCCGGTTTGACGAGCGCGGCCAGGGCGCGCAGGACGGCGCGCGGGTCGGAGACGTATTCGAGCACGTTATGACAGACGGCCGCGTCAAACGTCTGCGGCGCGAACAGTTCGTGCGCGTTTTCGGCGATGGATTGATGAAAGGTGACGCGCGCGGCGAGCGTTTGCGCGCGGGCGGCATCGGCGGCGAGCGCGAGCATCGTAGCCGACGGGTCAACGATTGCCGCGCGCCAGCCGAGCGCGGCGAAGCGCAGGGCGAGCGCGCCCGTGCCGCCGCCGAGATCGAGCGCGCGTCGGGCATCACGCCCGTCCTGCGCTTCGTCGCGGGCGTGTTTCGCCTCCGCGTCGCGTTCGCGTTTCGTCGCGGAGGCGCGGTCGCGTTTCGTTGTGCCCGCGCTCGTCTCCGGTTCGTCTGAGGCGGAGGGCGCGGCGTGCGCCTCGTTGATGGCGGCGAGAAAGTTTTCCCACGCGATGTCGAGACGCAGACGCCCCTCGACGGTCTCCAGGTAGGCGGCGTAAGCGGGCGCGCCCGTCTCGAAGCGTGCGTCCGTCACTTGACCGAGAGGGAATGCGCGCCGCGTTCGCTGATGCGACCGATGCGCGCGGCATCCGGGTACACTTCGCGCAGGCGCGCGAGGAGCGCATCGGCGCGCGCCGGTTCGATGGAGATCAAGAGGCCGCCCGCCGTTTGCGGGTCGAAGAAGAGACTGGCGAGGGGCAAACTCACCGCGCCGCCGATCTCGATGTCGTCGCCGACGTAGAGACGGTTCGTTTTGTCGCCGCTCGTCAACAGACCCTGCGCCGCGAGGTCGAGCGCGCCCGCGATGAGCGGCACGCTCGCCGCCTCGATCTCGATCGTCACCTCGCTGCCGCGCGCCATCTCCCACGCGTGGCCGAGCAGGGCGAAGCCCGTCACGTCGGTGGCGGCGTGCGCGCCGAACTCCTGCATGAGAGCCGCCGCCTCGCGCCCCGCCAGCAGCATCGTGTGCAGCGACGCCTCCATCACCTCCGCGCTCGCCTTGCCGAACTTGATGCCGGTGGAGATGACGCCGGTGCCGAGCGGCTTCGTCAGGAGCAGGGCGTCGCCGGGGCGCGCGCCGCGATTGGTGATGACGCGGCGCGGGTGGATCGTGCCCGTCACGGCGTAGCCGAACATGATCTGCGGGTCGTCCACGCTGTGGCCGCCGAGCAGCGCGACGTTGTGCGCGGTCAACACGTCGAGGCCGCCGCGCATGATCTCGCCGAGGATCGAGAAGTCCAGACCTTTTTTCGGGAAGCAGGTGATGGCGAGCGCGGTGATGGGCGTGCCGCCCATCGCCCACACGTCGTTGATGGAGTTGAGCGCGCTGATGCGTCCGTAGTTGTAGGGGTCGTCCACGATCGGCGTGAAGAAGTCCACGGTCTGGACGAGCGCGAGGTCTTCGGTCAACTGATACACGCCCGCGTCGTCCGCCGTCTCGATGCCGACCAGCAGATTGGGATGTTTCGGGATGTTCAGCCCGCCCAGAACCTGGGCGAGTGCGCCGGGCGCGAGCTTCGCCGCTCAACCGGCGCAGTTGACCATCTCTGTCAGACGCATGTTCAGCCTCCCTTCTTTACGGTTGCGGCCTAGATTAACAGTTCGCGTGCGCGCCGCCAAAATCAGCGGGGCGTCAGCGTGCGGCGTCAGGATGCGGCTTCGCTCTATTCCCGTTTGGCCTGCGCCGGGCGCGCGTGCTGCGCGGGGTCTTTGACGTTGAACTTCGTCGGGGCAACGACGGCGCGCGCTTCCGGGTTGTAGTAGTCGTAAACGACGGAGGGCGCGCTCTTGGCGGCGAGGCCGAAGCGCGGGCGGAAGGTGAACTCGAACTTCGTGCCCCCGGCGCGCGGCCAGAGATAGACGACGAGACGGTCGGGCAGCACGTCGTAGTGGCTAAACTCCCAGCCCGACTCTTTCATGGCGAGTTCGAGCGAGGCGCGATCCACGTCCGCGCCCGGCGGCAGGCCGACTTCGGCGAGCAGCATCCCGTAGCCGCGATGCCCGATGCGTTCGGCCGCGACGCGACAGGTGACGGTGTCGCCCGTGGCCGCCGTCGTGCGGTCGAAGCCGACGGTGAGGTTGAGCGCGCGCGAGTCCTGCGGGCGCGCATGAAGGCCGTCGGCCGCGGCGGCAGCCCACGGGCGGTAATAGGTCGTGACGAGTTGCGCGGTGGCGGCGAAACCCGCGCCGGAAGCGCGCCTGACCTCGATGCGGTTCGCGCCGACGGCGACGAAGCGCGAGAGGTCGAGCGAGATGGGGTTTGCCGGTTCGTGCGTCGCCGGGAGCGTGAGCGCGCCCGCGCTTTGGCCGTTGACGAAGACTTCGACCGCCTGCTGCGCCGCCGCCGGTGCGGACTGTGACGCGGCGACGATTTTGTCTCCTGGCGCGCCGGCCGCGCCCAGCATTGAAAGCGCGTTCAACGCGTCGAGCACGTTGACGGTCGCCTGCGTCGAGAGCCACACGCCGTAACGATCCTTGTTCTTCAAGAGGAACAGTAGACCGCGATCGACAAGCTCGCCGGAAGCGCGCGGTACGTTCTTCGACGCGGGCATGGAAGCTGCGGACGCGGGCGCGGCGGGTGCGGATGCCGACGCGGGCGCGGCAGGTTCGGGCGAAGGCGCTCGGGCGGAAACTGCGGCGGAAGTTGAGTCGGCTTTCCCTCCATCCTTCAACTTTTCATCCTTCAACTTTTCATCCTTCAACTTTACGACTTCATCTTTCGCCTCGTCGCTTTCGCCCTTCGCTTTCGCGAGGGCTTGGACGGCGAGGGCGGTGGTTTCGATGCGTCCGGCGTTGCCCCAGCCGTGGAAGGGCGTGTTGGTTTCAAGCTGCCAGTAGGAGCCGCCGGCCTCGTCGTGTGCGAGCGCGCGCAGCCGGTTGACGGCGCGCGCGATCTTCACGGCCGGCTCGCCGCCGTCAATCGCGGCGAGCGCGTAAGAGGCGATCAGGTAAGGCTCGTCCATCTCCTCTGTGCGCGGCGCGAGATAGGCGAGCGCGCGGCGGAGCGCGTCGGCGGTTTGAGTTCCGCTCTTGTCGTCGGGCGATGCTTTGGCCGCCGCGCGCTGCATGGCGAGGATGCGCGCGACATAGGAGGTGAGGATCGCGCTTCGCCGGTTCCCGTTCGCGTCTCCGTCGCCCGCGTAAGCCGCCCAACTGCCGTCGGCGCGCTGCTGCCGGATGAGCCACTCGCGCGCGGCGGCGAGCGCGCTCTCGTCAACGTCGGTGAAGTCGCGCGCGTCCGTCAGAAACCTGACGGCGTAGGCCGTGAGCGCGAGGTCTGGTTCGCCGCGCCCCCAGTAGGAGAAGCCGCCGCTATCGGAGCGATACGAGAGCAGGCGTTCGTAACCTTGCCGCACGTAGCGCGCGGCCTTCGCGGCGATGGGCGGAGTGCTCGCGCTGCCGCCGCCGCTCCCGGCCGCGCGCTGGTAGTGGCGCAAGACGAGCAGGCTCGGATAGGTGGAGGAGATCGTCTGTTCGGCGCAGCCGTAAGGACGCGACATGATCGCCTCCACGCCCTCGATGGCGTGCGCCATGAGGTTCGGGTAAATCTTCAACTCGGCGCGCGCCGTGCGCGGGATGGCCTCGGCGGGGAGACTGACTTCGAGCCGCGACGACTCGCGCAGGATGTGCGTCGTGGTTTCGGCCACCTCTTCGCCGTCGGGGTGGACGTGGATCGGCTTCTCGATCTGATCGCTCGCGTCGCCGCCGATGGCCGTGATGCGCTGCATGCCTGCTTTGACGGACGAGACGGCGCGGAAGTCGAACGTCTCGCGCGAGGCGTCGCCCGCCGCGACGCTCGCCTGTTTGCGCGCCGGGCTGAGCAGCGTGAACCAGTCTTCGGGCTTGATGTCGAGCGCGACCGTCTGCGCGCGTTCGAGATAATTGCGCAGGACGACGGGCAGACTGATCTCGTCGCCTTCGGTCAGGACGCGCGGCGGGTCGTGCTCGACGAAGAAAGGCTGGAAGGCGCGTATCTCCTGTTCGACGGTGCCGAGTTCGCCCGTCTCGGTCGAGCCGATGATGGACATCTTCCAGGTGGTGATGTTGTCGGCGAGTTTGAAGCGCAGTTCGGCGCGCCCGCGCGCGTCGGTGAGGACGGCGGGTTGCCAGTAGAGCGTTTCGGGAAAATCTTTGCGCAGGCGCGGCGTCGAGATGGGCGGCTTCTGCGTCGCCTGCTCGCCCGGCAGACGCTTCAGGAGCGAACTGAAATTTTTTCCTTTCGCGAGATCGCTTACCGACATCGCCAAAGTGTTGAGTTGGACGGCATCCGCCGTGACGGTGACCGTCTCCGACACGGTGCCGGGGTTGAGGTTGAAGTTCACCGTGGCGAGCGTCGCCGAATACACCTGCACGTCCATGACGACCGCGTGCGAGAAGCCCGACGCCTCGACGCGCACGGTGTAGAGTCCGGGGGGCAAGTTGCGGAGCAGGAACTTGCCTTCCTCGTCAGCCCTGGTTTCAAAGACGCGGCCGGTGTGAGACTGGTGCGTCGCCGTCACGGTCGCCCCGGGCACGGCCGCGCCCTGTGGGTCAACGACCGTGCCGCCGATCGCGCCGGTGTCGCCGGAAAACGTGACGGCGACGCCGGGCGTCGCCTGCGGCTCGCGTTCGCGCGCGGACTGATCGGAGACGACGCGGGAAAACTCCGCGACGTTGAAATCGTCCGCCGTCCCCGTCTTTTCGTCCGCGCCCGCGCTGCGGAGCGTGACGTACTCCAAACGCCGCGTGACGGGCGTCGTGCTCCTCTGCGCCGTTGACTGACCCCCGCCGCCGCTCTCGACCTGGACGCGGTCGGCGTAGTGCGATTCGACGCGGAAGGCGGCGTAGTAGGCATGTCCCCAGGGGTCTCTCAAATTCGCCGGGTCGAGTCCGACGCGCCGGAGCAGGTCTTGCAGCGCGGCCTCGTCGCGCGGGAAGCGCGCCGTCGCTTTGAGATAGGCGGCGATGGCCGTGTCGATGCGGGCGCGCGTCTCGGCGAAGTAGTCGATCGTCGCCATCCAGATGATGAAGTCGTCGTTCGCACCGTAGCTCGCAGGCGTTGACGTGATGCGGCCGTCCGCGCCGCCGCTGAGGACGTTGACGACGTAGTTCGTGCCGCTCACGTCGAAGCTCAAAGCATAGGGCTGTCCCCAGCGGTCGCGGAGCGCGTCGAGGTCGAAGCCGGTGCGGGCGAGTTCGCTCTTGAGCGCGAGGGCGTCGCGGATGAAGCCGCCGGTGCGCCGGTGATGCTCCGAGAGGGCGCGGTTGATCGCCTCGCCCGCCGGTCGAAAGTATTCCCACCTGAAATGCTGCGCCGTCCAATCGTCCGCCGTGCCGTGCCGTTTGTCCGCGCCCGCGCTCGTGAAGGCCAACAGGTCGTTGGCGCGTTCGATGGAGAAGACGGGGCGATAGGGCGTGCCCCACGGGTCGCGCAAGTCTTCGAGCGCGATGCCTGCGGCGGAGAGCAGGCGGCTCAGGCTCGCCTCGTCCGTCGGGTGCGCGTCGCCGCGATGGTGGCGCGCGTTGATGGCGTTGACGGCTGCTTGCAGGTGAATCGAGGCGAGCGGCGCGTAGATCGATCCCTGGCCGGGGCGCGCGGCGGAGGAACTGAAAAAGTTCGGGCGATAGTCTTCGTCGTCGCGTTGGAGGAGGAGGTCGGCCACGGTCTCCAGGCCGGCGGGGAGGGGGCGCGACGCGTCGAGTTGTTCGATGTCGCGCAGGCCGAGGCCGCCGATTGATTCGAAGCCATACCAGAATCGGTAAAAATAGTTCGAGAAGCCGTAAGGCGCGCCGAAGTCCTGCTCGGTGCGCGCGCGTTCCTCGACGGCCTTGTCGAAGACGACCACGCCGAGCGCGCTCTCCACGTTGCGCCCGGCCGCGCTGCGGACGCGCACGCCCGCCGTCGCCTCCTCGCCCGGTTGATAACTCGCGCGGCTCATCCGCACGTCGAATTTCAACTCGCGGTTGCGCGGGTAGATGATCGTGCGCGCGCCCCGCGCGTCATCGTGGTTGCGTTGTTCGGTAATGCCCGCCGGATAGGCGACGAGCGTCACGCGGTTTTGAAACTCGGGGCGATAGGGCAACTCGATGAGCGCGTGCCCGCCGCGCAGCCGCGCCGTCTCCGTCGCCACGATGCGGTTGTTGCTCACCACGTCAACCAGCAACTTCATCTCCGCCCGGTTGGACGTGACGCGCGCCGTGATGCCTTCGCCCGCGCGATAAATCGTCTTGTCCGTCTCGACGCGCAGGACGGGCTGCGAAGTGAACCAGAAACCTTCGACGTGCCGCCCCTCGCGCCCTTCCCGGTCGCGCGCCGTGAAGCCGACGTGCAAGTCGTCTTCGTCGGCTTCCGGCGATCCCGTCCCGACGACCTTGGCGACGCCGTAAGCGTTCGTCTTGATCGTGCGGGGAACTTTCAAGACCGCGCCGCGCTCGGAGGGGGGCGTGAGTTTCAACTCACACGAGACGGGCGTGCCGTCGGCGTAGGAGGTGGAGACGTAGAAGGCGAGCGGCAGCCCGGCGGCCTGTCGATAGTTGCCTGGCGAGACGTAGATGTGAATCGGCTCTTTCGTCAGGCGCAGGTAGAAGCGGCGTTGCTCGGTGCGGTTGGTGGTCGGGTCTGTGACGTAGGCGGCGTAACCGAGATCGATGAAGCGTTGCCACGTCGAGGCGGCCAGTTCCGCGTGCTCCCGCGCGAGGTTGACGCGCGCGCGGAAACTTCCGTCGGCCGCCAACTCGCCTTCGTACTTGTCGCCCTCCTCCGTGTCGTACCTCTGCTCCTTGTAATTCCACACGCGCTCCGTCTCGCGCACGAGGCGCACGCGCCCGCGCTTGAGCGGCTGGCCGAACAGGTAATCGCCGCGCACCTCCACTTGCGCGTGCTCGCCCGGCAGGTAGTAGCCGCGATCCGGCGTCGCGCTGACGGCGAAGTTCGGCAACTCGTAGCGACTGATCTTGACGCGCTGCCACGCCACGCTCTCCTCCGAACTGTCGTTGCCGGCCGCGACCTTGATGCTGTAATCGCCGAGCCGCGTGTTATCCGGGATCGGCCAATCGACGCCGGCGATGCCGAAGCGCGAGGTCTTGAGCGGCGCGGTGAAGATGGTCGTGTCTTCGGGGTCTTTGATCTCAAGGGTGGCCTCGGCATCGGCGAGCGCGCGGCGGGTGGCATGGTTGAGCAGGAGGGCGCGCAGGTGGAGCGTCTGACCGGGTTGGTAAAGCGGCTTGTCGCTCGTCAGCAGGATGCGCGTCGTTTGGTTGAGGCTGATGTCGTCGGAGGCGGTCTGCACGACATCGCCGAGCCGCGCCGTCACTTTGATCTCGCCCTCGCCCGTCTCGATGTGCGCCGGAAGTTTGAAGTCGAGCGTGACGTAGCCGTCGCGGTTCGTCACGCCCGACAATTTCAGCGCGCCGCTTTCTCCATCTTCGCCGCTTTCATCGAAGACCACTTCCGCCGTCACCGCGACGCCGCCCACGGGGCGCGATGCGAGCGGGTGCTCGGCGCGCACGCGCACGCGGTAAAGCTGTCCCGCGCCCGCCTCGCTCGCCGCCGCCACGTTCAACTCGAAGAGGTCGGGCGTGATTTCGGAGAGCGAGATGATGCCCGCGGCGAGCGGCGGCGGCGTCGCCGTCGTCCCGGCGTTCGTCGTTGTCGGCGCGACCTCGTAGCGCAGGCGATACCAGAGAAGATGCTTGATGTCTTCGCCGGGGCGCGTGAGGTTCGAGATGGGCAGGAAGGCCGCGACGACGTTTGCGCCGGGCTTCAAAGTCTCCCGTCGCTGCGTGCGCGCGACGACCCGGTCGTGCGGGTCGAGCAGTTCGAGCTTGATGTGCGCGGGCGAGGCGTGCCCCGTGTGGTTCTCGACCGCGAGCGAGATTTTGCTGTGGCCGGCGGCGAGCGAGATTCGCGTCGTCGCTTCGTTGACGCGAAGCGAAAGAGTCTGCGTTGCGTTGACAAGTGATGCGACTGCGAGGGCGCAGAGACACACCTGTAGACAGGGTAGAAGGGAGAGCCATCTACGGCGCATAGGACACCTCCAATTGTGCGGCTGTGATGCGCGCCTCTCGCACAATGGTTGTTGCGGCCATCCGAAAAAATATTTTTTGTGATTAAAATTTCGTGAGGCGCGGGCAAGCAACCGCGCGCGAGTGCGGCGGCAACAAAGCGACGACACATCGGAGCCGGAGATGTTATTCGCCGCGTCGTCCCGTTCGGCGGCGCGCTTCGATCTCCGGCGCGCCGCAAAAAAAAGCTCACCGCCCCGATCCTTTCGCGCCGCTCGCGGTAACAACAAACGGCGGCAAGTTCTCGACGGAAACGAGCACCTCAGGTTTTGCCTGACACTGACACAGACGAATCTCTACTCGAACGCGCACGCGCGGGCGACGAGGATGCGTTCCTCTCGATCTACACGCGCCATCGCGTGTCGCTGTTTCGCTTCGCCTGCCGTCTCATCGGCGACGCATCGGCCGCCGAAGATGTCACGCACGATTGTTTCCTGAGCCTGTTCAAACATCCCGAACGCTTCGACGCGCGGCGCGGCGTCGCGCTCCGCACCTATCTCTTCGCCGCCGCGCGCAATCTCTCTTTGAAGCAGTTTCGGCGCGCGGCGCGCGAGCCGTTGATCGACGAAGCGACGGGCGAACAGAGCGCGCCCGAGGCCGAACAGCCCTTGAGCCGAATGCTCGCGGCGGAACTGTCGGCGGCGGTGCGCGGGGCGGTGGAAGCTCTCCCGGCCTTGCAGAGAGAGGTGCTGATCTTGTTCGAGTTTGAAGATTTGAGTTTGCAGGAGATCGCCGTCGTAGTGGGGGCGGAAGTGAACACGGTGAAGTCGCGCCTGGCGCGCGCTCGCGCGGGCGTGCGACGCGCGCTCGCCCCGCACCTCGAACGCCGCGCGGAGTTGGTCGGAGCGTCGGAGAAGTAGAGATGAGTGAGAAGCAGACGAACCGGGATACTTCGACGCCGCGCCGCGGCGGCGTCGAACCCGACGCGCCCGGCGGGCTGACGTGTGAGTCGCCCGCGCCGGATGAAGATTTGAAAGCCCTGCTTGACGGTTGGCCGTCTCCCCCGGTGCCCGCGTCGCTCGACGCGCGCGTCTTTAATTCGTATCGCGAATTGTTGAAGGAGAAAGAAATGAACTTACACCGCCCCGCGGGAACGCTCGCGCCGCAATACGCCCTCCCCGGCGAATACCAACTCACGATCCTGGAGGAGCGCGGACTCTGGTCGCGCCTGCTCGCCGAGGTGAGCGAGACGGCGCACGACGCCGAACTCACCCGCGCGGAGTTTCGCCGCGACCCGCTCCGTTTCGCGCGACGCATGAGCGCGGCCTACGGGCAGATGGCCTGGCGCACGCTGCGGCAGGAGAATACGGCTTACGGCATCCTCGCCGCGTTCGTCGCCGTCGTCACGCTCGTCGGCGCGGTCGCCGCGTTCAATAATTTTCAGACGACGCGCGGCGACTTGTTGGCCGAACGCGTGCGCGAAGATTTGCTTTACCTCGGCCGCGTGACGGAGATTCCGAAGGAGCAGCCGAAGCCTGACGAGGGTGCGGCGGCCGGGATGGCGAAGGGCGCGGGCGGCGGCGCGAAGTCGCAACCGGAGAAGGCGGGTGGCGGCGGAGGCGGCGGTCGCCTCGAAGACAAACCGGCCGTGCATGGCAAACTGCCGCAGGCCACGCTCGACCCGCAAGTGCTCGCGCCCGACCCGAAGCCGCCCCTTATTCAGAACCCCTCGCTCCCGACGGCCGCGACCATCCGCGCCGACCCCACCCTCTTCCCCACGGACACGCGCGCCATCAACTACGGCGACCCGAAGTCTAAAGCCACCGAACTCTCTTCCGGTTCGGGCAGCGGCAACGGCATCGGCGAGGGCACGGGCGGCGGCGTCGGCTCAGGCAACGGCACGGGCTACGGGCCGGGCGAAGGTTTCAACACGGGCGGCGGCGCGCCGAAACTCGGCGGCGGCGGCCCCGGCGGTGGCGGCGTAGACTACGGGCGCACCTTCAAGGTCAACGAAGTGACGCGCAAGGCGCAGATCGTAGCCAAGCCCGAACCGCTCTACACCGAAGAGGCGCGCCGCAATCAGGTGACCGGCACCGTCCGCCTGCGACTCGTTCTCTCCGCTTCCGGACAGGTCACCGGCATCACGCCCCTCACCAAGTTGCCCGACGGCCTGACCGAGAAGGCGATTGAGGCCGCCCGAAAGATCGGCTTCACCCCCGCCGAGAAGGACGGCCGCAAAGTTTCGCAGTACGTCACCATCGAATACAACTTCAACATCTACTAACGCCCATTCAGCGCAACGGGCGGCGACGGCGACGACTCATCAACTCGTGAGTCGCCGCCGTCAACTTTTTCCCGCGTCCCCTGATTTCTATTCACGATCTCAGATTTGAAATTATGATCTCAAATTTGAAATTGCGATCCCAAATTTGAAATTATGATCTCAGATTTGAAATTATGATCTCAAATCGACTTTGTTGCATAAAAGAGGATGAGCGAAGCTGACCCCCCAACTAAATCTATCTCACGCCGTGACCTGATAGCTGTCGGGCATCCCTTCGTGCGTCATCCGGTTCAAGGCCGCGCACCGCACCAGCAGTTGAGTG